>NZ_CM001442.1:4800000-5415303 GCF_000244915.1 Bradyrhizobium sp. WSM471 | reverse complement strand
CGTGATCAGCGAGGTGATCAGGAAGGCGAAGATCGGCGTGGTCGAAGCCAACACCACCGTGTTCGACGCCGGCACATATTGCTGCGACCAGGTGATGATCAGGAACGGAAAGGTCGAGTTGATCAATTGCTGGGTCGCGAACAGCTTCCAGGCCTTCGCATCGGTCGGGATCCTGACGCCGCGCATCCACAGGATCGCGAACAGGAAGGCGGCCGCGATCAGCGAGCGCGCCGAGATGAAGGTCACGGGCGGGATCGTATCCAGCGCGAGCTTGGCCAGCGGATAGGTGGAGCTCCAGCAGCAGGCGAGCGCGACCAGCAGCGCATAGTCGCGCCAGTTGCGCGCGCCGGATGCGGACATGGACGGCAATTGCGAGGCCGTGGCGCGAGCCGTCGGCGGTGTGCTCTGCGGCACCTTGATGTTGCTCCCCGGCGCGACAGCGCTCGACATAAGTCTGGGCGAGAGGGCGCCAAAAGGGAAGGCGGCGAGCTATGCGTTTGGCTGCAGTGCCGGCTTCCGCTTCACCCGCTTGATCGTGCCGGAGAAGGTGAACAGGGGCCGCCCGCCTGATGTCAGCTTGCCGCGCAGGAAGATCAGCGAGCCGCCGGCGCGGGAGACTTCGCCGACGCATTCGATCAGCTCGCCTTCGCGCGCCGCGTCGAGGAAGTCGCAGGCGAAATTGGTGGTCACGGCTGGGCCATCCAGCTCGTGGGTGGCGATCGCGAACAGGCAATAGTCGGCAAACGCCATGAAGCAGCCGCCATGGACGTTTCCGGAGCCGTTGAGGTGCTTTTTCTCGACCCGGAACGCCGAGCGAACGCTGCCGTCGTTCTCGATCTTGTGCCAGAACGGGCCGATATGGCTCTCAAAACTGTCGCGAATCCAGGTTCGCCAGCCCTGGAATTCCCCGTCGGTGGCGACGTGGAGGTCGGGGCGGCGAGGCGGGGGCGCTTTGGTCAATTCATGCAAGGAAATGGGCCTTCAATTGCGGGTCTTTTGCCCTTAAATCCGATCTGTCCGCGCTGTGCAATTCCTGTTCCCGCAGCCCCCGGCCGCAAAACGTGGGACAGCGGGAAAATGCGCCATAAAGGGCTTTTCCAAGCCGCCCGATGTTCCTAAGAACGGCCAACTGCTGCCGAAAGCCCAAATTCCATGAAGAACGAACCCAAGATCACCCCCGAGCTGATTGCCGCCCACGGGCTCAAGCCCGACGAATATGAGCGCATCCTGAAGCTGATCGGCCGGGAGCCGAGCTTCACCGAACTCGGCATCTTCTCGGCGATGTGGAACGAGCACTGCTCGTACAAATCCTCGCGCCTCCATCTGAAGGGCTTGCCGACCAAGGCGCCTTGGGTGATCCAGGGCCCGGGCGAGAATGCCGGCGTGATCGACATCGGCGACGGCCAGGCCGTGGTCTTCAAGATGGAGAGCCACAACCACCCGAGCTACATCGAGCCATACCAGGGCGCGACCACCGGCGTCGGCGGTATCTTGCGCGACGTCTTCACGATGGGCGCGCGGCCGATCGCCTGCCTCAACGCGCTGAGCTTCGGCGCTCCCGAGCATGCCAGGACGCGCCATCTCGTTTCCGGTGTCGTCGCCGGCGTCGGCGGCTATGGCAATTCCTTCGGCGTGCCGACGGTCGGCGGCCAGGTCCGCTTCCACACCCGCTATGACGGCAACATCCTCGTCAACGCGATGGCGGTCGGCCTCGCCGATACCGACAAGATCTTCTATGCGGCCGCCTCCGGCGTGAACATGCCGATCGTCTATCTCGGCTCCAAGACCGGCCGCGACGGCATTCACGGCGCCTCGATGGCCTCGGCCGAGTTCGACGACAAGTCCGAAGAGAAGCGTCCGACCGTCCAGGTCGGCGATCCCTTCGCCGAAAAGCTGCTGCTCGAGGCCTGTCTCGAGATCATGGAGAAGGGCTGCGTCATCGCGATCCAGGACATGGGCGCGGCGGGGCTGACGTGTTCGGCGGTCGAGATGGGCGCCAAGGGCGACCTCGGCGTCGACCTCGATCTCGATGCGGTGCCGACGCGTGAGATCGGCATGAGCGCCTACGAGATGATGCTCTCGGAGAGCCAGGAGCGCATGCTCATGGTGCTCAAGCCCGAGAAGGAGAAAGAGGCCGAGGCGATCTTCAAGAAGTGGGGCCTCGATTTCGCTGTGGTCGGCTACACCACGCCGAGCAAGCGCTTTGTGGTCAAGCATGGCGGTGACGTCATGGCCGATTTGCCGATCAAGGAGCTCGGCGACGAGGCGCCGCTCTATGACCGTCCGCATGTCCCCTCCGCCGCGCTGCCGGTCGTGCATGCGCGCGAGGTAGCGGCGCCGATGGGTCTCGGTGCTGCGCTCGAAAAGCTGATCGGCACGCCCGACATGTGCAGCAAGCGCTGGGTCTGGGAGCAGTACGATCACGTCATTCTCGGCAACACCATGCAGCGTCCCGGCGGCGATGCCGCCGTGGTGCGCGTGCAGGACGGCCCGAAGGGCTTGGCGCTGACCGTCGACGTGACGCCGCGCTACTGCGAGGCCGATCCTTATCAAGGCGGCATGCAGGCCGTGGCGGAAGCCTGGCGCAACATCACCGCCGTCGGCGGCAAGCCGCTTGCGATCACCGACAATCTCAATTTCGGCAATCCCGAGCGGCCCGAGATCATGGGCCAGTTCGTCGGCTGCCTGAAGGGCATCTCGGAAGCCTGCCGCACGCTCGACTTCCCGGTCGTGTCCGGCAACGTCTCGCTCTACAACGAGACCAATGGCCGCGCGATCCTGCCGACGCCCTCGATCGGCGGCGTCGGCTTGCTCGATGACTTCACCAAATCGGCCTCGCTCGCCTTCAAGGCCGAAGGCGAGGCGATTCTCCTGATCGGCGACACCCATGGCTGGCTCGGCCAGTCCGTTTACCTGCGCGACATCTGCGGTCGCGAGGAGGGCGCGCCGCCGCCGGTCGACCTCGCCGCCGAGAAGCGCAACGGCGACTGCGTGCGCGGCATGATCCATGCGGGCACTGCGACCGCCGTGCACGATCTCTCCGACGGCGGCCTGCTGATCGCGCTTGCCGAGATGGCGATGGCGAGCGGCATCGGCGCAAAACTGCTCGCGGCGCCGACTGCGCTGGTGCCTCAGGCCTATTGGTTCGGCGAGGATCAGGCGCGCTATCTCGTCACCGTGCCTGAAACCGAGGCCGGCCGCGTGCTCGCCAAGATGCGCGGCTGCGAGGTGCCCTGCGTGCGGATCGGCACCACCGGCGGCGACGCGATCGCGATCGCGGGCGAAGCGCCTGTAACGATCGAGGCGCTGCGGACCTCGTTCGAGCGCTGGCTGCCGGAGTATATGGGCGGCAAGGCGGCGTAAGGCGCTGAACTTGTAGCCCGGATGAGCGAAGCGACATCCGGGTCTTTGTCGAGAGGTTTCCCGGATGTCGCTTCGCTCATCCGGGCTACGAGCGTCTTGCCTCACAACACGTGCGACGCCCCCGGAATCTTCCGTAAGGCCGCCGTCAGCCCCCAGCTCGAGATCACCGTGAGCACGAAGCCGATCGTGGCTTTCACGATCGCAGGCCAGCTGTAATCGAACAGCCCGTACTGGATCCACAACGCGATCGGGTAGTGCACCAGGAAGATGCCGTAGGCATCCGCTTGCATGCGGTCGAGCAGGTTCGGGCGCGGCGACTTCTGGTCCAGGAAGAAGGCGAGAATCGCGAGCAGGATCGAGCCGGAGAACAGCACGAAGAACGTGCCGTAGATCGCCTGATACCAGTGCGGCTGTGGGTCGGGATTACCGAGGATCTCGCGCTTGATGTAGATCATGACCCACATCAGGCAGTAAGGAATCAGCGTGGCGAGCACCCATAGCCAGCGCTGTTTCGGCAGTTGCCCGTCGGCGCTGAGGATGCCGCGATCGAAGTTCGCCGCTCCAACGCTGACGCCGATGAAGAAATAGGCGAAGTAGAGCGGGATGCGGCTCGCCTGCACCGAGAACGGCCCGAACTCGAACCAAGTGCTGCCGCCGAAATAGAGCAGCGCCGGCACGTAGGCGATTGTGGTGATGACGACGAGCAGCAGCCAGAATACGACCGGCTGTTCGAATCCGCGCAGCGAGACGCGATTGACCGGATCGACCAGATGCGCGGAGACCCGGTAGAGCAGGCTCGCGGTCAGGTCGAACGCCAGCAGCACCCACACGAACCAGATCGGGCCGCTCGGCCACGGACCAACCGTGATCGTCTTCCACCAGAATGCCGTAAAGCTCAGCCCGGGATCGTGCCGCAGCGCGATTGCGTAATAGGCGAGCGGGATGACGGTGAACGCCGCGATCGCGAACGGCAGCCCGAGCCGCAACAGGCGATTGCTGAGAAAAACGGACGGCGCCTTGCGGGCGATGCCAGGCCAGGTGAACAGTCCTGACAGGAAGAAGAACATCGCCATGAAGAAGCTGTCGGTGGCTAACACGACGATGTCGAAACCGGCCCAGGACGCCGGATCGGTGTGCCCGAAATAGGTGTAGGGAATGACGGCGTGGTGCAGCAGCACCACCAGCGTGAGGAAGGTGCGGGCGCGATCCAGCGACAAATTGCGCGCCTTGCTCCTCGGCGCCGCGTGCGCCTCTGCGCCGATCGTCGCTGAGTGTGACATCGTCATCGTGGCCGCCCCGGTCGCGCTTTCCGTCCCGGCCGGACTTTGCCGCCGGGAACCGGATTCAGCAAGGGTCGTTTGGACGCTAGGAACCAGTTCCCTGCGACGAAGTTAGCGTTCGCCAAAAGGGCTTGAGGACCGCGGCAGGCGGTACAATTTCGGAGCTGGCGATGACGATCCTGAAATGGGCGCTGATATTCTTACTCGTCTCGATCGTGGCCGGCGTGCTCGGCTTCACCGGCATCTCGGCCGCCTCCGCCGACATCGCCCGCTTCCTGTTCTACGTGTTCGTCGTGATTTTCCTGGTGCTGCTGATCCTGGGACTCACGATATTCAGGGCGTAGCTTCCTTCGTCATTCCGGGATGGTGCGTTAGCACCAGACCCGGAATCTCGAGATTCCGGGTTCGATGCTGACGCATCGCCCCGGAATGACCAACACGGGGCTACCCCACTTCCTCGATCTTCACCTTGTCCGGATAGAAGGCGAGGTGACCGGAAATCTCGGTCATCGCGGGGAAGGGCGCCTCATAGGTCCAGATCGCGTTGTCCAGCGTCTGGCCGTCGGCCTTGACGCTGTAATAGCTGGCATCGCCCTTGTAGGGGCAATGGGTGACGCGGTCGGTGCGCTCCAGCAACGCCATGTTGGCGTCCTGTCGCGGCACATATTGAACCGCCGGGTATTTCGCCTCTTTCAGCGTCAGCGCCTTGGTGGTCTCGGCGATCACAATGCCGCCGGCCGTGACGCGGACGCGCCGGGGATTCGGGGTGATGGTGATGGGGTGGTCGGGCCCTGGAAGTTTCATGATTTCACGCCTTTTTCGATCACTCTGCCGCGCGCGGCACTTTGTCGTGGCTTTATCCAGATCGGATCACCGATATAGTGCCGGAAGGCGTGACGTAGAAGGCCGTTCACGCTAAGTTTGGCCCCGCCGGCACGTTTGGCTTTGTAGACCCGGACCCCGGCAAGGATTCGACGACAAGGCTGATTGCAGCCGAGACAGGAGCACGACCCGAATGCCTATGGACGCCCACGATATCGAGGCGATGATCAAGGCGGCGATCCCCGATGCCGAAGTGACCATCCGTGACCTCGCCGGGGACGGCGATCACTATGCCGCGACCGTGATCTCGGAGACCTTCCGCGGCAAGTCCCGCGTCCAGCAGCACCAGATCGTCTATCAGTCCCTCCGCGGCCAGATGGGCGGCGTCCTGCATGCGCTGGCGCTGCAAACCGGTGTGCCGGGCGCTTGATCTGATCGTGACGGGGGGATGACGATGGCTGCGGACAATCCGCGCGGCGCGATGTTTCGCGTCATCCTGCCAAACCAGCACAGCCGCGTCACCAATGCCGAGCTGTTCTTCGACCTGGTCTTCGTTTTCGCGATCACGCAGGTCTCGCACACGCTGCTGCACCATTTCACGCCGCTCGGTGCCGTGCACGTCGCGGTGCTGTTCCTCGCGGTATGGTGGGTGTGGGTCTACACCGCCTGGGTCACCAACTGGCTCGATCCCGAGCTGACGCCGGTCCGGATCCTGATCTTCCTGATGATGCTGGGCGGCCTCGTGCTGTCGACGACGATCCCGACCGCCTTCGAGGGGCGCGGCCTGTGGTTTGCGATCGCCTACGCAACGATGCAGGTCGGGCGCACCGCCTTCTGGATGTTTGCAACGCCGCACCATCGAACTGCGGTCCGGCACAATGCGATCCGCATCCTGACGTGGCTCTCGGTCTCCGCGATCTTCTGGATTCTCGGCGGCCTCGCCCATGACGAGGCGCGGCTATGGTTCTGGATCGTGGCGCTGACGATCGAATACATCTCGCCAGCGGTGCGCTTCTGGGTCCCCAAGCTGGGCTTCTCGTCGGTCGAGGCCTGGGCTGTCGAAGGCGGCCACATGGCCGAGCGCTGCTCGCTCTTCGTCATCATCGCGCTCGGCGAGGCCGTCGTCGTCAACGGCGCGACCTTCGCCGAGCTGGCCTGGACCGCAGACAACATGCTGGCCTTCGTCTCCGCGCTGGTCGGCAGCATCGCGATGTGGTGGGTCTATTTCCACAGGGGTGCCGAGGCCGGCGCCGAGCGCATCTCGAAATCCGAGGAATCCGGCCGGTTGGCGCGGCTCGCCTACACCTATCTACATATGCCGATCGTCGCCGGCATCATCCTGACCGCGGTCTCGGACGAGCTGGTGCTGAAGCATCCGGTCGGGCATTCCGATATCAGGACTATCGTCAGCACGATCGGCGGTCCCTTGCTGTTCCTGGTCGGCACCATCCTGTTCAAGCACGCGATCCGCGGCTTCCTCCAGCTCTCGCACGGGATTGGCATCATCGCGCTCGCGGCGCTGTCGTGGTTCGCCGCCGAACTGTCCCCGCTATGGCTGTCGGTCGCCGCGACGGTGATCATGATCGTTGTTGCGGTGTGGGAATCGGTCTCGCTGGGATCGACGCCGGAAGAAGCCGAGGAGCATTGAGCACGGGCCGCGAGCGCCTGACTGAACGCCTCGTCCTTCGAGACGACCGCTCCGCGGTCTCCTCAGGATGAGGCTAATCAGCGCCGGTGCCCGTCGAAACTGCTGCCACGGATACCGTCCTCATCCTGAGGTGCCCGCCTAAGGCGTGCGTCTCGAAGGATGCGCCGCAGGAAACGGAGGAATTTCTACTCCGCCGCCTCCAGCGCGTGCACCGAGAACATCTTCGCCGCATCCGTCCAGCTCTCGCGCACCCGCCAGCCTGCGCCCTGCGCCAGCGCGGCGAAGCGCTCGAGGCTGTATTTGTAGCTGTTCTCGGTGTGGATGCTCTCGCCCGCGCGGAACGAAAAGCTGGTGCCAAGCAGGCGCACGGTCTGGCTCTTCTTACTGATCAGGTGCATCTCGATGCGGTGCCGTTCGCGATTGTAGATCGCGCGATGGGTGAAGGCGGAGAGGTCGAAATTGCCGCCGAGTTCGCGGTTGATCCGCACCAGCACATTGAGGTTGAAGCGCGCGGTGACGCCGGCGGCATCGTTATAGGCGTCGTGGAGCAGGCGCTCCTCCTTCTCGAGGTCGGCGCCGATGATCATCTGCGCACCCCGGCCCAGAATAGCGCGCGCGCTCTTCAGGAAGGCCTGCGCTTCATGGGGCTCGAAATTGCCGATGGTCGAGCCCGGGAAGAACCCGACCTTGGGCATGGTCGCCACCGCCTTGGGCAGCTCGAACGGTGTGGTGAAGTCGGCCGCCACCGGGTAGATGCCGAGTGACGGAAAATCCCGCTTCAGGCCGTTCGCCTGCGCCGTCAGGAAATCGCCGGAGATGTCGACGGGCACATAGGCCGCGAACTTGCAGTGGTTGAGCAGCAGGCGGACCTTTGTGGTCGCGCCTGCGCCGAATTCGACAAGGGCCGCGTGCTCCGGGATGATTTTCGCGATCTCGCTGCCGCGCTCCTTCAGGATCGCAAGCTCCGTGCGCGTCGGGTAATATTCGGGCAGGCGCGTGATTGCCTCGAACAATTCCGATCCGGCCGCATCATAGAAATATTTCGGCGACAGCTTTTTCGGCTGCTGCGAGAGGTCCTCGATGGCCTCGCGCGCGAAGGCAGTGGTCTGCTCGTCGGGAAGATGGGCTTCGGCCAAAGCGCTGGCGTGCACATTCATGGTACTCTCCTGAACGCGCTGTCCGGCGCGCATTTTGTCGTCGGATGAGAATTTTACTCGTAGTCGGCGAGCCGCAGTCCCGTGAACTGCCAGCGGTGGTGCGGATAAAAGAAGTTGCGATAACTGATACGGCTGTGCCCCTCCGGGGTTGCAAGCGAAGAGCCGCGCAGCACCAGCTGGTTAACCATGAACTTGCCGTTGTATTCGCCGAGCGCGCCTTCGATCGCGCGATAGCCGGGGTAGGGCGAATACGAGCTGCGGGTCCACTGCCAGACGATGCCGAAGGCATCGTTGAGCTGGCCGGCGCGGGCCGCGACCTCCCATTCCATCTCGGTCGGCAGATGTTTTCCGGCCCAGCGCGCGAAGGCGTCGGCCTCGTAATAGCTGACGTGGCAGACCGGCGCGTCGGGGTCGACCGGCTTGAGGCCGGCCAGCGTCATGACCTGCCATTGGCCGTCGACCTCGCGCCAATGGCCCGGGGCCTGCCAGTCGTCCTTGTTGGCGGCGGCAAAGCCGTCCATCAACCACAGTGTTGCGTTCGCGTAGCCACCATCGCGCATGAAGGCCAGCCATTCGCCATTGGTGACGAGATTGCGTGCGATCTTGACCGGGCCGACGAGGGCGCGGTGGGCCGGCTTCTCGTTGTCGAAATGAAAGCTGTCCTCGACATGGCCGACGGTGTGGATGCCCTCGTTGAGCGTCAGCCAGGCATTGCCGGCGCGCGTTGCGGATGGAAAGTGCCAGTCCGGATCGTAGGCGGGATAGACCGGGTTCTGCGCAAAGGCGTGCAGAATGTCGGTGAACATCAATTCCTGATGCTGCTGCTCGTGATTGAGCCCGACCTCGACCAATGGGGCGAGGGCACGGAGCTTGTCCTCGCCGGCCTCCCGGAAGAACTTCACGACCGCAGCATCCACATAACTGCGATAGGCGCCGACCTCGCTTGCACTGGGACGGGTGATGTCGCCGCGGTGATTCCGGGCATGACGGGGCCCTGCGCTGACGTAATAGGAATTGAACAGGAAGGCGAAGTCAGGGTGAAAGGGGCGGTAGCCGGGGCAATGCTCGCCGAGCAGAAATTGCTCCCAGAACCAGGTGGTGTGGGCCCGGTGCCATTTTGCGGGGCTCGCATCCGGCATCGATTGGATCTGCTGGTCCTCCGGCGAGAGCGGCGCGGCGCGGCGCTCGGTCTCGTTGCGGACCGTGAGAAAGGCATCCTCAAGCCGCCAGGCGAGGTTGCTCGGGTCGGCCGGCGGTGACGAAAGCGGCGGACTGGCCGTAGCGGAGGCTGGTTTCGTCACGTTTTTCTCCAGACAGGACAAGAGAACGTTGTTGGCGTTGCCCGGTTCCAAAACCTGGGTTCGTCCTAGATAGGGCGCCCGCTACGGGATAAAAGTGCTTTTCGACGATGATATTAATGTCATCAGCCTATGGTCCGGGCCGGCCAGCGGACCCCGTCGCCGCCATTTTACTTTGGATGCACAACGGTTTGGGCTACATATATGGGAGGTATCGGGTTAGATCGGCCGAGCCGCCCGAAGGGATTATTGAGGGCTCGCGCCCCAGAAGGACACGGATATGAGCATCGAGGAATTCATCGCCAACGAAGTGAAGTCGAACGACGTGGTTCTGTTCATGAAGGGCACACCGCAATTTCCGCAGTGCGGGTTCTCCGGCCAGGTCGTCCAGATCCTCGACCACATCGGCGTCGGCTATAAGGGCCTTAACGTTCTCGAATCCGCCGAACTGCGCAACGGCATCAAGGACTTTTCGAACTGGCCGACCATTCCGCAGCTCTACGTGAAGGGCGAGTTCGTCGGCGGCTGCGACATTGTCCGCGAGATGTTCCAGGCCGGTGAATTGCAGCAGCTCTTCTCCGAAAAGGGCGTCGCTATCGCGGCCTGATCCATGACCCAGCTGACGCGCCGGATCGGCGGCGCGGAGCTCAAGGTCATCGTAGCTGACATCACCACGCTGAGCGTTGACGCCATCGTCAACGCGGCCAACACGTCGCTCCTGGGTGGGGGCGGCGTCGATGGCGCGATCCATCGGGCGGCCGGTCCCGAGCTTCTGGCCGAGTGCCGGAAGCTCGGAGGATGCCCGACCGGCGATGCCAAGATCACGAAGGGCTACCTTCTTCCTGCGCGCCATGTGATCCATGCGGTCGGCCCGGTCTGGCACGGCGGCACTCGCGGTGAGGCAGAGGCGCTGGGCGCCTGCTATCGCCGTGCGCTTGAGCTCTGTGAGGCCAATCAGCTGACCTCCGTGGCGTTCTCCGCGATTTCGACGGGGGTTTACGGCTTTCCGGCCGACCAGGCCGCGAAGATTGCAGTCCATGCGACCATTGAAGCCCTGCCGGCCGCGCCGCTGGTCGTCGACGTCATATTTTGTTGTTTCTCGGAAAAGAGCGCGGTTCTGCACGCGGACGTTTTGGCGCGGTATGGCGGCCCTTGTGCCTGACGACGCGGTCGGTACACTCTGCCGGGCCATGTTCCGGGGAGGGGATATGATTTCACAGTCTGGACTGCGTGCGCTGGTCTGCGCCGCGCTTGTGTCGTTGGGTACGATGTCGTTCGCGCGGGCGGAGGGCACCTACGAGATTCCGGTCGGCGCGCATTTCAATCCGGACAAGCTCGCGAGGATCACCGAGTTCTTCAAGAACGAGGTTGCGATCGGCAAGATCGCCGGGGCAAACGTCCTCATCAAGCAACATGGCAAGCCCGTCTACCACGAAGTCTTCGGCGTGCAGGACGCGGTCAGCAAGGCGCCGATCACCGACAAGACGATCTTCCGCCTGTTCTCGATGAGCAAGGCGATCACGTCCGTCGTCGCAGTGAAGTTGATCGAGGAAGGTACGATCAAGCTCGACGATCCCGTCTCGAAATACATTCCGTCCTTCGCCAATGTGAAAGTCGGCGTCGAGAAGAAGACCGAGGACGGCACCAAGTCGCTCGAGCTCGTGCCGCCGAACCGGCCGATGACGGTGCACGATTTGATGACGCACACCTCGGGCGTCACCTACGGCTTCTACGGCGACAGCCTCGTCCGCAAGGCCTATCGTGAGGCCAACATCTATGCTGGCGATTTCGATCTCGCCGAGTTCGCCGAGCGAATCGCAAAACTTCCGCTGCACAACCAGCCGGGCGCGCTGTGGCAATACGGCCATTCCACCGACATCCTGGCGCGGGTCATGGAAGTCGCGGCCGGCAAGCCGCTCATCGAGATCGAACGGGAGAAGCTGCTGGACCCGCTCGGCATGGTCGACACCGGCTTCTTCGTCACCGATCCTGAGAAGCAGAAGCTGCTGGCGCAGCCGGTGCCGAACGACAGCGATTTCCGGGTCGGACGGATCAACGATCCGACTGTCGTCAAGAAAATCCAGTTTGCCAGTGGCGGTATGGTTACGACCATGGCGGATTATGAGCGCTTTACGCAGATGCTGCTCAACGGCGGCAATTTCGACAGCAAGACGATTCTCAAGCCCGAGACGTTCAAGCTGATGGTGACCGACCAGATCGGACCCAAGTCGGGCGTCGATCGCGATTATTTCTATTTCCCCGGCGACGGTTTTGGTTTCGGTCTCGGACTTGCGGTCCGCACCGACCCCGGCAACGCAAAACCGCCACCGCCCGGCGATCTCGGCGAATTGAAATGGGACGGCGCCTCCGGCTGCTATTTCGTGATCGACCCCAAGCAGGACATGTTCTTCGTGCTGCTGGAACAGACCCCGACCGAGCGCCAGCGCGTGCAGCGAACATTGAAGCAGCTGGTTTATGAAGCGATGGAGAATTGACATGTTCGGGCGCCGCGCATTGGTCGCGGCGCTCGTGCTTCTGTTCGGAGTCGTTGGTGCGAAGGCCGGCTCCGAGCGCGCCGCGCACAATCTCTCGCCGGAAGGCCTGGCAAGAGTCTCCGACTACATTCGGAAAGAGATCGCCGCTGGCACGTTTCCGGGCGCCATCCTGCTGCTCCAGCAGCACGGCAAGCCGGTCTACTACCAGAATTTCGGCGTCCGCGACGTCGCGACCGAGTTATCGATGAGCGCGGATACGATCTTCCGCCTCTACTCGATGTCGAAGCCGGTCACCTCAGTCATGGCGATGATGCTGGTCGAGGAGGGCAGGCTTACGCTCGACGATCCCGTCGCAAAGTACATTCCGGCCTTTGGCGGGATGAAGGTTGGCGTCGAGAGGAAGGCCGAGGACGGCAAGGTTGCGCTGGTGCTGGAGCCGGTGAATCGCCCGGTCACGATCAAGGACCTGATGCGTCACACCTCGGGGCTGCCTTACGGCTATCAAGGCGGCGGCGCGGTGCGCGAGCTCTACGCGGACGCCAATCTCTTCAACAGCGAACTCACCAACGCCGACTTCGTCGCGAAGATCGCCGCGCTGCCGCTGGTCGAGCAGCCGGGCACGGTGTGGGACTACGGCTTTTCCACCGACGTGCTCGGCCGCGTCATTGAGGTGATCTCCGGAAAGACGCTGCTCCAGTTCGAGAAGGAGCGGCTGCTCGATCCCCTTGGGATGACCGAGACCGCGTTCTTCATCGCCGATTCCGCCAAATTCCCGCGCATCGCCGAGCCGATGCCTGGGGATCGCAACATCAATCCGACAACGCAGGTCCGCGACATCAAGCGGCCCACGAGATGGGAATCGGGCGGCGGCGGCATGGTCGGCACGATTGGCGACTATGCCCGCTTCGCACAGATGCTGCTGAGTGGCGGCACCTATGACGGCCGGCGCTATCTGAAGCCAGAGACCATCGCGCTGATGGCCTCGGATCATATCGGGCCGGAGACGAAGATCGCGCGCGACCAGAACTATTATCCGGGCGGATCTTCCGGTTTTGGTCTCGGCTTCGCCGTGCGCACCTCGGTACCCCCTGGAACGGCGTGGCCGCTCGGCGAATATCGCTGGGACGGCGTCGGGGGCACGTTCTTCTTCATCGATCCCGAGGACGATCTGTTCGGGATCTTCATGGTGCAGACCCCAACGCAGCGCGGCCGGATTCAGCTGGCGCTGAAGACGCTGATCTATCAGGCGATGGGGCGGTGAATCGCCGATTTGTTTGTAGCCCGGATGAGCGCAGCGACATCCGGGATCCCTGCGCGTGAAGTCCCGGGTATCGCTGCGCTCACCCGGGCTACGGGACTGCTCGACTTACGCTCCGCGCACGATTTCGCGCACGTAGCCGATCGTCTCCTCGATCTGGCTGGCATTGACGTCGAGATGGGTGCAGGCGCGGATGCGGCCGTCCATCATTGCAAGCGTCACGCCGCGTTGGCGCAGCGCCGCGACCATCTTGTCGCCGGGAATGCCGGCACCATCGGGCTTGAAGAACACCAGGTTGGTCTCGGGCTCCTGCACCTCGATTCCTGCGATCTGCGACAGACCGCGGGCGAGCGCGCGCGCATTGGCGTGGTCGTCGGCGAGCCGCTCGACATGATGGTCGAGCGCGTAGATGCAAGCCGCCGCGCAGATTCCGGCCTGTCGCATCGAGCCGCCGAGCCGCTGCTTCCACTGCCAGACCGCATCGATGAAGGCGCGCGAGCCTGCCAGCACGCCGCCGATCGGCGCGCCCAAGCCCTTCGAAAAGTCGATCCAGGCCGAATCCCACCCGGCGGTCATGTCGCGCGGCGAGATGCCGCTCGCGACAGTGGCGTTGAGCAGGCGCGCGCCGTCCATGTGGGTGACGAGGCCATGTTGTTTCGCGATCGCGACGATCTCGTCGAGCGCAGCCTTCTTCCAGATCGTGCCGCCGCCGATATTGGCGGTCTGCTCGACGCTGACCACCGTCTGTGGCGGCTGGTAGCGCGTGCGCGGATGCAGCGCTCTGCGAAAGGTCTCCGGCGTGAACTGGCCGTCGGGTCCCTTCAATTGCGTGACTTGAAAGCCGCCGATCGCGGCATGCGCGCCGCCCTCGCGCGCGATGATGTGGGCGCTCTCATGGGCGAGGATCTCGTCGCCGGGGCGGCAATGCACCAGCGTCGCGGTGACGTTGCACATCGTGCCTGACGGCATGTACACGGCGGCTTCCTTGCCGAGCAACTCGGCGACGCGCTCGCACAGCGCGTTCACGGTCGGATCGTCGCCGACCTGCTCGTCGCCGACCTCCGCCCGCGCCATCGCCTCGCGCATCGCAGGTGTCGGCTTGGTCTGCGTGTCCGAGAGCAGATTGATGCGCACCGGCGGCGCTTTGGGGTCGATCGGGGGAGGGGTGTAGAGCATGCGACGCCTCCTGAAGGCAAACGGCCAATGAAGTGTGGCTCTTAAGCAAAAAGGCCCCGGCGAACCGGGGCCTTTCGATATTCAGATCTTAGCGCGAATAGAATTCGACGACCAGATGCGGCTCCATCTGCACCGGGAACGGCACGTCGGAGAGGTGGGGGATGCGAATGTATTTCGCGGTCATCTTGCCGTGGTCGACTTCGAGATAGTCGGGGGTGTCACGCTCGGAGAGCTGGCTGGCTTCGAGGACGTGGGCGAGCTGCTTCGAGGCTTCCTTGACCTCGATCACGTCGCCGATCTTGACCAGATAGCTCGAGATGTTGACCTTGCGGCCGTTCACCTTGACGTGGCCGTGGTTGATGAACTGGCGCGCGGCGAAGATCGTGGAGACGAACTTGGCGCGGTACACGACCGCGTCGAGACGGCGCTCGAGCAGGCCGATCAGGTTCTCGCCGGTGTCACCCTTGAGGCGGCTGGCCTCGACGTAGATGCTGTGGAACTGACGCTCGGAGATGTTGGCGTAATAGCCCTTCAGCTTCTGCTTGGCGCGCAGCTGCACGCCGAAGTCGGAGAGCTTGCCCTTGCGACGTTGGCCATGCTGGCCGGGGCCGTATTCGCGGCGGTTCACGGGGCTCTTCGGGCGGCCCCAGATGTTCTGGCCCATACGGCGATCGAGTTTGTACTTCGCCTCACTGCGCTTAGTCATCGCGTCCTCTTCAGGTACATGGTTTGAGGAAACGCGCCCTCCTGTGTGACGGGCTAGCCCGGCACTGACAGGTCCGATCCCCAAAGCTTAAGGGACGGGACCGCGGGTCGCGAAACGCTTCGCGGGCCGAAATCGGCCCGCGAGCAAGCGGCTTTTAGGGGGATTTGGGGCTCGCTGTCAATGCGAATGGCCTGAAATCACGTCCCGACCGCCCGGATCGGCTTGGGGCCCGCCGCCTGCAATTCGGCAGCGATTTCAGTGTTCAGGACCTGTTCCAGCCGGGTCAGGACCCGGGCGATTGGGGCGCCATCGGTGACCCGGTGATCCCAGCGGATTACGACATGGATGGTCTGATCAGGCCCGACCACCCCATAGCTGACGATGAAAGGCCCCGGTGTGATGGGGTGAAGCTCGCCGCCGCCATAGGCGGCCACCGAGCTCACCGCGAAGCTGCCGAACCAGTTGCCGCGCTGCCGGCCGAAGTTCAGCCCCATCGCCCAGGACAGCCGCCGCAGCGGCAGCGGCAGGCGGGTGGCCCGCATGATCTTGCGGAACATGGGAATTTCGTCGATCGGGGCGGTCTTGGCGCGCCGGATCTCGGCGTCGACCGCAGCCAGCGTCATGGCCTCGGGAGCCGCGATTCGCTGCGGGATCACGCATTCCTCGCCGCCCTCGACCCGGGCAATGGCCACCGACGCCACGCTCGTCGGCAGCTCGTAGAGCGACGGCCAGGGCCATTTGGCATAGACGGTACGCAGGACCGGCTCGTCCCTGGCGACGAGGGCAAAAGCCTTGACGAACATGGCCGCCCAGCCGGCTGGCGCCATCGCGCCCGCGCGAGCCTCCAGCAGGGGGCCGATATCGAGCGAACGTGAAAGCGACACGAAGGGCACGCCCATCGA
This sequence comes from Bradyrhizobium sp. WSM471, assembly GCF_000244915.1. Classification (NCBI taxonomy): domain Bacteria; kingdom Pseudomonadati; phylum Pseudomonadota; class Alphaproteobacteria; order Hyphomicrobiales; family Nitrobacteraceae; genus Bradyrhizobium; species Bradyrhizobium sp. WSM471. The sequence goes on along the minus strand of NZ_CM001442.1, from coordinate 5,399,198 downwards.
GGCGTGCATGAGGTCGATAATCAGGCGACGCGGCAGCGAAATGGTCTTGGGAGTCCCGCGCATCGCTCTTTGGTTTCCCCTGATTAAAATTTGTGCAGCGAGCGGGGGTCCCGCTCGCCGCCTGCTCTAGCACGAACCAACGAGCTCAGGGCCGGTCGGTTCGCCGCATCAGGGCGCCGGCGAGGCCAGCGGCTTGGTCTTGTCGACGACGTAAACCCCAAGCACCTTCATAGCCTTGTCGCCGTGGGCTTTGGCGTCATGCACGACGCCTGCCGGGATCTGGTAGGAATCGCCGGCTTTCAGCGTCTTTTCCGGCTGCCCGTCGATGAGGAGATTGAGTTCACCTTCGAGCACGTAGCCGGTCTCAATGCCCGGATGGGTATGGCGTCCGGCCGAGCCGCCCGCCGGGACTTCCGCGATGGCGGTGACGGTGTTGTAGCCATCCGGAAATTCGACCTTCTGGAGCGGGGTGCGCTTGATGCCGGGCTGCTGGGCGAAGGCCGCAACAGCGAGGCTGGTGAAGGCGACAGCGAGCAAAGTCTTTTTGAGCATGGTTTTTCCTCCCTGGAACGGCCGACCCTAGCAGCGCCGCTGTTCCCGGCAAGTTGGCAATCGGCTTCGCCGTCAGCGCTTGATCCCTTCGAACGCCGCCATGATGCCGCGCTGGAACAGCGACCAGTCGAAACCGAGTGCGATCGCACGGTAGCCGCGATCGACCAGGGCGTTGGCCTGATCTGCGGTACGCGCCACGCCGCCGATCGGCACGCCGCTTCTGAGGATACCGGCCTCGGCCCGCGCCACCAGCTCCAGCAATTCCGGATCGTCCATCTGTCCGCGCTTGTTGATGGAGGTGGCGAGATCGCCGGGGCCGATCACGGCGACGTCGATGCCGGGCGTGGCCATGATCTCGTCGATGCGGTTGACGGCGTCGACGTGCTCGATGGTGATCATGCAGATCATCTCGTCGTCGGCACTGGCCATGTAGTCCGGCATCGACTGGCCCCAGCGGAATGGCGCATGGAACGGACCCCAGAGCCGATCGCCGCGTGGCGGATAGCGCACGCTGCGCACCGCTTTCTCAGCCTCCGCGCGATTGGTGATCATCGGGAAATTGATGCCGAAGGCGCCGATGTCCATCGGTGCCTTCGCAAGCCATGGCTCGTTAGCCGCGATCCGCACCAGCGGTGTGCAAGGTGTGCCGGTGGTGGCCGCGATCATCGCATGAGCTTCGGTCAGTCCAATCGGCCCATGCTCGAGATCGACGATGATCCAGTCGAGTGAGCGCGCCATGATCTGCACGGTCTGCACGCTCGGGATCGTCGCGATCGCGCCGAAGGCGGGACGACCCTCGCGCCAGAGCTGCCGGAGACGGTTGAGCGGCGTGGTCGGGACGGACATGGGGAAGAACCTGCAAGAAACGACGACGGCGGAGCCTAGCAGCGCGCCGTCGAGGCGCAAGGTCAGGCCGGAATGCGGCCGCCGAAGAACGGCATCAGCGCGGCCGAAAGACCATGCACGCGGTTCGAGGTGAAGATCATCTCGGCGCCGGATTGCGCGATGTCACCGGTGTGCGGACCGAGTAGATCCGAGACGCGGCGGGCGATCGCGGGCGCCGGATCGATCCAGTCGACCGGCCAGGGCGCGAGCTTTTTCAGCCGGTCGAGCAGCAGTGGATAATGCGTGCAGGCTAGCACGACGGTGTCGGTGCGTGCGCCTGCGTCCCCGGCATCGCCGACGAAACACGGGGCGAGCTCGGCGAGGATGGCGTCGTCGCTGACGGGAGAGCCGCTGAGCTCGGCTTCAGCCAGCGCGGCCAGCTCGGGCGAGCCGACCAGTGTCACCTCGCAACCCTGCGCGAAATCGCGGATTAGCGCCTTGGTGTATTCGCGCTTCACCGTGCCCTTGGTGCCGAGCACCGACACGCGCCGGCTCCTCGACTGCGCGCAGGCCGGCTTGATCGCCGGCACAGTGCCGACGAAGGGCAGGGAATAAGCGGCGCGCAGATGCGATAGGACCAGGGTGGACGCCGTGTTGCAGGCGATGACGACGAGGTCAGGATCGTGCGTGCCGACCAATTCCCCCATCAGCGGCACCACGCGGGCGATGATCTCGTCCTCGCTGTGGTGGCCGTATGGGAAGAAGGCGTCGTCCGCGACGTAGACATAATGCGCGTCGGAGCGCGCGGCCACGACCTCACGCAGGACCGTGAGCCCGCCAAGGCCGGAATCGAACACCAGAATCGTCGGAGAATTGGTCACGTGATCACTCTAGCCCGACATGGTTACCATTCGGTTTTTGGGGCGGTTTTGCGGCAGGGGCGCTGAGGGCCAATTTGGAACGATTCAATTTCGCGATTGCCGCATGGTCCCGCTATCAGCTGCCGTACTGCGGTGCGGATAGGGACAGGCCCGCAAAACTCCGGAGCGCCGACATGATCAGAAATACCAGCAGCGGCTGGGGCAGCATTTCCAGATGGCTGCACTGGAGTCTGGCGCTGACCATCCTCGGCATGATCGGCTTCGGGTGGTGGATGAACCACATCCCGGCGCGTCCCGACCGTTTCTTCTACCGCTCGATCCACGCCGATATCGGCTACGTGATCCTGCTGCTCACGGTGCTGCGCCTGGTGTGGCGCCTCGTCAACCCGACGCCGACCATGCCGGCCGAGGCCTCGCGCTGGCAGAAGGTCGCGGCCTATGTCAGCCACGGTGCGCTCTACCTCGCCGTCATCGTCGTCACCATGCTCGGCTGGGCGCATTCCGGCGCGCACGCACCTGATTATTCGGATTTCTTCGGCCTGTTCCACGTGCCGCAATTCACCGCTCCCGACCGCGCGGCGGCGGGCGCCTATGAAGACCGCCACATCCTCTTTGCCTATGTGCTGCTCGCCTTGATCGCGGTTCACGTGATCGCCGCCCTGTGGCACCATTTCATCCGCCGCGACCGCGTCGTGGCGCGGATGGTGACGGACGAGGCGTAATCGCAACCGCTCCTGTGCGATCTCGTGGCACATCCCACGTTCTGCTTCATCTCTTCAGGAGGCCTCATGCTCACCGTCCATCATCTCGGCAAGTCGCAGTCCGAGCGTATCGTCTGGCTGTGCGAGGAACTGGGGATTCCCTACGAGCTGAAGCGCTATACGCGCGATCCCGTCACCATGCTGGCTCCGGCCGAGTACAAGGCGCTGCATCCGATCGGGGCGGCGCCTGTGATCACCGACGGTGAGCTGGTGCTCGCGGAATCCGGCGCCGTCGTCGACTACATCGTTGCAAAATATGGCGACGGCCGACTCGTGCTCGGTCCCACTGATCCCGCCTTCGCGCAGTTTCTGTATTGGCTTCATTTCGCCAATGGCACCCTGCAACCCGGCATGGGGAGGATGATGATCCTGAGCCGGCTCGATCTCGCCAAGGACAATCCGACCCTGCTCGCGATGAAGGGGCGTCTCGATCGGGCCTACGATCTTCTCGACGCAAGGCTTCGCGAGGCCGAATATCTTGCGGGCAGCGCCTTCACGACTGCCGACATCATGACGGTGTTCTCGCTCACCACGATGCGCTACTTCCAGCCCTATGACCTCCAGCGCTGTCCGGACGTGGTCAAATATCTCGGCCGCATCAGCGCGCGGGCGGGCTACCGGCGTGCGATAGAGAAGGGCGATCCGGGCATGGCGTTGCTCTTGGACTGAACGGCGGCGTGCAGGCTATCAAGCGATCCTGTTCGTGGTCGCCGTCCGCTCCGACGCCAGCTGCTTCTGCAAGCGATCGATGTTCTGCAGTAGCCGCTGGCTGGTCAGCACCAGGAAGTAGTAGCCGAACTGCGGATCCTGGAAGTAGATCTCGAGCAACCGGTCATAGGTAATCGTCAGCACCTGCCCGTCTTCGATGCATTCAATCGTTCCGGTGCGCCGGTTGCCCGGCGTGAGGAAGCCGAGCTCGCCCATCAGCGCGCCCGGCATGATCTCGATATTGATCTCCTTGACCAGGAACTTGCCGGTGACCGTGAGGAGCATCTCCTTGGCTGGATCGCCGAGTTTGAACAGCGTGTCGCCGCGGCGATATTTGCGTTCGGTCATGAACGGCTTGAGCCATTCGATCGACATGTCGCCTTCGGCCGCATGGCGCGCCTTCTTGACGAGCTTGAGCATCTGCCGCAGGCGCAAGGCGTTGATCGGTAGCAGCAGGAGATAGAGCAGGAAGGTCGAGACGTTGGCGGAGAGCGCGCCGAAGACGGCAAAGAACGCGCAGCCGACCATGTTGGCGACGCGCAGCGGCACCATGGTCCGCATCAGGAGCGTGGCGACGAAGAAGCCGGCCCCGACCGCGGCGAACATATTAGCCAGCGTGATGTTCTGGACGAAGATCTCCAGCATCCGATTGAAGATCGAGTCATAGGTGACGTTGTTTGGATCGAGGCCCATCTGGACCAGGATCTTCGCGATCCTGAGGTTATCCGTCGCCGCCTCGAGAATGCGGTCGAGGATCGACGAAATGTCTGCGCTGCCGGACGGCATGGTACTATCCCCGCGTAAGGCCTTCAGTCCCGGTCGGTCTTCTCGACACCTATAGCCGAAATCGAACGACGACCTCTTGAATGAAGCTTTCGGCCGCCGTGCCGCAAGAGGCAAATTTTAGCCTGATCGGGCGTTTCGGCAATTGCCTGTTTGGCGGTGCGTATGACCGTGGCGCGCCCGCGATTCGGGGGCCACCGGCTACGAGCCTCGGCGTGGTGGACCTCGGCGGTCGACGGGGCGGGGCGGGACCAGGCGTGGGCGGGGGGCGATCCCCCGCCTCAGGGCTTGGCGGGCGGCACGACCTGCTGCTCGACCAGGCCGAGGTGCCCCGGCAGCGAACCGGCGCGCAGCAGCATGGCGACGCTGTTTGCTTCCTCCAGGGTGAAATTGCCGGAGATCTGGCCAGAGCCGCCGGTGATGGGCTCGCGGATTATGGGGGCGGAGATCACCTTGCCGTCGAGCACGATGGCGAACGGCTTTGCGATATTCTCCTCGGTGATGTGGGCAAAGCGCCGCGTGCCGCGGCCGTTGAAGCGGAACGAGGCGATCGGCTCTTTCGTGGCGCTCGCAAATCCCGGGCCCGCATAGCTGATGTCGTCGCCGTCGAGCACGCTGTCCTTGGCGACCAGATAAAGGCTCTTGTCCTTGAAGCCGGGCAGGACTTCCGTGCCTGTCGGCGGCGTGCCGGATTGCGCCTGCTCCGGCGGCATCGAGAGGTCGATCAGGCGGAAGCCGACCTTGACCCTTCGGGCGAAGACTGCGGTGACGCGCTCGGGCTCCATCACGCCGGGCAGGAAGATTCGGATGCGGTCGGTGCCATCGGGCTGGACGCTGGCGAGCTGGACGCCGGCCTCCTTCAGACGCTGCTCGATCATGGCGATGGCATCTTCGACGAGTTCGTGCAACCGCGCGGCGGATGCCGCATTCGTCGGCGCGAGCCTGACGAGTCCGTCGCTGCCGTCGGTCACGGCGAGTGCATGCGACGGCAATCCTTCCGCCGCTGAGGCGAGCTTGCGCGCGAGTTGCTCGCGGCCCTTGACGTCGGCAATCTTCAACTCGACGCCGCCGTCGCGGATCGCAAGACCGGAGAAGGCGATCTTGCCCTCCCGCAGGTTCTTGTAGACGTCGTCGCGCAAATCCGTGACGACGCTCTCGCGCAGGCCATCGGTGTCCACCTTGTAGACGATGCGTGACCCGCCGAGCTTCTCCATCTGGTCGCTGATGAAGGCCGAGATCTTGGCGCGCATCTTGTCGAGCTGGCCATCCTCCGCGAGCGCCGCGCGGGGCAGGGCGATCACCGATGTCATGATCACCGATGTCAAGATCCCCGTGGTGACGGCGAACGTGATGAACAGCCGGGTGGCGCAATCCCGCGGGGGCGTAGTCATGATCACCTCAAGTCTTGCGGCAGGGCGCTGGCAACGGCGCTGGCAAGGAAGCCGGCATGTGAGTCCGATGCCAGTTCTTGGTCCCCGGATCGGGCGCGCAGGTTCAAAGGCCTTTGCCAGAGCCCATTGTCGCCGACGGTAGGTCATGGACGAACGCCAAATCATCCATCATTCTGGCCCTGCTCGGCCGGCCATCGGTCGAGGCCCCGCCAACCCCAAAGTCAAAAGACAGGGCGCGGGGACATGCATCTGAGGGAGGACGGAATTTCATGGCGGGCATCCACGCGCTCGATCGGCTCATCGGCAGCGACTATCCGGACCTGGCGACGGACGCCGAGGTTCGAGCCTTCGAGCAGGTCCCCTACGTCGATCGCGTCGCGGCCGAGAGCACTTACGACGCCATCAGACTGGGTGCGGGCCGTAACCCCGACGGGCCGGCAATCCAGTTCCTGCAAAATGCCGATCCGGCCGACACGCCGGTCGTGGTCGCATACCGCGACCTCATCGCGCGCGTCACGCAGGCCGCCAACATGTTTCACGCGCTGGGCGTCGAGAAGGGCGACGTCGTCAGCTTCATGCTGCCGCTGGTGCCCGACGCCTTCGTAACGCTGTTCGGCGCGGAGGCCGCCGGCATCGCCAATCCAGTCAACCCGCTGCTGGAGCCGCACCAAATTGCGGAGATTCTGGAAGCGGCGAACACAAAAGTCCTGGTGGCGCTCGGGCCGATGCCGGGCACCGACATCTGGCAGAAAGTCGAGCAGATCAGGCCGCAACTCAAGCATCTCAAGGCGATCGTACAGGTGTTCGGTGGCGGTGACCCGGGGAAGGGAGTCTTTGCTTTCAGCGACCTGATCAAGCAGCAGCCTTCGGACCGCCTGATCAGCGGACGAAAGATTTTGGGCAGCGACGTCGCCGCCTATTTCCACACCGGCGGCACCACCGGCACGCCAAAGCTGGTGCGGCACACCCATACCAACCAAGTCTATCAGGCCTGGGCGCTCAATCTGCTGCTGAAGTCGAAGCCGGGCGCCAACATGCTGTTCGGCATGCCGCTGTTTCACGTCGGGGGCTCGCTGACGCAGGTGCTGACGACGCTGTCGGCCGGCGGTTCGCTGGTCGTGCTGTCGCCTAGCGGATGGCGCAATCCGAATTCCGTGAAGAACATCTGGGGGCTGGTCGAGCGCTTCAAGCCGGAGGCGCTGTCGAGCGTCCCGACGGTACTCGCCGCGACGCTCGCTGTGCCGCCTGGCAATGCGGACATCTCCAGCCTGAAATATGCAGCCGGCGGCGGCTCCGCGATCCCGGTCGCGGTCGGGTCTGCAATCCAGGACAAGCTCAAGCTGCCGGTCGTCGAGGTCTACGGCATGACCGAGACATCGAGCGTTCACACGCTGGCCTATCGGTCGCGGCCGATCCGGCTCGGTTCGGTCGGCCTTCCCATGCCCTACGCGCGCGTCCGCATCGTCCAGCTCGATGGCGAGGGCAAGCTGATCCGCGACTGCGCGCCGGACGAGATTGGCGTCGTCATCATGGCCGGCCCAGGCGTGTTCGGCGGCTATCTCAACGACGAGCACAACAAGGGTGCCTTCGTCGATGAAGTCTGGGTCAATTCCGGCGATCTTGGCCGGCTCGATGCCGACGGCTATCTCTGGATCACCGGCCGCGCCAAGGATCTCGTGATCCGCGGCGGCCACAACATCGATCCGGCGCCGATCGAGGAGATCATGTTCCGGCATCCTGCCGTCGGCTTTGCCGCGGTGGTCGGCCAGCCCGACGCCTATGCCGGCGAGCTGCCGGTGGGCTATGTGCAGCTGAAGCCGGGCGCGACCGTCGAGCCGGGCGAGCTGGAGACGTGGGTGCGCGAGCGCACGCCGGAGCGCGCGGCTGTCCCGGTGCAGGTCATCCCGATCGATCCAATGCCGGTGACGGGCGTCGGCAAGGTGTTCAAGCCGCAGCTGCGCTGGGACGCAGCCCAGCGCGTGTTCACCAAGGTGCTGACACCGCTCACCGAGCGCGGCATCGACTGCAAGGTCAGGGTCGGCGCTCACGGCAGCCACGGTTCGATCGCCACCGTGACGCTGGCGGGCCTGCCGGCGGATCGGCGCGAGGCGGTTGCGAGCGAGGTGCACGCACTGCTTGCACCGTTCGTGATGCGCCACGAGGTGGTGCAAATGTAACGGGCTCAACAGACGGCTTCGGCCGTCAGCTGCGAAAGCAGGGCGACGCTTCGCCGCATTATCCATACGCCCGATAGAGCCCCTATGTGACGAATATCACATAGGAAGCGTTGGCAATTGAGACATGGTCCGAATAGTCTCGTGCAATTGCATCCGGGGGGACGCAAGTGATTCCGTTTCGGATATTTGCTTTGTTGATTTTGGCCATTGGCCTCGCCTGCGGACCGGCCCATGCGGACCGGCGGGTCGCGCTTGTCATTGGCAATTCCACCTACAAGAGCGCGCCCAAGCTCGGCAATCCCGTCAACGATGCCACTCTGGTCGGCGGCATGTTCAAGAAGGCGGGCTTTGATTCCGTTGATGTCAGGCTGGATCTCAGTGCCAGCGAGATGCGGCGCATGTTGCGTGAGTTTGCCGGCAGGACGCGCGATGCCGACATGGCGGTCATTTACTACGCCGGCCATGGCATCGAGCTGGAAGGCACCAACTATCTTATTCCGGTTGACGCGACGCTGGAGACGGATGGCGACGTGCTCGACGAGACCATCCCGGTGGAGCGCGCGCTGTTCGCGGTGGAGCCGGCCAAGCAGCTGCGCCTGATCATCCTGGATGCCTGCCGCGACAATCCGTTTTCCAAGACCATGAAGCGGACGCTGGCCTCGCGCGCGATCGGAAGGGGGCTTGCCAAGGTCGAGCCGACCAGCCCCAACACCATGATTGCGTTCGCCGCGAAGGCCGGTTCGACCGCGTCCGACGGCGATTCCAGAAACAGCCCGTTCGCCGTCGCTTTGGTCGAGCACCTTCCGAAGCCGGGCCTCGACCTGCGCAAGGCGTTCGGATTCGTGCGCGACGACGTGCTCAAGAGCACCGGCTACAAGCAGGAGCCCTATGTCTACGGCTCGCTCGGCGGCGACGATGTACCGCTGGTGGCAATCAAACCGGCCGCGACCGGGCCGCAGGCCAGTCCGCAGGATTCTATTCGCAGGGATTACGAGCTCGCGCTGCAGCTTGCCACGCGCGACGGTTGGGAAGCCTTCCTGGCGCAATATCACGACGGTTTCTATGCCAACCTGGCTAAGGGCCAGATGAACAAGATCGCCGCTGAAGAGACGCGCGCGTCAGCCGAGCAGAAAGCGAATGCGGCCGAGCAGCAGAAGGCAAGGCTTATTGCCGAACGCGCTCAGAAGGCCGAGCAGGACAAGGCGGCCGCGGCGGCCAAAGCGGCCGAAGAGGCGCGGATCGCGGCGGAGAAGCAGAAGCAGATCGAGCAAGCAAGAGCGGACGCGGCGGAGCACCAGCGCAAGCTGGCCGAAGCTGCCGCGGCAAAAGCACAGGCCGAGAAGCAGGCGGCGGAGAAGGCCAAGGCCGAACTTGCCGCCAAGCAGGCCGCCGAGAAGGCGGAGCAGGCGGCAAAGCCGACGGCCGATCGGCAGATGCCTGAGGTCGAGCAAAAAGTTGCAGCTCTTGCGCCGGCGCCGGCATCCACATTGTCGGCGGCTGATCTGACAAAATCCGTGCAGAGCGAATTGCGCCGCGTCGGCTGCTTTGCCTCGGCTGCGGACGGCGACTGGAATTCAGCCTCGCAGCGCTCGCTGACACTGTTCAACAAATATGCCGGCACCCAGTTCGACGCCAAGCTTGCAAGCGTCGACGCACTCGACGCCCTGAAAGCGAAGCCCGGACGGGTCTGCCCGCTCATTTGCAATTTCGGCTCCAAGGCCGACGGCGATCAATGCGTGAAGATCACCTGCCGGGCCGGTTATCGCGTCGGTGACGACAACGAATGCGAGAAGGTGCTGGAGAAGAAGCCGGTCGCGACGCGCGAGGACGCAAAGAGGAGCGATCAGGACCGGAAACAGGCGGAATCTGCGACACCGAAGTCGCAAGCATCCGGTCAGATCGTCTGCGGCCAAGCAGGCTGCAGACCAGTCGCAAAGGGTTGCCGCCTTGGTCTTGTGCCCGGTCCAGGCAACGGAGTCACGAAGATTACCGGCGAGATCTGCAACTGACAAAACCGGGCCTTCCCACCGCCGCTGCCTGACCTACCCCGCCGGCATCCGCGTTTCGACGAGTCGCGCCCAATAGGACGCGCCATGGCCCAGGATGTTGTCGTTGAAGACATAGGCCGGATGGTGGCACTCGTTGCCGTCGCCCATGCCGACCAGGATCATCGCGCCGGGGCGCGCTTCCAGCATGAAGGAGAAGTCTTCGGCGCCCATCATCGGAATGAACTTGTCGTTGACGCGCTCGGCACCGACGATGTCGCGGGCGACGTCGGCGGCAAGGCCGGCCTCGCGCGCATGGTTCATGGTCACCGGATACATCCGCGTGTATTTCGTCTCGGCCGAGCCGCCATAGGCGCGTGCTACGCTGTCGGCGACTTCGCCGATGCGGCGCTCGACGAGATCGCGCACTTCAGGATCGAGTGTGCGCACGGTGCCGCCGAGTTCGGCGATCTCCGGGATGATGTTGAAGGCCGTGCCGGAGTGGAATTGCGTGATCGAGATGACGGCGGATTTCAGCGGATCGACGTTGCGCGCGACGATCGATTGCAGCGCGTTGACGATCTGTGCGCCGATCAGCACGCTGTCGATGGACTTGTGCGGACCCGCGCCGGCGTGGCCGCCCTTGCCGTGGACCGTGATCTGGATGTTGTCGGAGGAGGCGAGCATCGCGCCGGGCGTGGTCGCGAAATGTCCTTCTGGTAGGCCCGGCATGTTGTGCATGCCATAGACCTCCTGGATGTTCCAGCGCGTCATCAGCCCGTCCTCGACCATCGCCTTGCCGCCGCCGCCGCCTTCTTCCGCCGGCTGGAAGATCACCACGGCCGTGCCGTCGAAATTGCGCGTCTCGGCGAGATATTTGGCGGCGCCGAGCAGCATGGCGGTGTGGCCGTCATGGCCGCAGGCGTGCATCTTGCCGGGGACCTTGGAGGCGTAGGCGACGCCCGACGTCTCCATGATCGGCAGCGCGTCCATGTCGGCGCGCAGGCCAATGGTCTTGCCCGAGGCGGATTTGCGGCCGCGGATCACACCGACGACGCCGGTGCGGCCGATGCCCGTCACCACCTCGTCGCAGCCGAACTCGCGCAAGCGGTCGGCGACGATGCCGGCGGTGCGGTGGACGTCGTATTGCAGCTCCGGGTTCTCGTGGAAGTCATGGCGCCAGGCGGCCATTTCGTCGGAGAGGGCGGCAACGCGGTTGACGATGGGCATGGGGAAGGTCCGCCTTGATTTGTAGCCCGGATGAGCGAAGCGACATCCGGGATCTTTGTGAGAGAAGTCCCGGGTGTCGCTGCGCTCACCCGGGCTGCGAATGACGTTCAGCTTTCGCCGAACACGCGCTTGAAGATCGTGTCGACGTGCTTGAAGTGATAGCCGAGGTCGAACTGCTCCTCGATCTCGGCGTCGGTGAGATACTTCTTCACCTCAGCGTCTTTCTTCAGGAGCTGGAGGAAGTCGCCTTCGCCGCGCCAGACCGGCATGGCGTTGCGCTGCACGAGCTTGTAGGCGTCCTCGCGGCTTGCGCCCTTCTGCGTCAGCGCCAGCAGAACGCGCTGCGAATGCACCAGGCCGCCGAGGCGGTCGAGGTTCTTCTGCATGTTGGCGGGGTACACCAACAGCTTGTCGATCAGGCCGGCGAGGCGGACCAGCGCGAAGTCCAGCGTCACCGTCGCGTCGGGGCCCATCATGCGCTCGGCAGAGGAGTGCGAGATGTCGCGCTCGTGCCAGAGCACGACGTTCTCCAGCGCCGGCGTCACATAGGCGCGCACCATGCGTGACAAGCCGGAGAGGTTTTCCGAGAGCACCGGATTGCGCTTGTGCGGCATCGCGGACGAACCCTTCTGCCCTTCGGAGAAGAACTCCTCGGCTTCCAGCACTTCGGTGCGCTGCATGTGGCGGATCTCCACCGCAAAACGCTCGACCGAGGACGCGATCACGCCGAGCGTCGAGAAATACATCGCGTGGCGGTCGCGGGGAATGACCTGCGTCGAGATCGGCTCGGGCACGAGACCCATCGCCTTGGCAACATGCTGTTCGACGCGCGGATCGATCTGGGCAAAAGTGCCGACCGCACCGGAGATGGCGCAGGTCGCGACTTCCTTCCGCGCCGCGATCAGGCGCTCCTTGGCGCGAGAGAATTCCGCATAGGCATAAGCGAGCTTGAGGCCGAAGGTCACGGGTTCTGCGTGGATGCCGTGACTGCGGCCGATGGTCGGCGTCATCTTGTGCTCGAGGGCGCGCTTCTTCAGCGCCGCCAGCACCTTGTCGAGGTCGGCGAGCAGCAGGTCGGCGGCGCGGGTGAGCTGGACGTTGAGGCAGGTGTCGAGCACGTCGGAGGACGTCATGCCCTGATGGACGAAGCGCGCCTCGGGGCCGACGATCTCGGCAAGATGGGTGAGGAAGGCGATGACGTCGTGCTTGGTCTCGCGCTCGATCTCGTCGATGCGGGCGACGTCGAAAGTGGCGTCCTTGGCCTTGGCCCAGACCGTCCTGGCGGCCTCCTTGGGAATCGTGCCGAGCTCGGCAAGGGCGTCCGCCGCATGCGCCTCGATCTCGAACCAGATCTTGAACCGGGTCTGCGGCTCCCAGATCGAGGCCATTTCCGGGCGGGTATAGCGGGGGATCATTGGACTCTCCAGGAAGGTGGGCGGGCGACCCAGAAGGGGGCGACCTGCCAAAATGCTTTTTACGCCGTGATCTAGCAGAGCGGGGAGGGCGAAACAAACGGCGCCGGCAACGTAGCGGGGGATGATTGGGCTGGACAGGACCATCCGCGGCGGGGCGATGGACGCCCGCCTCAAGGGGGAGGCCCGCAGATATTAACTGTCAATCACGGATCATTGACTGACAGATATTGAAATCTGTCAGCGAGACGTGTATATCCGTACTCGGACGCTCCGATTGGGCGTCTGGCGGCATCCCGGGAGCCCGACGTCCCAAACAAATGGGGGATTGAGGGTCGCAATTGAACAATCGGGACCGCCAATTGATTGGAGACTTACGACAATGACGACCGAAATCATCAATTTGACCGGGACGATTGGGCACTGGCTCAATTTACTGGTGGCGCGCCAGATCGCGGCGCAGGCTGCAAAACTGCCTCATTAAGGCGAGAGCTTTCCGAAACGACCGGTACGGGCGCTTCGGAAGCAGCTCCGTCGCCGGGTAACTGAGCCCTCAACGGGAACATGGTGCTGGCATGAACGAAGCCGTTATCTTGACGCCGGAGCGGATCCTCGAAGTCACCGAGGACGTGCTGCGGCGTTACGGACTCGCCAAGGCCACAGTGGTCGACGTGGCCCGTGCGCTCGATGTGAGCCACGGCAGCGTCTACCGCCATTTCCCGAGCAAGGCCTCGCTGCGCGAGGCCGTCGCCAAACGCTGGCTGGACCGCATCGACGCGCCATTACGCCAGCTTGCCGAAGAGCAGGGCCCGGCCCCGGCGCGACTCGACCGCTGGCTGCGCACCCTGTTCGCCGCCAAGCGTTCGCGCGTGCTCGACGATCCCGAGATGTTCGAGACCTATCTGACCCTGGCGCGCGAGGCCTGTGCAGCCGTCAAGTGTCACAAGGACACCATGATCGACCAGATCGCGGCGATCCTGACCGACGGCGTGAAGCAGGGCGTGTTCGAGGTGGACGACGTCAAGGCCACCGCGCGCGCCATTTTCGATGCCACCGTCCGCTTCCACCATCCGGCCCACGCCGACGAATGGAAGGATGCCGATCTCTCGGCGCGCGTCGATGCGACGCTCGCGCTGGTGTTGCGCGGGCTGAAGGCGGCGTGAGGTTGCGGAGCCTGCTTACATCGCGGCTTGGGGCTTGATCCGCTCCTGCTCATGCCTTTGGCGATCGGCAGGATGAGGGGCCTGGCCTCGACGATTCTCTCGTGACCACCATCCCATCATCCTGCGTGGCTGTGAGCCGTCAGATGACGAAGTCCGTTGGGTGAAGCGCCGCCGTGTGCACGCCGTCCAACGTGATCGTATCGTTGGCGGTGAGGTGGATCACGGCATCGCCGGCGCTATTGTCGCCGATGAGGCTGGAGACGGCTGCCCAGTCTGCGAAGCCGTAGTCATGCAGGTTGATCACGTCGTGTTCGGTGGTGGTGCTGCCGACAGCCTGGTTGCCTTGATTGAAGTCGTTGATGATGTCCTGGCCGGAGCCCGTGTTGAAGACGAACGTGTCGTTGTTCGGGCCGCCCCACAGGAGATCATTGCCGCCGCCACCGTTTAGGGTATCCGTGCCTCCGGTGATCGAGCCGGGTGATGAAGGAGCGTAGCTCATCGCATCGCCCGCCAGGCGATCGGGGCTCGATCCCCCGGTGAGGCTGTCGTTCCCGCCGTGAGCATTGCCCGACATTGTGGGAGCGTCGCCGTACAACGTCGTGCTGAAAGCAGCTCGCTCGCCATCGACGACGGCGGTGAGGATATCGTTCCCGCCCTGGGCATTGTCGGACATGGACGTTCCGGAATCGCCCGACAGGCTTCCTCCTCCGAGCTGGGCGTCGCTGCTCGCCGCAAAGGTCAGGATGTCGTTTCCGCCGACCGCGTTGTCGGTCATGGCGCCAGTGGCATCGCCGCTGAGTGCGTCGCCGCCGCCATTTATCCCATAGTCCGTCGCGCTCAGCGTATCATTCCCGCCGTGCGCATTGCCGCTCATGGCGCCACCAGCGTCCCCGCTGAGCGATCCGAACGATCTCCATCCGGTCGACGCCGTCAGTGTGTCATTTCCGCCTCCCGCGTTGCCCGACATGTCACCTTGGACATCGCCATAGAGATAAACATTGGTGTAGAGCGAGTTGTGGGCATCGACATTGAGGGTGTCGTTACCGCCCCGAGTGTTGTCCGCCATGGATTGGGCATCGCCAACGGCAACGGCATTATCCCAGCCGCCATCCACGCTCACCACGAGACTGTCGTTTCCTCCGTGAGAATTGCCATGCATGGCCGCCAGGTCTTCCCCAACGAGCGTCACGTTCGAGTTGAGACTCGATATGGCTGCCGTCAGCGCATCGTTTCCGCCCCAGTCATCGGTTGCCAACCCGGGATCTCCGAGCACGGTCATGGATTGACCGAAGTCCGGCAGGGTGACTGCGATAGTGTCGTTTGGCAGGTGGTGCATGTCGCTTCACTCCGATTTCATTTCAGTCGCGGGGCCTGAAAGCAGCGGAGTCTTTGCGAGACGCGCTGTGGCCGCGCTTGACGTTGAATCTGCTCGGAGTTGATGGCGGAGATTTGCTTTGGGTTGGATTTCATTGCGGCCGGAGGAACTTCGGCGCGGGGTACGGAGCTCGACCGAGGTCAAGTCTACCGCGCGCGCCATCTTTGATGCGACCGTCCGCTTCCACCATCCGGCCCACGCCGACGAGAAGGACGCCGATCTCTCGGCGCGTGTCGATGCGACGCCCGCGCTACGCGGGCTGAAGGCGTAAGCCAACTTCCTTCACGCGTTCCGAAGCCGTGACACCTGACGTGACCTGTCGCGGTTCTATCTCAGACCTTATGGGCAACGCTGCCATTGCCGAGCGAGCGCGGATGATGGGTCTTTTTTCGCGCACGTAAGGCGGCGTTGGCCGATGGCACGACCGACGGGCTTTCCGGATAGGTATTGACTTCGATTTCGACCACGTCCTTTGACCGCTTTCGAAGGCGGTAGAACGCAAGTTCCTGTTCGAGAATGGGGCAGTGGAATTGGATCGTCGCTGTGTCTGGCAGACGGCAGAGTTCATCGATGAGCTCGCCGACAGTGATGATCGGGGGATGATGGATGGCTTCGCGGATAGCCTTACTCATGGCGCAACTCCCTCACTCCGCTACTAACCACGGCGCGACGGCGTCAGTTCCAATCCTACCCGGCCACACATGATGATCTAAAGATGCGAGCCGCGCGCCAGCGCCCTAAAGCGCGGGTGCCAAATGCGAGCTGCGCAAGCGCAATATGCCGAACGGGTCTTCGCGCCCCGCGAGTTTGCGATAGGTCGCAAGGTCGTCAAGCGTCGGACCTTCCCCGCGTCTGACATTCACGCCCGCAACCGTTGCAACCGGAATCGACGTGCCGAGGCCTGCGTAGAGATAGTTGTCGCCGAAAGCCTTCTTGAGCGCGGCAAAAGTCGGCTCACCGGTGCAATGTCCCGGGGCTACGCTGTCCACCTTGAACCTGTCCTTGAGGGCGGTAACGACTTTCGCGATAGCTTCGTCAGGTGCGACGACCAGATGAAATCCTCCCGCGACGAGATGAATCCTGGGATTGATACCCGTCGCCGCTTCGACGATGCGCTCGATCCCGGGGTGCGAGCAACCGACCAGAAGGACCATGCCGTCGGCCGTGTTGACAGCCAAGGACAGCTCTTTGAGTTCTCTCGTGCCCGGTGCGTCGGAAATCAGCGAGATAAGTGTGATACCGGGAGCGATCTCGGTGGTCTGATCGATCAGTTCGAAGTTCGCATGGGCCCATGCCGTGCCGAACTTCATCACCGCGGGCGGCTTGCCTGCATAGTACCGCATCTCCGGCGGCAAGGCCTCGTCCTTGCGGTAGAAGCCGGACGGCAGAGACGAGCCGTAGATGCCAAATCCTTCCTTTGGCGCGTAGATCTTGACGGTCGGATTGATGCTCAGGAGGTAGGACAAGCCCGCCATGTGATCGGAGTGGCGGTGCGACAGAACGACAAAGTCGAGGTCCGAGAGATCAACTCCCTTGGCCTTCACGTTCGCCGCGAAGATTTCGGGATCGTTACCCGTATCGAACAGGATGCGTTTTCCCGCGATTTCGACAAGGGCGGAGAAACCCCAGTCCTTTGTCATCGCCTCATCTGTGCCGAAGGCGTCATAGAGAATGGTGATCTGGTCTTTCGCCTCAGCTGCCGCGCTTCCCGTAAGCCCGGTCGCGAAAACGCTGGAGGCGATCAGTGCGGCAAGAAGGCTGTCCCTGATGTTCATGGAATCGTCTCCTGTTGTCGTGCAAGACATACAACGGGAACGAGGGCGGCTCCGAGAGCCGTCCAAATTGGCGCTCGTCGAAAGATCGAGCCGGACACACATCCACTGGCCGCTTGATGCTGGACGCTGTGCCTGTGGTGGAGCCTAGCACAATCTGACAGAGACTTGGAGACCTTCGTTGGGGGTGGCCAGTCGGGAACCAGATATTCCGGTCGCAGCAAACGGCACGCCGCCACCCTCTAGATCTTTGTCAGCCCACAATTGGCTGCCAGCCGCACCAGCTGCGCATCCGTGCGTGCGCCGGTCTTGGTCTTGATCAGATAGTGATAGTTCTGCACCGTCTTGACGCTGAGATTGAGATGCGCTGCGATCTGTTCGGTCGTGGCACCGCCGGCGAACTGGCGCAGGATCTCGATCTCGCGCTCGCCCAGTTGATCCAGCGCCGAGCCCGCCGACAGGCTGTCCTCCGCCAGGATGTGCGCGATGTCGTCGCTCATGGCGCGCTCGCCGCGGGCAACGCTGCGGATCGCGGCGACGACCGCGGACGGCTCGCTGCTCTTGGTGACGAAGCCGCTGGCGCCGGCATTGAAGGCTGCCTTCACCAGCACGGCTTCGTTGTGCATGGTGAACACGAGGATCCGCGCCCGCGGGCTGCGCGCGCGGATGTTGCGGATGGCTTCCAGCCCGCTCGCGCCGGGCATCGAGATATCCAGCAAGACCACGTCGGGATCGCGCGCCTTGAAGGCGCCGTAGGCATCCGCGGCGTTGTCGGCTTCCGCCACGACATGCAGATCGCCCTGGCTTTCCAGCACGCGCCGATAGCCTTGCCGCACGATCGGATGGTCGTCGACCAGCAGCACGGAGATGCCTGTTGCGGTAATCTCGTTCATCCCGGCCTCACGCGGCGAGCGGGATGGTGGCGGCGACGCTGAGTCCGCCGCGGGCGGGCAGGATCGAGAATGATCCGCCGGCCGCTGCGACGCGCTCGCGGATCCCCGTGAGGCCGAAGCCGGTCGACTGCGCAACGCGTGCCGCGTTGCCGCCGCCATCGTCCTCGACGCGGATCAGCAACGCATCGTCGTCGCCCGCGCGCCGCTCGACGTGCAGAGAAATCTCGCGTGCCGTGCCGTGGCGCAACGCGTTGGTCAGGCATTCCTGCGCGACGCGATAGGCGGTGGTCGCGGCCGGGCCGCTGATGTCGGTGAGGTCGCCCTTGAGATCGAGCTGGATCGTCGGCCGCGCCGCGCTCTGCGAGCGCCAGCTATCCACCAAATTCACGAGGCTCGCCTCCAGCCCAAGCTCGGCGGGCAGGGGATTGCGCAGGCGCTTCAGCGCGTCGCGCAGCGAGGCCATCAGATGATGCGTGGCCTGCGAGATCATCCGCGCGTCCTGCACGATGTCGCTGTGCTTGTCTGCCTTCGTGCTCGCCGTCTCGATGGTGTTGGCGAAGGCGAGGATGGCCGAGAGATTTTGTCCGAACTCGTCGTGCAGCTCGCGGGCGAGCGCGCGGCGTTCGTCGTCGCGGATCTCGATCAGGCGCCGCGTCAGCGCCGCGCGCTGTTCGGTCGCCTCCTCCAGCCGCCCGCCGAGCTCGCCGACGGCGCTGCCGATCATCGCCAGCTCCATCGAGCGGAAGCGCGGTAGTTTCGTGCGATACTGACCGCGCGCCATGCGCTGCAGGGCGGTCACGATCGTGCGTGCCGGCGCCAGCGCATGCGCAATCGCGAGCGAAGCCAGGAGCGCGATCGCTGTCGCCATCAAAAGCGCGACGTCGATCACGTTGAGGATGTATTCCCAGGCGAGCGAGATGGCGGCCGCTTCAT
Organism: Bradyrhizobium sp. WSM471; assembly: GCF_000244915.1. Lineage (NCBI taxonomy): Bacteria > Pseudomonadati > Pseudomonadota > Alphaproteobacteria > Hyphomicrobiales > Nitrobacteraceae > Bradyrhizobium > Bradyrhizobium sp. WSM471. The sequence continues at coordinate 5,380,357 of NZ_CM001442.1, read as the reverse complement.
CCGGCGTCGCAACCACCGCTCCGGCGGTCGCCGCGCGGGGACTGACCGGCCGTATCACTTCGGCATGGCTGCCGAGGAAGGTCGGCACGATCGACGCGAACCAGCGCGGCGGCGTCTTGCCCAGCCCCTCACTCTGGCCGCAGAGCGGCTTTTCGAAGGCGATGGCCGGTTGGAATTCGACGCAGACGCCGGGTGAGATCAGCTTCATCGTCTCCAGCGTGCGCCACTCCGGAACCGGCAGAAGTTGCTCGCGTGTTCTGCTGCTACGCAACAAGAATTCGTGCCAGTACAGAGCCTGAAGCGCTTGGGCGACCCGCTGCGCCGAGGCCGCAGTCGCCCGGTCGACGCTGCGATAGGCGTCGAACGTGGCCCAGATGGTCGCCGCGCCAAGGCAGAGGGCGACGATGAGAAACAGACGGGCGACAAGCTGAAGCACAAGGCGCATGCGATCACCCCAAAGTTTGGTAAGGTCAGCCTAACAACGCCGCCGCGCCTTGCCAATTGCGGGGATCGGCAGGATGGCAGCTCGGGCAAATTTCCCAAGCCGAATTGGGCATGGCTCTTTGGACCGGGCGCGGCGGCTTTGATCTAATGGGCGGAATTCACGGCCAGGAGCGGTGCAGCATGAGTTCGATGACGATTGGGCCGATCGCGGGGCCTGCTGCCGACCCATCCGAGCGTAGCGCGCTCCTGTTCTGGATGATCTTCACCGGGCTTTCGATCTTCGCGGTCGTGCTGCTGTGGCGGTTCGGCCTGATCCGTCTGATGCTGACCTCGGACCGGACCTACATTTCCAGCTTGATCGCGCTGCTCTATGTCCTCACCTGCGGTCATTGCTTCCTGCGCACGCGGGCCATTGCCCGCGAGGGCGCGGCGGCCCGGCGCTGCCGCGCGGTGCTTGCGGCGCCCGAGGGCGGCAGGGCGCTCGACGCCGGCGCAGCCGAGCTGCCACGCGGGCTGGTGCGGGACCACATCGAGAGCCTCGTGACCAAGGCCGCGGCGCAGGACTACCGCCTTGTCGACCAGACGCTGTTGCTGCGAACGCTCGCCGACCGCCTGCGCGGTTCCAACGGCTTCGGCGCCTTCGTCTCGGACACGCTGATGAAGCTCGGCCTGCTCGGCACCATCGTCGGCTTCATCATCATGCTGGCGCCGATCGCGGGGCTGGATGCTGCCGACAAGGTCGCGATGCGATCCTCGATGGGACTGATGAGCGACGGTATGGCGGTCGCGATGTACACGACGCTGGCGGGCCTGGTCGGTTCGATCCTGGTCCGCATCCAGTATTACATGCTGGATGCCGCGACCCAGAAGGTGTTCTCGGATGCGGTGGTGCTGACCGAGACCTATGTGACGCCGGTGCTGGAGCGCAAGGGTTCTGGAATCAAGGGCGCTGGAATCGCGACATGATGGATGATTTCGGTCTCTATCCGCGCGAGGAGCCGTTCGACCCGCTGGGCGTGATGCTGTTCAAGGCGCTCCAGGTGATCGCTTTCCTGTTCTTCCTGGCGCTGCTCGCGGTCTCGCCGGACGCCAAGGACGGCAAGATCGACTCCAAGGCCGAGTTTATGATCACGCTGGATTGGCCGGACAGCCATCCCGACGATCTCGACCTGTTCGTGCAGGATCCCGTGGGCAACATCGCCTGGTATCGCCACCGCGAGGCCGGCTTCCTCACGCTCGATCGCGACGACCGCGGCGGAGCCAACGACTTCATCGTGGTCAACGGCAAGAAGATTGCCTCGCCGATCCGCGAGGAGATCGTCACGGTGCGCGGCATCGTTCCCGGCGAATACACCGTCAACGTCTCGCATTTCGTCGCCACGACCGGCGAGCCCGTGACGGCCAATGTGAAGGTGCAAAAACTCAATCCGACGGCGCAGGTGATCTTCGATAACAAGTTCACGGTCGATCACACCGGCGACGAGAAGACCGCGGTGCGGTTCCGGCTCGACGCCGAAGGCAAGGTCGTCAATGTGGACCAGCGGCCGAAATCGCTGCTGGAGACCTTCCGCAGCGGCTGGCGCAACGGCGCCGATCTCGACCCGAACACCGGGGTGAGCAGGAACGCTGTGAGGGTGCGCCGTGACTAGCCTGCAGACGGTCATCCTCACACTATCGATAGCCTACGCCGTCATCGGCGCGCTGCTGCTGGTCGTGCTCGTCTATGCGCGGCTGCACTGGTCAATCAAGGCCGTCGCGGTGGTCGTGACCAGCGCCTTCTATGTCGTCAGCTTCACGGAAATGCGCGGGCTGCTCGGCTGGGCCAGCGCCGACCGGCTGCCGGCCTCCTTCAAGCTGCTGAAGACCCGCATCGTCGAGCCGCATTCGCTGGAGGGCGATCCCGGCTCGATCTATCTCTGGGTCGAGCAGCTCGACGAGGACAATCGGCCGAGCGGCATCCCGCGCGCCTTTCGTGTGCCCTACAATGACAGGCTGGCCGACAAGACCCATGCGGCGGAGAACGAGATCGCGCTGGGACATCCGCAAGGCGGCCGGGCCGCCGATTTCGGCGGCGGCGATGGCAGCCTCATCGACATGGTCAGGGAATATGTGACGCCCAAGACCATTTTGGAGACGAGCGGAGGCGATTCCTCGACCGGCGAATTCCTGGCACCACCGGCCGGCGCGCAGGGCGCCGTGTTCACGCCGTTGCCGCCGCCCCGGATGCCGCCGAAGGACGAGCAATAGGCTTTTCACCATCGTGACAGGGCAGTGCTGGCAAACCGCGCTCCGCTGGCGCATGTTCTTGACCTCCCTCAATTTGGCCTTATCGGCTCCCAATAAGGTTCGAGGGGTGGAGGGTGCGTGCTTCTCGCTGTCTTCTCGGATATCCACGGCAACCGGCAGGCGTTCGAGGCGTGCCTGAAAGTCGCGCGGGCGCGTGGCGCCGAGCGCTTCATCCTGCTTGGCGACTTCGTCGGCTATGGCGCCGATCCGGAATGGGTGGTGGATACCGCGATGGAGCTCGTTGCCCAAGGCGCCGTCGCCGTGCGCGGCAATCATGACCAGGCGGTGAATTCCTCGGCCGAGACCATGAATGCCGAGGCGCAAATCGCGATCGAATGGACCCGCGGCCGGCTCGACACCGCGCAGCGGCGGTTCCTGGCGGAATTGCCGATGCTGGTGGAGGACGGCGATCGCCTGTTCGTGCATTCGGAAGCCTCCAGCCCCCGAAGCTGGCACTATGTCCGATCGACCGCCGACGCCGCCAAAAGCCTGATCGCGACGCCAGCTCATGTCACGTTCTGCGGCCACATCCACCGCCCGGCGATCTATTCGATGTCGGTGACGGCGAAGATGTCGGGGCTCGTGCCCAAGACCGACGTCTCCGTACCGCTGCTGCGCGGGCGGCAATGGCTTGCGGTGCTTGGCTCGGTCGGCCAACCCCGCGATAGCGATCCATCCGCGGCTTTCGTGCTGTTCGACACCGTCTCGTGCCAGATCACCTATTGCCGCGCGCCCTACGATGTCGAGACGGCCGCGAACCGGATCCGCGAGAACGGCCTGCCGCATTGGCTCGCCGACCGGCTGTCGCAGGGGCGCTAGAGGCCGATGCCGAAACCCCTCGTCAAATCAGGCGCAGAGATCGACGGCTACACGATCGGCGAATGCGTCCATGCCGGCGGCATGGCGACGCTGTGGACGGTCACCCGTCCCGGCCTCGACGTGCCGCTGCTGATGAAGATTCCGCGGGTGTCGGAGGGCGAAGACCCCGCGGCGATCGTCTCCTTCGAGATGGAGATGATGATCCTGCCGCGGCTGGCCGGGCCGCACGTGCCCTCATGTTTCGGCACCGGCGACTTCGCCCACCAAGCCTATGTCGTGATCGAGCGCATCTCCGGGACCACACTCTACAAGCGGCTGCCCGACCTGCCGCTGCCATATGCCGAGGCGCGGCAGCTCGTCGCCAGGATCGCGACGGGGCTCGCGGATCTGCACCGGCAGAACGTGATCCATCACGACATCAAGCCGAGCAGCATCATGTTCCGCGAGAGCGGCGAGGCGGTGCTGATCGACTATGGCCTGTCGCATCACAACCATCTGCCGGACCTGTTGCAGGAGGAATTCCGCCTGCCTTACGGCACTGCGCCCTATATGGCGCCGGAACGGTTGTCAGGGGTGCGCGACGATCCGCGCAGCGATCTGTTCTCGCTTGGCGTGCTGCTCTATTTCTTCACGACCGGCGAGCGGCCGTTCGGCGAGGGCGAGACGCTGCGCGCGATGCGGCGCCGGCTGTGGCGCGATCCGCACCCGCCGCGCTCGCTTCGCGCCGACTATCCGCCCTGGATCCAGGAGGTGGTGCTGCGATGCCTCGAGATCGAGCCGGTGCGGCGCTATCCGACCGCGTCCCAGCTCGCCTTCGATCTCACCCATCCGGACCAGGTCAGACTCACCACACGCTCGGAGCGGATGAAGCGCGATCCGTTAAGCGTCGCTTGGCGGCGCCGCTTCAACCAGGGCGTCATGCAGCCGCGCGCGAAATCGGATGTCGCAGCCCAGATCGCATCAAGCCCGATCCTCGCGGTCGCGCTCGACACGGTGGAAGGCGCCCCCGAGCTGAACGAAGCGTTGCGCGTCACGACCGAGCGTATTCTCGCCACGCTGCCGTCGGCGCGGCTCGCCTGTCTCAACGTTCTGAAGCTTAACCGCATCGCGATCGACAGGACGCTGGATGAGCAGGGCTCCAATAAGCATATCGACCGCTTGGTGGCGCTCAGACACTGGGCCACGCCGCTCAAGCTGGATGAAAGCCGGCTGTCGGCTCACGTGCTGGAAGCCGTCGACCCCGCCGCGGCGATCCTGGAGTTTTGTGAGGTCAACCACGTCGACCACATCATCATCGGTGCGCGGCAGGGCTCGTTCAGGCGCACGCTGCTCGGCAGCGTCTCGGCCAAGGTGGCCTCGGAAGCGGCCTGCACCGTCACCGTGGTCCGGCCGCCGCGAATGGCTGCGGATGCGGGCGAGGAGGCCGGATAGGGCCGCGCTCTGGATACTGGAGGTTCAGGCCGCGTGAGCGGTGTGGACGGAGCGCTTGCGACGGATCGGCCAGGAGAATTGCGGGCCGGGCTCGCCGTGATCCGCGCTGCCGCCGAAGAACTGGATGATCTCGCGGCAGGGCTCGCAGTTGAACAGGTTACGCGACGCGGATGCCTTGGTCATTTCCTTCAGGCAGTTCGGGCAATGCGGCTTCATGAGTTTGGTCCAGAAAAGAATTCAATGCCGGCGCGGTGACCGGAGCGGGTGATCCAGGTCCATCTCGGGCCCGGTGTCGTCGCGCATCTCGCCTTCGGTGCGTTCGAGTCGACCGAAGAAAAAATCGAGATCAGGATGCGGGCGCCGCGGGATGCGGCACCGGCGCTTCGGTTGACGTTTCACAAGCGCGATCTGCATGGGGTCAGGCCCGATACCAGTCGCGACGAGCGATGCGGGCCGAGCGTAGCGAGACCTTCACCGGTCCGGCCGATGGACCAAACACAACAAACGCACAAAAACCAAGCCACAACGCCACGCCAGTCCAAACCAGGGTCGTCGTCATGATGTGCTCCCGCGAAACAGGCAAGAATCACTAGCGGTGATTTGCGCGAATCAGGGAAGCCCGGAGGAGTACGGATCAAGGTTGCAAATTTAGGCATTGCGCGCCGCAACACCCGTAGAAGCCGCACGTCGGCGGAGCCGAGCGGGCCCTCAGATCGCCTCGCCGCGTGCACCCGCGGCGGCGTTGCGGATTGCGGCGATGTTGGTCTTGTAGGCGTCCTGCGTGCCGCCCCTGAACACGGACGTGCCGGCGACGAAGGCGTTGGCCCCGGCTGCAGCCAGGGGACCTGCGACGTCGGCCCCGACGCCGCCATCGACCTCGATGTCGATCGGACGGCCCGCTGTCATGGCGCGGATGTCGCGGATCTTGCCGATTGCGGAGGGGATGAAGGCCTGGCCGCCGAAGCCGGGATTGACCGACATCACCAGCACGAGGTCGATCAGGTCCAGGACGTATTCGAGCGCACTGATCGGCGTGCCCGGATTGAGCGAAACGCCGGCCTTCTTGCCGAGTGCGCGGATCGCCTGAAGCGAGCGGTGCAGATGGGGACCGGCCTCGGCATGCACGGTGATGTGGTCGCAGCCGGCTTTCGCGAAGGCCTCCAGATAGGGGTCACAGGGCGAGATCATCAGATGCGCGTCGAAGATCTTCTTGGTGTGCGGGCGCATCGCCTTGATGACGTCGGGGCCATACGAGATGTTGGGAACGAAGTGCCCGTCCATGACGTCGAGATGGATCCAGTCGGCTCCGGCGGCGTCCACGGCGCGCACCTCCTCGCCGAGCCTGGAGAAATCCGAGGCCAGTATCGAGGGCGCGATTGCCAGGGGGCGGGGGACGAAGGCTTGGGTCATGGCGGTTTCCCGTGGCGGCCGTGAAAGATGGACTCGCCTAACATGGGCCTCTCAGCCGGGCAATGCAGGGGCGGCGTGCTTCCTGTGGGCGGAAATTTCTGCCGCGACCGGCATGAATTGCCGGTGTTCCCGGGCCGTGCAAAGTGTGGTGAAAGCGGATTTCATTGAGCTTTTTGCGCTGGCACGGCGTTTGCTGACTTGACCTGAACAGAACATTGGCCGCGGCATGCCGCATCGGTTGGAGTTGTGCAATGTTGTTCGCTCTTGGGGCCGTATCGAGCGCGCTCGACGCGATCCAGTCGCTGACAAATTCGAAATCGTCCTCGTCGACGCAGAAGACGGGGTCCTCGCAAAAGCCTCCGACCAATCCGTTCGCGATCGACAGCGGCAGCAACAGCACGACCGGCGCGACCTCGTCGGTCAATGCGGGCAAAACACCGCAGATCTCGCCGGAGACGATGAACGCGCTGTTCGCAGCGCAGAGCCAGTCGACGGACAGCACTGGCAGCGCCGCCAACTCGACCTCGTCGAGCTCGACATCCTCGTCCTCGACGCGCCGCGATGCCGCCCTGAAGGATCTGTTCTCGCAGATCGATGGCGATGGCGACGGCAAGATCACCAAGTCGGAATTCGAGAATGCGCTCGGCGCTGGTGGCACCAACCTCGCGCAGGCCGACGACGTTTTCTCGAAGCTGGATTCGAATACCGACGGCAGCGTCAACCTCGATGAGATGTCGAAGGCGCTGAAGAGCGGCCACCACGGCCACCATCACGCGCAGGGTGCCGGCGATGCCTCCGGCAGCGGCTCGGATTCCTCCTCGCCGTCCAGCGGCGGCTCGACCTCGACTTCGACGACCGGCGCCGACGGTTCGACCACCACCACCGTCACCTACGCCGACGGCTTCAAGATGTCGACGACGGTCCCGGGCGCCTCCAGCTCTTCGAACGGGGCAGGCGGGCGCAATTCGCCCTATGATTGGTTCGGGCAGATGATGCAGCGCCAGGCGCAGGCTTCGGCGGGATCATCGGGGTCATCGACGTCGATGACAGTGTAGCCGTGCTCACGGTTAGCCGGCATATTCGTGCGTGATGTCACGACAGGCATACCGGTCACGGATCTCATGGTTGAAGAACGTACCCTTTGAGCGCGCGTTCCTGAACGCCGCGGCGACCTCGGGCGGGACGTCCTCGTAGACATAGAGCCGTCCGCTGACGAAAGTCACCTTCATTTCGCGCGTCTCGGGCGCATAGCGGAAAAAGCGGATCACGGAAGACGGCATGGCGTTGCACCTTGGCCCGCCAGGGTAACGCGCTGTCCGCCGTTTCGTTTCTAAAGCGCGATGAGATTCTGAATCGTGATCACGCTTTAGGTTCTTGTTTGAGCATGATCTTTCCGGAAAACAGCTTCGCACTTTTCCGATCATGCTCTAGCCGAACCGATCCTTCCACGCCGGCGTTGCGCCGGCAAACGGCAGGGCCGTCGCATTGTAGACACCACGCGCGATCGCGCGTGCGACCACGTTGGCGGCGATCGTTCCGAGCTCGGTAAGGCCGACCAGCGGCTCGATCGGCTTCTCGCCCGTTGCGGCGGCGAACAGCACGTCGCCGTCGGTCGGGGCATGCACCGGATAGATCGCGCGGGCGAACCCGGTATGCGCGATCATCGCAAGCCGCTTGGCCTGGGCCTTGGTCAGCATGGCATCGGTAACGACGAGGCCGATCGTGGTGTTCTCACGTGCGCTCGCGGCCGGTCCGCCCTTGATGCGCATCGCCAGCATGTCCGGCGTGAACACGGACGGCAGCCCGCGCCCGCCGAACTCGCCGTTCTCCTCGAACGGCGCAGCCCAGAACCAGGGCCCTTCGCCAACAGTTGTGCTGCCGACCGCGTTGACGACCATGATCGCGGCGACCTTGATGCCATTGGCCAGGACCGCAGAGGCCGACCCCAGTCCACCCTTGAAGGTCGCGGTGGTGGCACCGAGGCCGGCGCCGACGCTGCCGAGTGCGAAATCGTCGCTGGCGGCCAACGCTGCGGCGTAGCCGAGATCGCGATAGGGCGCGAAGCGTCCCCAGGCCTTGTCGCCACCGTTGAGCAGGTCGAAAACGATTGCGCCCGGGACGATCGGAATCACTGCCTCGCGAATCCGCAAGCCACGGCCTTGTTCGGCGAGCCAGGCCTGGATGCCGCCGCCGGCGTCGATTCCAAAGGCTGAGCCGCCGGACAGCGCAATGGCGTCAACGCGATCGACGGTGCTGGCGAGGTCGAGCAACGCGTCTTCGCGCGTGCCGGGTCCGCCGCCGCGAACATCGATGGCCGCAACCGCGGGGGCGTCGAAGATGATCGCGGTCGTGCCAGTGGCGATTTTCGCGTCCTCGGCATGGCCGACGCGGACGCCGGCGATATCGGTGAGAAGGTTTTTCAAGGCGGCTCCGCAGGCTGAAAGGCGTCCGCTTCAGCGATATCGCAGGGATGCCGCAGGCTCAACCCGCGAGCGCGGTCCTCAGCATCTTGGCGAGCTCGGACTTGCGGTAGGGCTTTGCTAACAGCAGCACGCCGGAATCGAGCCGCCCGTGATGGACGATGGCGTTCTCGGTGTAGCCCGAGGTGAACAGCGTCTTCAGGTCGGGGCGGCGGCGAGCCGCCTCATCGGCGAGCTGGCGGCCGTTCATGTTGCCGGGCATGATGACGTCCGTGAACAGCAGGTCGATGTCCTTGTCGGCGTCGATGATGACGAGGGCCTCGGCCGCGTTGGCGGCTTCGAGGGCGGTATAGCCGAGGCTCTTGATCTGGGTCACGACATATTGGCGCACCAGCGCGTCGTCCTCGACGATCAGGATTTTTTCGTGACCGCCGGTGACGGGCGCGTTCTGGAGCGCCTCGAATTCGGTCTCCTGCACGCCGCTCGAGCGCGGCAGGTAGATCTTCACGCTCGTGCCGTGGCCTTCCTCGCTGTAGATCTTGATGTGTCCGCCGGACTGCTTGACGAAGCCGAACACCATGCTGAGCCCGAGGCCGGTGCCCTTGCCGACCTCCTTGGTGGTGAAGAAGGGATCGAACACCCGGTCGATCAACTCCGGCGGGATTCCGGAGCCGGTGTCGCTGACGGCGATCATGACGTAATTGCCAGCCACCACGTCGAGATTCATGCTGGCATAACCGTCGTCGAGGAAGATGTTGCGCGTCTCCAGCACCAGCGTGCCGCCGTCGGGCATCGCATCGCGCGCATTCAGCGCGAGATTGAGGATCGCGGTGGAAAGCTGACCCGGGTCGATCAGTGCCGGCCACGCATCCTCGGTGAGTTGCGGCATGATGGTGATCTGCTCGCCGAGCGTGGGATGCAGGAGCTTTGCGGCCTCGAGCGTCAATGCGTTGACGTCGATTTCGCGCGGCTGGAGCGGCTGCTTGCGGGCGAAGGCGAGCAGATGCTTGGTCAGCTGCGCGCCGCGCTCGGCGGCGTCGTCGATCAGCTTGGTGATGGCGGCGAGCTCGGGACGGTCAGCGACCGCGTCCGCCAGAATACCGATCGTGCCGGTGATGACGGTCAGCACATTGTTGAAGTCGTGCGCGACACCGCCGGTCAATTGACCGATGGAATCCATCTTCTGGACGTGCCTGAACTGCGCCTCGGCGGCCTGCTTCTCGGTGAGATCGCGGCCGATGAAGAAATGGCGCTTGACCGGCTCGGACCATGTGCCCATCCAGTTCAGGGTGACCTCGTGACCGTCGTAGTGGTAGTAGCGCGCCTCGAAGCTGCGCTTGACCGCGCCACGCCGCGCCGCGCGCATCTCGTCGCGCGTCTTCTGGAGGTCATCGGGATGAATGAACTCGGTGGCGCTGTGCCCGATCATGTCCTCCGGACTCAGGCCGAGAATGGTCTTCACGCTCGGGCTGACCTGGATGAAATTGCCAAAACCGTCGGTGACCAGGATCAGGTCCTGTGAGGTCTCGAATATCCGCTGCCGCTCCTCGACCTCACGGCGCAGTTTTTCTCGTGCCTGCTTCTCTTCCGTGATGTCGTGGGCGATCTTGGAGGCGCCGATGATCTCTCCGCTAGCTGATTTGAGCGGAGAAACATTGAGGACAACGTCGACGCGCCGGCCGTCCTTGCGGATGCGGACCGTCTCGTGCTGGGCGATCGTTTCGTTGCCGCCGACCCGGTTCAGGATACCCCTGACCTCAGCCTTGCGGTCCTCCGGCACGATGATGTCGATCGGCTGGCCGACGGCCTCCGCGGCGGCATAGCCGAACAGATGTTCGGCGGCCTTGTTCCAGCCCGTGATGACACCGTCGAGCGTCTTCGTGATGATGGCATCATTGGCGGATTCGACGACGGCGCCGTACAGGGCAAGGCGCTTGCCGTAGTAGTCGCGATCCAACGCCGACTGCTGGCGCAGCCTGCCGACGAGACCCAGCGTATGCGCCTGGAGGCGGACATTTTCGATCAGGAGCACCGCAAGCACGAAGGTCGCCGCGCAGAGGCCGTAGACACGACCGCCGTAGAAGCCGAGATCGAAACGCGCGACGTTGACGATCGCCGACAGCGCGATGTCGAACAGCCACGCGCACATCACAACCATGAGCCAGACGTCGATGACCGAATGCGGACGGCGGAACCACAGCGAGACCAGCGCGGCGAAGCTCAAGGACCAGACAAAGGACACCACGCCGATCATGATCTGCGTGTAACGGCCATCGCGCAGCAGGACCGGAAGCAGGTCGTGCTGGGCAGTGACGATCGAGGTCAAAACGATCATGATCGCGACGACGCCGACCACGCTGGCGTAGATCGCCTTGCTTGCCGAGCCCGCGATCTGGGCGCCGCCGTCGGCCTCCTTCAGCCAGGCGTAGGCCAGCACACAGAGTGGGAAGCCGCCGTGCCAGATCATGTAGAGCCAGACCGTGGTCTGCTGGTTGGCCCCCAGCAACCCGGCCGGCGAAAAGAGTCCGGGGAAGGTGAGGGCATGGACCACGGCCGCGGCGGCGGTGAACAGATAGCCGGTCGCGAGCACGAGCAGCGCGCGGGTCCTGAGCACCGCAAACTGCGACAACAGCAGGACCGCGGTGACGATGTCCGCGACCACGAGGGCGGATTGATAGCTCGCGACAAAGGCTGGCACAGGCAGCAGCGGGATACCTGCGAAGGGTACGGCCATTGCGAACAGGATCGAGGAGACGCCCACGATCGCCAATGCTGCGGTGCGGTCTTTCGGGGTAGCCGGCAGCGTCGAAAGGAATGTGTTCCGATCGGTCGGCGCGGACACGTGCAGCTCTCGCAGATCCGTCTTGAGCATTTTTGCCAATCTCATTTGGCCCAACGAATTTCCGTCCATGGTAGCGGGTTCTGGGCACGCATCATGACAAAACCGGTCGCGACTCAACCGAAGGTTACAGCTTACTTAATTTAATAGGGAGCGCGCACGGGGGATCGGGTAAGATGCGCTTTACTGGACGGTGCCATAATGCTCTCCCGCCGCTACGGGTTCCAGGTTTGAATCAAGCATTTTGAATTCAGGATCCGGGAGTTGTTCCCTATGTCCCGCGTTCTCATCATCGACGACCAGAAGGACGTCCGGGCGATGGTCGCGATCGTGCTGCGCGTCAACCGTTACGACGTCGTCGAGGCCGATAGCGGCGCAGCCGGGGTGAAAGCCTTCACCGAAGCCTGCTTCGACGCGGCAATCGTGGACATTTTCCTCGGCGACACCAGCGGCGTCGAGGTCATCTCGACCCTGCGCGAGCTTGCACCCGGCCTGCCGGTCGTTGCCGTATCGGGAATGACAGCGCTGGACTTCATGGAACAATCGCCCCACCTCGCCAACGTGGTCTGCCTGCAAAAGCCGTTTCGGCCGAACGATCTCCTTCAGGCGCTGCGGAAGGCCAAAGCCGCGGTGGACGGCGCGCTCCCCGCAGCCGTCTGACCCTGACGCAGGAAGAAACGCCCCGGGCAAGCCGGGGCGCGATGATGATTGGAGGAGGCCTTCAGGCCTCGGCAAGCGTGCTTAGGTGCCGTTGCCGCTGATCGCGGCGTAGCCGCCCTTGGCGTCCCATTTGTAGACGACGTAGTCGAGCTGCTTGATATCGCCCTTGGAGTCATACTCGATCGGGCCGATCACGGTATCCCACTTGCCGGCCTTGATGGCCGCCATGACCTTCTTGGCATCGGTGGTGCCGGCCTTCTTGGCCGCCTGCGACCAGACCTGCATCGCCGCGTAGGTGTAGAGCGTGTAGCCCTCGGGGTCGATGTTCTTGGCCTTGAAGGCCTCGACGATCTTCTTCGCGGTCGGCTTGTTGCGCGGATCGGGGCCGAAGGTGAACAGCGTGCCTTCGCCGGCGGGGCCGGTGATGGAGGCGTATTCCTTGTCGGCGAGCGCGTCGCCGGCCATCAGCACGGTCTTGAGGCCCTGGTCGCGCATCTGGCGCAGGATCAGGCCGCTCTCCTGATGGTAGCCCCCGACATAGACGAGATCGATGTTGTCGCGCTTCAGCCGCGAGACGATCGCGTTGAAGTCCTTGTCGCCCTTGTTGTAGGACTCGTACATCTTCTCGGTGACGCCGGCCTTGTTGAGCGCCTTCTTGGTCTCGTCCGCAAGACCCTTGCCGTAGGTGGTCTTGTCGTTGAGGATGGCGATATTCTTGCCCTTGTAGTTCTTGGCGATGTACTGGGCGGCGACCAGGCCCTGCTGATCGTCGCGGCCGCAGACGCGCGCCACGTTCCACAGCCCGCTATCGGTGAACTTCGGATTGGTGGAGGCGGGAGTAATCTGGAGCACGTTGCCGTCGGCATAGGCTTCCGACGCGGGGATCGACGACGACGAGCAATAATGCCCGGCCACGAACGGGATTTTCGCGCCGGCGATCTTCTCGGCGACCGAGCGTGCCTGCTTCGGATCGCAGGCGTCGTCCTCGATGGACAGCGCGAGCTTCTTGCCGTTGACGCCGCCGGCGGCGTTGATGTCGGTTACGGCCATCTCGGCGCCGTTCTTCATCTGGCGGCCAAAGGCGGACTCGCCGCCGGTCATCGGACCTGCGACTGCGACGGTGAGATCCTGCGCGAATGCCGCGCTCGACAGCGCGATCGATGCGCCGAATGCCAGACCGATGAGCTTCAGTGATTTCATGAGATACCTCGAGGGTGGTCGCCTGTGGAAGTTACCGGGCATGCCCGGTTCAAACCGGCGCCATTCTTGAATGAATTCGAGGAGAAGTCACCGGCAAAATACGGGCATTGGCAGAGATATCGCCAAATTCGGCCGCACGGGCTCGTCTTGGGCCGCCTCAGCCGTGCCGGCCGCCTTCCAGGTAGGCGGCGCGAATCTCGGGGCGCTGCAACAACTCGGCACCGGTCCCGGCCAGCGTGATCAGGCCATTGACCATGACATAGCCGCGATGGGCGAGCTTGAGCGCGTGGTTGGCGTTCTGCTCGACGATCAGCACGGTCAGGCCGTCCTGCCGGTTCAGAGTGCGGATCGCATCGAAAATCTGGCGCGCGATCAGCGGCGCCAGACCGAGCGAGGGCTCGTCGAGCAGGAGCAGGCGAGGACGGCTCATCAAGGCGCGACCGATGGCCAGCATCTGCTGCTCGCCGCCGGACAGGGTTCCGCCACGCTGGGCGTAGCGTTCCTTCAGCCGCGGAAACAGCGTGAACACGCGTTGTAGCGTCGCCTCGCGTTCGGCGTCAGTGCATTCCGTGGCGTCCGCCCCCATCTGGAGATTTTCCGCCACGCTCATGCGCGGGAAGATGCGGCGGCCTTCCGGCGATTGCGCGATGCGCAAATGCGCGATCTCGTGGGTGGGCACTTCGGTGATGTCGCGGCCTTCGTACAGGATCTGGCCGGCGCGAGCGCGGGGCTTGCCGAAGATCGTCATCATCAGCGTCGACTTGCCGGCACCGTTGGCGCCGATCAGCGCCACGATCTCGCCGGCATTGATCTCGAGGTCGACGCCCTTCAGCGCCTCGATCTTGCCGTAGGCGGCGCGAAGGCTGCGGATCGCGAGCAGGGCAGTGGGCGCCGTCACGACCCGCTCTCCATCACGGCCGCCGCCTCTTCCTCATCGGTGCCGAGATAAGCGGCGATCACCTTCGGATCGTCGCGAACCTCGCGCGGGGAGCCTTCAGAGATCTTCACACCGTGGTCCATCACCACGATGTGGTCGGAGATCTCCATCACCACAGACATGTCGTGCTCGATCAGCAGGATCGAGGTGCCGAGTTCGTTGCGGATCGACAGCAGCAGCTCGCTCAGGGCGGCACTCTCGCGCGCATTGAGGCCGGCGGCGGGTTCGTCCAGGCACAAGAGCGCGGGCTCGGTGCACATCGCGCGTGCGATCTCGAGTCGTCGCTGGTCGCCATAGGCAAAGTTACCGGCGGCATCGTCGGCGCGATCGAGCAAATTGACCCGCTTGAGCCAGTCTGTGGCGAGATCGATCGCGCGCTTCTCGGCGTCGCGATAGACGGGCGCGCCAATGAGCCCGAGCAAGGTGAAGCCGGAGGCGCGCATCAGCGTGTTGTGCTGCGCCACCATCAGGTTTTCCAGTGCGGTCATGCCGGGAAACAGGCGGATGTTCTGGAAGGTGCGGGCGACCTTGGCCTGCTTGGCGATGCGGAAATCGTTCAGCCGCTCCAGCGCGATCACCTTGCCGTCGTCATGGCTGAGGCGGATGACACCGCCGCTCGGCTTGTAGAACCCGGTGATGCAGTTGAAGACCGTCGTCTTACCGGCACCGTTGGGTCCGATCAGCGCGGTGATCTTCTTCCGCTCGGCAGCAAACGACAGGTCCTGCACCGCGACGATGCCGCCGAAGCGCATGGTGAGCCGGTCAACCTCGAGAATCTGGTCGCGGCTCATCCGTGCCCCTCCTTGACGAGGTCGGATGAGATCGCGTTGGCCTTGGTCAGATACACGGTCGGCGCGCGATGGCCGATCAGGCCGCGCGGCCGCCAGATCATGATCAGCACCATGGCCATGCCGAACACCAGCATGCGATAGCTCTCGAGGCTCCGGAACAGCTCGAAACCACCGATCATGGCGAGCGCTGCGAGCGCGACGCCAAGCTGCGAGCCCATGCCGCCAAGCACGACGATGGCGAGCACCAGCGCCGATTCCTGGAAGGTGAAGGATTCCGGGCTGATGAAGCCTTGGCGGGTCGCGAAGAACGCGCCGGCAAAGCCGCCGAACATCGCGCCGGTCGCGAATGCCGTGAGCTTGGTGGTCGTGGTGTTGATGCCGAGCGCGCGGCAGGCGACCTCGTCCTCGCGCAGGGCTTCCCAGGCGCGGCCGATCGGCAGGCGGCGCAGCCGGATCGTCACCCAGTTGGTGAGCAGCGCGAGCGCCAGGATCAGGTAGAACAGGAAGACGATGCGGTGGGTCGGCGAATATTCGATGCCGAGCCTGGCGGCGAGCCCGTTGTCGCTATTGTCGAGCGGGATGCCGAAGAAGGAGGGGCGGGGAATGCTGGAGACGCCGTTGGGCCCGCCGGTCAGATCCTGCCAATTGATGATGACGAGGCGGATGATCTCGCCGAAGGCGAGCGTCACGATCGCGAGGTAGTCGCCGCGCAGGCGCAGCACGGGGAAGCCGAGCAGCACGCCCCAGAATGCGGCGAGGACGCCCGCTAGCGGCAGGCAGATCCAGAATGACCAGCCGAAATTGGTCGCAAGCAACGCGTAGGAATAGGCGCCGACCGCATAGAAGGCGACGTAGCCGAGATCGAGCAGGCCGGCGAGGCCGACCACGACGTTCAACCCCCACCCAAGCATCACATAGGTGAGCACGAGAATAGCGAGATCGAGGATGTAGCGCTGGTCATGGAAGATCACGGGCACCAGCAGCGTGAAGATCAGGAGCGCCGGTGCGAGATAGCGGCCGAGGAACGACATTCCGCTCCGCACCGCCGGCGGCACCAGCTTCTCGGCGCCGGTCGGACCGATCCATTGCTTGAGCAGCTCGAGCACGATCGAGCCGCCGAATACCGCGGCGACGAGGGAGGCGACCTCGCCGAAGCGCGTCCAATAGGTGAGCTGGCCGTCGGAGCCGGCTTCGGTGCGGACGCCGACCATCAGCGAGAACAGCACCAGCGCGATCAGAGCGTTGAAGCAGGCGGTCTTCAGGAGAGCGGGGATGCCCGATGCAGTCTTGGCCGTATTGATCGAGGGAGTTTTCACGCGCGCGACCGTCAGACTTTTTCGACTTCGGGG
Source organism: Bradyrhizobium sp. WSM471 (assembly GCF_000244915.1). Lineage (NCBI taxonomy): Bacteria > Pseudomonadati > Pseudomonadota > Alphaproteobacteria > Hyphomicrobiales > Nitrobacteraceae > Bradyrhizobium > Bradyrhizobium sp. WSM471. The sequence continues at coordinate 5,363,771 of NZ_CM001442.1, read as the reverse complement.
CGGCCGAGCAGGCCGGTCGGCATGAAGATCAGCACGACGATCAGGATCGAGAACGCGGCGACGTCCTTGTACTCGACCGAGAAATAGGCCGACCAGAACGTCTCGATCAGCCCGATCGCGAGCCCCCCGAGCATGGCGCCGGGCAGCGAGCCGATGCCGCCGAGTACGGCCGCGGTGAACGCCTTGATGCCGGCGACGAAGCCCATGAAGAAATCGACCAGCCCGTAATAGAGCAGGTACATCAGGCCGGCCACCGCGGCGAGCGCAGCGCCGATCACGAAGGTCATGGAGATGGTGCGGTCGACGTTGACGCCGAGCAGCGCCGCCATGGTCTGGTCCTGCTCGCAAGCGCGCATATCGCGCCCGAGCCGGGTGCGCGACACCAGCCAGGTGAAGATCGCCAGCAGCACGATGGTGGTGATGACCACCACGATCTGGATGTTGGAGAGCTGGATGACGAAGCCATCGGCGCTCTCGTGCAGCGTGTAGCCGCCGGTGATCACTGGCGGCACTGGCTTCACCCGCGCGCCTTGCGCCACCTGCGAATAGTTGGTCAGCACGAACGACATGCCGATCGCCGACAGCATCGGCGCGAGGCGGAACGAGTGGCGCAGCGGACGGTAGGCAATGCGCTCGATGGTCCAGCCATACAGGGCGGTGATCGCCATCGAGACCAGGATTACGATCAAAAGGATCACCGGGACCGCAGTCAGGCCGGTCGAGACCAGGAGAAGGAAGGTGATCAGGGCGATGAAGCCGCCGATCATGAAGACATCGCCATGGGCGAAGTTGATCATCCCGACGATGCCGTAGACCATCGTGTAGCCGATCGCGATCAGCCCGTAGATCGAGCCGAGCACGAGGCCGTTGATGAGCTGCTGGGCGAAATAATCCATAGGCTGCCGTACCCAAATCTGACGCGGCTCAAAGGGAGCTCTTCGAGAGAGTGTGCTGGTTTCTTCGGGGCCCCGGCAGCCCTTAAGCATTCTCGTTTTGTAACAGGAGGGAACTGGCGGCTGCAACCGGCCCCGCCTCCGCATCAAGGCTTTTACAGAGATCATTTGGGGCTCCGGTTCCCCCACAAGGGGCGGAACCGGTTCCGCTGGCGCCCGATTGGATGCCTGTCGGGAGCAGGTAAGGTAAACGAAGGGTTTAAATTGCCGCCACAGTCTGATGCGAGTTAGCTCCCGGCAAGGCCTTCCATCGAAGGCGCGGGCTAAGCGAAGCGGGAAGCGGCATGTTCGGAAACTGGCGGATCGGTTCGGTCAACGGCGCACTTCTGGCGACCTATTTCATCCCGGCCTGGACCCTCGTTGCCTTCAACATTATGGTGGCGCCGGTTCACGGCCTTTATGAGCGGCCGAGCGTCGCGGTGGCTCTTTTCCTCAGCGACCATCTCCACATGGCGGGGATGGACACCGTGCGCGCCGCCTGGCTGCTGGCACTGGGGCGACTGACGGTGGTGGCGTTCTTTGCGATCTACCTTGCGCTGCTCTGCATCCCCCGCGTCCGCAACAACGGCGGCAGCGACGAAGCGCTCGGCATCGCGCTCGCGATCGGCAGCCTGATCTCGTTTGCGAGCATGATCATGGCTTCGAAGGTCGGCGAGATGGCCGCGCTGCGGCTGCACGCCACCGAGCTCCTGCTCCTGCTCGGTGCCGCGATCGTGGTGGTGATCGAAGGGCCCGCGGCGGCGCCCAAGATCGTTCAGAAGCCCGTCGAGGCCACCCCGCCGCTAGGTCTTGAGCAGGCCGAGCTCCTGCACAATCGCTGAGGCTTCCTTGACGGCGTGGTTCGCCGCCGGCACGCCGCAATAGATCGCCTGCTGCAGCAGGATTTCCTTGATGTCGTCGGGCGTGAAGCCGCCCTCGGCGAGGGCCGCACGCACATGCAGGCGGAATTCGTCCCATTGGCCAAGCGCAACCATGGTGCCGATCACCAGCACCCGCCGCGTGCGCTCGTCGAAATGCGGCCGCGTCCAGATCTCGCCCCAGGCGTAGCGCGTGATCATGTCCTGGAAATCGGTGTTGAATGCATTGCGACCCGCGATCGACTTGTCGACCCAGGCATTACCCAGCACTTTTCGGCGCACGTTCATGCCGGCATCGCGGCGTTTCTGGTCGTCCATGCTGTTCTCCTCCGGATCAGTCATTCCGGGGCGCCTCGGAGAGGCGAACCCGGAATCTCGAAGTGGGTGAATGCGGATCGAGATTCCCGGTGCGATGCTTCGCATCGCCCCGGAATGACGATGGCGCAATCAGCGTTGCGTCAAAAAGCCCACCACCGCGTCGGTGAACGCGTGCGGCTGCTCGACATTGGAAATGTGGGCGGCGTCGATGATGGTCATGCTCGCGCCGGGAATGCTTGAGCGGATCAATTCAGCCGCCGAAATCGGCGTCGCCATGTCGTGGCGACCGGCGATCACCAGCGTCGGGCTCTTGATCTTCGGCAGCAGCGCGCGCTGGTCGAGCGTCGACAGCGCCTCGCAGCAGGCGAGATAGCCTTCGACCGGCGAGGCCAGCAGCATCGCCTTCATCCTGGCGGTGATGTCGGGCGCGCGCTCGCGGAAATCCTGGGTGAGCCAGCCGGCAATAACGGCATCGGCGACGGCGGCGATGCCGCCCTTCTTCACGGCATCGATGCGTTCCAGCCATTTGGTCGGCTCGGCATAGTAGCAGGAGGTGTTGGCGAGGATGAGCTTGCCGAAGCGCTCCGGCGCGTTCGCGCCCAGCCATTGTCCGACCATGCCGCCCATCGACAGGCCGCACCAGTGCACTTTCTCGATATTGAGGTCGTCGAGGATCGCCAGCACGTCGCGGCCGAAGCGCTCCATCGTATAGGGGCCGGGCGGAACATTGGACTTGCCGTGTCCGCGGCGGTCGTAGCGGATGACGCGGAATATCTGCGTCAGTGCCTTCATCTGCGGCTCCCACATCTGCAGCGTGCAGCCGAGCGAGTTCGAGAGCATCAGCGTCGGCCCGCCGTCGCGGCCCTCGACGGAGACGTTGATCAGGCAACCGTCGGCATCGATCATGGGCATGCGGGCGTCTCCGTTTTATTTGCGCTCAGGACTGCTTCATTCGCGTTCGAGGCTGTCGAGCAGGCGGTCGATCAGGGCTTGGGAAGCGCCTTGATAGGCCATCGGCTCGAACAACGCCGCAATTTTCTGTGCCGTAAGATGCGCGGTGACCCGCGAATCAACCAACAACACTTCCCGCAGATGCTTCTTCTCGGCGACCGCGCGCTTGCTCGCGGCTTCAACGAGATGATGCGCATCGCTCTTGCCGATCGTCTCGGCTAGCGCAAAGGTGACCGCTTCCGCCATGATCAGGCCGTGCGTCGCATCGAGATTGCTGCGCATGCGCGCCGCATCGACATCGAGGCCTTCGGCGATATCGACGATCGCCGCGAGGGCACCGGAGGTGACCAGCATCAATTGCGGCAGCGTCGGCCATTCCGCGTGCCACGGGCCGGCGCTGCGCTCATGGTCCTGCACCTGTGCGGCAAAAATCGTCGCGGCGAGCTGGGGTGCCATGGTTGCGCAGCCCAGGGCGCTTGCTGCGGCCACAGGGTTGCGCTTGTGCGGCATGGTCGAGGAGCCGCCGCGGCCTTCGCCGGCAGGCTCGAACGCCTCGGCCACGTCGGTCTGCATCAGCAGCGAGACGTCGCGCGCGATCTTGCCGCAGCTTCCGGCGAGAATCGCAAAGCTCGACGCGGCTTCCGCGATGCGGTCGCGGTGGGTGTGCCAGGGGGCTTCTGGCAGCGGCAGGTTGAGCTCCTGCGCCAATCGCTCGGCGACCGCGAGCCCCTTGTCGCCGAGCGCGGCGAGCGTGCCGGCCGCACCGCCGAATTGCAGCGCGAGGCCTTCGCGGCGCAGCCGCCTGAGGCGGCAGCGGGCGCGGGCAAGGCTTGCGGCGTATTCGGCGGCCTTCAGCCCGAACGGCATCGGCAGCGCGTGCTGGAGCCAGGTTCGCGCCACCATTGCCGTGTTGCGGTGGGCTCGTGCCAGCGCGGCAAAGCCCTTGATGGCGCGGCTGAGATCGGCGTCCAACGCATCGATGCCGGCGCGAAGCGTGAGCATGGTCGCGGTGTCGATGACGTCCTGGCTGGTCGCGCCCCAATGCACGTAGCGGGCGGCCTCGGCGTCGGCCTTGCCGACATTGGCGGTCAGCGTCTTGACCAGGGGGATCGCGAGATTGCCGGATCGTGTCGCGGCCTCCGCCAGCGCAGCCGTGTCGAAGGTATCGGCCTTGCACGCGGCTTCGATCGGGCCCACCGCTGACGCGGGAATCACACCCGTTGCCGCCTCGGCTCGGGCCAGGGCTGCCTCGAAATCGAGCATATTCTGGAGGGTCGACCGGTCGTCGCAGACCGCGCGCATGGCCACGCTCGACAGCATCGGTGCGAGCAGGGGGGAGAGGGATGTGCTCATATTGTGCGGGACCTAACCACCATGGCCCGCCTGTGCCAATCCCAAACCGGCGGCGCAAGCTTTTTGCAGTTGCGAATATGCATTGCACGTGACCGAGGGCCACCCTTTCTTTTGCCGCCTCTCTGCGGTACTTGAGCAGCCTTATTTGTTGCGCGATCCAAGTTCGATATCCCGGGAGGCACCCAATGGCCATGACGATGAACGGCGAAGTCCAGCTTGCGGCGCCGCGCGAGGCCGTGTGGGCCAAGCTCAACGATGCCGAGGTGCTGAAGGCCTGCATCCCCGGCTGCGAGGAGCTGGAGAAGACCGACGATGGCGGCTTTCGCGCAACGGCGAAAATGAAGGTCGGTCCGGTGTCGGCGCGCTTCAAAGGCAAGGTCACGCTGTCCGATCTCGACCCGCCGAACGGCTACAAGATCTCCGGCGAAGGCGAGGGCGGGGTGGTCGGCTTCGCCAAGGGTGGCGCCGTGGTCAAGCTTGCGGAGAAGGACGGCGGCACGCTTTTGTCCTACGAGGTCGAGGCGCAGATCGGCGGCAAGTTGGCGCAGCTCGGCCAGCGCCTGATCAATGGCGCCGCCAAGAAACTGGCCGACGAATTTTTCGCGAACTTCGCCAAGGCGGTACAGGGCTGAAGGCCAATACCTCAAGCATTGCGACTTTCGGCATATCGCGTTTTGTCATGGCACCTTGCATTCCCGGTGATGTTGCCCCGGGGCATAATGGCCCATATGATGGGTTGGAATAATTATAAGAACCGCTTCGACGGGACCCGTCGGGGCGCTGATAGAGAGTGCTTATGGCAAAAATCTCCCTCATCGTGAACGGCAATCCTGTCACGGCCAATGTCGATCCCCGCACCCTGCTGGTGCAGTTCCTGCGCGAGAATCTGCGACTCACCGGCACCCATGTCGGCTGCGACACTTCGCAGTGCGGCGCCTGCGTCGTGCATCTGGACGGCAAGGCCGTGAAGTCCTGCACCACGCTCGCCGTGATGGCCGACGGCCACGAGGTCAAGACGATCGAGGGGTTGGCCGCCGACGGCGCGCCGCTGCATCCGATGCAGGAGGCCTTCCGCGAACACCATGGCCTGCAGTGCGGCTTCTGCACGCCCGGCATGATCATGACCGCGATCGACATCGTCCATCGCAAGGGCAACGAGCTCGACGACCACACCATCCGCGAGGAGCTGGAAGGCAATCTCTGCCGCTGCACCGGCTACCAGAACATCGTCACCTCGATCTCCGCCGGCGCCAAGGCGATGGCGAAATCCGATCTCGCTTAAACCGCGCGCGCACTCTGCGATCAGGACATTCAGATGTACGATTTCAAATACCATCGCCCCGGGACCGTTCGGCAGGCCGCCAACCTCCTGGTGAAGAACGAAGACGCCAAGGTGATCGCCGGCGGCCACACGCTGATTCCTGTCATGAAACAGCGCCTGGCCAGCCCGCCGCATCTGGTTGACCTCTCTCACATCGATGGTCTCAACACGATTGAGATGAAGGGCCGCGCGCTCGTGATCGGTGCCACCGCCAGGCATGCCGAGGTCGCAAGCTCCGCCATCGTCGGCGAGGCGATCCCGGCGCTCGCGAACCTGGCCGGCGGAATCGGCGATCCCGCCGTGCGCCACAAGGGCACGATCGGCGGCTCGCTCGCCAACAACGATCCGACCGCGGACTATCCGGCTGCCGTGCTTGCGCTCGGCGCGACCATCGTCACCAACAAGCGCCGCCTCAAGGCAGAGGAGTATTTCCAGGGCCTGTTCACGACGGCACTCGAGGCCGACGAGATCATCACCAAGGTGATGTTCCCGCTGCCGAAGAAGGCGGCCTATATCAAGTTCCGCAACCAGGCCTCGCGTTACGCGCTGGTCGGCGTGTTCGTGGCGCGGCGTCCCTCCGACGTGCGGGTCGCGGTCACCGGCGCCGGCTCCGAAGGCGTGTTTCGTGTCACCGCGTTCGAGGAAGCCTTGAAGAAGCGCTTCGCCGCGAAGGCGCTTGACGGCATCGAGGTGCCGGCGGACGGCCTCAACAGCGACATCCATGGCAGCGCCGAATACCGCGCGCACCTCATCGGCGTGCTGACGCGGCGCGCCCTCGACGCCGCCAACGCCAAGGAGTGAGTGATCCTCACGCCTCGGCCCAAACTTGTCCCCGGTGAGGGCGTAGCGAGACTGGCTTTTTCATGACCTCAGCGGCCAATACGCCCGGTGCCAACACTTCAGTTGTATTGCCGGCATCGGTCGATTCGATGCTCGAACTCCTGACGTCGCGCGGCTATCTCGCCGAGCGATCGCTGGCCACGGTGACCTATCTGTCGCTGCGCATGGGCCGGCCGCTGTTTCTGGAAGGCGAGGCCGGCGTCGGCAAGACCGAGATCGCAAAAGTGCTGTCGGCGGCGCTGGGGCGGAAGCTGATCCGCCTGCAGTGTTACGAAGGCCTCGACGTCTCCTCCGCGGTCTACGAGTGGAATAGCGCCGCGCAGATGATCGCGATCCGGATGGCCGAGGCCGCCGGCGACACCGATCGCGATCAATTGTCGTCCGACATCTTCGCCGATCGCTACATGATCAAGCGACCGCTGCTGCAGGCGCTGGAGCCCGACGTGGCCGGGCCGCCGGTGCTGCTGATCGACGAGCTCGACCGCGCCGACGAGGCGTTCGAGGCGTATCTGCTCGAAATCCTCAGCGACTTCCAGGTGACGATCCCCGAATTCGGCACCGTCAAGGCGCCAAGCCCGCCAATCGTCATCATCACCTCCAACCGCACCCGCGAGATCCACGACGCGCTGAAGCGGCGCTGTCTCTATCACTGGGTCGATTATCCCGACGCCGATCGCGAGCTCGCGATCGTCAAATCGCGCGTGCCGGGCATCTCCGCAAAATTGTCGCAGCAGGTCGTGCGCTTCGTCCAGGCGCTGCGCAATCAGGATTTCTACAAGTCGCCTGGCGTCGCCGAGACCATCGACTGGGCCACCGCGCTGTCGGAGCTCGACGCCCGCTCGCTGACCCCGCAAGTGGTCGGCGACACGCTGGGCGCGCTACTCAAATACCAGGACGACATCACGCGGATGCAGGGCGACACCTTGCAGAAGGTGCTGAAGGAAGCGACGAGCGAGAATTGACGCGGGCGCGTCATAACTGAGCTCGTCATTCCGGGGCGCGCGTAGCGCGAACCCCGGAATCCATTGGTGCGCAGAGTGAGTAGATGAATGGATTCCGGGCTCGCGCCAAGAGGCGCGCCCCGAAATGACGGCTGAGAGTGATGAAGCATGGCCATCAACCACCTTGCGCCTGAGCAAACCGAGCAATTCGCCGACAACATCGTCGGCTTCGCCCGTGCGCTGCGTTCGACGGGCATGCCGGTCGGGCCGGGTGCGGTCATCGATGCCATGAGCGCGCTTGAGGTGATCGACATCGGCAAACGCGCCGACGTCTTCACCACCCTGGAGGCGATCTTCGTCAAGCGCCACGAGCATGCGCTGATCTTCAAGCAGGCCTTCAACCTGTTCTTCCGTGCATCGGAAGAGTGGAAGCACATGCTGGATTCGGTGCCGTTGCCGGAACAGGCCAAGAAGAAGCCCCAGGCCGGCTCCCGCCGCGTCCAGGAGGCGATGTCGCAGCCGCGCATGACGGAGACGCCGCAGCACCAGGAGCAGGATTTGCGCCTGTCGGTCTCGGACAAGGAAATCCTTCAGAAAAAGGATTTTGCGCAGATGAGCGCGGCTGAGATCACTGAGGCGCTCCGCGCCGTCGAGCGGATGCGATTGCCGCAGGCCGAGCTTCTGACGCGTCGGCACCGGCCCGACTCGCGCGGGCTTCGCCTCGATTTGCGCCGCACCTTACGCGCGTCCTTGCGCACCGGCGGCGACATCATCGACATCCATCGCCTCGGGCGGATCGAGAAACCGGCGCCGATCGTCGCGCTGCTCGACATCTCGGGTTCGATGAGCGAGTACACCCGCCTGTTCCTGCATTTCCTGCATGCCATAGGGGACGCGCGAAAACGTGTCTCGGTGTTCCTGTTTGGCACGCGCCTCACCAACGTGACCCGGGCGCTGCGCCAGCGCGACCCCGACGAGGCGCTGGCGAGCTGCTCGGCCTCGGTCGAGGACTGGGCCGGCGGCACGCGGATCTCGGCTTCCCTGCACAATTTCAACAAATTATGGGCGCGGCGCGTGCTGAGCCAGGGCGCCATCGTGCTGCTGATCTCCGACGGACTCGAGCGGGAGGCCGATTCCAAGCTCGCCTTCGAGATGGACCGGCTGCACCGCTCCTGCCGGCGGCTGATCTGGCTCAACCCGCTGCTGCGGTTCGGCGGCTTCGAGGCCAAGGCCCAAGGCATCAAAATGATGCTGCCGCACGTTGACGAATTCCGTCCGGTACATAATTTGAGCTCGATCCAGGAGCTGATCGCCACGCTCTCCCGGCCGCTGCCGCCGCATCACCGCAGCCTGATCCGCTCCGCAGCCTGAGAGGTAGCCATGCTCGATCGCGACGAGGATATTCTGAAGGCGGCGGAGGACTGGCAGAAGGCCGGCCGTGGCGTCGCGCTCGCCACCGTGGTGGAGACCTGGGGCTCGGCACCGCGTCCGGCGGGCTCGAGCCTCGTCATCAACGACGAGGGCACGTTCCTGGGGTCCGTCTCCGGCGGCTGCGTCGAGGGCGCCGTGGTCACGGAGGCCATGGATGTGATCCAGAGCGGCAAGCCCAGGATGCTGGAGTTTGGCGTTGCCGACGAGACTGCCTGGAATGTCGGGCTGTCCTGCGGCGGCACCATCCGCGTCTTCGTCGAGAAGGTCGGTTAGCCGTGAAGCTCGAGATCCTGCACGAACTCAATACCGAGCGCGCCGCGCGCCGCCCGGTGATTTTGGTCACCGACACCGAGAGCGGTGAGCAGCGCCTGGTGAAGGCCAGGGACTTCGCTAGCGATCCCTTGCGCGCCGAGCTGAACAAGCAGCTCCGCATGGGCAAAAGCGCCAGCGTCGAAGCCGGCGGCAAGAAGCTATTCCTCAACGTCTATGCGCCGACCGCAAAGCTCGTCATCGTCGGCGCCGTCCATATCAGCCAGGCCCTGGCGCCGCTGGCGCGCTCGCTCGGCTACGACGTCACCGTGGTCGATCCGCGCACGGCCTTTGCGAGCCCCGAGCGCTTCCCCGACGTTCCGCTGGTCGCGGAATGGCCAGACACGGCGCTACCGCCGCTCAATGTCGATTCCTACACGGCCTTCGTCGCGGTGACGCACGATCCCAAGATCGACGACCCCGCGCTGCTGCACGCCTTCGAGCGCAACTGCTTCTATATCGGCGCGCTCGGCTCGCGGAAGACGCACGCCAAGCGCGGCGACCGGCTGCGGGCGCAGGGCGCCAAGGAGGCTGACATCGCGCGCATCCACGCGCCGATCGGGCTTGCGATCGGCGCGGTCTCGCCGTCCGAGATCGCGGTGTCGATCATGGCCGAGATCACGGCAGTGCTTCGCCTGCCGCCCAAAGAAAAAGAAGAAGCCGCATGAAGTTCGGCCCGGCGAGCCCCAGGGATGCGATCGGCGGGGTGACCGTCCACACCCTGCGACAGGGGCCGCTGGTGTTGAAAAAGGGCACGACGATCGGGCCCACCGAGGTCGAGGCGCTGGAGCGTGCCGCCATCAAGGACATTGTGGTGGTGCGGATGGAGGAGGGCGATGTCTCCGAGGACATCGCTGCCGCCAGCATCGCGCTCGCGGTCGGTGGCGATGGCATTCATGTCGAGCGGGCCTTCACCGGTCGCGCCAATCTGTTCGCCGCGCGCCCCGGCGTGCTGGTGATCGATCGCGCCGCGGTGGACCGCATCAACAATATCGACGAGGCCATTACCTTTGCCACGCTCTCCGCCTTCAAGCCGGTGGTCGAGGGCGAGATGGTCGGCACCGTCAAGATCATCCCGTTCGGGGTCGAAGGAAACTTGCGTGATGCCGCGGTGAAGGCCGCGGGTCGCGACGTTCTGAAGATCGCGCCTTACGTCATCAAGCGTGTCGGCGTGGTCTCGACGCTGTTGCCCGGCCTGTCCTCCAAGGTGATCGACAAGACGTTGCGCGTCACCGCCGAGCGGCTGGCGCCAGCCGGCGCCGGCATCATCGCCGAGCGGCGGGTTGCGCATGAGGAGCAGGCGCTGTCGGCTGCGGTCAAGGAACTGCTGGGACTTGGCGCCGAGCTCGTGATCGTGTTCGGGGCATCCGCTATCGCCGACCGTCGCGACGTGATCCCTGCGGCCGTGACCGGCATCGGCGGCGAGATCGAGCATTTCGGCATGCCAGTCGATCCCGGCAATCTGCTGCTGATTGCCCGGGCCGGCACCGTGCCGGTGCTGGGCGCGCCCGGCTGCGCGCGGTCGCCGGTCGAGAACGGCTTCGACTGGGTGCTGATGCGGCTGCTGGCCGGCATCAAGGTGACCCGTTCCGAGCTTATGGGTATGGGCGTCGGTGGCCTCCTCATGGAGATCGTCACGCGCCCGCAGCCGCGCGCAAAACCGGAGATCGAGGGCAACAACCACGTCGCGGTCATCGTACTCGCGGCGGGCCGTTCGACCCGGATGGGTGGGCCGAACAAGCTACTCGCCGAGCTCGACGGCAAGAAGCTGGTGCGGATTGCGACCGAGCAGGCGCTGGCCTCGAAAGCATCGGAGGTCATCGTCGTCACCGGCCACCAGACCGAGCTGATCGAGCAAGCCTTGCAAGGCCTGAAGGTGCGTTTCGCTCGGAATCCGGATTTCGCCGGCGGCATCGCAAGCTCGGTCAAGGCCGGCATTGCGGCCGTGCCCGAGACGTCCGACGGCGCTGTGGTGTGCCTCGGCGACATGCCGCTGATCGATGCCGGTCTGATCGACCGTCTCATCGACGCGTTCGCACCGGACCGCGGCAATCTCATCGTCGTGCCCGTCAGCGAAGGCCGCCGCGGCAACCCCGTGCTGTGGTCGCGCCGCTTCTTCAAGGAGTTGATGACGCTCGATGGCGATGTCGGCGCGCGCCATCTGATCGCCAAGCACACCGAGGCGGTCGCCGAAGTGCCGGTCGACGGCGAGAGCGCCTTTCTCGACATCGACACGCCGCAGGCGTTGGAAGCGGCACGGCGGGGCTGACGCTGACCTAGGGTGGACTAAGGCGCGTAGCGCCATGCCCACCATTCCCCAGACTGCGATCCGAAATTGGTGGCACGCCTCAATTTCAACGCCCCGTTCACCATCTGGAAACAACCGGCGCTTACAGTCCACTTCGCCTGCCTTGGGGGGAGGGGTTTTTCCATGGCTTCGAACGTCGTCGCGCGCCGTTGCGCGATGTTTTTCTTTGCGCTGTCCGTCTGCGTCGCGGGCGCTCGCCACATCACGGACGCACATGCCGCCGGTGCATTTGCAGTCGGCAAGTGCGGTGCCTATGGTCAGGCCTTCGATTATGGCGCCGAGCACGAAGCTCGCGCGGCGGCGCAGAAGCAGTGCAAAGGCGACTGCACGACCGTGACGATGAAGCGCGCCTGCGCCGCGATGTCGGTCGATCTTTCCAATCCCTGCGGCGCCTACGGCTATGCCGTCAAGCCGAAGATCTCGGCCACGCTCAATGCCGCCACGCGCGAATGCTACAAATACGGCGGCAAGGAATGCGTGATCCGCGCCTGGGCCTGCGACGCGAAGGGTTGATTCCTGTTGCAGTCATTCGGATGGTGCGTAGCATCGAATCCGGAATGACAGTCGAGGAGTTGCATGCAGTTCGATACCAAGATCGCCATCGTGATCCGCACCGATCTTCAAGCCTGGCAGAAGCTCAACGTCGCGGCCTTCCTCACCAGCGGCATCGCGGCTGCGTTTCCCGATTGCATTGGCGAACCCTATGAAGACGCGTCGGGCACGAACTATCACGCGCTGATCGGCCAGCCGATTCTGATCTATGGTGCCGACGGTTCCGCATTGACGCGCGCGCTCGAGCGGGCTCTGACGCGCAACGTCAAGCCGGCGGTCTATACCGAGGACATGTTCAAGACCACACATGATGCCGCCAATCGCGAAGCGGTGAGGGCGGTGGCGCGGGCCGATCTCAACCTCGTCGGTCTCGCTGTGCGCGCCGAGCGCAAGGTGATCGATAAGATCGTCGACGGGTTGAAGTTTCATAGTTGAGGCAGGTGCTTGGTGTTTCACCTCTCCCGCTTGCGGGAGAGGTCGCGCCGAAGGCGCGGGTGAGGGCTCTCTCCGCTTGGCGATTGTCCCGTTGCGGCGACACCCTCTCCCCAACCCTCGGCAAGCGGGGGAGGGAGCGCACCGTTTGCGCGGCAGCTATCACCCCGGCGGCATGCCCGCGAACTTCGGAAGGTCCGGGTCGAGGCGATCCCAGGCATGTCCGCGCGCGGCGTAAGTCACCACTTGCGGCTCGTAGCGGGCGGGTTCGTCGAGGCTTGCGGCGCGGATGGTGAAGATGTCGGGCATGGCCGCGAAGGTCAGATAAACAGGCAAGCCGCACTGGGCGCAGAAACCGCGTGTTTTCACGTTGCCGCTGTCGCCGACCATCTCCCAGTGCTTCGCTTCGCCCGTCACGGTGACGCCGGCGCGCGCGAAGGTCATGTACGAGCCGTGGCCGCTACCGCTTTCGCGCTGGCAGTCCCGGCACTGGCAGTGATTGCTGAACAGGGGCTCACCCAGAATCGAATAGCGGATCGCGCCGCAGGCGCAGCCGCCGGTAAACGGCTTGGTCATTGCGATAACTCCTTACTTGTCTTCGCCGCTGATCTCATCGAGCTGGCGGACGACCTTCTTCCAGCCGCCGCTCATGCCCGTGTAGGCCGACTCGTTCCTGGGTATGACGAAGCCCGCATGAACCAGACGGATCCGCGTGCCGGCCTCGACCGGGGTGAGGGACCACGTCACGACAGTGTCGAGCGGCGCGCCGTAACCGGTGTTGCGCTCATCCCCGCCCTTCCAAGCGTAGACGAGGCGGCGGTTCGGCATGACCTCCAAGACGCGGCAATGGATGACGCCATCCCAGGCGCCGCCCGGCGTGGTCTGGTAGGTGAAAGTGTTGCCTTCGACGGCCTCGAAACCGGTCGGCGGCATCAGCCAGCGCGCGATCAGCTGGGCGCTGGTCAGCGCCTTCCAGATCGTCTCCGGTGCGTGAGGGAGCACCTCGTCGAGGACGATGTCTTTTGTCTCGGCTTTCAATTCAACAGCACTCACGGATCGATCTCCTTCAAGAGGTCACGCAGGTTCTGGAAGCGCTCGCGCCAGAACACGCCGTAATGGTCCATCCAGGAGACCAGCGGTTCGAGGCCTTGCGGCGCGGCACGGTAATAGACGTTGCGGCCCTCGGCACGCTCGGCGACGAGGCCGGCCTGCTTGAGGGACTTCAAATGTTGCGAGATCGCACCTTGCGTCACGCCACTTCCGCGCGTGAGCTCGGCGACGCTGATCTCCTTGCTCTCGAAGACGCGCTCGAACACGGCGCGCCGTGTCGGATCGGCGAGGGCGCGCATCACGGTGGTCACGGGATTTGGAGCGGCTTCGATCATAGGATTCAGATTAGTATATGCTAATGAATTAGTCAAGGCTAATTTGTTTGTCAGATTGGGTCCGCCGTGCTGTCTTGACTATGACTGACTAGTCAGTCAAATATTGCGGATGACCAGAAAGCCCACCAAAGCCGCCACGCCACCCGCAGCTCGCTCCGACGCGAAGGCCAATTCACGCGCTGGCAACGACGCCATGCCCGCGTCGAGCCGCGCCACGCGTGCGGCGGAACGACGTGCGGCGATCGTGGAGGCCGCGATGGAGGAATTCATCGCGCGCGGCTTTGCCGCCACGCGGCTCGACGACATCGCGAAGCGCGCGGGTGTCGCCAAGGGCACCATCTACCTGCACTTCAAGGACAAGGAATCGATGTTCGAGGAGCTGGTGCGGACGGTGATCGTGCCTGTCGTGACCCGGTTGACGGCATTGCCGCCACCGGCGGGCTCGGTGCGCGATCTCGTCGAGGCGTTTGCCAGCAACTTCCTGAAGGAGGTCATCGGCACCAGGCGCGGCGATCTCGTGCGCCTGATAGTGGCCGAGGGGCCACGGTTTCCCTCCGTGGCCGATTTCTACTACCGCGAGGTTGTCTCGCGCGGCATCGCCGCCATGCGCGCGCTGATCGAGCTCGGCATTGCCCGCGGCGAGATCCGCCAGAAGAACCTGGCGCATTATCCGCAGATCCTGGTCGCACCCGCGATGATCGCGGTGATCTGGCAGAGCCTGTTTGCGCGGCACGCGCCGCTCGACGCGCAGGACATGCTGCGCGTTCATCTCGATTTGATTTTTGGCGAACGGAGCACGACATGAGGTCGTCGCAGGTAATTTTCGGAGCTGCACTGATCATCGCGCTCGCAACTGGGCTTGCTGGGTGCAAGGAGAAACGTGATCCCGGCTTCCAGGGCTGGGTCGAGGCCGACATGATCTTCGTCAGCCCGGACGAGGCCGGCCGCGTGACGAAGCTGAACATCCGCGAGGGCGACGAAGTCAAGGTCGGCGATCACCTCTATTCCGTTGACGACGATCTCCAGCTTGCCGATCTCAACCAGAACAAGGCGACGCTTGCCAACGCGCAGCAGACCTATGACCGCGCGGCCTCGCTGAGCAAGACCGGCTCGGGCACGCAGGCCAATCTCGACTCGGCCGTCTCCGCCTTGCGCGTCGCCGAGGCGCGGGTGGTGACCTCGGAGACGCGGATGGCGCGGCGCAAAGGGTTTGCGCCAGTCGCCGGCACCATCCAGCAGATCTATTTTCGCGAGGGCGAGATGGTGGCGGCGCAACGGCCGGTGCTCTCGATCATGCCGCCCGGCAATATGAAGCTGCGCTTCTTCGTGCCGGAGACCGAGCTGCCGAAGCTCGCGATCGGCGATACGGTGCGGATCGCGTGCGACAATTGCGCCGCCGATCTCACCGCAAAGATCTATTTCATCGCGACTTCGGCCGAATACACTCCGCCTGTCATTTACAGCCTTGAGGAGCGCAACAAGCTCGTCTACCTGATCCAGGCTCGGCCCTCGCGTCCCGATGCCTTGCGTGTCGGACAACCCATCGACGTCCATCTCAATCCAAAGACTCCGGTGGCGGACAAGCGATGAGCGGCGCCAATGGCATTGCGATCGACGTCAAGGGCCTGACCAAGTCGTTCGGCGGCCGCGAGGTCGTGCACGATCTGTCGATGCAGGTGAAGCGGGGTTCGATCTACGGCTTCCTCGGCCCAAACGGCTCCGGCAAGACGACGACCATCCGCATCCTCTGCGGCCTGCTCACGCCCGACAGCGGCGAGGGCACCTGCCTCGGCTACGACATCAGGCGCGATGCCGAAAAGATCAAGCGCCAGGTCGGCTACATGACCCAGCGGTTCAGCCTCTATCAGGATCTCTCAGTCCGCGAAAACCTCGAATTCGTCGCGCGGCTGTACGGCCTTCGCGATGCACGCGGCGCCGCGCGCGACATGATCAAGCGGATCGGGCTCTCGGGGCGCGAGGAACAGCTCGCGGGCGAGCTCTCCGGCGGCTGGAAGCAGCGGTTGGCGCTGGGTGCCTGCACATTGCCGAGTCCGAAACTGCTGCTGTTGGACGAACCGACCGCCGGCGTCGACCCGAAGGCGCGGCGCGATTTCTGGAACGAGATTCATGCACTGGCGGCCGACGGTCTCACCGTGCTGGTCTCGACCCACTACATGGACGAGGCCGAGCGCTGTCACGAGATCGCTTATATCGCCTATGGCCATCTGCTCGTGCACGGCACCGTGGAGGAGGTGATCGCGAAATCCGCGCTGACGACCTACACCGTGACGGGCGAGGACCTGAACGAGCTCGCGGCTGCGCTCACCGGCAAGCCGGGAATCGACATGGTGGCGCCGTTCGGCACGTCGCTGCACGTCTCCGGCCGCGACGTCGCCGCGCTCGAAGCCAGCATCGCACCATGGTGCGAGAAAAGCGGGCTGCACTGGCACAAATCGTCGCCGTCACTGGAAGATGTGTTCATCGAGTTGATGGGCCGTTCCAAGGACAATTTCCAATGACCGCCGTCGATCGTCCCGAACCACGGCACGCGATCCGGGAGCGCTTCGGCTTCTGGAGGCGCTCCTATGCGATGCTGATCAAGGAGTTCATCCAGCTCAGGCGGGACCGGGTGTCGTTTGCGATGATCGTGATGCTGCCGGTGATGCAGCTGCTCTTGTTCGGCTACGCCATCAACACCACGCCGCACAATCTGCCGAGCGCGGTGCTGCTCCAGGAGGACTCCGATCTCGCACGCTCGATCCTGAAGGCGCTGGAGAACACCGCCTATTTCCGCTTTCTCTACGAAGTCCACGACGTTGAGGATTTCGACAATCTCCTGAAATCCGGCAAGGTGCTGTTCGGCGTCGAGATCCCGCGTGGCTTCGAGCGGGCAGTGCGGCGCGGCGATAAGCCGGCGCTGCTGGTCGCGGCCGACGCCACCGATCCAGTGGCGGCGAGCGCGGCGATCGGCTCGCTCGGCATGGTCGTGCAGACCGCGCTCAAGCACGATCTCTACATCGGAGATCCTCCTGAGATGCCGTTCGAGATCCGCGCGCACGCCCGCTACAACCCCGCCGCCGCGTCGAGCCTCAACATCGTGCCGGGCCTCGTCGGCACCATCCTGACCATGACCATGCTGATCTTCACCGCGCTCTCGGTCACGCGCGAGGTCGAGCGCGGCACGATGGAGGCCCTGCTGTCGATGCCGATCAAGCCGGTCGAGGTGATGTTCGGCAAGATCATTCCCTACGTGCTGGTCGGTTTCGTTCAGGCGTTCCTCATCATCGGCATCGGGGTCGGCCTGTTCGGCGTGCCGGTGCTCGGCAATCTGTTCCTGTTGGCCCTGCTCTCGACGCTGTTCATCACGACCAACCTGGCGATCGGGTATACGATCTCGACGCTGGTGCAGAACCAGCTCCAGGCGATGCAGATGTCGATGATGTTCTTCCTGCCGAGCATCTTGCTGTCCGGCTTCATGTTCCCGTTTGCCGGGATGCCGGCCTGGGCGCAATATGTCGGTGAGTGCCTGCCACTGACGCATTATCTGCGCATCGTCCGCGCCATCATGCTGAAGGGCGCGAGCATGCAAAATTTGCGTTTCGATGCGTTGGCCCTGGCTGTCCTGATGCTGCTCGCCATGACCATCGCCGTGACGCGCTTCCGCCGCACGCTGGATTGAGGCAAGATGCCCCTGGAATCAAGGGGGCGGAATGGTCAGTTTTGCGAGCAGGAAGGCCCGGCAACACGCCGTGATGTCCGAGGACTTCGAGCGCGAGCTGACGCGGGAGGTGCTGCGGACCGAGCTGTTGCGGGTGAGGGCGCTGATCATGACGGGCTGCGTCATGATGCTGTTCCTCACTGCGATCAACCTGGTCGATCCCGCCGTCGTCGGCCGGGTGTGGCGCGGCACCGAAGGGCTGGCCGAGGTCTACGGCCTGCTCGTCGGCTTCATCCTGTTCGAGGTCTGGGTCCACACCCAGATCAGGAAGAACCTCAAGCTAGATCGCGATCTGCCGGTTGTCAGGCGCTATATCGGCGCGCTGATCGAAACCTCGGTACCCACGGTGATCCTGATCCTCCAGATCCGGACCATGGGCGCGAATCAGGCGCTGGGCTTCGCGGTGCCACTGATCTATTTCATCTTCGTCATCCTCTCGACCCTGCGGCTGGACTTCTGGCTCTCCACCTTCACCGGTTTTGTCGCCGCGGCCGAGCTGTTCGCCGTGGCGCTGATCTTCGATCCTGCCAGCGGGAGCGGCGAGCCGCAGATCTATTTTCACGCGGTACGAAGCACCATCATCCTGATCTGCGGCGTGCTTGCAGGCGCGGTCGGTGCGCAGCTCCGCCGCCAGTTCGCGGCGAGCATTGCGGCAGCGACCGCGCGCGACCGGGTGACCAACCTTTTCGGCCAGCATGTTTCGCCGCAGGTCGTCGAGCGGCTGATGGCGGCGGGGACGAGCGCCGCCGGCGACCTACGCCGCGTCGCCGTGATGTTCGTCGATTTCCGCGGCTTCACCGCCGGCGCGCAGTCGCGCACTCCGCAGGAGGTGGTCGACCGGCTCGACGGCGCCTTCGCCGTGCTGGTCGACATTCTCGACCGCGAGGGTGGCATCGTGAACAAGTTTCTGGGCGACGGCTTTCTCGCGCTGTTCGGTGCGCCGCTCGAGGCCTCCGACGCCGCGCACCGCGCGGTCGCCGCGGGCCGCGAGATGCTGACCGCGATGGAGCGCATCAACGCGCAGACGAGCTGGCCGCTCAGAATCGGAATCGGCATCCATTTCGGCGAGGTCGTCGCCGGCAATATCGGCTCGCCCCGGCGCAAGGAATACACCGTCATCGGAGACACCGTGAACTTCGCTTCCCGGCTGGAGGCGCTGAACAAGGAGTTCGGTTCGCAGCTCCTGATCTCCGCGGCCGTGCGCGAGGCGCTGGGCGAGGACGGCAGCGATGCCGTCGCGCTCGGCGAGGTCGAGGTGCGCGGCTATGAGCAAAAGGTGGCGGTGTTTCAATTGGGGTAACCGGTCTTCAAGCGCGAGCTGCACTTCGGTGAAGGCGCGTGATGGACTATCTCCGCTAGCTTTCGGGTCTTGCATTGTGGAAGCCGGCTCTCGGCTTCAACGCGTCATCGCGATTGCTCCGATTGCACCGAATTGTGGGGCATGACGAGCGGTGCCGCCGGCTTGTACACTGGCGCGCGATGCGGCCGGTTGCGGCCGCGCCTTGCATGAGGGAATGAAAGATGCAGCGCCGCTACATCACCGTCGACGTGTTCACCGACCGCGCCTTCGGCGGCAACCAGCTCGCCGTGGTACTCGATGCCGGCGGGTTGTCGACCACGCAAATGCAGGCGATCGCGACCGAGTTCAACTATTCCGAGACGACCTTCGTGCTGCCGCCGCGCGACAAGGCGAATGATGCCGAGGTGCGCATCTTCACGCCTGTCAGGGAGCTTCCTTTCGCTGGCCATCCCAATGTCGGTACCGCCTTCGTGCTGGCGACGATCGCGAAGGAGCCGAAGCCGCGCCTGCGGTTCGAGGAGAAAGCGGGTCTGGTGCCGGTCGATATCGTGCGAGAGCAGGGCCGCGTGATCAGCACCGAGCTCACCGCGCCGCAGCCTTTGGCGCGTTTGTCGCAATTGTCGGCCGCTGATGCCGCGAGCTGCATCTCGCTCGGTGCAGACGACATCAAGGTCGACCATCACGCGCCTCAGGTCGTCAGCGTTGGAACGCCGTTTCTGGTGATTGAGGTGCACTCGCGCGATGCGCTCAAACGGGCGAGATCCGACGCGGCGGCCTTCGGCAAGGTATTTCCGTGCGACGGCGCGTTCGCGGCGTGGTTCTATACGCGCGATGTGCCCGCGGCGGAGGCGCCATGCGAGCGCCAGGCGCGCATGTTCATGCGCGGCGCCAGCGGCCTCGCCGAGGACCCCGCCACCGGCAGCGCCACGGTCGCAGCGGCCGCGCTGTTCGCCGAGCTCGATGCCACGCGCGATGGCGAGTTGAAGCTCACGGTCGGCCAGGGCTTTGACATGGGCCGGCCCAGCATCCTGCAGACGCGCGTGCGCAAGCAGGACGGCAAGATCGTCTCGGCCCATGTCGGCGGCAGCTGCGTGCAGATGATGGAAGGGACGTTCAGGCTCGCTGGGGAGGGGTAGCCGCTCTCTCCCCGTCATCCTGAGGTGCGAGCTCTAGCGAGCCTCGAAGGATGTACGGCCGAGGTGCTGCATTGGCGTCACGCCGTCGTCCTTCGAGGCCTTCGCTTCGCTACGGCACCTCAGGATGACGGCTACGGCGGCAGCTACACCTGCCGTCCCGCCAGATTCTTCACGGTCACGCCATCCCGATCCTCGATGACCTCCGCGATCATCTGGCGGTGGCAATGGGTGTGATCGCGCTCGTAGCAGAGCAGGCAGACGGGACCGGCTTTCTTCACCAGTGCCGAGAGCTCGTCCATCTGCTCCCGGGCCTCCGGCGTTTTCAGGTGCTTTGAGAAAATCTTCTCCAGCACATCGTATTGCCCGCTGCGGGCGGCGAGGCGGCCTTCCTTGGGCGTTCCCAGCGCGGCGAGGTGGACATAGGCGATGCCGCGTTCATCAAGGCCCGCGGACAACTGCTTTTTGGAAAAGCCGGGCCGGCGCGATGACGTCACCGCGCGCACGTCGACGACGAGTTTGACGCCGGATTGCTCCAACTCGTCGAGCACTGCCTTGGGCGGCGTCTGCTCATAGCCGATGGTGAAGAGCTTTTTGGCCTTTGCCATGAGACACCTTTAGCGAAACACCTCAACTCACCCGCGCGATCAGTTCCATGGCGCCGGCCGGCGCACGCACCTTGCCCTCATGGATGACATAGGCGAACACGTCGCGGGGCTCCTTCTTCGGCTTGGCCTTGTCGACCTTCGGCAGGTCGTCGGGTTCACTTCCCTCGGCCCAGTCCTGAAAGCGCTTGGCCCAGGCATCGAGCTGCTTCGGCGGATAGCACGTCTTGATCTCGTCATTGCCCTTCTGCAGCCGGGCATAGACGAAATCGCCGGCGACGTCGGCGATCGCCGGATATTTGCCGTGCTCGGCGAAGACGACGGGCGTCTCGAATTCGCGGATCAGCGCGACGAAGTCCGGCGTGCAGAAACTGTCGTGACGGACCTCGACGACGTGGCGCAGCGCGCGTCCGTCGAGCTTGCGCGGCAACAGCTCGAGGAATTTGCCGAAATCGGCGCCGTCGAATTTTTTGGTCGGCGCGAACTGCCACAGCACCGGCCCAAGATGATCGCCCAGTTCCAGCACGCCGGAATCATAGAACCGCTTGATGGAATCTCCGGCCTCGGCCAGCACGCGCCGATTGGTGGCGAAGCGCGGTCCCTTGAGTGAGAACACGAAACCATCGGGCACCTCGCTCGCCCATTTGCGAAAGCTCTCCGGTTTCTGCGAGCCGTAATACGTGCCGTTGATCTCGATCGAGGTCAGCTTCGATGCGGCGTAGGACAGCTCCTTGGCTTGCGTGAGCTTCTCCGGATAGAACACACCGCGCCAGGGCTCGAAGGTCCAGCCGCCGATGCCGATGAAGATGTTGCCGGATTTTTTGGACGCGGTTTTTGCTTTGGCCACGGAGGATCTCGGATGACGGGAGGAGGACCTCCATCCTAATCAAACCAGTTGTGATTGGCCAGTTTCGACGTCCCGTCTAAGCTCGCGACGGGATCTGCGAAAAAATGGAGAACAAGATGCGGATGCTGATAGTGGGAGCGGCGCTCGTCATGATGACATCTGCTGCCATGATGTCTTCGGTCATGGCCGACGATGACGATGCCAAGGGTGCGCAGAAGCTCGCCATGCAGGGCCGCGATGATTATTGGCATTGCCTGGCGCGGGAATATTCGCGCGACGGCAATCAGGGCCTGTCGGAACAGGATTTTGGCCGCTCCGTCGCCGGAGCCTGTCCGTCGGAGCGGCAATATTACCGGGTGGCACTGCTCGATTATCTCACCACGCAATATCCGGCTATCGATGCCGGCGCCCATCTCGCGACCGCGAACAGGGCGGTGGAGGCGGCGCAGAAGGACATCGTGATGGCCTTCGTCAAGCACAAGCCGCCGCAGAAATAGCCCATTGAACCGGTGCGTCCGGCAAGCCCTTCCGGCAGCGCGCTCATCCATGGTATCACTGGGCGCATCTGGAACAGGGATGGGTTTCCATGTCGTCTGAGTCGGTGGGGGGCATTTTGGGCGCGATCGTCGCGGCGATCGTGCTTGCGGTCGCCGTCGTCTTTGGGCCGATCGGCCAGTACGGCAAGCCGCCCAAACCTGCGAAGGCTGAGCCGGCCGGGGTTGCGGCGCCGGCGGCCCCTGCCGCGCCCGTGCCGCGAGGGCCGGTAATCAAGGAAGTCCCGAACCAGTAAGGGCGTGAAAAAGGCCTCTTTCGACCCTTGTAAAGCGGCGTTGCCGTTCCCATTTAGCTTCTAACGGCGACGTTGAGCGAAAAACTCCGGCGCTGGAACGACCTTGGAATAGCACAGGCCGCGCCGGATGTACGCGCAGCCCGCCGTTCCGGGGTCGTTGGCATTTTTGGGCCCCTTTTGGGCCGCTCCCCAGAGAAACCCCGGCTTGCCAGCACAAGTTCTTGCCAGCACAAGTTCTTGGCAGCACAGGACGTGGCGGATATACGCTGCCGTCATGAATCAAGCGATCAGACCGGGCTCCGATACCCCACAGGCGGCTTCGCCGGCGCCGGACTTGTCGGTCGTCGTCCCGACCTTCAACGAGCGCGACAATGTCACGGTGCTGTACCGGCGGCTGGAGGCAGTGCTGGCCGGCATCGCCTGGGAGGTCGTGTTCGTCGACGATAATTCGCCTGATGGCACTTGGGACGTCGTGCGTGCGCTGGCCCAGCGCGACAGCCGCGTGCGCTGTGTCCGCCGCATCGGCCGCCGCGGCCTGTCGGGGGCCTGCATCGAGGGCATCCTGGCCTCCAGCGCGCCCTATGCAGCCGTGATCGACGCCGACCTCCAGCACGACGAGACGCAACTGCCGAAGATGCTGTCACTGCTCGCAAGCGGGCAGGCCGAACTCGTGGTCGGCAGCCGCTACATCGAGGGCTACAAGAGCGAAGGCTTCAACAAGCAGCGCGCCGGCGCCAGCGCGCTGGCAACGGAACTCGCCAGGAAAGCGCTGCGGGTCGAGATCGCCGATCCCATGAGCGGCTTCTTCATGGTTCGCCGCGACCGCTTCGAGCAGCTCGCGCCGAAACTTTCCGTGCACGGCTTCAAGATCCTGCTCGACCTCGTCGCGAGCGCCAATGGCAGCTTGCGCGCCATCGAAATTCCCTACACCTTCGGTGAGCGTCAGCACGGCGAAAGCAAGCTCGATTCCATGGTCGCGCTGGATTTTCTTGGCCTGGTGCTGGCGAAGTTCACCAACGATGCTGTCTCGTTGCGCTTCCTGCTGTTCGCGATGGTCGGCGGAATCGGCCTCGTGGTGCATCTCACCACCCTGTTCATATCGCTCGAGCTGTTCAAGGAACCGTTCGCGGAAGCGCAGGCCTCCGGCGCCATCGTCGCGATGACCAGCAATTTCGTTCTCAACAACTTCCTCACCTATCGCGACCAGCGGCTGAAGGGCTTTGCGCTGCTGCGCGGCCTGATCGCGTTCTACATCGTGTGCAGCGTCGGCCTGCTGGCCAATGTCGGCGTCGCCTTCTCGGTCTACGACCAGGAGCCGATCTGGTGGCTTGCGGGCGCGGCCGGGGCGCTGATGGGCGTGGTGTGGAACTACGCAATGTCCGGACTGTTCGTCTGGCGCAAGAAATAGCTCACGATGGGCGGGGCTGATGCGCGGATCGTCCGCAATACGGCGCTGGTGATCCTTGCGCTGGTCGGCTTGCGGCTCGTCGCAGCCGCCGTCACGCCGATCACCTTCGACGAAGCCTATTACTGGATGTGGTCGCAGAACCTCGCCGGGGGATATTACGACCACCCGCCGATGGTTGCCTACGTCATCCGCGCCGGCACCCTGATCGCGGGTGACACCGAACTCGGCGTCCGGCTGGTCTCGATCCTGCTCGCGCTGCCGATGAGCTATGCGATCTATCGCTCCGCCGCGATCCTGATCGGCGGCGCGCGGGTGGCCGCGACCAGCGCCATCCTGCTCAACGTGACGCTGCTGGCCTCGGTCGGCACGCTGATCGTCACGCCCGATGCGCCGCTGCTGGTTGCCTCCAGCTTCGTGCTGTTCTTTCTCGCCAAGGTGCTGGAGAGCGGCCGCGGCGTCTGGTGGCTCGCGGTCGGCGCAGCCGTCGGCGCGGCGCTCCTGTCGAAATACACCGCGATGTTCTTCGGGCTGGCGATCCTGATCTGGCTCGCTGCCGTGCCGAAACTGCGGCACTGGTTTCTCTCGCCGTGGCCGTATCTGGGCGGTTGCGTTGCGCTGGCGCTGTTCGCGCCGGTGATCCTCTGGAACGCCGATCATCAATGGGTGTCGTTCGCAAAGCAGCTCGGGCGCGCCAGGATCGAGGATTTTCGTCCGGTCTTCATTGCCGAGCTGATCCCGACCCAGATCGCGTTCGCAACCCCGCTGGTGTTCATCCTCGGCGCGATGGGGCTGCACGCGCTGACCTGGCGCCGGGCCGGCGCGCTGGCCTCGCGCGTGCTGATCGAGACGATGTTCTGGACCATCGTCGTCTATTTCGTCTGGCATTCCCTGCATGCCCGCGTCGAGGCCAACTGGTTCGCGCCCGTCTATCCGCCCTTCGTCATCGCGGCGGCCGCCGCCGCCAATCTCGTGCAGTGGAAGGCGCGGCAGCGTCGCCTGGTGGATTTCTGCCTGCGCTGGGCCGCACCCACCGGCATCGTGATGTTTGCCGCGCTGATCGTGCAGGCCAACACCGGCTGGCTGTCCGGCTATCGCCGCGATGCGACCGTGCGCAGCGTCGGCGTCGGCTGGCGCGAGCTCGCTGCCGAAATCGAAGCGGTGCGCGTCCGCAATGGCGCGACCTGCGTGCTTGCGCCGGACTACGGCACGACAGGCTGGCTTGCCTTCTATCTGCCGCGCGGCAGCTGCGTGGCGCAGCAGAACCAGCGCATCCGCTGGGCCAACATGCCCGAGCCGGATCCAAAGCTGCTTGCGGGCAAGCTGATCTATGTCGATGAGCTGCGTCCTGACGGCCATCCCGCCGTCCACGATCTCTTTGCGAAGGTGACGCAGGTCGCGCAATTGCAGCGCAAGCGCGGCCCGCTCGTCATTGAGACTTACAGCATCGATCTGCTCGAAGGCGCCAAGGGCGACGTGCTGGACCGCTCGCCACCGCCGGAAGCGCGGTAGCTCTTCGTCGGAACGACGGCGAAGGTTCAGTTGATCGTCTCGGCCTTGGTCGCGGCCTGGTTCGGCCTGTCCTGGTCGCGCCAGAACCAGACGGTCACGACGCCGGAGCGGCCGCGGACCTGCGTGAGCAGGGGGCCCGACAGAACGCCGTCGGGACCGCCCTGAAAGTCGGCCGCATCCAGCAGCGTGTCGCTGAGCGCGAGGCGCGCGCCGTTCTGAACGGCAACCTCCATCAACCGGCTCGCGACGTTGACGGTGTCGCCCGTCGCCGTGATGTGCTGATGGCTTTCGCCGAGGCGCGAGGCGACGATCGGGCCGAAATGCGCGCCGATCTTGAAGCCGAGCTGATCCCGCATCGCAGGCGGCAACGATGCGATCCAGCGTTCGACGCCACGGTGCAGGTCGATCGCGCATTTCAGCGCGCGCGCGGCGTCGTCGGGCATCGCGCCGGGCAGGCCGAACAGGATCATGGCGCCGTCGCCGAGAAAGCCGCTGATCATGCCACCGCAATCGACCGCGGTCTTCTCGACCAGCGCGTGAAACGCCTTCAGAATGTCCTGGAGTTCGCCCGGATCGATCCGCTCGCTCAGCGCCGTGAAGCCGGAGAGATCGATGAAGACCATTGCTGCGTCCTGCCGGACGGGTTTCGACAGGAAATTCGGATCGCGCGCCAGCCACTCTTGCACCGCCGGGGCCTGGAATTGCGCGAGCGACCGGCTCTTGGCTGCGAAATATTGCGTGCGGCGGCCTCCCGCCCATAATTGCACGCCGGCAAAGACCGCAACCGGCGGCACTGCTGCGGCGAGCGTGGTCGCGGCGTTCAGCCAGACGCCGTGCGTGAACGCGAACAGATTGAAGCCGGCCCAGGCGATCATCACCGTGGCCGCCGCCATGATGCCGGGCGCGCTGCGCCGCCAGGCGAGCAGACCCACCAGCAGCATCGGCAACAGGATCGCGATGAGCGCGTCGGCGATGTGGACCTTGCGGTCGCGCACGATGCTGTCGCCGGCAACCAGATGGGTGATCGCCGTGGAGACCACTTCGACGCCGGGCATCAGAGATTCGAACGGCGTCGGGTAGAAATCGCCTCCGCCGGCGACGGAGGCGCCGATCACGACGATCCGGTTCTCGATCGCCGCGCGATTGAGCGTGCCGTCGAAGATGCTCTGTGCGCTGACGGTGCGGATGGTCCGGCGCGGGCCGTAATAGGTGATCGGCAGCGCGAAATCGGTATCGGTCGGCACCGCGCGGTCGCCGAGCATCAGATGGTCCGGCGCGATCGTCAGCGACTTGTCGAGCGCGCGCGCCGCGACCCGCAACGGGAAGGACAGCTCGACCTTGTCGCTGGTCCGGAACAGCATCGGCACCGAGAGCGGCGAGCCCGATTGTCCGGTCGCAACGTTGACGACGCCGACCTCGGCATGATCGGCGAACGCCGGCAAGGGCAGCAGGAAGCGCTCGGCCTGCGGCAGGGCGGCGAGGGGACCTTGGCCGCTGGTCTCCACGGTCTCACTGGCGGACGGGAAGATCGCCGCGGCGGCAAGAACCATGGGACCGGTAGCCAGCGTATTTGCCAGCGTGGCGTCGCCGATCGCAGCGCTGCGGTCGACCAGGAGCAGGTCGATCGCGACGACCTTCGGCTTGAACTGCACGATGGTGTCGACGATTCGGGCGAGATCGGCCCGCGGCAGCGGGTAGCTGCCGCCGCGCTTCACGACGGTGTCGTCGATCGCGACGATGGTGACGAGATCGGGCGGAACCCGCACGCCGCGGACCTGAGTCCGCCAATCCGTCAGCGTCGCCTCGAGGCGATCGAGAAAGCGCAGACGACCGTTGGCGTGACCGGCATAGATGCCCGCGCCCCACAGCGCGGTGAGGACGAGTGCCACCAGGATCTGAACGCGTCGGCTACTCATGTGGTCGTGTTTCAATTTTTTCTATCGTCCAAATGCTGTTCGCCGGGCCCAGGTGACCCGAACTTATTGGCCTGGTTTTATTGACCTAGTCTCGTGACCTAGCCCTATTGACCAAGTCTTGCCATCAATGCGTCGACGCGCGGCTGGCCCCATGTCTTGACCGTCAACGCGCCTGTCGCTTCCACGTCGACGCCTTCGCCACGGCCTAATACCACGCTGCGCCCGCCGCTCCTGCGGCTCACGCCGACACGGCCGTCAGCCACGAAGACGGAGGTCTTGGCCTCCGCGACATCGACCGCCCATTTCGTGCCGCGCACCGCGGCGATCGCCTGCGGCGTCAGGACCTTGAATGGCTTGCCGCCAGGCTTCTTGGGCACCTCGACCAGCAGCGCTTTGCTGCTCAACTCCACCGAGTCTATATGTCCGTCGCGGTTAGCGTCCTTAAGTTCAAATCTGGCACCGCTTTCGGCAACGATCGTGATGCCGTTGTCGCAGCGCCAGGTCTGCGTACCGGCAGCAGACGGCGCCGCCGTGCAGCCCACATTGGCGGCAGGCTGGGCAATCGCATGTCCGATCAACAGAAACGACCCCGCCAGAGCGAAAAGCCCTGCGCGCGCGAACTCTCTCATGCCAGCCTCCGTTTGCGTGCCAGGCACAGTTCAAGGCGATGTTGATACGGTACCGTATCACACGCAGAGGCTGCTGAAAAGTGCCGGTTGCCGTAGCTATTTTCTCGCTGCGGCCTTTTCCAATGCGGTGCGATCAACTTTCGGTCAGGGCACCGGCTCGCGTGCGCGGTGTGTGATGTGGCTGCTGCCAACCGCGCTGCGGCTGCGGAGGAGAGGGTGCTGTGCGCACCAGCCTCGCGCAACGTTTGCCCGCTATCTTCCGGGTATTGAAGACCACGAAAACGACTTGGTTGGATGGCCTTAGAGATGCGGCCGGAGACGGTCGCCGGCAACGCCAAATCCCGCCGAGAATCATGGTTAACAGACGCGCTTAAGTCCGTAGTCCTGCGGGCTTTTTTCTCGAAATGGGACGACCCGAACGGGTTGCCCCACATCCGCCCGAACTTAATCCGCATTTAACTAAAAGTGGCCTTAATGACGCTCCGACCCTCTGCGAAATGCTGTTCCCGGATCGTGACCAGCGGCGCTTCGAAGGGGGACTGAGTGACACCGTTCTGGACGCAAGGCGAATGAGTACGAGTATCGCTGCGCAAGGCATCGCGGCACGAAAGTCCAAAGGATTCTCGAGCACTTCTTATCGGAAGCCTTCCCGGAAAATGACGACCCACAACGTGCTTGGCGCCGCCGTGATCGGCTGCATCGTGCTTGGCGCCGGCTGGACCGTCTACAGCAACATCTTTGCCGCCAGCGTCTATCCGACGGTCGGCAGCAGCGGCTACGACGAGCCTGTGATCAAGCGTGCGCCCCGGGTCGCGCTGCGTGAGGCCGGTGAGGCCGTCAAGGAAGCCTTTGCGCTCTTGCCCGACCGGTTGCAGGTGGCAGCGCCGATCTCGCGCGAGATGTTCAACGATCGCTTTGCCGCGGCTGCGACCCAAGGCGTGACATCGAATGCGGCCAGCGCCGCGCCCGCAACCAAGGTCGCCGAAGCCAAGGACGCGCCGAAGCCGAGCGTGATCGCGAGGGTCGCGGAAGTCCTGAAGCCAGGTCCCGCCAAGATCGCTGACGCCGCCAAGTCCAAGCGCGGCGCCGACGCGCCGGTGCAGCTTGCCTCGGCGGATCCGGCCGAGATCGTGCCGGCGCCTGAGGCGAAGCCAAGATCGATTGCCGATCGCGCCAAGGCTGCGGTGATGTCGATCACCGGACCGCGCCAGTCGATGGTGGAAAAGCTCTGGGGCAAGCGCGAGCCGTCCGGTGGGCTGCTCGCCTATGCCTCGGCCGACGCCAGCGTAACCGCATCCATCGCGCCGAGGGAGCAGAACCCCATGCTCGGCGGTTCGGCGCCCTATGAGCGCGACACCGCGGTCTACGACATCTCCGCCAAGGCGGTTTACTTGCCAGACGGCACCAAGCTCGAGGCGCATTCCGGCCTCGGCTCCAACCTCGACGACCCGCGCTCCTCGCGCGTCCGCATGCGCGGCGTGACGCCGCCGCACATCTACACGCTGAAGCCGCGCGAGGCGCTGTTTCACGGCGTGCCTGCGCTGCGCCTGACCCCGATTGGCGGTGAGAGCGCGATCTACGGCCGCGACGGCCTTCTCGCGCACACCTTCATGCTCGGGCCGAATGGCGATTCCAACGGCTGCGTGTCCTTCAAGGATTATTACGCGTTCCTCGACGCCTACCGCAACAAGGGCATCCGCAAGCTCGCGGTGCTGGCGCGGGTGGACTAGGCTTAGTCAATTCGAGATCACGCAAAAGGGCCGCCTGCAGCGGCCCTTTTTCGCTTCGCGCCTGCGTTTTAGCCCGGCCAGCACTGCCCGCCGCCGTCGATCCGCAGCACCTGGCCGGAAACGAAGGCGCCCATGGGGCCTGCGAAGAATTCGACAACGCGCGCGACCTCGTCGACCGTCGCGATCCGGTCGAGCGTGCCGGTCTCGACCATTCTGTCGGGGTCGACTGCGCGCGTTCCGAGGAAGCGGCCGGTGCGGGTATCTCCGGGCGCGATGCAGTTGACGGAGATATCGTAGGGGCGGAGCTGGTCGGCCAGGCATCGCGTGTAGTGGGTCACGCCGGCCTTCGACACCGCATAGATCGAGCCCTGAGTACGCCCCTTGAAAGCGGCGACCGAGCCAAGCGTGACGATGCGGCCGCGTCGGCGCTCCATCATGCCGCGCGCGACCGCCTGGCATGTCAGGATGGTGGAGAGCAGATTGCGCTCCAGCACCGCGCGCACATCGGCCTCCTTGATGTTCACCGCATCGTTCGGATCGGGCTTGCCGCCGCCGGCCGCGATATCGCCGCCGGCATTGTGCACGAGAATGTCGATCGGGCCGAGTGCCGCTTCGGTCTCCGCGATGACGCGTGCGATGTCCTCGCCCTTGGTGAGATCGCCGAGCACGCGCTGGCTGCGAACGCCGAATTCCCGTCCGATCTCGGCGGCGACCGCGGTGAGGGTGGTGCCCTCGCCATATTCGGCCGGCCCGTTCTCGCGCATGCCGTGAATGGCGAGGTCAGCGCCGAGCGCGGCAAGCTTCTCTGCAAACGCGCGGCCGAGCCCGCGCCCCGCGCCGGTCACCAGCGCAACTTTGCCCGCCAGAACCTTGTTGGTGTCATGCGATGTCATGATCTTGTTCCTGTTGTGACTATCAGTCGGCTGCGAGATCGAGGCCAATCGCCAACGCCTGCGCGAGGCACATCGGTGCGACAAGCGTGCGTAGCGCAGGCTCAGGCATGTCCTGGATCTCGAACACGACGCTCGCGCCCTCGACGATCGGGCTCAGGAGGCTGTCGGTGATGGAAATCGTGGGGACGCCCCGCGCGACGAGTTCGGGAAACAGCCGCGCCGTATCCGGATAGTAATTTCGGAAGCTGATCGCGACCAGTGCGTCCTCCGTGGTCGCGGCATGCGACTGCTCGTGGATGCTGCCGCCGGTGCCGTCGAGCAGGACGACACGCCGTCCCAGCTTGCGCAGCACGTAGGCCAAATGAATCGCAACCGGGAACGAGCCGCCGAGGCCGAGCAGATAGATGTCGCGCGCCTTGGCAAGGATCGCGGTTGCGGCGTCGAGTTCGCGCGCATGCACGGATTGGCTCAGCGTGACCAGCGCCGATTGGGCTTCCGAGACGAAGCGCGACAATACCGCGGCCGGCTGGCGGCCGAGCACTGACTTCTCCTGGCTCTTCATGCGGGCGAGGCGCGACTTGTAGCTTGGCGCGACGCCGGCGACGAGGCGTGAGCGGAACACCTGCTGCATCTCGGTGAAGCCGCCGAACCCGAGCGCATGCGCGAAGCGAACGATCGCCGACGGCGGCACTCTTGAGCGCTGCGCCACCTCCGCCACGGTGCCGAGTGCGACATCAGTCGGGTGATCGAGCACGAACTCCGCGATCTGCTGCAGCCGGCCGGACAGCGCCCGGTGCCGCTGCGCAATCGCGCCGCGCAGTTCGTCATAACTCATGGCGCCAGCCGCCTTGTTCATCGAGTCGGATCTCCGGATCGGTCGCCTGTTTAACTGCATTTCCCCGTTTGGATCAAATATTCTACTTTACATAACAGATGGAATGAATATTCTAATCGCACAAAAAGCAAAAGGCTACTGAGACGGGAGGACACGATGAGAGGGCGTCAGATCTCACGGCGAAGCGTTCTGAAGGGCAGCTTGATGGCGAGTGTCGTCGGCGGCACCGGCAGCTTCTTTGGGCCGTGGCGGCAGAATCATGCCTGGGCGCAAGGCGCGAAACCGATCAAGTTTGGCCTGACCTGCGATGCCAGCGGTCAATACGGCAACAGCGGCCAGGATGATTTCCGCGGCATCAAGATGGCGATCGACGAGATCAACGCCAAAGGTGGCGTGCTCGGGCGCCAGGTCACGTTCATCACCGCGGACACCGAGACGACGCCAGCCACCGGCAGCCGCGTCGCCGAACGCTTCATCACCCGCGAGGACTGCACCATCCTGATCGGCGCGCTGCATTCGGGCGTCGCCAACGCCATCACGCAGGTCGCCAGCAAATATGGTGTGATCTACATGAACACCAATTCCTCCGCGCCCAGCGAAGCCGGGGAGAACTGCTCACGCGTGAAATTCGTCTGGGACGGCAACGGCACCAATTTTTCCAAGGCGTCGGTCAAGAACGCGGTGGACTCCATCGGCAAGAACTGGATGCTGCTGACCAATGACTATGTCTGGGGTCACACGACGTCTGCCGCGACCAGGACGCAGGTCGAGAGCGCCGGTGGCAAGATCCTCGACAATCTGCTGGTGCCGCAGAACACGCGCGATTTTACTGCCTATCTGCTGAAGATCCAGCAGGCCAAGCCCGATGTCGTGGCGACCGCGGTTGGCGGCGACGATATCAAGGCATTGCGCGAGCAGGTGGCGCAGCTCAAGCTCGACGGCAAACCGGCCTGGATCAACAACCAGCAGGACTGGCCCGACGTGTGGGGCGCGCCCGACAGCCTGTTCGGCGTGTTCGGCACGACCTGGTATCACAAGCTGCCGCTGCCCGGCGTCGCCGAATTCGTCAAGAAGTGGCAGGCCGCCAACAAGGACGGCCCGATCCCGGTGCCTGGCAACGTCTCCTACAACGGCTACATGTCCACGCGCGAACTGCTTCGTGCGATCGAGCGGGCAGGGTCGACCAACAACGTCAAGATCATCAAGGAGCTCGAGAACCTCAAGGTCTCGGCGACCGACCGCATGCAGCATTTCGACGCCTACATGGATCCGATGACGCACCAGATGCAGCAGACGATCTATCTGGCGCGGCGCAACGCCAAGCCGGCCGACAATACCGATCTGTTCGAGATCATCAGCTGGACGGAGCCGAAATCCGCCGCCGACGATGCGGCGGCCGGCAAGTGCAAGCTCACGCCCTACGAGCAGGTGCCGACCGTCGACTCCTGAAGACGGTGCGTCACATCGCACAACGAGCGGCGCGCGATCTCGTGCGCCGCGCACCGGGACCGTCGGCGTCCCGGGTGAAACATGCCAGTTCCGAGAGCCCAAAACCTTGTTCGACCTTCTTCCGCATCTCCTCAACGGCCTGACGCTCGGCCTGTTGTTCGCACTGATCGCACTCGGCTTCATGCTCATTGTCGGGCTGATGGAGCAGATCAACCTCGCGCACGGCTCGCTGTTCGCGCTCGGGGCTTATGTCGCCATGCAGCTCACGGGGCCGCGCCCGCCATTGCCGATGGAACTTGCGAAAGCGTGGCTCGCGCTGCCGCTCGGCTGGCGCTATGCCGCCACGTTGGTCATCGCGCCCGTGATCGTGAGTCTGGTCGGCATGCTGATCGAGCTCTGCATGCGGCGCACTTACGGCAAGGATCCGCTCTACGGGCTGCTCCTGACCTTCGGCGCCGCGATGGTGATCGAGGAGATGATCCGCCTGGTCTGGGGCACGCGCGATTACGTGCTGCAGGTGCCGTCCGCCATCAATGGCGGCTTCCTGTTCGGCGATCTGATCTGGTCGACCTATCGCTTCTACGCAGCAGGTATCGCGGCCGGGATCATCGGCCTGGTCTGGCTGCTGATAGAAAAGACCTCGTTCGGCGCGACGGTCAAGGCCGGCGCTCATGACAGTGAGATCGTGCGCGCGCTCGGCATCAACCTGTCACGATTGCGGCTGCTGGTGTTCGTGTTCGGCACGATGCTGGCCGCGATCGCGGGCATCATCGTCGCGCCGATCTGGGGCATTCGTCCGCATATGGGGGTCGATGCCGTTATTCCTGCGTTCCTGGTGATCGTGCTCGGGGGCGTCGGCAGCTTTTGGGGTGCGGTCGCGGCCGGACTGCTGGTCGGCTTGTGTGTCGGCCTTGCCGGTGCCTACGCGTCCGAATGGTCGCTGTTGTCGATGTACATCTTGCTCGTTGCCGTCGTGACGTTCCGCGCGCGCGGCTTGTGGGGCAAGAAGAGCGTGCTCGAGGCCTAAAGGGAATGATTGTGAAATCAAAATCTTCACCGGACGCCGCGCGCCTCGTGACGCCGACGATGCTGGTGCTTTGGCTCGTGCTTGCAACGGTGCCGCTCTGGATCACGCGGGTCGGGCTCTATCATTATCTGGGGATTGAGATCCTGATCTGGTCGCTCTATGCGCTCGCGTTCAATTTGGTGCTGGGCACCGCCGGACTTCCGTCGTTCGGTCATGGTGCCTATTTCGGCATCGGCGCCTATGCGTTCGGTCTCTGCCAGTTCGAAATCGTTGCCAATCTCTGGATATGTCTGATTGCCGCGGCCGCGGTCGCGGGCCTCGCCGGCGTGCTGGTGGCGATGTTCATCTCGCACCGGCGCGGCATCTATTACGCCTTCATGACGATTGCGTTCGGCCAGATCTTCTGGACGCTGGCGATCAAATCGCACCGGATCACCGGCGGCGAAGACGGTCTTCTCAAGATCAAACGGTTGCCGGCCGATTTCGGGCTTGTGTCTTTCGATCTCAACGACAATGTCGCGTTCTACTATTTCGTGCTCGCCGTCTTTGCGGTCGGCACCGCCGCGTTGTGGCGGCTGGTGCACTCGCCTTATGGCCGCGTGGTCGCTGCGATCAGGCAGAGCGAAGTTCGGGCAAGCCATCTTGGCTATAATGTGTGGCTCTACAAGGTCGCGGTCTTTGCGCTGTCGGCCGCAGTTTCGGGCTTTGCCGGCGGATTGTTCGCCATGGCTCAGCTCGCCGCATTCCCTGACGTCATGAGCCTGCATCAATCCGGCTACGTCGTGATGATGACGCTCGTCGGCGGTGGGCTTGTCAGCTTCTGGGGTCCGGTGATCGGCGTGTTTCTCTTCCTCACCGCCCGAGACGTGATCGGCGCGCTGACCAATGCCTGGATGCTCTATTTTGGTCTCCTGTTCATCGCGATCGTGCTGTTTCGCCCCGAAGGCATTGCCGGCGCGATATCCGCTGCCGTGCAGCAACACTCACTTGGCGCCTTACGGCAGAGGGGTACGTCGGCGATGCGGCTGCTGTTCGGGAGCGGGCGATGAACATGATCGAGGCCGCAGCCGTTCATGTCCGCTTCGGCGATCGCGTCGTGCTGGAGAGCGTCGATCTCGCGGTCGCGGAGGGGGAGTTTCACGGTGTGATGGGTCCGAACGGCGCCGGCAAGACCACGTTCTTCAACGTCCTTACCGGCCGGGTGAAGCCGAACCGGGGCCGAGTCCTGCTCGGCGGCGAGGATGTCACGGGCCTCAGCCCGCACCGCATCGCCGCCAAGGGCATCGCCCGCTCGTTTCAGATCATGACATTGTTCGACGAATTCTCCGCGCGTGACAACGTCATGATGGGCTTGCCCGAGTTTCGCGCCCGTGGCCACGATATCGCGCGCGCCGCAGCGGGCGATAGCCGGTTTGCCGCGAAGTCCTCCGAAGCGCTGGCGGCAGTCGGGCTTGCAGACAAGGGCGACATCCGCGCCAAGGACCTGTCTTATGGCGACCGGCGCGCGCTGGAGATCGCGGTCGCCCTGGCGCAGGCACCGCGCGTGCTGTGCCTGGACGAACCGACCTCCGGCCTCGGCTCCGACGGGGTGCAGCGGCTCGCAGCCCTGATTGCACGCCTGAAGGGGCGGCTGACCATCGTCGCCATCGAGCACGATATGGAGTTCCTGTTCTCGTTGGCTGACCGGATCTCGGTCATCCATTGGGGCCAGGTGGTGGCACGCGGAACGCCACACGAACTGCAGCAGAACGAATGGGTGCGGCGCTCCAATCTCGGGAAGTTCGCATGATCCTCGAAGTGGACGCGGTCGATACCTTCTACGGCGAGACCCAGGCGCTGTTCGGCGCCTCGCTCGCCATCGAGCACGCCAAGGTGTTTGCGCTGCTCGGCCCCAACGGCGCCGGCAAGACGACCATGCTCCGCTCGATTCTCGGGCTGACGCGTCCGCGCCGCGGCTCGGTTTGTTTCGACGGTCACGATGTCACACGCGATCCGACCCACGAGATTGCGCGCGCCGGCATCGGCTGGGTGCCCGACGACCGACGGCTGTGCCCGACATTGACGGTCGCGCGCAACCTGTCGATCGCGCAAAAGCGCACGCGCTTTCGCCACTGGAGCGTCAAGGAGGCCGCTGCGATCTTCTCGCCGCTCGAATATCTCATGGAGCGCGACTGCGAAAACCTGTCGGGCGGCGAAATGCAGATGGTGGCGATCGCCCGCGCGCTGGTCGGCTCGCCGGGACTGGTGCTGTTCGACGAGCCGAGCCAGGGACTGGCGCCGAAAATCGTCGGCGACGTGCTTGCGACGATTCTGCGCATGAAGGACGAGGGCATTGCCTCGCTGGTTGTGGAGCAGAACGCCGAGATCGCGCTATCGGTCGCAGACCATGCCGCGGTGATCGATCGCGGCCGGATCGTCTGGACCGGGGAGGCCGCGGTCTTGCGGGATGATCGCGGGCTTCGTCAGCGCTTGCTGGGAGTACAATAAGTGGCCGCACCGCTGCTCGTTCTCGACGACGTTCGCAAGGTCTATACAAGGGGCCGCGTGATCCGCCGACCGACATTCACGCTACAGGCAAACCTGTCGCTGGACGAACCTGATATCGTTGGTGTCGTCGGCCCGAATGGCGCCGGCAAGACGACCTTGTTTGAGATGATGACGGGCTCGAACGCCCCGACCTCGGGGCGCGTGCTGGTCGCGGGCACCGATATCCATGGTGTCAAATATCGGGAACGCGACCGGCTCGCGATCCACTATCACCAATCCTATCAGGTCAGGCGCTTCCGCAAGCGCATTCCGTCCGCCTTCCTGGCGCCGTCGCCGACCCGGACGCCGCTGGTTCACCTGTTCGACGAACCGCAGTTCAACCTGCAGGATGGCTATATCGGCTTCATGCTCGATTTCTTCCGCAAGCTGCGCGACGAGGGCCGGCTGGTCATTCTCTGCATGCATCCGACAGCGGCCTGGCACCT
The DNA here is from genome assembly GCF_000244915.1 of Bradyrhizobium sp. WSM471. Classification (NCBI taxonomy): domain Bacteria; kingdom Pseudomonadati; phylum Pseudomonadota; class Alphaproteobacteria; order Hyphomicrobiales; family Nitrobacteraceae; genus Bradyrhizobium; species Bradyrhizobium sp. WSM471. Next base: position 5,327,059 of record NZ_CM001442.1, on the reverse strand, counting down.
CGACATTCTCGCCGAGATTGCCGGGCGATTCCTTTTTGTGGCCGGCGGCGGGGTGACGCGCGTGGCCGATTTCGGCGCTCTGGTCGCCGAGCCGCGCTTCCGCTCCTATCTTGGGCCGGAGATGACAAAGGCGGCGGACGCGATTTGTCACCGAGCCATTCCCATCCCGACCTAAGGCAAAAAAGACCACAGGAGAATCCGTTGGCCTATTCGAAAACCCAACTTTTCATTGGCGGCAAATGGCGACCGGCTCATTCGGGCAGGGTGATCGAGGTCCGCAATCCCGCGACCGAAGAGGTGATCGGCACCGTCGCTCATGCCGGACAGTCCGATCTCGACGAGGCACTCGCCGCAGCCAGCGCCGGCTTCAAGATCTGGCGAAACGTTGCCCCCTTCGAGCGCTGCCGGATCATGCGCAAGGCCGCCGCGATCATGCGCGAGCGCAATGACGAGATCGCGCCGCTACTCACGATGGAGCAGGGCAAGACTCTTGGCGAGGCCAAAATGGAGGCGATGGCTGCCGCGGACGTGATCGAGTGGTTTGCGGAAGAAGCCAAGCGCGCCTATGGCCGGCTGATCCCGGCGCGCGGCCCGGGCATCTACCAGATCGCGATGAAGGAGCCGGTCGGTCCGGTCGCGGCGTTCACGCCCTGGAATTTTCCGATCAATCAGGTCGTGCGCAAGCTCTCCGCCGCACTCGGCGCCGGCTGCTCAATCATCGTCAAGGCCCCGGAGGAGACGCCGGCCTCGCCCGCACAGCTGATCCGCGCGTTTGCGGATGCTGGCGTGCCCGATGGCGTCATCAACCTGGTTTACGGAGTTCCTGCCGAGATCTCTGAATATCTCATTCCGCATCCGGTGATCCGCAAGATCTCGTTCACCGGCTCGACGCACGTCGGCAAGCAGCTCAATGCGCTCGCGGGCCTGCACATGAAGCGCGCCACCATGGAGCTCGGCGGTCATGCGCCGGCGATCGTTTTCAAGGACGCCGACGTTACGTCGGCTGCGAAGATTCTGGCGGCAGCAAAATATCGCAATGCCGGACAGGTTTGCATCTCGCCGACTCGGATGCTGGTGCAGGATGACGTGTTCCGTGAATTCGTCGACACCTTTGTCGACAGCGCCAAGTCGTTCAAGGTCGGCAACGGGCTCGACCCCGAATCCAAAATGGGCTCGCTCGCCAATCCGCGCCGTGTCACCGCCATCGAAGGCATGGTGCAGGATGCCGTCGGCAAGGGCGCAAAGCTCGAGACCGGCGGCAAACGCGTTGGCAACAAGGGCCATTTCTTCGAGCCGACCGTGGTGAGCGACGTGCCGAAAGATGCGCGCGCCATGAACGAGGAGCCGTTCGGCCCGCTCGCGCTGATTTCGCGCTTCTCATCCTTCGACGAGGTGGTCGAGGAGGCCAACCGGCTGCCTTTTGGGCTGGCGTCCTACGCCTTCACATGCTCGGCAAAGACGGCGGCCGCGATCGGTTCGGCGGTCGAAGCCGGCATGATGTCGATCAACAGCTTTGGTCTCGCACTGCCCGAGGTGCCGTTCGGCGGCATCAAGGATTCCGGCTACGGTTCGGAGGGCGGCACCGAGGCGATGGAGGGCTATTTCAACACAAAGTTCATCAGCCAGACCGGCGTATGAACGCTGGACGATGCGCGGCTAGCGTTTGACGAAGACCAGATTGCAGGCGCGTGCCTCGTTGCGCTTGCCGTTGCCACGAGTGCGGTCGAACTGTGCATCGACCGTAAAGGCGTATGGCGAGCCGGGCGCGAGATTGTTGAGGGTATAGGTGCTCGCCCCCGTCGTTCCGCGCGCGCTCAAGGTGGTCTTGCCGTCCGCCGGGATCTGGCCGTCGATCTCCAGCCGGTTGACGGCGCCCTGGCCCTGGGCGTCGGCATGAAACACGCCGTTCGCAACCGTGGCCGACAGGGCCCTGGTGAAGCCCTGCGCCTTGCCGGAGGCCAGGCAGTTCATCGTCACGTCCCAGTTGCCGTCATAATCCTTGCTGCCGCCGGTCCGGCCGTTGCCTGAAGGCGCGAGCGCCACCTTCTGCTTCAGGCCTTCAATTCGCGCCTTGGCAAGCGTGGCGAAGATGCAATTGGGGAATCTCGTGAGATGGTCCTCGTAGGCGCCAAGGGTGCCGATGCCGTCCGCGGCCTTCCAGTGCGCCTCTGCGGCTGTGCAGGGATCAGCCCGGGGTGCGGCTTGCGGCGCCGCCGGCGCCACCGTGACCGACACCGGTCCGTTCAGGTAGAACTTGCCGATGATCGACAGCGACAGCTCCGGGAGCTGGGTCTTGCCGCTGGAATCGTAGACGTCGCTGCTGATGTCGCGAAAGACTTCGCCGATCTCCTGCGGCTCCTCGATGTGCTTCAGGAACGCCGTCGTGTAGGGACTGTTGCGACCACTGCCATCGGCCGCGGTCTGCCCGGACTGGGTTGAGAACGACACGATCGTGCCGCGCGGTGCTTCGACCTTCGACAAGCCTCGCCCGATCGAGGCGGCGCGAGTCGCAGAGCGCTTCAGCATGTCGGCCAGTGGATTGTCGCGGCAGGAATCGAGGATGAGGATGCGCAGGTTCTTGGCCTGCTGAAGATCGTTCACGATGTCGTCCACCCGCACGAATCGCTTCAGGTCGGCTTCGTCGCTCAGCACGGCATCGACAGGCATCAGATAGTTCACGCCGTTGTACTGCATCGCATGGCCGCTGTAGTAGAACATCGCGACGTCGGCTTTGCTCGCGGCGCGCGCGAAGCGGATGGTGAGGTCCTGCATGTCAGCCTGGCGCAGGTCGATGCCCTGGAGCACCTCGAAGCCGCTGCGCTTGAGCGAGGCGGCGACGTCTTCGGCATCGTGCGACGGATTGGGAAGCTTCGCCGTACTGGCATAGGCGCCATTGCCGATCACCAGCGCGACGCGGGTTTCTGCCGATGCCGGCGCAAGGAAAAGCCAGCAGGCCAGGAGGGCGAGACAGAGTCTGGCGAGGCAAAATCTGGCGAGGCAAAATCTGGAAAGAGCACGCATGAATGCCTTCCAAGGAAATGTCGAAAAATATCACTCCAGATTAGCGCATGCCGCGCCGACATCAATGCCCCGCCAGAGAAAACGCTTGGATTTCGCGGCCGTGACATCCTGTCACGCCGGGCTCGCCGTCATCGTCTTGCGCACCGCCATTTCGGTCGCAATCGCGTCCCGCACGGCGGGCCGCGCCTGCATGCGCGCGAGATAGGTCGACAAGGATGGCCATTGCGCGATGTCGACGCCTGCGGGACGAAGCAGCAGCAAAGCCCAGGTGAGGTGGGCATCCGCGACTGTAAAACTGTTGCCGACGAGGAATTCGCGGCCCTCAAGGTGCGCGGATGGCACCGATAATGTCTGCGTGATCCTTGCACGCGGCTTGGCGAGCGAGGCGTCGTCCTTGTACCAGAAGGTCGGAAACAAAAACGCCTTGTGGATCTCGGCCCCGATGAAGCTGAGCCATTCCTGGAGCCGATAGCGGTCGGGATCGCCGAATGCGGGTGCAAGGCCCGCCTGCGGCTTCAGATCGGCGATGTATTGCAGCACCGCCGCGCTTTCTGTCAGCCGTTCGCCATTCTCCAGCACCAGGACCGGCACCGCGCCCTTCGGCGAAACGCCGAGGAAATCGCGGCCGTCGTCGACGACCTGCTTGGTCTGGAGATGGACCGGATGATAGCGCGCATCGAGGCCCGCTTCCATCAGCGCGATGCGGCTCGCAAGCGAGCAGGCCATCGGCGAGAAATAGAGTTGCAGCATCGCCCACGCTCCTTCAGGTCAACGTCTCTGTTTGCGCGATGATCGCAAACCGGTCCGACAATTCGGCCAGGGCGACCTCGTGGATGGTCCTTGCCGAGATCGCTCCGCCGCGGCCGTCGGGAAGATCGCGTGTGGCACAGGCATCGGCTGCGATCGTCGTGCGCAGGCTGAGGTCGAGCGCGGCGCGGGCGGTCGAGCTGATGCACATATGGGTCATGAAACCGGCCAGCACGATGTTCGTGCGTCCGGTTGCGGCCAACTGGCCCTGCAGGTCGGTGCCGGCAAAAGCGTTCGGTAGCGCCTTTTCGATCACGGCTTCGCTGGCGAGCGGCGCCAGCTTGCCGACGATCGCGCCGCGCGCGGCCTCGCGGTCGAACAGGCTGCCGGCACGTCCCTTGTGCGCGATATGGAAGATCGCGGCGCCGCTCGCCCTCGCGCGGGCGAGCAGACGCGCGGCGGCGGCGATCGCGGGCTCCGCATCCGGCAAGGCGAGCGGGCCGGCGCAATATTCGTTCTGGATGTCGATCAGCACGAGGCAGGAATCGGCGAGCCTGGGCGGAGTGAGATCGGCGCCGGACAGTTCAAGCAGAGTTTTAGGGGCGGTCATGCGGGTCGGACCTTCCTGGGGAATATCGGATGGCGCGACAGTAGCGCGGTGGCCGCCTGCCAATGTGCAGGACTATTGCAGCATATGGCTGCATATTTGCAGGAGCCGGTCGGGCCTGCTAGGCTCGTTGCCATGAACTGGGACGATCTGCGCATCATCGCCGCGGTCAGGGACGAGGGCACCTATGCCGGCGCCAGCGCGCGGCTGCGCATCGACGAGACCACCGTCGGCCGCAGGCTCGCACGCATCCAGCGCGATCTCGGCGTGCCGCTGTTCGATGCGGTGGACGGCCAGCGCCGGCCGACGCGGAGTTGCGAGGCGGTGCTGGCGCATGTCGAAGCGATGGCCGCACATGCCGCCGAGATCGGTCGCGTCGGCGAGAGTCTGGCAGGCCCGGTGGGACGCCTGCGTATCGCCTCCACCAACACGGTCGCCGAGGAGGTTCTGTCGCCGCGCGCGAGCGACTTCCTGCGCGCCAATCCCGGCCTGACGCTGCAATTCCTCACCTCGAGCGAGAACGTCAAGTTCTCGCGGTGGGAAGCCGATCTCGCTATCCGGCTGCGCAAGCCCGACAAGGGCGACTTCGCGATCTCCAGGCTCGGTGACGTCAAGCTCTATTATTTCGAGCCTGTCGCGACCGAGGGCGAGCCGGTGCTGTGCGCCTATCCGGACGAACTCGGTGCCATTCCCGAGATGCAGTTCCTGCGCATGAAGCAAGCCCACGCGCGCTGCGTTACCGACAACGTTCGCGTCATCCGCAACCTGATCCGCGCGCATCAGGCCGCCGGCGTGTTGCCGGAGCATGTCTGCGCGGACTTGCTCGGCGATCGCCGCCTGCGCGCCACGCTGCTGCCTGGGCGCCGCGACGTCTGGCTGCTGGTGCAGAACCATCTCAAGCGCGATCCGGCGACGCGGCTCACCATTGAATGGATCCGCCGCTGCTTCAGCGATCTCGCGCGTGGCTGACTGCGGCGTGAACGCGAGCCGCGCGCGGCGCGACCAAGTTATGGGATTGCGCGCGCGCAAAGGTTGCGTAATCTCGCGACGACTACGGGCTTGATCAGGGCAGGCGCATGACCACTCTTCAGGAAACCATCCACCCGCAGGCCAAAGTGCGGGAATGGAAGGCGATCGTCATCCTGATCCTCCTGATCCCGGTGCTGTGGTCGCCGCCGTTCCTGTTTCGCATCTTCCTGTTTCAGCCGTTCAACATCCCGTCCGGCTCAATGACGCCGACGCTGGTCGTCGGCGACTACGTCTTTGCCGCAAAATATGCCTATGGCTATGGCCGCTATTCGTTTCCCTTCGCGCCGTCATGGATCTCCGGGCGTGTCCGGGCCGCCGAGCCCGAGTATGGCGACGTCGTCGTGTTCCGGACGCCAAAGGACACCTCCGTCGACTATGTCAAGCGCGTGGTCGGGCTGCCCGGTGATCGCATCCAGATGCGGCAGGGCCAACTCATCCTCAACGACCGCCCGGTGACGCGCGTTGCCCTGAAGGCGGTGGTGGCCGGCTCCACCTGCGGCGTGGATGACGGTGCGAAGGCCAAGCGCTGGCGCGAGACGCTGCCGAACGGCGCCTCCTACGTCACGCAGGACTGCATCGACAACGGCTACTACGACAACACCGACGTCTACACCGTGCCGCCAGGCCATTTCTTCGCGCTCGGCGACAATCGCGACAACTCGAGCGACAGCCGCGTGATGTCGTCGATCGGATTCGTGCCGATGGACAATCTGGTCGGCAAGGTGACGCGGATAATCTGGTCGCTCGACCAACACGGCGAGCCACACATGGAGCGGCTGGGGAAGGTGTGGTGATTCGAGTTCGTCATTCCGGGGCGGCACGAAGTGCCGAGCTCGGAATCCATAACCCCAGGCGGGCGTGATGGCCTACTACGTCTACATCCTTGCAAGTAGGAAGTACGGCACGCTCTATATTGGAGTAACCAACGATCTCGTGCGTCGCGTGTACGAGCACTGGACTAAAGCCGTTCCCGGCTTCACAACGAAGTACGGCGTCAAAAAGCTCGTCCTGTTCGAGATCTTCGACAACGCCGTAACTGCCATTGCCCGCGAGAAAGAGCTCAAGAAGTGGCGACGCGACTGGAAGACGCGGCTGATCGAGGAGCAAAACCCGAACTGGGATGATCTCTATCCCGGGATAGCGAACTGAGGCTCGTGGTTATGGATTCCGGGCTCGCGCTTCGCGCGCCCCGGAATGACACCGAATAACAAAAACCCCGGCATCGCTGCCGGGGTTTCGCATTTTGTCGTTTGCCAGAATGGCTGGATCAGAAATCCATGCCGCCCATGCCGCCGCCCGGGGGCATCGCCGGACCGGCGCCGCCCTTCTTGGGCAGCTCGGCGACCATGGCTTCCGTGGTGATCAGGAGAGCCGCAACCGAGGCTGCGTTCTGGATCGCGGTACGGACCACCTTGGTCGGGTCGATGATGCCCTTCTTGACGAGGTCGACATATTCGCCGGTCTGGGAGTCGAAGCCGTAGGCGTACGACTTGTTCTCGAGGACCTTGCCGACGATGACGGAGCCGTCTTCACCGGCGTTGATCGCGATCTGGCGAGCGGGCGCGGAGAGCGCCTTGCGCACGATCTCGACGCCGGTCTTCTGGTCGTCGTTCTTGGTGCGCAGGCCCTTGAGCTGCTCGGAGGCACGGAGCAGGGCGACGCCGCCGCCCGGGACGATACCTTCCTCGACCGCGGCGCGGGTCGCATGCATCGCGTCATCAACGCGATCCTTGCGCTCCTTCACCTCGACCTCGGTCGCGCCGCCGACGCGGATCACCGCGACGCCGCCCGCGAGCTTGGCAAGACGCTCCTGGAGCTTCTCGCGATCGTAGTCCGAGGTGGTTTCCTCGATCTGCGCCTTGATCTGAGCCACGCGCGCTTCGATGTCGGCCTTCTTGCCGGCGCCGTTGACGATCGTGGTGTTCTCCTTGTCGATCATCACCTTCTTGGCGCGACCGAGCATGTTGAGCGTGACGTTCTCGAGCTTGATGCCGAGATCTTCCGAGATCGCCTGGCCACCGGTCAGGATCGCGATGTCCTGCAGCATGGCCTTGCGGCGATCACCGAAGCCCGGAGCCTTGACGGCAGCGACCTTCAGGCCGCCACGCAGACGGTTCACGACCAGGGTCGCAAGCGCTTCGCCTTCGACGTCCTCTGCGACGATGACCAGCGGCTTGCCGGTCTGCACCACGGCCTCGAGCAGCGGCAGCAGCTCGTTCAGCGAGGAGAGCTTCTTCTCGTTGATGAGGATGTAGGCGTCGTCCATCTCAACGCGCATCTTGTCGGCGTTGGTGACGAAGTAGGGCGAGATGTAGCCGCGGTCGAACTGCATGCCCTCGACGACGTCGAGTTCGGTCTCGAGCGACTTGGCTTCCTCGACGGTGATGACACCCTCGTTGCCGACCTTCTTCATGGCGTCGGCGAGGAACTTGCCGATCTCTGCGTCACCGTTGGCCGAGATGGTGCCGACCTGGGCGATCTCGTCGTTCGAGGTGACCTTCTTGGAGTTCTTGACGAGGTCCGCAACGACGGCTTCGACCGCGAGGTCGATACCGCGCTTCAGATCCATCGGGTTCATGCCGGCGGCAACCGACTTGGCGCCTTCGCGCACGATCGCCTGGGCCAGCACGGTGGCGGTGGTGGTGCCGTCGCCGGCCGCGTCAGCGGACTTCGAAGCGACTTCGCGCACCATCTGTGCGCCCATGTTCTCGAACTTGTCCTCGAGCTCGATCTCCTTGGCGACGGTGACGCCGTCCTTGGTGATGCGGGGAGCGCCGAACGACTTGTCGAGCACGACGTTGCGGCCCTTCGGACCGAGCGTGACCTTCACCGCGTTGGCGAGAATGTCGACGCCGCGAAGCATCTTGTCGCGCGCATCGACGGAGAATTTGACTTCTTTAGCTGCCATCTGGATTTTTTCCTTAGGTGTTTAACTGGATGAGAGAGGGGCTCTTAGGCCGCCTTCTTCTTGGAAGCGGGGACGTCGAGGACGCCCATGATGTCGCTTTCCTTCATGATCAGCAGGTCGACGTTGTCGATCTTGACCTCGGTGCCGGACCACTTGCCGAACAGCACGCGGTCGCCGACCTTCAGGTCGATCGGGATCAGCTTGCCAGCTTCGTCGCGGCCACCCGGGCCGACGGCGACGATCTCGCCCTGCGAGGGCTTTTCCTTCGCCGTGTCGGGAATGATGATGCCGCCAGCGGTCTTCTCTTCTGCGTCGATGCGCTTGACCACGACGCGGTCGTGAAGCGGACGGAAATTCATGCAGTTCTCCTAAGCTTTTGCACGAGTTGGGAATTTTGGATTGTTAGCAGTCTGTGCCGGCGAGTGCTAGCACAGGCACAGCTGAGATAAGGCAGGATTTTGGCGGGAGCAAGGGCTTGTAGCAGAAAAATAGCACTCGGAAGCGCCGCCTGCCAAAATCTCTTTCCATCGTTAATCGCGCTCGGCGCCCGTATTAGCACGGGGCCATATCTGCTGCTAACGCGTTGAATTTCAACAGCTTGTTAAACTTTTGGGCTTGAGATGGATTGTCAGTTTGCGTCACATTTCTCTCATGTGAGCGCATCAGCAGCGGGTGGCTCTTAAGGCGCACCGGAAAGCCACCCCTTGAATGCGCTCCTGCAAAGGAGGTTGGCATGGGCTTGCGGAGTGGAGCCGTTTCGGACGATTTCCGGAAACAGCTGCTGGGTTACGGAATGACGACCGCGCAGATTCTCTATCGGATGCCGGATCATCCCTCACTGCTCCAGACTTACGTCTGGCAGGATTATGACATGTTTCCGAAATTTCCGGCGCTGAAGGATTTCCTGGCGTTCTGGCAGGAAAAGCTCGACGGACCGCTTCACTCGGTGACAGTGGCGCATTCCAAGCTGATCAAGCCGGCCGAGTTGCGTGCGGTGGACGGCGTGTTCCGGCTGCATTGAAGGCGAGCGCGGGGCTGTAGGTGGGTTAGCGTCAGCGTAACCCACCATGCTTCAACGGTTGCGGAAAGAAGTGGTGGGTACGTTAGCGCTAACCCACCCTGCGGTTTCGCATTCTGTGCTAGCCTCTCCCCATAACAACAGGGGAGACCGCCCATGGCCAAGAAAGCAAAATCGCGTAGCGCATCGCAGGCGGCGGTGAAGAAGCGAAGCGGGGCCAAACCCGCCGCACGATCCTCGGCGCGCAAGGCGGTGAAGGCGAAAGCTCGCGCGACACCGGCAAAGTCATCCGTCAAGAAACCGGCGCGCCCCAAGCAGCGCATTGCGATCAGCCATCACCGCGAGGAAGACTTCAAGGCCGACGGTCTGCGCACCTACGCGAAGTATCGCGATCTCGGCATCGCCGCCGCGAGCCACGGCCTCGCGCAGGCGCACGTGATCCGGCTGCAAGGCCCTTGCAATCCGGACGAGGTGTCGAAGCTGCACTTCCACGACGTCGAATTCCAGATGGTCTACGTGCTCAAGGGCTGGGTGAAGACCTATATGGACGGAGAGGGCGAGACGCTGATGAAACAAGGCAGCGCCTGGACCCAGCCGCCGAAGATCAAGCACATGATCCTGGACTATTCGGACGACGTCGAGCTGCTGGAGGTGATCCTGCCGGCGGAGTTCAGGACCGTGGAGTTGAAGGCGTAGGCGAGGCGGAGATCAGCCGCCGTCGTTGCAATAGCGTTTCCACATCGCGCGATAGGCATCGTCCACCGCTCGCGCGTATGAGACGGGGTTGCCGGCCGCGGCAGCCCTGATCTGTCCGGGCAGTTCGCCGCGCAACTTATCGAGCTCGCCGATCTGCAACCCACGGCTCGCTGCGATTTCGACATAGGCCTCATCGCTATCCGCGACCCACTCCGGCAGGCCCAGCGCGGTGAGGATGGAGCCGGCAGCACGGCTCGGCAGGCTGTGACCCAGCTTCGCCACCACCGGCACGCCCATCTGCAATGCTTCCCACGTGCTGACGCCGCCATTCTGGGGGAATGGGTCGAGGCCAATATCGACGCGATTGAACGCTGCCAGATGTTCGTCTCGTGACGTGGCTCCGAGCAGATCGACGCGTTCGGCCGGCAAACGGCAAGCGGCAAACCGCGCCAGTAGATTGTCGCGGACCAGCTGAGCATCCAGCGCAGTATCCTTGATCAGCAGTCGCGATCCCGGCACCCGCTCGAGAATCCTGGACCACACTTCCACCGCCTCGTTCGAAATCTTGCTGATGCGGTTGAAGACACCGAATGTGATGAAGCCGTTCGCAATCGCCGGCGTCGGCGCCCGCGCAATCCCGGCCGGCAGCGGCGCCAGCGTCACAAAGCACGGCAGGTCAACGATGGTCTCCGCAAACAGATGTCGAACCGCGACAGGAATCGCGACGGGGTCGGAGAATAGATAATCGATCGTTGGCAGCCCGGTGCCGGTACCATGGCCCCAGCCATGCGCTTGAACAGGTGCAGGCTTGCGCGCAAACACGCCGAGGCGGTTTCCGCTGGTATGGCCGGACAGATCGATCAGGATGTCGACGCCATCGGCGCGGATCTGAGCGGCGAGGCGATCGTCGGACCATTGCGAGGCGTCGCGCCAGCGATCGGCCATTCCCTGAAATTCGCGGGTCGTCGCATCCGTTTTCACTGAACACGCGTAGCAGACGATCTCGAATCGTGCCCGATCGTGGTGCTGCAGGACCGGCTTGAAAATGAACGCCGCCGAATGTGCGTGAAAATCCGACGAGACATAACCCAGTACCAGACGGCGATCCGGATCTCGGCTGTTCTCATGCGGTGCCGCCGCTGCCGAGGCGATCTTCGCACCGATCTGCTCCCACCATACATGTCGCGCTTGCTGATGCTGCGCAACGCTGGCGTCGGCGATAAAATCGAGGGTGAATATCTTGCTCGAGATCGTGCTCTGATCAGGCTCGATGTCGATAGCTCTGTCGAAACTGGCGAGGGCTTCGTCGACCCGGCCAAGTGCCGCGAGACATTGTCCGAGCAGGCTGTGGGCCTGAGAGAAGCCGGGATCGGTCGCTAGAGCCTTCTCGCAATCGGATAATGCTTCGGCAACTTGCCGGGTCAGGAGCAAGATACTGGCCCGCCGGAGCCATCCATTCGCGTCGTCGGGTGCAAGCGCGATTGCGCGATTGCAATCCGCCATGGCTTCGTCAAATCGCTGAAGTTCTCGCAAGGCAACGGCGCGGGTCGACAGCGCCGAGGCATAGTCAGGCTTGATCGATAGCGCGCGGTTTAAGCTTGCGATAGCCTCGTCATAGGCGCGCACACGGCAGAGCGCCCAACCACGGCCGTTATGGGCTTCGGAAAGTTTTCCGTCGATTGCGAGCGCCTTGTCGTAGCTCTCGAGCGCTTCCTGGTAAAGCTCCAGGGCCGCGCTCGCGTTACCGAGATTAGACAAAGCCAAGGCGTAGTTGGGTCGCAAGGCGAGGGCCTTTCGATAGCTCTCGCGGGCCTCGTTGTGACGTTTTAGCCCGTTGAGCGCGACGCCCAGGCTCGTATGAGCTTCGGCAGATCGCGGATCCACGGCAACCGCTCGGCTCAGCAGAACTTGCGCTTGCCGATAGTTTTTGGCTTCAGACTCCAAGGCGCCCAGCAAATGCAGCGCTATGAATTGGTTGGGCGCGAGCTCCAGGAGTTCGCGATAGACCGTCTTGGCCTCGCGGAGAAGTCCTGCCTTATGCAGCTGGAGGGCGCCCGCTAGCAACGGCCCCACCTCTGCTTTTTGCCGTTTCTGAAGCCGCGAGTTTTGAAATGCCCGCTGGCCGACGCTGTCGCTCATGAATCAATTCCACCCGAATCTCCCGACGAGATTAACATGGAAGGATTGTCCGGATTGCGCTGCGCCCCATCGGAGCGACGAGGACGCCAGCCTCACACAAGCTTCACGTCAGCACCCCCACCACCGCGCCCATCAAACACGTCGTCAGCGTCCCCGACACGATCGACTTCAGGCCCAGCGCGTTGATTTCCTCGCGCCGTTCCGGCGCCATCACGCCGAGACCGCCGATCATGATGCCGAGACTGGCGAAATTGGCGAAGCCGCACATCGCATAGAGCATGATCAGGCGCGAGCGTGGATCGAGCGTGCCGGGCGGCAGCTTCGAGAAGTCGACATAGGCGATCAGCTCGTTCAGCACGGTTTTCGTGCCCATCAGGCTGCCGGCAGTGATCGCCTGGTCCCACGGCAATCCCATCAGCCAGCACACCGGCGCCATCATGAGGCCGAGCAGGCGCTGCAACGAGATCGCGGCGCCGCCGATATCAGGCAGCAGGCCGAGGATCGCATTGACGAGGTAGACCAGCGCCACCAGCACCAGCAGCATGGCGACGATGTTGATCAGCAGCTCGATCCCCGCGCCGGTCCCTTTCACGACCGCATCCATCGTGCCGGAGACTTCCATGTCGGGATCTTCCAGTGCGCCGCCGGTGCGCTTGTCGGATGTCTCGGGCACCATGATGAGGCTGACCAGGATCGCGGCCGGCGCGCCCAGCACCGAGGCGATGACGAAATGCGCCGCTGCGTCGGGAATGAGGGGAGCAAGGAGCGTCGCATACAGCACAAGCACCGTGCCGGCGATGCCGGCCATGCCGCCGGTCATTACCAGGAATAACTCGCTGCGGGTCATCCGCGCGAGATAAGGCCGCACGAACAGCGGCGCCTCGACCATGCCGAGAAAGATGTTGGCGGCGGTCGAGAGTCCGACCGCGCCGCCGACGCCGAGCGTCCGCTCCAGCAGCCAGGCCATGCCGCGCACGATCGGCGGCAGCACGCGCCAATAGAACAAGAGCGTCGTCAGCACGCTCATGACCAGCACGATCGGCAGCGCCTGGAACGCCAGGACGAAATCGGCACCCGGTGCTTTCAGGTCGAAGGGCAGGGGACCGCCGCCGACATAGCCGAATACGAAGGAGGAGCCGGCGCGCGAGGCCGCCGAGATCGCGCCCACGGCGTCGTTGATGGCACCGAAGGCGCGCGCGACGATTGGCACCTTCAGGAGAACGATCGCGGTGACGAAGGTGGCGACGAGGCCGATCGCCGCCTGGCGCAGCGAGGCCGCGCGGCGATTCTCGCTCAGTGCCAGGGCGATCAACAGCAATGCGAAAACGCCGAGTGCCGATTGCAGCCGCAGCATGATGCCCCCAAACCCCGATGATTATGGCCACCCCTGCGTTGCAAACGCAATGCCGGGAGATTGGCGGGGCGTCACGCTGTTGACAAGCAGGTCCGCGTCAGCCACGCGGAGCACGTCGACATCAGGAGCCGGATAGTCCGAGCGTGACCGAAGAGGCGATGCCAGACCAGCCAATATCGGGAAACCCGCCGGTCAGTGCCCGCGCGCTCCTCTCCCATCGCGCCTTCCTGTTCTTCCTGCTCTCGCGCAGCCTGTCGCGTTTTTCCAGCCAGATCGCGGCGGTCGCGATCGGCTGGCAGATCTACGACCTCACCGGCTCGGCCTTCGACCTCGGCATGGTCGGTCTCGTGCAGTTCTTGCCCACGGCGCTGCTGGTGTTCGTCGCCGGCCATGCCGCCGATCGCTACGAGCGCAAGCGCGTGGTTCAGCTCTGCCAGTTGGTGGAGGCGGCGACCGCGCTCTACCTCGGCGTCATCACCTATCTCGGCTTGGTCAGCGAAGTTCAGATTTTCGTGGCAACCTTCGTGCTCGGCATTGCCGGAGCCTTCGAAAGTCCGACCACTGCCGCGCTGCTGCCGGCGATTGCGCCGCAGGGCTCGCTCCAGCGCGCCACCGCTGTCTCCAGTGGTGCGGCGCAGGTCGCGACCATTACAGGGCCGGCGCTCGGCGGTTTTGCCTACGCGGTCGCGCCGCATCTCGCCTACACCGTGATGGTGCTGTTCTGGATCTTTGGGATGATCTTGACTGGCTTCATCCGCCCGCGCCCGCAGGCGATCGCCAAGGATATGGCGGGCGCCGACAATATCTTCGCCGGCGTCCGTTTCATCCGCAGCAATCCGGCGATCCTCGGCACCATCTCGCTCGATCTGTTCGCGGTGCTGTTCGGCGGCGTCACCGCGCTTCTGCCGATCTATGCCCGAGATATCCTCCAGACCGGCCCGATGGGGCTCGGGATCCTGCGCGCCGCGCCGGCGGTCGGCGCGCTGCTGATGACCCTGGTGCTGGCCCGTCACGCCATTTCGCGGCATGTGGGCCTGCGCATGTTTCAGGCCGTGATCGTGTTCGGCGTCGCAACCATCGTGTTCGCACTGTCGTCCTGGATGTGGCTGTCGGTGCTCGCGCTCGCCGTTCTCGGCGCGGCCGATACGATCAGCGTCGTGATCCGCTTCTCGCTGGTGCAGCTCGCGACCCCCGACGAGATGCGCGGCCGGGTCGGTGCGGTGAACTTCCTCTTCATCAATGCCTCCAACCAGCTCGGCCAGTTCGAGAGCGGGGTTGCCGCCGCACTGTTCGGCGTCATGCCGGCAGCCGTGCTGGGCGGCGTCTGCACGGTCGCGGTGGCGCTGCTGTGGATGAAGCTGTTCCCGAGCCTGCGGCAGGTGGAGAGGCTGGAGTAGGAGCAGCAATCCAGAATCTTGCCGCGGTGGTAGTCTGGATTGCTTCGCTGCGCTCGCAATGACGATTGTTGAAGCAGTGCGGAGATTTAGCCGACCTCACGTCCGCTTGCAGAGCGAGGTCGCAACCCCATGCCGCCTACTGTGCATGGGGTTGTTTTCGCGTTTTTGATTCAGCCCCGTCCCACGAACGGCATCTTGGTTGCCATGACGGTCATGGTCAGCACGTTGGCATCGAGCGGCAGGCCGGCCATGTAGGCGACGGCATCGCCGACCGCTTTCGCATCCATGCGCGGCTCCTGCTTCGACGTGCCGTCGGGCTGCAGCACGCCGGGACCGTTGACCATGCGGTCGGTCATGGGCGTTGCGGCATTGCCGATGTCGACCTGGCCGACCGCGATGTCGTACATGCGACCGTCGAGGTTGGACGCCTTGGTGAGGCCGGTGATGGCGTGCTTGGTCGAGGTGTAGGCCGCCGAGAACGGCCGCGGCGCATGCGCCGAGATCGAGCCGTTGTTGATGATGCGGCCGCCGCGCGGGCTCTGGTCCTTCATGATGCGGAAGGCGTGCTGGGTGCACAGGAACGGGCCGGTGAGGTTGGTGTTCACCACCGACTGCCACTGCTCGAGGCTGAGATCCTCGAAATTCACCGGCGGTGCGCCCATGCCGGCATTGTTGAAGAGCACGTCGAGGCGGCCATAGGTGGCCTTCACCTTGTCGAACAGCGCGGCGATCGAGTCCGGCTTAGTCATGTCGGCGGTGACGCAGAGGCTCTTTCCGGCGGGGCCGAGCTTGGCCGTCTCCTCGAGCATATCCGGCCGGCGCCCGACGAGTACCACGGTGAAGCCTGTGTTCATCAGCGCAAGCGACGCCGCGCGCCCGACTCCAGTGCCGGCGCCCGTCACCACCGCGATCTTTTTCGCTTCACTCATCGTTTCCTGCCTTTTCTCTTGAGTTGTCAGGTTTTGGATTCTTTTTCGTTCTTGTAGGGCGGCCGCGGAATGTTCTGATGCGCGGCGCGCAAGGCCGCCGACCAGCGCGAGCGCAAATCGTGGAAATAGGGCTCCCCCGCCTCGATGCGGTGGTTGAGATCGGCCTCGCAGGCGTCGGCGCGCACCACCAGCACGTCGATCGGTAGGCCGACGCCGAGATTCGAGCGCATGGTCGAATCCATCGAGATCAGCCCGGTCTTCAGCGCCTCGTAGAGCTCGACGTCGTAATGCATGGCGCGGTCGAGCACCGGCTTGCCGTATTTGTGTTCGCCGATCTGCAAATAGGGTGTGTCGGTGGTGCATTCGATGAAATTGCCGGCGGTGTAGACCATGAACAGGCGCATGCGCGCGCCGCTGATCTGGCCGCCGAACAGGAAGGACACGTCGAACGACACGTCCTCTGATTTGAGCGCCGGCCCTTCGGTCGTGTGCACGGCCCGGATCGCCCGGCCGATGCGCTGGGCGGCTTGGAACATGGTCGGCGCGTTCATCAGCGTCTCGATCTCACCCGTGTTGGGGTCTTCGAGGCCCTCGGTCAGCGTCGAGAGCACCGACTGGCTGATCGCGAGGTTGCCGGCGCTGGCGATCGCCATGATGCGGTCGCCGGGCTTGGAGAAGATGTGGAGCTTGCGGAAGGTCGAGACGTTGTCGAGGCCGGCATTGGTGCGGGTGTCGGCGATCATCACCAGACCGTCCCGAACCAGAATTCCGCAACAATAGGTCATTTCCTGTCCCCGAACGCGTTTGCGCGGAATTACTAGCCAATTTCAAGGGCCGCTCCAACCCCCGATTGCCGCGGGGCGGCAGGGTGGAAACCGGCCGTGGCTGAGGGGCGCGCGCCGCGCGGCTCAGCTCTGCCGCTGGGACTGCGATTGCGACTGTCCGCCGCGGCCGGCTTGCTCGACCTTGACCGCCACCGAAAGCGTCTCCGCGCCGCCGCCATAGCGGGTGCCGCGCACGGGGGCTGCGCCGAGATAATCGAGCCCGATCGCGACGCGGACATGGGCGTCGGTGGCGCAGATGCTGTTGGCGGGGTCGAAGCCGACCCAGCCGAGGCCGTCGACATAGGCCTCCGCCCAGGCATGGCCCGCGTCCTGATGCACCGTGCCGTCGGAGCGCAGAAAGTGGCCGGAGACGAAGCGCGCCGGCACACCGCCGCTGCGGGCGCAGGCGATGAAGATGTGCGCGTAATCCTGGCAGACGCCGCGCTTGAGCGTGAACGCTTCCGCCGCCGACGTGCCGCTGTTGGTCGGGTCCTCGTCGAAGGTCATGTGATCGCTGATTTGCGTCATGAGCGTGTGCAGGAAGCCGAGCGTGTCGCTCTCGGCCTCGCTGCGCAGCTGGCGCGCGACCGCATTCATCGCCGGATTGACCGTGGTGAGGTCGGTGGCGCGCAAGAACATGCCGGCCGGAAAGCGCTCGTCGGCGCCGCGAAGAACGCCGCCGGTGTCGTGGGTCTCGATCAGGCCCTCGGCGGTGATCTTGATGTCGCCGACGGGTCCGCAGGACAGCACATGGGTGACGTTGCCGAACGCGTCCTCGTGGGTGTCGAGCTTGGTGTCGGTCGACACGTCGATCTGCCACTCCGCCACATATTGCCCGTCATGGCTGCCGGGCGTCATGCGCAGGATCTGGATCACGCTCGTGGCCTGCGGCTCGTAGCGATAGGTCGTGGTGTGCAGGATTCGCAGGCGCATGGGGGACCGTGATTTCTAGGTGGTCATTCCGGGGCGATGCGTCAGCATCGAACCCGGAATCTCGAGATTCCGGGTCTGGTCCTACGGACCATCCCGGAATGACAGAAGATCAGATCAAATACTGCTTCGTGATGATTTCGCCCAGCCTGGAATTGTCCGAGATGAATTCCTGAATGAATTCATGCACGCCATGCTGGAAAATGTCGTTCATATTGCTGTGTTCCAGCCGGTTGCGGATGCCGCGGGCATGGCGCTGGGCCGGGCCCTGGCGGCCATAGGCGACCCCGATCTGATCGAGATTGCGCACCAGATTGCCGTAGCAGCTTGCGAGCGAACGCGGCAGCGAATCGTTGAGGATGAGCAAATCCGCGATCAGCCAGGGTTTCAGCGTCTCGCGATAGACCCAGTGATAGGCCGTCAGCGCCGAGACCGAGCGCAGGATCGAGGTCCACTGGTAGAAATCGAGCGGGCCGCCGACATGCTCTTCCTCGGGCAGCAGCACATGGTATTTCACGTCGAGAATACGCGCGGTGTTGTCGGCGCGTTCGAGATGCAGGCCCATCCGCGAGAACCAGTAGGCGTCGTTGCGCAACATGGTCCGGTAGGCCGAGCCGTCGAAGCGCAACGAGGTCTCCTGCACGAAGCGCAGGAATTTCGCGAGGTCCTCGCGCGTGGAGGTCCCTCTGCTCCAGACCTCCTGCAATTCGATCCAGGCCGAGTTGATGGTGTCCCACATCTCGCTCGTCAGTGCCGTGCGCACCGAGCGCGAATTCAGCCGCGCCGCCTCGATGCAATTCCTGATCGACGACGGATTATCCGCCGAGAACGAGAGATAGTCGACGACGTTGCGCTCGTTGGCTTCTTCATACTGCTGATAGAAGCTGGCGGCGACGCCGGCGGTCAAAAGCGCCGAGTCCCATTCGTTGGTCTTGCCGATATAGGCGGCGGGAAGCGCGGTGACGCGCAGCGTCGCATCGATGGTGCGCGCGAGATACTCGGCCCGTTCGACGTAGCGGGCGAGCCAATAGAGGTTTTCGGCGGTACGCGACAGCATCTCTCTACTCGTCCAGGATCCAGGTATCTTTGGTACCGCCGCCCTGGCTCGAATTCACCACCAGGGAGCCTTCCTTCAGGGCAACGCGTGTCAACCCGCCGGGCACGATCGTGGTGCTCTTGCTGCCAGTGAGCACGAACGGCCGCAGGTCGACGTGGCGCGGCGCGAGGCCGGATGCCGTGCAGGTCGGACAGGTCGAGAGCGCCAGCGTCGGCTGCGCAATGAAGCCTTCGGGCTCGCGCTTGAGCTTTTCGCGGAAAGCCTCGATCGTCGCCTTGGTCGCGGCAGGGCCGATCAGCATGCCGTAGCCGCCGGAGCCGTGCACCTCCTTCACGACGAGTTCGCTCAAATTATCCAGCACATAGGCCAGATCCTTCGGTTCGCGGCAGCGCCAGGTCTGCACGTTCTTCAGAATCGGCTCCTCGCCGAGGTAGAATTTTACGATGTCCGGCATGTAGGAGTAGATCGCCTTGTCGTCGGCGATGCCGGTGCCGACGGCGTTGGCGAGCGTGATGTTGCCTGCCGCATAGGCCGACATCAGCCCGGGCACGCCGAGCGCGGAATCGGGGCGGAAGGTGAGGGGATCGAGGTAGTCGTCGTCGACGCGGCGGTAGATCACGTCGACCCGTTTCACGCCCTCGGTCGTGCGCATGAACACTTCGTTGTTCTTGACGATGAGGTCGCGGCCCTCGACCAGCTCGATACCGAGCTTGTCGGCGAGGAAGGAGTGCTCGTAATAGGCCGAGTTGTAGACGCCCGGCGTGAGCAACGCGACGGTCGGCTCGCCGGAGGCGCTTTGCGGCGCCACAGAGCGAAGAGCGGACAGCAACTCGTCCGGATAGCGTTCGACCGGCGCCACCCTGTGGCGGGCGAACAGGTCCGGAAACAACCGCATCATGATCTCGCGGTTTTCCAGCATGTAGGACACGCCGGAGGGCGTGCGCGCATTGTCCTCCAGCACGATGAAGTCCTCGGAATCGACCCGGACGATGTCGATGCCGGCGATGTGCACGTAGACGTCGTGCGGCACCTGCTGGCCATTCATTTCGGGACGGAAAACCGGGTTCTGAAAGATGAGGTCGTCGGGTACGATCTCGGCGCGGAGGATGTCGCGGCCGTGATAGATGTCGCGCAAGAACATGTTGAGCGCGCGCACGCGCTGCTTCAGGCCCTTCTCCAGCAGCGCCCATTCCTTGCCGGACATGATCCGCGGAATCACGTCGAAGGGAATCAGGCGCTCCGTGGACTCGGAGTCCCCGTAGACCGCGAAGGTAATGCCGATGCGGCGGAAGAGGAGCTCGGCCTCCTGGCGGCGATATTCGAGCGCCTCGGGAGGCGTCTCCTTGAGCCAGCGCGCCAGCTCCTGATAGGCGGGGCGAAGGTCCCCACCGGGAATGTTCATTTCATCAAACGCGACTGCCATAGATCCCGACTTGTCTCCGCAAGGCGTTGCGCCATTCGACAGGTCGCCAGGCCTTGGTGAAGACCGCAACGTCCTGGCCATGCGGCAAGAGTGCATGACTTTCATGCGGTAGCAAGGGCCGGGCCAGCGCGATAAGCATGGGGAGAGGACATTTGCCGGGGATGGCCGGCGGCTTGCCTGAAAAAATGGCTGAGGACTGCTTATTTCGGCAGCAAAACCGCGTGACTTCAACGCGTTACCTCGGCAAAGTCGGGCCGATAGGTGAGGGACTTGAGGTATGAGCGAGATCGTCACGGCGGGCATTCTGGTCATTGGGGACGAAATCCTGTCCGGCCGGACCAAGGACAAGAACATCGGCTTCATCGCCGAATACCTGACCAATATCGGCATCGACCTGAAGGAGGTCCGGGTCGTCTCCGACGACGAGCCCGACATCATTGCGGCGTTGGATGCACTGCGGCATCGCTACACCTATGTCTTCACCACAGGCGGCATCGGGCCGACCCATGACGACATCACCGCTGACAGCGTCGCCAAGGCGTTCGGCGCCGGCATCGACCATCACCCGGAGGTGGTCGCCCGTTTCCGCGAGCGCTGGAGCGAGCAGGACCTCAACGAGGCCCGCCTGCGCATGGCCCGCATTCCCGATGGTGCCGAGCTGATCCAGAGCGCGACCATCCTCGCGCCGGGCTTCAAGATCGGCAATGTCATCGTCATGGCGGGCGTGCCCTCGATCATGCAGGCGATGATGGACATCGTCTCGCCCAAGCTGAAATCGGGCGTGCGCATGCTTTCCGAATCGGTCCGCGCCAATGCGCGGGAGGGCGACATCGGCGGCCCGCTGCGGGCGATTGCCGCTCAACATCCCGACACCATCATCGGCAGCTATCCCTTCATGGATGAAGAGCAGAAGCCGAACACCAATCTGGTGGTGCGCTCGCGCGATGCGGACAAGCTCGCAGCCGCAATGGCGGCGGTGAAGGAAATGCTGGCGGGATTGAACATCACCCGCTAGCAACCTAGCTGCCGGCAGGCGAAGCAGGAGACGAGGATGGCTGGTGAAGCACCGGAACTAAGTGCGGAAGAACGGGCGGGCCGCCCCTTTCCGGTCTCGTGGGACCAGTTCCACCGGGATTGCCGGGCACTGACCTGGCGGCTCAATGAGGTTGGTCCGTTTCATGCGGTGATCGCGATCACCCGCGGCGGCCTTGTGCCGGCGGCGATCGTGGCGCGCGAGCTCGGCGTGCGCGTGATCGATACGGTCTGCATCGCCAGCTACGACCACGACAAGCAGGGCGACCTCAAAGTGCTGAAGGGCATTTCCGAAGACGTGATGAAGCTTGGCGGCGGCACCGGCAAGGGACTCCTGATCGTCGACGACCTCGTCGACACCGGCAAGACCGGCAAGCTGGTGCGTGCGATGATGCCCGACGCGCATTTCGCAACCGTCTACGCCAAGCCGAAGGGACGTCCGCTGGTCGACACCTTCATCACGGAAGTCTCGCAGGACACCTGGATCTTCTTCCCCTGGGACACCGCGCTGTCCTATCACCCGCCGCTTCGCGACGGGGCTGCGTGAGTATCACCGTCATTGCGAGCGCAGCGAAGCAATCCAGAAATGTGTCCGCGGAAACAGTCTGGATTGCTTCGTCGCTTCGCTCCGCGCAATGACGGGCGGAGGCGACCATGCCCCTGCAAAACCGCGTCACGCCGACCGGCGAGATCATTGCCACGCCGCACCGCGGCCTGTTCACCGGCAACCGCGGCATCATCCATGATCCCGCGACGAAGACGCTGTTGAAAAAGCGCTGGTCGTCGCCGGCCTGGATCACCTGCCTGTGCGAATTCCGCGGCTGGCGGCGGCCCGTGATGGCGCGGCGAAGCTGGACCGAGCTGTTCTTTCTCGACGAGGCCACGGCCTTTGCCGCAGGTCACCGGCCCTGCTTTTTCTGCCGCCGCGATGATGCGAAGCGCTTTCGCGCAGCATGGGAGATGGGCAACAATGCCCGCGGCATCAGCGCCAAGGCGATGGATGCCGTACTGCATCGGGAACGACTCGATCGTGCCAAGAAGCGGCTGCACGCGCTGCCGATGCCGCTCGCGGAATTGCCCGACGGCGCGATGGCGCAACAGGGCGATGACTGCTTCCTCGTCGCGCAGGGCAAGGCGCTGCTGTGGTCATCCGCGGGTTACGCCCCGCATTCGAGCGCCCTCGATCATCCGATGTTGCTGACGCCGCCTTCCACGCTGCGCGCGATCATCGCTGGATATCAACCTGTGCTGCATCCGACCGCGCGCAGCTAGCGCAGCGGCTTACCGTTTTCATCCACTGTCGTCCGCGCATCGCGCAACGCCCATTCGCGGATCACTTGGCGGCACCGTGTCAGCTCGGCTTCGCTCGCAACATTCGCATCCTTCGACGCACGCTCCACGATGGCTTTGCAATTGAGCAGCACGGAACGATCCTCTGCATGCGCAGGCAGCGCGAACGCTGCAAGCGCTGCAATGGTGAACGCCAGACGGATCACATCCTCAACCCAGCTTCTCGCGGGCCAGCGCGGCACCGGCGCCGAGCGCCATCAGCTTGGCTTCGGCGATCTCGCGCCGCATCGGCGCCATGCCGCAATTGGTAGTGGCGATGATGTTGCTCTTGGGCACGAATTTCGAAACGGCGTCGATCACCTGCACGACATCCTCGGCGGTCTCGACCGTGTCGCTCGCGACGTCGATCACGCCAGCCTGCACGATCTTGGTCTTGAGCAGGGCGAGCAGGTCGAGCGGCACCTTCGAGTTGCGGCATTCGATCGCGACCTGCTGGATCGGGCTGGCGTCGATCGCGGGAAAGATCTGCTCGTATTGCCGCCATTGCGCGCCGAGCGTTTCCTTCCAGTCGGTGTTGGCCTTGATGCCGTAGCCGTAGCAGATATGCACGGCGGTGGCGCAGGTCAGGCCCTGCGCGGCGCGCTCCAGCGCCTTGATGCCCCAATCGTTGACCTCGTCCATGTAGACGTTGAACGCGGGTTCGTCGAACTGCACGAGATCGACGCCGTCGGCCTGGAGCGCCTTGGCTTCCTCGTTTAGGAGTTCGGCGAACGCAAAGGCCATCTTGACGCGGTCGCCATAGTAGCGATCGGCAATGGTGTCGATGATGGTCATCGGGCCGGGCAGGGTGAATTTCAGCTTCTTTCTCGTGTGCGCGCGGGCGACGCGCGCCTCGTCAGCGTGGACGCGGCTCTTCAGCCGGAGCGGGGCGACGACCTGCGGCACCATCGCCTTGTAGCGATCCTTGCGGATGCCCATCTCGACCTTGTGGGCGAAGTCGATGCCCTCGATCTTCTCCAGGAAACCGTGGACGAAATGCTGCCGGGCCTGCTCGCCCTCGGTGACGATGTCGATGCCGGCATCCTCCTGGACTTTGACGGCAAGCATCGTCGCATCGCGCTTGGCGCGGACGAGCTCCTCGCCCTGCGACTTCCAGGGCGCCCAGAGCATGTTGGGTTCGGCGAGCCATTCCGGCTTCGGCAAGGAGCCGGCGATCGTGGTTGGAAACAGCATGGCGGCCCTCACGGCGGGTTATGATTGCGCCCCTTCCTGCCATGTCTTAACGTCGAGGTACAGAACAACAAAAGTCGCCTCGAAACCGGCGGCGCCGGACGGGAAACGCCATGATCGAATTCTTTTTCGACTGTTCCAGCCCCTGGACCTATCTCGCCTTCCACAACATCCAGCCGCTGGCCAGGGAGGTTGGCGTGGAGATCATCTGGCGGCCGATCCTGGTGGGCGGCATCTTCAATACGGTCAACCCAAGTGTCTATGCGCAGCGTGAGACACCGGTGCCGCTGAAGGCGCGCTACATGAAAAAGGACCTTGCCGACTGGTCGCGCTCGGCCGGTCTCGCGATCAAGATGCCGCCGACGGTGTTTCCGGTAAACAGCGTGAAGGCGATGCGCGGCTGCATCTGGCTCGGGCAGGAAACGGTGCCTTTCGCCACGGCGGTGTTCGAGGCCTATTGGGGCCAAGACAAGGACATCTCGCAGGACGCAGTGCTCGCCGAGATCTGCAGGAAGGTGGGCCTCGACGAGCAGAAATTCTTTGCGGGCATTTCGGGGCAGGGGATTAAGGACCAGCTCAAGGCCAACACCGAAGAGGTCGTCGCCCGCGGCGGTTTTGGGTCGCCGACGATCTTCGTCGGCAAGACCGACATGTATTTCGGCAATGACCGCCTGCCGTTGATCCGCGAGGCTCTGCTGCGCAAGGCGGGCGCGGCCTGATGGTGCGGGCTGTCGTCTGCCGCGCGCTCGGCGCGCCCGAAAAATTGCAGCTCGAAGAGTTTCCGTCGCGCGACCTGAAGCCGGGCCACGTCCGCGTCGCGATCCGTGCCGCTGGCCTGAATTTTCCCGACGTGCTGATGGTGGCCGGCGAATACCAGCTCAAGCCGGAGCTGCCGTTTACGCCGGGGATGGAGGCAGCCGGCGACGTGACCGAGGTTGGCGCAGAGGCGAGAGGCGTCGCCGTCGGCGACAAGGTCATCGTCAAGATGCGGCACGGCGCCTTCGCCGATGAAGCCGTGGTGATGCCGTCGCAGCTCACGCCGATGCCATCGACGTTCGATTATGCGGAAGCTGCGACCTATCTCGCCGGGCACGGCACCGCCTATCATGCGCTGATCGATCGCGGCCGGGTTGCGCCGGGCGAGGTGCTGCTGGTGCATGGCGCCGGCGGGGGCGTCGGCCTTGCTGCCGTGGAGATCGGCAAGATGCTGGGTGCGACCGTGATCGCGACGGCGTCCAGCGACGAAAAGCTCGCGATCGCCAAGGCGCGCGGCGCCGATCATCTCGTGCGCTACGACCGCGAGCCGTTTCGTGACGCTGTCAAGCGCATCACCGACGGTCGCGGTGCCGACGTCGTGTTCGATCCCGTCGGCGGCGAAGTGTTCGAGAATTCGATGCGCTGTATCAACTGGGGCGCTCGGCTGCTGGTGATCGGCTTCACCGGCGGCATCGGCTCGGCGAAAACCAATCTCTTGCTGATCAAGGGCGCGAGCGTGCTCGGCGTGCGCGCGGGCGAAGCGGTACGGAAAAATCCCGCGCTCGGTGAGGTGCGGCTGAAGGCGCTGCTCCAATGGGCAGAGGAGGGCAAGCTGCGGCCCAACGTCTCGCACCGCCTGCCGCTGGAGGAGGTTGCAAAGGCGATGCGGCTGCTGATCGACCGCAAGGCGATTGGGCGGGTCGCGTTGGTGATGGAGTGACCCCTATTACCGTCATTCCGGGGCGCCCGTAGGGCGAACCCGGAATCTCGAGATTCTCAGGTGCGCAAGTGCGCACCAGAGTTCTCGCTTTGCGAGCCCCGGAATGACGGCGAGCTACTTATACTCCCGCTCGGTCCACCACGGGAAATAGTCGGGCATGTCGCTCGATACCTTGTTCTTGAACTGCGCAGGGCGCTTTTCCAGGAACGACACCACACCTTCCTTGACGTCCTCGGAGCGGCCGCGGGCGTAGATGCCACGGCTGTCGACCTTGTGCGCTTCCATCGGATCGTCGGCCCCCATCATGCGCCACATCATCTGGCGGATCAGCGCCACCGACACCGGCGCCGTCTTCGCCGCGAATTCCTTGGCGAGCGCGCGGGCCGTCGGCAGCAGATCGTCTGGGGCTACGACCTTGCTGACGAGGCGACCGGCGAGGGCTTCCTGCGCCGGGAAGACGCGGCCCGAATAGCACCATTCCAGCGCCTGCGAGATGCCGACGATGCGCGGCAGGAACCAACTCGAGGCGGCCTCGGGCACGATGCCGCGCTGGGAGAACACGAAGCCAAAGCGCGCGGCCTCGGACGCGATGCGGATGTCCATCGCGAGCTGCATGGTGACGCCGATGCCGACCGCGGGACCGTTCACCGCGGCAATCACCGGCTTCAGGCATTTGAAGATGCGCAACGTCACCTGGCCGCCGCCGTCGCGCACCTGGGAATCGCTGTAGTCGACCTTGCCGTCGGCGAAGCGTTTGACGGGCCCGCGCCGCGCGTCGCGATCGAAAGTGTCGGCGCCAGACGAAAGGTCTGCGCCCGCGCAAAAACCGCGGCCGGCGCCTGTGACGATGATGGCGCGGACGTCGTCGTCCTTGTCGGCGGCGTCGAACGCGTCGATCAGCTCTCCTTGCATCTGCGCGTTGAAGGCGTTGAGCTTGTCGGGCCGGTTCAGCGTGATGGTGAGGATCTGCTCGGCGACCTCGTATTTGATCGTCTCATACGCCATGGTGGTTTCCTTCCTTTTCTTTGTTATTGGTTGCTACGCAGCCTGCCGTCATGCCCGGGCTTGTCCCGGGCATCCACGTACTTGCTTCGGTGCAAGCGTATAGACGTGGATGGCCGGGACAAGCCCGGCCATGACGGAGTATGTAGATTACTTCGCCGGAGGGCTCGGCCAGGGCTTCTGCGGCCCGCGCAGGCTTTCAAATGCCTTGGCCATGCCAAGCACGCCGATATCGTCGAAGCGGCGGCCGACGATCTGCACGCCGATGGGAAAACCCTTGGGGTCGAAGCCGCCGTTAATGGAGATCGCCGGATTTTCCGACATATTCCATGGCACGGTATAGGCGATGTGTTCGAACGGCTTCATGGGATCGTTGGTCGGCGAGGCCCACTCCGCCGGATAGTTCACGTTCGGCGCGGTCGGCGAGATCACATAGTCGAGCTCGCAGAACAGCTTTGATGCCGCAGCGCGGATTGCCATGGTCTGGTTGAAGCCCCTGATGACGTCGACACCCGAGAGCTTCGCGCCGGATTCGCCCCACTTGAAAATGTAGGGCAGCACCTTTGCCTGTTCGGCGGGCGTCAGCTTCGACAGATCATCCCACATCCGTGCGCGCCAAAAGTTGTCGAGGCCGTCGAGCATCTCGCGCGTGAGGATGCCGTCGACCTCGGTGACGACGGCCCCTGCGGATTCGAACGCTTTCGCCGCCTTCACAGCGACCTCGCGCACTGGTTTCTCCAGCGCCAGGCCAACGCCGGGATCGAGCATCAATCCGATGCGGAGTTTGCGCGGGGATTTCTCCGGCACCTTCCAGTTGAGGGGCTCCGCGGGCAGGCTCGTGCCGTCGCGCCGGTCGGGTTTTGCGATCACGCTCATCATCAGCGCGCAATCGTCGACTGTGCGGGTCATGGGACCGGCGACGCGGCCGACGTAGGTGGGATCGATCGGCACGCGGCCAAAGCTCGGTTTCAACCCGACAAGGCCGCACCAGCCCGCGGGCAGCCGGACCGAGCCGCCGATATCGGTCCCGAGATGCAGCGGACCATAGCCGGCCGCCGCCGCGGCGCCCGCGCCGGCGCTGGAGCCGCCGGGATTCTTGGAGAGGTCCCAGGGATTGCGCGCGAGCGCATGAAAGCTGGAGAGCCCCGAGGACAGCATGCCGTAATCGGGCATGGTGGTCTTGGCGAAGATGATCGCACCGGCCTCGCGCAGGCGCGCGGCCGGTGGTGCGTCCTTCTCGGCCGGCACGAGCTTGACGCTGGCCGCGCCCAGCGGCACCGGCACGCCCTTGGTCGCGATATTGTCCTTCACCGTCACCGGCACGCCGTCGAGCGCGCCGGACGGCTCGCCCCCGGACCAGCGTGCGGTCGAGGCCTTCGCGGCCTCGCGCGCACCGTCGGGATCAAATGCATAAAGCGCCTTGAGGTGCGGCTCCCACGCGGCGACGTGCGCGAGTACGTCTTCCAGCACCTCGCTCGGCGAGAACTGCTTGGCGCGATAGCCCGCGATCAGGTCGACCGCGGAGAGATCGTGCAGCGAGGTGACTTCCTCTTCGACACCCTTTTTATGCATGGGCACCCACCGGCATACGGGTCTCGATGATCCGGGCGAACATGCTGGCACCGATCGGCAGGATCTTGTCGTCGAGCACGAAGCCGGGATTGTGCACGGGTACCGAGCCGTCGTGGCCGACCCAGAAATAGGCGCCGGGAATGGTTTGCAGCATGTCGGCAAAATCCTCGCTGCCCATCTTCGGCTGGGCGCGGGTGATCACGTTGGCGGGGTCGACGATGGTGCGCGCGACCTCCTCGACCACCTTGGACTGCTCGACCTGGTTGACCAGCACATCGAAGGTGTCGCGGATGTCGACGTCGATCACGCACTGATAGGCGCTCGCGATGCCGGCGCAGATCGTGCGAATGCGTTCGCTGATCAGAGTGCGGACTTCTTTCGAGAAAGTGCGGATGGTGCCGCAAAGATGCGCGTCGCCGGGGATGACGTTGTACGCCGAACCGGCGTGAATCTGCGTGATCGAGACGACGGCGGCCTGCAGCGGCTCGACGTTGCGGCTGACAATGGTCTGGATCGCCTGCGCCAGCGTGGTCGCGATGATCACGGCGTCCTTGGAGCGTTCGGGCATCGCGCCGTGCGCGCCATAGCCGGTGATGCGGAGATCGAAGAAGTCGGCGCTGGCCATCGCAGGGCCGGGCAGGATCGCGATCTCGCCGTGGTTGAGGTCGGGCGCGTTGTGCAGGCCGTAAAGCTCGTCGCACGGAAATTTCTCAAACAGCCCGTCCTTGATCATGGCGCGGGCGCCGCCGAGGCCTTCCTCGGCCGGCTGGAAGATCAGGTGTACTGTACCGTCGAAGTTTTTGGTCTCGGCCAGGTAGCGCGCGGTTCCGAGCAGCATGGTGGTGTGGCCGTCATGGCCACAGCCGTGGAAACGGCCCGGGATTTTCGAGCTCCATTTCAGATTGGTGTTCTCCTCCATCGGCAGCGCGTCCATGTCGGCGCGAAGCCCGATACGCTTGCCGCCCGAACCCTTGCCCTTGATGACGCCGATCACGCCGGTGCCGCCGAGACCGCGATGCACCTCGATACCCCAGCTCTTCAGCTTGTCCGCGACGATTCCGGAGGTGCGCACTTCCTCGAACCCGATTTCCGGATGGGCGTGAAGGTCGCGCCTGATAGCTGTGAGTTCGTCGGCATAGCCGTCGATGCGGTCGATCGTGGGCATGTGTTCTGTCCAGTTAGCGTGAGGAGGGAGTGAAAACCGGGCCGTTCGGCTTGATGCGGATGCCCGGCCGTAGGCGCGTCCATGGCAGCGTGGCTGTGTCGGCGGGCATCGCGCCGGGGGCGGCGCAGATCATCAGCTTTTCCGCGATCGGCTCGAAATCGGCGCGGAAGTGCACCGAGCTCTTGTTGACCAGAATCTTCTCTTCGGTCGGTTCGATGCCGACATAGCGGTACATCGCCTGGTCGGCGAGTTGCGCCTTGTGCGAGGAGACGACGATTCGGACATCGCCGATCCGCAGGCAGGCGGAGGGGCCCATCTCCATCTCTCGGCCGCCATAATAAGGCCCGGGCGCGATGAAGCGGCCGTCGGAGAGCTTTTCGACCACGAAGGTTTCGCGATAGGGCTCGTCGCCGGGAATGCCGGACTTGCCGCCGAGCGACAGCGAGACGGTCGCCCCGACGCCGGCTTCATGCGCGGCTTTCGCCGATGCCGGATCGTAGATCGCGCCGGTCGCAGCACTCGCCTTGTTGCGCACCAGCGCGCGCAGCATGCCCGTCGTGTCGGAATCGCCGCCGGCGCCGGGATTGTCCTGGGTGTCGGCGATGATGATCGGCTTGCTCGCGCCCTTCGAGAGTTCCATCGCGTGACGCACGCCGTCATCGGGTGACCAGATCTTGCCGTCGAAATCGTCCTCGTGGCTCTCGATCAGCTTCACGATCGCATCCGCCGCGCGGTCGGCATCGGCTTGCGTCTTGCCATAGGCGAACACGCTCGGCCCGCAATCGCGAAAATCGGCGGCGGGGAAGCCGGGCGCGAAGGACAGCGTCGGAACCGCGTCGCTCTCCAGCGCGGCAAGTTTTTCGTAGATGCCCTTGGTCGGCTGGTCGTTGGTGCACTGCCAGCTGATCGGGATCAGGAACGGCAATTGCCGGAAGGCCTTTGCGAGACGCTGCTTTGTCTTCAGAAGCAATGCGAGATGTTGCGCGCAGGCGCGGCCGGTCTCGGCCATGTCGACATGGGGATAGGTGCGGTAGGCGATCAGCGCGTCCGCATGCTCCATCATCTCGGGGGTGACGTTGGCGTGCAGATCGAGGCTGGTGACCAGCGGAATGTCCTTGCCGATGACGCGTCGCACGCGCGCCAGGATCTCGCCTTCGCCGTCGTCGAGATGTTCCGTGACCATGGCGCCGTGCAGATCGAGATAGACGGCGTCGATCGGGCCGGCGGCCGCGATGCCGTCGATCATCGCTTTGACAATGCGCTCGAAGGCGTCCCTGGTGACGTGCGCCGAAGGACTCGCGCCGCAGGCAATTGTCGGAACGAGTTCCCAGCCGTTGGCCTCGGCGCTGTCGACGAAACCGGCGAGACCGACATTGATGCGGCGCATCACCTTCAGCACGTCGGGACCTTGCGTCATCGCCGGCCAGCCGCCGCCGTGCTGGAAGTCCGCGAAGGTCGCCTTCGTCGGAGCGAAGGTGTTGGTCTCGTGCAGGAAGCCGCCGACGGCGATGCGTGTCATCAACTCAAGTCCAGCAATTGAAAGTGCGCGACGTTAGCCCTGTGCTTGCGGCGAGAGCAAGCCGGGAAGCAATCGCGCCGCGCATAGGGTCAAGCCATTTTGGGATTGCTGCGGATGCGTGGGTGTTGGAGCTAAAGACGCCACCACGCTCTCGGTGTCGTCCCGGCGAAGGCCGGGACCCATAACCCCAGGGAGCAGTTTGGCGAAGACTGGATGTTTGGGATTGGCGCCGCACGCGATCGATAGATCACGCGGTATGGGTCCCGGCCTTCGCCGGGACGACAGCGGAGAGTGTTGCTACAGAGTGGCCGCCACGCCCTCGGCCACCGGCCGGAAGTTCGCAAAATCCCAGCCGCGGCCTGGCGCTGCCTCGAGCAGGGCTCTGGTGTACGCTTCCTTCGGATGCGTCAGCACTTCGGCGGCCGGACCCTGCTCGACGACGCGGCCGTGCTGCATCACCACGACCTCGTCGCAGATCTGTGCTGCGACGCGCAGATCGTGAGTGATGAACAGGATGGCGATGCCGAGCCGCTTCTGGATCTCGTCGAACAGTTCCAGCACTTGCGCCTGCACGGAGACGTCGAGGGCGGAGACCGCCTCGTCCGCCACCAGCACGTCGGGATCGAGCGCGAGCGCGCGGGCGATCGCAATGCGCTGACGCTGGCCGCCGGAGAACTGGTGCGGATAGCGCGCGACCGCATCGGCGGGCAGGCCGACCAGCTCGAGCAACTCGCGGGCACGCTTCATTGCGTCGGCATGCGACATGCCGTAATTGATCGGGCCTTCCGCGATGCTTTCGCCGACGGTGACGCGCGGGTTGAGCGAGCGGTAGGGGTCCTGGAATACGATCTGGATCTTCTTCCGATGCGGCTGCAACAGCCGCCGCGAGATGTCCGAGATCTCGCGGCCGGAGAGGCGTACGCCGCCGGAGGTCGGGTCGATCAGGCGGACGATGCAGCGCGCCACGGTCGATTTGCCTGAGCCGCTCTCGCCGACGATGCCGAGCGTGCGGCCCTTGCGCAGCGTCAGCGTGACTTTGTCGGCAGCGACGACTTCACGGCCTTTACCGAAGAACGCGCGCTCGCGGTAGACCTTGCCGAGTTCGTTGGCCTCCAGCACCACCGGTTCCTTGGTCTCAGGCCGTGCCGCGCGCGGCACCAGGCTCGGCACTGCGGAGAGCAGGTTGCGGGTGTACTCCATGGTCGGATTGCGCAGGATGGAATCCAGCGTTCCGGTTTCGACCAGTCGGCCCTGCCGCATCACCGCAACGCGGTCGGCGATTTCGGCGACCACGCCCATGTCATGGGTGATGAACAGCACGGCGGTGCCGTGATCGCGCTGGAGATCGCGGATCAGGGTCAAAATCTGCTTCTGCGTTGTCACGTCGAGCGCGGTGGTTGGTTCGTCGGCGATGAGCAGCTTCGGTTCGAGCACGAGTGCCATCGCAATCATGATGCGCTGGCGTTGACCGCCGGAGAGTCGGTGAGGGTAGGAGGCAAAGATGCGCTCGACTTGGGGCAGGCGGACCTGCTCCATCATGTCGAGGATGCGCTTCTTGCGCGCTTTCGCATCGAGTTTGGTGTGCGCGCGCAGGACTTCGTCGATCTGGCGGCCGACCGGCATCACCGGATTGAGTGCCGTCATCGGCTCCTGGAAGATCATCGCCATCCGGGTCGCGCGGAGTTGCCGCAGGCGGCGGTCGGTCGCGGTGAGAATCTCCTCGCCGACCAGCTTGACGCTGCCGCCGGTGGGAATCAGCGTGCCCTTCGGCAGCAGACCCATCGTGGTCAGGGAGGTCACCGACTTGCCCGAGCCGCTTTCGCCGACGAGGCACAGCGTCTCGCGCTCGTGCACCTGGATCGAGATGCGATCGATGATGTTTGCAGCATTCGGCTTCTTGCCGACGGATACGACGAGGTTGTTGATGTCGAGGATGGGGCTGGTCATCAGGTTACTCCGTCGTCATTGCGAGGAGCGAAGCGACGAAGCAATCCAGAAATCTGTCCGCGGATGCAGACTGGATTGCTTCGCTTCGCTCGCAATGACGGAACAAGGGGCACGGCCGGCGAGACAAATCATTTGCCTTCCCGCTGCTTCATGCGCGGATCGAGTGCGTCGCGGGCGGCGTCGCCGATCAAATTGATGCTGAGGATGGCGATCGAGAGCAGCAGGCCGGGCCAGAAGATCAGCGTCGGCTTGAGCTGGAAGTACTGACGGCCCTCGGCCATGATGTTGCCCCAGGTCGGCGTTTCCGGCGAGATGCCGGCGCCGAGGAAGGAGAGGATGGCCTCGGTGAGGATCGCGGACGCGCAGACGTAACTGCCCTGCACGATCAGAGGTGCGATCGTGTTCGGCATCAAATGCCGCCACATGATCTTTGGCAGGGATGTGCCGACCGAGATCGCCGCTTCAACATAGGGCTCTTCGCGCGCCGACAGCACGACCGAGCGCACCAGGCGTGCCACGCGCGGAACCTCGGGGATCGTGATCGCGATCAGCACGGTCCAGAGGCTGGCGCCGGACAGCGACACCACGGCGATTGCCAGCAGGATGCTCGGCATCGCCATCAGGCCGTCCATGATCCGCATCATGACGGAATCGACCAGCTTGAAGAACCCGGAGACGAGGCCGATCGCCAACCCAATGACGATCGACATGATCGCCGAGCCGATGCCGATCAGAAGCGAAATGCGCCCGCCATACATGACGCGCGACAGCAGGTCGCGGCCATAGGCGTCGGTGCCGAGCAGGAACTGCGCCGAAGAGGGCTTCAGCCGCTGCGAGGGCGCAAGCTGGATCGGATCATACGGCGCGATCAACGGAGCCAGGATTGAGATCAGCACAACCAGCGCCAGGCAGATGGTCGCTGCCGCGATGATCGGCGTCGAGGTCAGGAATCCGAAGCGCGGCCGCAGCGGCGACGTGATCGGGATGGACGACTGGGGAAGGGTATCGACCGACATTTTTTGTTGTTATCCTTAGCCCTAGTACCGGATCCGGGGATCGAGCAGCGTGTAGGCGACGTCGATAAGGAGGTTGACGACGACGTAGATCAACGACGTCAGCAAGATCATCGCCTGGATCACCGGATAGTCGCGCGCCAGCACCGCATCCACTGTGAGGCGGCCGATGCCGGGGATGTTGAACACGCTCTCGGTGACGACGACCCCGGAGATCAGAAGCGCAAAGCCGGTACCGATCACCGTGATCACGGGCACGGCGGCGTTGCGCAGCGCATGGCGCATCATCACGGCGACTTCGTTGATGCCTTTTGCGCGCGCGGTGCGGACGTAGTCCTCGCCGAGCACGTCGAGCATCGCCGCGCGCGTCATGCGCGCGATCAACGCGATGTAGATGAAGGACAGCGCACAGGTCGGCAGAATGATGCGCTCGAAGAACGGCCCAAAACCGTTCGAGATGCTGCGGAAGCCCTGCACCGGCACCCAGCGCAGGTCGATCGCGAAGATCTCGATCAGGATGTAGCCGACCACGAACACCGGCACCGAGAAGCCGAGCACGGACAGGCCCATCACGAAACGGTCGATCCAGGTGCCGTGCTTCCAGGCCGCGATCACGCCCAGGGGAACAGCGACGATGACGGCGAGGATGATGGTCGACAGCGCAATCGAGATCGACGGCTCGACCCGCTGGCCGATCATCTTCATCACCGGAAGGTTGGAGATGAGTGAAGTTCCGAGATCGCCATGCAGCAGCTTGTTCAGCCAGGTGATGAACTGCACGATCAGCGGCTCGTTGAGGCCCAGCGAGGTGCGGATGCGCTCGAGCCGCTCCGGCGTGGCGTTGTCGCCGGCAAGAATCGCGGCGGGATCGCCCGGGGTGAGGCGGAGCAGGAGGAAGACGAACAGCGCCACCACGCCCATCACGGGCACGGCGGCGAGAATTCGGCGAAGGAGATATCCGAGCAAGTTGGATCCCGTCAGATTAGAGTCAAATCAGAGACAGCGGCTGGAGCCTGGGGTTCTGCCACCAGCCTAACATTTCAGCAATTCCCATGCCATCCGGGCCGCGGTTTTTGCAGTGCGGTCACCCCGCTTTGGTGACCTGGCCCGGTTTTGGTGACGTGGCTCGCGCCATTACTCGAGCGTCGCGAGCAGCCCCGCCATCAGCCGGCCGCGTTCGACCAGACTTTCGACCTCGATATACTCTTCGAGCGTGTGGCCGTTGCCGCCACGCACGCCCAGGCCGTCGAGAGTCGGGATGCCCATTGCGCCGGTGAAATTGCCGTCGGAGCCGCCGCCGGCGCTCCCATGCGGCAGTTCTGCGCCGAGCGACTTGGCGATAACGCGTGCCTGTTCATAAAGCGCCATGGTGCCGGCATCGGGCTCCCAGACCGGACGTGTCACGCCGCGCGTCACCTTGAAGGTGACATCATTGGTTGTACCGGAGAGCGCCAGCATCCTCTCCACACCGCGATCGAGGTCGGCTTGGCGTTTGGCCATCGAAAGCGCTTCGCCGGTGGCGGTCGTGGCAACGCAATTGACCCATTGACCCCCGTGCACGACGCCGACCGAAAACGTGCAGTCCTCGCCCGTCATCGCGTCGATGGCGAGGATTTGCCGCGCCATCTCGCGGATAGCAGAGCGGCCCGCCGACAAGGTCGCCCCGGCGTGGCTGGGCCGGCCGATCGCCTCGAGATTGAAGCGCGCGATGGCGTAACGTCCGGTGGTGACACCGTTGTCAGCGCGCCCGGGCTCGGGCACCAGCACGTATTTGTTGCGCGCGGCCTCCGCCTCGATGATCTCGCGCGTGGAGGGTGTGCCGACTTCCTCGTCGGGCGTGAACAGCACGGTGATCGGCAGCGGCGTCGTGAACGAGGCGCGGGCCAGTTGCCGGATCGCTTCCAGCGAAAGATAATTGCCGCCCTTCATGTCGTAGATGCCGGGTCCGTAGCACTTACTGCCCTCTCGGCGCCATTTCAGCTTCTCGATGGTGCCCGTGGGGTGGACGGTATCCATGTGTCCGGCGATCAGGATGCCCGGCTCGCCCTGCTTCGGATGCGGAAAGCGGGCGCGGATCACGCCGCCAAAGCCCTGGCGACCGGCAATGCGCTCGATCGTCGCACCCATGATCGCCATCTCCCGCGCCGCGATATCGAGCATGCGGTTCACGGCGTTCGCGTCCCAGGTCGGGCTTTCGCATTCCACCCAGCCGCGTAGACCCTGGAGCATTGCTTCGGAATCGAAGGGAAGATTGGCTGGATTCATCTCAATGTCTCTCCAATGTCTCTTGGGCTTCGGAACATGGAACGCGCATTGCATCGGCGCAGGGCAGGACAGGCGGAGAGCGTTGTAGAGCCAAACCGATCCTTGTGGAGCCCGTGCGCGCGCCGCTTGGGCTTGCAGCGAAACCGGATTGACGCGCTCGGCACTGTCTGCAAGTCTCGAAAAGATAAAGGCATTGCATGAGGTTAGTTCGCCTAAAGAACGAACCGGATGCTCAATCGATAACCTGCCTTTGAACAGTTTCACGTCAGGAGAAGTTTTTATGTTTAAGTTGATGCGCCGGGGGCCTCGCGCGTTCGCCTCCAAACTTGCGCTGTCGGTCGTCGCGCTTTCGACCGCACTGGCCTCGCCGGTGCTTGCGGCCGGCAAGACCATCACGGCGGTGATGCACTCGGATCTGCGCATCATCGATCCGATCTTCACCACGGCCTACATCACGCGCGACCATGGCTACATGATCTACGACACGCTCGTGGCGCCCGATTCGAACTTCAAGATCCAGCCGCAGATGGCGGACTGGAAGATCTCCGACGACAAGCTCACCTACACGTTCACGCTGCGCGACGGCCTGAAGTGGCATGACGGTGCGCCGGTGACGGCGGAGGACTGCGTTGCCTCGCTCAAGCGCTGGGCCGCAGTCGACGGCATGGGCCAGAAACTGCTCGACTTCACCGCGAGCATCGAGGCGACCGATGCCAAGACCATCACGCTGAAGCTAAAGGAGCCCTACGGCCTCGTGCTCGACTCGATCGGCAAGCCGTCCTCCCGCGTTGCCTTCATGATGCCGAAGCGCCTCGCCGAGACGCCGCCGGACAAGCAGATCCCCGAGCAGATCGGTTCGGGTCCTTTCAAGTTCGTGCAGTCGGAATTCCAGCCAGGCGTGAAGGCGGTCTACGTCAAGAACACCGATTACGTGCCGCGCAAGGAGCCGTCGAGCTGGACCTCCGGCGGCAAGGTGGTGAAGGTCGACCGTGTCGAGTGGATCACCATGCCGGACTCGCAGACCGCGGTGAACGCCTTGCAGTCGGGCGACATCGACTTCGTGGAAAATCTTCCCTACGACATGCTCCCGTTGCTGGAAGCGAACAAGGAGATCACGATCGAGGTCTCGAACAAGTTCGGTTTCCAGACGCTCGGCCGAATGAACTTCCTTCATCCGCCGTTCGACAATGTCAAAGTGCGCCGTGCTGCCTTGCTGGCGATAAACCAGAAGGACGTTCTCGACGCGCTCGTCGGCAACGCCAAATATCAGAAGATTTGTGGTGCCTTCTTCGTGTGCGATACGCCGTTCGCGACCGAAGTCGGCGGGGAGACGCTGGTGAAGGGCAACGGCATGGCCGAAGCCAAGAAGGCGCTCGCCGAATCCGGCTATGATGGCACCCCGATCGTGATCATGGCCCCCGGCGATGTAACGACGCTGAAGGCACAGCCGATCGTTGCGGCTCAGTTGCTGCGCGAGGCCGGCTTCAAGGTCGACCTGCAAGCGACCGATTGGCAGACGGTCGTGAGCCGCCGCGCCAGCCAGAAGCCTCCGAAGGAGGGTGGCTGGAACATGTTCTTCACGAACTGGGTCGCGGCCGACGTCTCCAACCCGATCGCCAATCTCTCGATCGGCGGCCAGGGCAAGAAGGGCTGGTTCGGCTGGGCCGAGAACGCCAAGATCGAAAAGCTCAAGGACGACTTCGTTCGCGCCGCCTCGCTCGACGATCAGAAGAAGATCGCTGCTGACATCCAGAAGGAAGCCTATGAGCAGGTGATCTACATCCCGCTGGGGCAGTATCTCCTGCCGAGCGGCTGGCGCAAATCGCTGACCGGCGTGCTCGACGGTCCCGCGACCCCGTTGTTCTGGAACGTCGACAAGTCGGAGTAGGGCGAAGGCTCCTGGTCTAAAAGCGAAACGGCGCCGTGGATCCCTCCGCGGCGCCGTTTCCATGAAGCGGTACTGGCTCGACCTCTTCTAGCAGTGGCTGTCGCGCAGCTGCTCGAGCCCTTCACCTGCGAACGGCAGGCTTCTGTCCGGCTGCTGCTCAGAAACCGGTTGCCGTGGGGCGGGCCGCTCGATCTCGCGCGCGGGCTGGTCGAATCTGCTCTCGGGTTCCATCTCGCCTTCCTCTCGAATGTTGCAGTACAACATCGAGAGCGCCGCGAAGTTCCTCACCCGATGGCGCGATGATGCGGCTTGAACAGCCGTCCCCTCTCCACCACCAGCACGATCGCGAGCGCGGCGAGTGACGACACGAAAAAGCCGACCGAGAACGGCAGCAGCGTGCCGTCGAAGCTTTGTCCGATCGCCATGCCGATGGCGATGCCGATCAGCGTGGTGATCGAGCCGTAGAGCGAGGACGCCGTGCCGGCGATATGGCCCTGCGGCTCCATGGCGAGCGCGGTGAAGTTCGCGACCATCATGCCGAACGAGAACATCATCAGCGCCGAAAGCACCATGAACAGGGGAAGTGGCAACGCGCCAAGGCTTTCCGTCAGCAGCATCACGCCTGCCACCGTGGTGTAGAGCGTCAGGGCGCCGTGCGAGATCACGCGCATGCCGAGGGTCCCGACGAATCTTGCGTTGAGAAAGCCGGCAATGGCGGTGCCGGCCGCGATCGCGGCGAAGGCCAGCGGAAAATAATGGCCGAGGTGATAGATGCCGACAAAAACTTGCTGAGCCAAAAATACGTAGGCGAACAGCGCGCCCATGACGCTGCCGGCTGCGAGCGCGTAGCCGAGGGTTTGGCGATGGGTCACGGTCTGCCAATAGGCCGTGAGCACGTCGGCCGGGGCAAGCGACCTGCGTTCGCTCTCGGGCAAGGTCTCCGGAAGCCGCAGCACGGACCATGCGAGCGCGAGCAGACCGTAGAGCATCAGCACGACGAAGATGCCGCGCCACGCCGTCACCAGCAGCACCGCCTGTCCGAACGAGGGGGCGATCACGGGGACCGCGATGAAGATCATCATCGCAAGCGACATCACGCTCGCCATGCGGCGGCCGACGTAACAGTCGCGCACGATCGAGGTCGCGATCACGCGCGTCGCCGAGGTGCCGAAGCCCTGCAGTGCTCGCGCCAGCAGCAGCGTCTCGAACGAAGGCGCGGCAATCGCCAGCACGCTCGCCACCGCATAGACCGCCATCCCGCCGAGCAGCACCGGGCGGCGGCCGAAGCGATCCGACAACGGGCCCATGACGAACTGACCCGCGCCAAAGCCGATCAGGAAGGTCGACAGCACCAGTTGAAGATGATTGGCGTTGGGAATCTGGAAGGCTGCCCCGATATTGGGCAGCGCCGGCAGCATCATGTCCATCGCAAGCGGATTCAGCGCCATGATCGACGCGATCACGATGACGAATTCGGGAAAACCCATCGGACGGTGTCCCGAGGACACCCAATCGTCGGCATTGACGTCGGACAAGAAGCGCACCTCTGATTTTCAGAGGTCTTATCTATTGCCGATGTTGCGTCGCACAACCCATGTTTCGGGATAGCTGGCAGGCGTGGCGGATGCGGACAAGCCTTGCTGAGGTCGCCATCGACCCGCGACGGGTCATCGAAAGCAAAAGACGGCTGGCGTCTTCGATCTTGTAGGAGAGGTCGGCAGCCGTGGGCCGACGTGTAGAGCGCGCGATGCCGGCTTCCCAAGCTTGAAGCGCTCGCCGTGTCGAAACAGTATCCGCCGCGCCGTGTTGGGATTGTAGTCGAACATTCGGTCGATGATGCGGCATTCGCAGGTTGCGAGTCTCATGCAGGTCGCGATCGGTGCGACGATTATCTAAAGATGCGCCACAGCAAGCCCGCCTGCACGACTTGTATATTATTCACAAGCTGCGCAACCCGGTCCGGGTCGGATTCATAGACCAACGCAAAGTTGTTTTCATAATCTGCATTCGAGGGCGAAAATACCCGTACGACCACTACGCGAGCGCCACGACGATTTACATTGAAGCTGAGCGGGCCGTCCTGAGGCGAACCATTCGCTGGGTACGGGGTGAAGCGGATCAGGCGGTTGTCGAGCGTCTTGTATTTGACCTGCAATTGCGGATCGTAAGCACGGGACGTTCGAAACCAGCGGCGATCGTCCCAGGAATCGTGAATCCCGCCCTGCGGAGTGCCGTGCCACTTGCCAACCTTGTCATCAACGTTTTGGAGAGTGCCATCGGTATGCAAGCTATCCCACGTGTCGTGATCGAGTTCATCGGACGATAGGCTCTTGTCGTCATACGGGGGAAGGATCTTTCCGTCGCGTACGAACGCGCCCTTGCGCCTCAGAACAATCGAGCTGCTCTGCGGGTCGTCGTAGAAGCCGATAACTTGAACGCCGAGGTAGGTGGGCACGGCGGTATCTGTATCTGTCGCGCGGTGATTGACGATAACGCGAACGCATTCATCGGCGAGGCCCCAATAGATCGCGCCGCTCTTGACCAAGTAGGACCGTCGACCGGTCAGGCTCGTTGTGCCGCAGCCGCTTTTGACGATCAGACCAGACTGCGCCGCGGGCTGCCGCAGAAACTCGCTTCCATAGGTGGATTGCTCATTGAATACGAACGCGGCGCCGTATTGCGCATGAACCGCATCGGAGACACAGACGGCCGCAACTATCAGAAACGCTCGTAGAAGGAAGCGCATGGTGGACCTCGTATGACAGTCAGTCTTGGCGAGACGTGGGTACTAGCGGAATTGCGACGGTGACGAGAATCAAGACGACGCCGAGGACGACCGGGTTAATCATCTCGCTGCGGGTCGATGAGATGTTCAATGCCCAGATCGGGAAGGACGCTGTTGTGAAAGCAATCTGGAGAACGTTTGTTACATTCTGTATTTTCCAGAGGTACAAGGCACAAAACACCGTCAGAACGACGAGCGAGGCCCAGATGGGTGGGCTGAAGCCCTCTCCTGCAGGTACGAGCGAGTTGATCGCCAAGTACGCCGCTGACACCTCGGCTGGAATTAGCTTTGCTAGTTTGGCGGGATAGGAATCAGTCTCGTTGTCAACTTGGCGCCCGGGCATGTCATCTCCCAACGGAGAGCTTAAATCGCTAAAATAATACGTCTCAAGGTTGCACAACCGTGGGCGGTAGTAAAGTCTGCTTTACGTCCGGAGGACGCAGGGTTCGGTGGCAGTGCGCTAAAGCTCGCGTAATGAACACGCTGCTGAAGCTCAACCCGAGCCGGCTGACCAGGACGTTCAGTCACGGTGCGATCTGCACGATACTGCAGAGGGCCTCATGGAGATCGCATCGGCTCCTTTGGATGGGTTATTCTCGATATTTTGATGAGCTACCGGAGGGCCGGTCGTGACCGCAGAGCAATCAACAGCAGCGCGGG
This sequence comes from Bradyrhizobium sp. WSM471, assembly GCF_000244915.1. NCBI lineage: Bacteria > Pseudomonadati > Pseudomonadota > Alphaproteobacteria > Hyphomicrobiales > Nitrobacteraceae > Bradyrhizobium > Bradyrhizobium sp. WSM471. The sequence continues at coordinate 5,285,916 of NZ_CM001442.1, read as the reverse complement.
CCTGATCTTGGCCCCGTTGATCGTGGTGCGGGCAGCCGGGATCGAACCGGCACAGCGCTTGCGCACCGAGGGATTTTAAGTCCCTTGCGTCTACCAATTCCGCCATGCCCGCTTGATCCAACGAGATCAGCCACTTAAGTCCCTTACCGGCGGTCTGGAATTGGCGTTTGCAGGCCGGAGGGGCGGTTCTTCCTTAGGCGAGCCGGCGGCACAAGGCAAAGCCTCAATCCGGACATTTGTTGTTGCTTTAGGCATTCTCAATCCAGGGGGACTATTGATCCGGCATGTCAGCTTTCATCCAATGCCTGCTTTGATCCAATATCGCCTGCGCACATGCTGCGTGGCCGTCGCGCTGCTCGCGGCCGGCTTCGCGCTGTCCGGCTGCGCAGGCATGAGCGAGACGGTCGCTCCGGCCTTTGCGGATCCCGCCAAGTACGAATTGTACGATTGCAAGCAGCTCGAAGGCGAGCGCAAGTCGCTCGCCAGCCGGACCGGCGATTTGCAGAGACTGATGGACAAGGCACAGACCGGTGCGGGCGGCGCCGTGGTGTCGGAGCTTGCCTATCGCAACGAGTACATCGCGGTACGCGGGCAGGCGCAGATGGCCGAGGACGCCTGGCGCCGCAACAAGTGCCGGGAAACGCCGCTCGAGGCGACGCCGGCCGCTGCGCCGGCGCCCACAGCCAAGCCTGCTTCGAACAAGCCAAGAGCCGTGCGCTGAAACATCCTGCCGCCAGCGCCTCGCATCAGGGCCGCCAGCCGTAGATCCAGTCCTGCCGTGCCAGCATGCGTTCCGGGCCGAGCGCCCGGACCGCAAGATCGCGCGCGAACGCGAGCGGCCCAGTGAAATGATAGATGCGGCCCTGCTGCCGCGCAGTCCGCTGCACCCGCCGCACGCGCGCCTGCCGCGTCCGGCCGTATTGTCTCAGCGCAGCCGTGATGCCCGCGGTGCTCTCGGCGGCCTCAGGGCTCAAATGCTGCGCGAGCACAGCGGCGTCCTCGATCGCCATGCCGGCGCCCTGGGCCGCAAACGGCAGCATCGCATGCACGGCGTCGCCGAGCAGCGCGACCGGGCCTTTGCTCCAGGGGCAGTCGTCAGGCACGCCGAACAGCGCCCATTTCCGCCAGCTCTCCACCGTGGCGAGCATCATGCGCGCCGGCGGCGGCCAGCGCGGCGCGGCGAAGGCGTCCATCACCTCGCGGGGATCGCCGGGCGTGCTCCAGCCCGGTCTGTTCCAGGTGCCCGGCAGCACCGCGACCACGTTGATCTGGCGTCCGCCCGCGATCGGGTAGGCGACGAGATGGGCATTCGGGCCCATCCAGAGCTGAACCCGGCGCGCGGTGTAGTCCTTCGGCAGTTGCGTGGCATCGAGCGTACCGCGCCAGGCAATCAGCCCGGAGAAGCGCGGCTGCACCTCGGGAAACAGATGCTGGCGCACCGTCGACCAGATGCCGTCGGCGCCGATCAGCGCACTGGCAAGATCGCTGCGCCGGATCGTGCCGCTGCGATGGACGACCGTCAGCCCCTTGGCGTGAGGCGCGACGTCTTCGAAGGTCGCGCCCAGTTTCAGGTCGATATCGGGATGGTCGGAGACTGCGCCGGCAAGGGCGGATTGCAGGTCGGCGCGGTGCACCACCCAATAGGGGGCGCCGGCGCGCGCGGCGGCGGCTTCTCCCAGCGGCATGCGCAAAAGCTCGCCGCCGGCCCGCGCGCTCATGATCGAGACTGCCTCCGGGATCACGGCGCGCAGCTTGAGGCGCTCGGTGAGGCCGAGCTCGACCAGCACGCGGCTGGCATTGGGAGAGAGTTGCAGACCGGCGCCGACTTCCTCGAGCCGCTCGGCCTTCTCCAATACGACAATGCGGAAGCCGCGGGCCGCGAGCGCAAGCGCAGCCGTCAGTCCACCGATGCCGGCACCGGCGATGACAATCGTTCGGGAGAGCGCCACCCGTGGCCGATGGAAGCGGTCAGGCCACCTTGTCCTTCAGGACGCATTCCGGCGGACGGGCTTCGCCCGCCTTCAGGTCGGCGGCGAAACGGTACAGCGTCGAGCAATAGGGGCAGATGATCTCGTTGTCGTTGCCGAGGTCGAGGAAGACGTGCGGATGATCGAACGGAGGATTCGCGCCCACGCACATGAACTCTTGCGAGCCGATTTCGATGACGGGGACACCGGCATCGTTGTGGAAGTGCGGGACGACATGGTCGGACATCGTACTCATCCTGGAGTGGCAATGGCGGCAGACAACAATCATGACTGACGCGGCATTATTAAGGCGCCGCGGACCATACTGGTGGGTGTAGATGATTGCTAGTCCAGCGGAACCGAAAGCTCCGCAATGCCCCATGCTCATTTGCTCATGCAAATTCGACACAATCTTGCGGCCTGAGAGAAGCCCTTCTTTCGTCGGGGACGTTGTGTCGCAATTTTGGCATACTATGTCTGCGGACGCGTGTAATTGCGACGAAAGACGAACCGTCAGGCGTCAACGATCTCAGGACCGTCCAGGCTCTCCGCATGAAGTGGTTGCGAATCAGCACTACGTTGACCGGTATCGCGGCATGCGGCTTCATGCTCGCGCAGGTAGCACCGCATGCCCGCGAGGCCGGCGCGATTCTGGCCGCCCAAGACGATCCCGCCGCGCTCTCCGAGATCAAGCTCGACGCGCTGCTGCGGCACAACGACCGCCTGATTCAGGACAACATCGAGGTCGCGCTCGCATCGGGCGATGCCGATCTTGCCGACAGTTTTGTCGCGCTGGCGCGCGACCGCAACATCGGGCTGTCTGACGACCTCCTGAGCCGTGTCAGCGACGCGGTCAAAGCCGAAAACTCCACCTCGCATTTCGCAAAACGGTTTGCCACCGGTCTCGTCACCGGCAACGCGGACGATGTTGCGAGCTTGTCGGGAACCGTGGCCGGCGATCTCTTCGTCATCGGCGACATCAGGGACGTCGTGCGCGAGGGCAAGCACCTCGCCATGGGCGAGGAGACCGATCGCCTGGTGCTGGGCCTTGCCGCCGCCGGTCTCGCGGTCACGGCCGTGACCTACGTCTCCGTCGGCGGTGCCGCGCCGGTTCGCGCGGGGCTGACGCTGGTGAAGGACGCGCGAAAAGTGGGCCAGCTCGGCGAGGGATTAGCGACCTGGGCCGGCCGGTCCGCGCGCGAGGTCGTCGATACGCCGATGCTCCAGAACGCGGTTGCCTCCGGCTCCGTGTTGCGGCCGGGCGAGACCGTCAGCGCGATCAAGGCCGCGTTCCGCGCCGAGAAGGCTGGCGCGCTGGTTCGGCTCGGCAAGGATGTCACGCGCGTCGTCGAGAAGACCGGCACGCGCGGCGCGATGGATAGTTTGCGCATCGCCGAAGGTCCCAAGGACGTCGCACGCGCGGTGCGGCTCGCGGAAGCGCAGGGCGGCAAGACGCGCGCGATCCTGAAGCTGCTCGGCCGCGGCGCGCTGCTGCTGATCGGCGGGGCGTTCAATCTTGCACTCTGGCTGTTCGGTGCGGCCTTGACACTGTTCGGCCTGTTGTCCTCGATCAAGGCGACAACGGAGCGCCTGACCCAGGCCTGGTGCGATCGCAGACGGGCGCGGCGACTTCGCCAGGCGCGGATCGCCGCCGAAGTCGTTCCGGCAAGCGCTGCCGTCACGGCCTAAGATACCTCTTCCCCTCAAGATTGCGGAACTGATGATGCCGAGCTTTCACAACGGCGCCGTTGAAATTGCCTATCTCGACGAAGGCGAGGGTGATCCGATCATCCTGGTGCACGGCTTTGCCTCCAGCAAGAACGTGAACTGGGTCTATCCGACCTGGGTCTCGGAGCTGCGCAAGAACGGCCGCCGCGTCATTGCGCTCGACAATCGCGGCCATGGCGAAAGCGCAAAGCTCTACGAGCCGGCGCAGTACTCGATCCCGACCATGGCCGGCGACGTGCTCGCGCTGATGGATCATCTCGCCATCCCGCAGGCCGATCTCATGGGCTATTCGATGGGCGGGCGGATGACGGCCTGGCTCTCCCTCAACGAGCCGCAGCGCCTGCGCTCGGCAATCCTCGGCGGCATCGGCATCGGCGGCCTGATCGAGGGCACCGGGCCCGGCGAGAACGTCGCCAAGGCGCTGGAAGCGCCCTCGCTCGACGACGTCTCCGATCCCGTCGGGCGCACGTTTCGTGCTTTTGCAGACCAGACCCGTTCCGACCGCAAGGCGCTCGCCGCCTGCCTGCGCGGCACGCGCGATCTCATGACGAAGGACGAAGCCGCGCGCATCGACGTGCCGGTGCTGATCGCGGTCGGCAGCACCGACGACGTCGCGGGTTCGGCCAGTGCACTCGGTGCCATCATCCCGGGTTCGGAAGTGCTCGACATTCCGAACCGCGATCACATGCGGGCGGTCGGCGACAAGGTCTACAAGACCGGCGTGCTCGATTTCCTGTCACGCCGCGGCTGAGGTCGCGTCCGCGGCCTCGTCGCCGAACGAGCGAAACAGCGCAATCAGCACTGTGAAGGTCGCAACCCACACCATTCGCGCGCCGTAGCGATCATGGGGGCCGGAGATGACGGCGCAGATGAAGGCATTGCCGAGCAGCGCCAGCGTGACGGTCGCTGCCAGCAGCGTCAGATCGTCCAGCCGGCGATGTGCGAGCGCGTGGCCAAGCAGCACGAGGAGCGCCAGCATCGAGGCCAGCGCGACGGGCACGTGCAGCCAGTTGACGTAGTCGAAGTCGAGGGCCCAATGCTGCTGGCGCGCCGCGCGCATTGGCGCGACCTGCGCGGGGATGTAGCGCTCGATGATGCCATAGGTGTGCGGGATCCAGACACTTGCGCCTTCGCCGGTCGCCACATGCAGCAATTGCTGGCCCATCGCCCGCAACGCCGCGCCGGCCTGCCAGGCCGGATAGTCGGCGAGCGAACCCACGACGATGGTGCCCATCTCGTCGTTCATGCCTTCGAAGCGGCCGAGCGTGTTGAACATGCTCTTGCCCCACAGGAATTCGTCGGCGGTCGCCGGCAATTGGTCGCGATAGGGGCAGAGCTTGAGTTTTTCGCGCGGGCAATGGTCATGGAGATAACGCGCAACGATGCCGTCCTGCATCATGCGACCGAAGGCGACGCCGGTGCCGCCGGGCGTCCAGGCCCATTTGCCCGACAAGGCATGGTTCGCCGACACCAGCATCAGGCCGCCGGCGACGATGGTGAGGCTCGCTTGGGCCAATCCGGCGATCGGAAGCCGGCGCCCCAGCAATGGCCGCGCCATCCAGCCGGCGACGCAGAGCCCGAGCAGCACGCCGAGCGTGGCGCTGTGGGTCGCGGCGGCAAAGGCGGTGAAGACGAACAGCGAGATTTTTTCGAGCGCCGAGGTCCGCTGCCCACCGATGACCAGCAGGAATAGCGACAGCACCGACAGGCCTGCAAAAATGTCTGTGAGCAACATGCTCGCAAGCCAGGGCAGCGCAGTCGACAGGATCAGGAGCAGGCTGATCGCGACGAAGCGGAATGTCTGCATCAGGCCGAGCACGCGCAAGGTGAGCTGCAGCAGCCACAGCGTCGTCAGCGACTGGACCGCGAGGTTGATCCAGAAACCAGAACTCTCGCCATAGTGCAGATAGATGCCGAACATCGTGGAGCGGCTCGGGACGAGATAGCCCTCGTACCAGCGCGCCAGATAGCCTCCAGTATCCCATTGCAACAGCGGATAGCCGTTCCAGAACGCCGGCGCGATCATCACGAGCGGCAGGGCGGCCGCGGCGAGCCGCAGCCAGAGTGAACCCGCGGCGCCCGCGCGCGCATGATCGGTGGTGATGGTCAAATCCGCTCCGTCCTCACTCGGACCATGCCCGCAATAACGGTTGAGGCGGAATTCACCAATAGTTTGACGCCGCCCCGCTTGAATTTGGCGAAACCCTGACCATTTTGAGCCGACCTTGCCCCCCGGAGTGTCGGAAGAAAGTGTTTTGATTCAACGCGTTGGTATACTTCCGCGGGGCAACGCACTGTTCACTCTCAGGCAAGCCCGTCAGGACTTTGTCGCCTAGACTGTGTTATAGAACCACCGAAACGAGCCAATTCGAAAGAGCAGATCTCATGGCAGTGCATCAGGTCAATCCGGGAGGAAAGCTCGCAACGCTTGATCCGATCTGGGATCGGATCCGCGGCGAAGCGGAGGACATCGTCCATCGCGAGCCGGAGCTTGCGACCTTCATCTATTCGACGGTGCTGCATCACAGCCGCCTGGAAGATGCGGTTATCCATCGTGTCGCCGACCGGCTCGATCACTCCGCTCTGTCGGGCGATCTCGTGCGCCAGACCTATGACGAGGCGCTGCGCGACGATCCCGATCTCGGCAACGCCTTCCGCGCCGATCTCGTCGCCGTTTACGACCGCGACCCCGCGACCTCGCGCTTCATCGATCCCTTGCTCTATTTCAAGGGCTTTCACGCCATCCAGACCCACCGCCTCGCGCATTGGCTTTATCTGAAGGGCCGCAAGGATTTTGCGTATTATCTGCAGAGCCGGGCGTCTGCGGTATTCCAGACCGACATCAATCCCGCGGCGCGCATCGGCCGCGGCATCTTCCTCGATCACGCCACCGGTTTCGTCTGCGGTGAGACGGCACTTATCGAGGACGACGTCTCGATCCTGCATGGCGTCACGCTCGGCGGCACCGGCAAGGAGAACGAGGACCGTCATCCGAAAATCCGCCACGGCGTCCTGATCGGGGCCGGCGCGAAGATCCTCGGCAACATCGAGATCGGTCATTGCGCGCGCATCGCGGCGGGCTCGGTCGTGGTCAAACCCGTGCCGCACAACGTCACGGTCGCAGGCGTGCCCGCCAAGGTCGTCGGCGAAGCCGGCTGCGCCGAGCCGTCGCGCACCATGGATCAGATGATCAACGCCATGGGACTTTGAGACGGGACTTCGAGCTTGTCGGAAGGGCGGGGTTTTCCACCTCTTTCGGCCCCCAAATTCTTTGGCAATTCATGCTGGCGGTTGGTCGCGTCTCGTCCTAAAACCCGCGCCAACCCAGATTTCGATTGGAGACTTGCCGTGGACGTCAAGGAAGTTAGGAAGCTCGACGCGTATTTGAAGCGCGTATTCGGCAATCCCAAGATCCGCGTCGTGCCGCGGCCAAAGAAGGATGATTCCGCCGAGGTCTATATCGGCGAGGAATTCATCGGTGTGCTCTTCGTCGATGACGAGGACGACGATCGCTCGTTCCAGTTCCAGATGGCGATCCTCGAGGACGATCTGGTCGATCAGGAATAGTTGTTTTTACTCCGTCGTTACGAGCGAAGCGGAGGCTTCGCTCGTAACGGATTAGGCCGGCTCCCCAGGCATGAGGGCGGCCTGCGCGGTCGCAGCTTCAACCGGCACTGACGCCGATTAGACTCATCCCGAGGAGACGCGTAAGCGCCGTCTAGAAGGCGAGGCGTGCACGCAAGCCGCCGCTCATCAGTCATATGCGAGAGCCCTGCATCGATGACAGAGGCGCGCTCTCTCCACAGCATCATTGAGCGAAGCAAATCCAGAGTCTTCCGTGGTTCCACTGAGATCGTCTTTTATGACGAGATCATTGCACCCGAAGAACGCGCCGACGAAGTTCGCCCTAAACTGCGACGGTGCGGCTCCACTCAACCTCGTGATCGGGGCCGACGGCTGCATTCATCGGTGCGTAGGGGGCGCCAACAACAGGATTCAGGTGCAGGTTTTTTGCTCGCACTGCACTCGTCTTAGTTGCAGACTTCGAAGTTAACAAGCTGGCCGCCGTTTTGGCTTCTTGATTCGAGGCGGCAGCCCGGACCCACCGGCCTGCAACTAGCCCGCCCACAGATCATCTGTCCACTAGCTTGCGGCTTCGCGGGGGCTCCTTCGACCTTCTTCCGCTCGTCGTCGCGCGGTTTGTTATTCTCGCGCGTCGCAACAGGTTTCTTGTCCTGAACCTTCTCGCACTCATTGTCGTCATTGATGCGATAGCCGGCGCCGCAGGCGATCTTGACGCAATTATCGCCATCGGCCCTGAAGCCGCGGTTGCAGACCAACGGGCAGACCCGCCCCGGCTTTGCCTTGATGGCGTCGAGCGCCTCGAAGCTCGCCAGCTTGGCGTCGAACTTCGTGCCGGCATGCTTGTTGAACAGGGTCAGCGAGCGCTGCGAGGTCGCATTCCACTCGCCGTCCGCATTGCTCGCGAGACAGCCGACTCGGCGCAGTTCTGACTGCACGAGTTTGGCGGTCTCCTGGGGCGAGCGAGAGGGCGGCGACTGGGTCGGGGCCACGGCCGCGACCTTCTGTTCACCGTCACGCTGGGCCTTCTCAGCCGCCTGTTTCGCCGGCTCGGCAGCCGCCTTGTCGTTTGCAATCTTTTCCGCGAGCGTCTTTTCGGCAGCCTGCTTGTCGGCCAGCGCCTTGGCGACGGCTGCTTCTGCATCCTTCCTGCGCTGCTCGGCGGCCGCCGCCTTGGCCTCTTCGACCTGCTTGGCCTTCTCGGCCGCAATGCGGGCATCTTCGGCAGCCTTCGCCGCGGCCGCAGCCTTGTCCTGCTCAGCCTTCTTGGCGCGCTCTGCCACGAGCCGCGCCTTCTCGTCTTCAGCCTGCTTGGCTTTCTCTGCTGCGATGGCGCGGGCATCTTCGGCCCCGATCTTCTTCAATTGCACCCGCGCAAGGTTCGCGTAAAAACCCTCAGGGTAGGCTTGGAGGAACGCTTCCCATGCGTCGCGATCACCTGCCTGCAGTGCCAGCTCGTAATCGCGGCGAACTGCATCTTGGGGATTCGCTTGCGGCCCGGTCGCGACCGGCTTGGCCGGAACAAGGGCCACGTCGTCACCGCCGAGCGAGCCGTAAACGAAAGGCTCCTGCTTGTTGCCGGTGGTCTTGAGCACATCATCGCGAATGAATCGAAAGGCCTTGCCCAGGTCGAGCCCCGGCGTGGGCAGGCGTTCAACCAGAGCTGTGGCAAACGGGCTGTGCTTCGTATCGCCATCGGACGCAGTTGAGCCCGCCTTGGCCGCGAAGGCGACCATCGTGTTCGGGCTGGTCGGCTCCACCTTGGCAAGGCCGCGTCCGATGGCCCGCGAGGCTATCGTACGCTTCATCGTCTTGGCGAAGGGATTGTCGCGGCAGGCATCCAGGATGACGAGGCGCAGTTGCTTGGCTGGTTCGACCGCAAACAGCACCCGGTCGAGCGAAAACGCCTCGTCGAGAACATCGGTATCGGTCTCCAGGGCGCCATCGGTCGGGATCAGATAGTTGGTGCCGTCAAGCTCGATGCCATGGCCGGCGTAGTAGACGACAGCAACGTCCGCCTCTCGGACCTTGTTGCCGAACTCCCGCAGCGCCTTGCGCATGTCGACTACGGTCAGGTCGAGCTTGACGTCGACCGTATCGAACCCAGCCTTCCTGAACATGCCGCCGACCAGCGCCGCATCGTTCGCGGGATTCGCGAGCCTCCCCACGTTCTTGTAGGCCGAGTTGCCGATGACGAGCGCGACGCGCTTCTCGGCCAGCGCCGCGCCGGTTCCAAGCCAAGTCGTAAGCCAGCTCGCAATAATCAACAAACCAAACAGCCGAAGCCGCATTCCAGCCCCCGAATGCAATCGCGTCAGATTATTTCGCAGGATAGCCAAAAAGCAATCTATGATCAGTGATGCCAGTCACACATCGCTACGGCGATCCGGACAATTCCGCTATCGGGTGGAATACCCAACGGCATATTCAAATCGATCTTCCCATGTTGCCCATTGTGCTCCTGTTTTGCCCGACGGGTCAACGCTCGTTCGAAAAAGACGAAATGCTCGATGGCGCCAATGCTTGGCTACTGTGCATGGGGTTGTTTTCGCAGTTTTTGGTTTACGGGCTCCAGCCCAAGCCGAAGTCGGGCCGAGAAGCCCCGCTCAGCCCTTCGGGCCGCGCAGTTGCGCCGTCAGCTTCTCCATCGCTTCCGCCGCATCGCGCCATTGCGACAGCCAGCTGCGCGGAAAGCGGAAGGTGAGGTCGGCGCCGCCGACGCGGCGTTCGGCGAGGCACATGCCTGGCGTCGCTCCATCGCGCGTGCAGCGCGCGGTCAGCGCAGGGCTTGCGGCAGAATAGAGATCCTCGCTGCCGTAAGGCGTATCGGCGCGGAACACCCGCATCGTCAGCCCGTCCTGGGGCGTTGCCGCGGCCTGGTCGAGATAGCGCGGATAGATCGTGGCTGCGCGCTGCTCGGGCGACATCGCATCGCGATGCGCGGCGATCGACAGGAAGATGCGGTCGATCGGCTGCATCGCCGCATCCACGCTATCGGCGGTGACGTGCTTCGGCGCGCCCGGCGGCTCCAGCGAGGGATACAGGAAGTCGAGATCGATCCGCTCCTGCGGCCCGGAGTGGCGCTGGATCTTCATGCGGATCGCAGTGGTCGGCAGGTTGAACAGCGTGCCGCCGACGCTCACTGGCAGCTTGTCCGGGGCACTCGCGCCGCTCGGACCCCAGGTCGGCCACAACAAATAGGCGACGAGCGCGACGGCGCACAACGCGGCAGTGCCGCCGAGCACGATCGGGATGACGTGGGCCCGGGTGCGCGCCCGGGGCGATTGAGGGGAGGTTGCCGAAAATACCGTCATGAGCCGCGCGAATGAGCCGGAAATCGGCCGATGGCCGACGAATCAGCGGCGAATATGCCACGTGGTGGCGATTTCGCGGAGCGTTCGCCGGCTGCAGGGAAGGGAGAGAGGCCTGCGTGGAACGGCCGGCGGCGTTAACCTTCCCTTAAGGATAATGTAGCGTTAACCGGCACTCTTTGTCACAGGAAGGCACCTCGCGTTGCGTAAGGGCGGACCGTTCCGATGACACCTGAAGCTCTCAATACATTCTTCTCGATCGGCATCGGTTTCGCGCTCGCGGGCGCGCTCGTGAGCGGGTACCAGACGGTCGCACAGCGGCCCGCCGGCTTCGGTCTGTTGCAGGACGGCGTGGCGCCGAAGACCTTCGCGGCGGTTCCGTTCCTGGTGTTCGCGGCGCCTTTCATCATCATGCGCAACACCCTGCGCGGCAGGCAGCTGGAGAGCCGCCGCGTCGAATTCGTGATGATGGCCACCGTCATCGCCGGCTTCTGGAGCATGATGAGCGGCACCTTCTTCCTGATGACGCTCCGCGCGGCCGGCGTTCTGGTCTGATGCGCCCGCTGTAGGGCTGCCTGCACGGCGGGCCTTTGCGTCGAGGCTGCCGTTTCGCTATGGCTGGGGTTGACCCGACAGGAGACCCTCATGGCGATCTACGAGCTCGACGGGCAGGCGCCCGACCTTCCCGCCGACGGCAACTACTTCATCGCGGAGACCGCCACCGTGATCGGCCGCGTGCGCCTGAAGCCGGGCGCGAGCGTCTGGTTCGGCGCGGTGCTGCGCGGCGACAATGAGTGGATCGAGATCGGCGAGGGCGCCAACGTGCAGGACGGCTCGACCTGCCACACCGATCTCGGTTTTCCGCTTCAGATCGGCAGGAACTGTACGATCGGCCACAACGTCATCCTGCACGGTTGCACCATCGAGGACGGCGCGCTCGTCGGCATGGGCTCCATCGTGATGAACGGCGCCAGGATCGGCCGCAACAGCATCGTCGGCGCCGGCTCCGTCATCACCGAGGGCAAGGAATTCCCCGAACGGTCCCTGATCATCGGTTCGCCGGCGCGGGTGATCCGCACGCTCGACGACGCCCAGGTGCAGAAGATGGGCAGCGCGGCGAAGTTCTACGTCGCAAACGGCCCGCGCTTCACGAAGGGCCTCAAGCGGATCGGGTGAGCTCAGCTTCCTTCGGACTCGCGGGCTTCTATTGCGCTTGCGACCTTCTCGTGCCCCGCGGACCAAAGGGCATGCTCGTCGCTGCCGTCCTGGTACGGATTGGCTTCCGCCGGAATGTTTTGACGCGCCGCGCGTTCGCCTTCTGCAAAAGCATCGCGATCGTTCATCGTGACTGCGCCTTTCTGTTTTCCGGAGCAGAAGATCAGCTTGCGCGTGATCGTGCCGCCTGCCCGGTTTCAAGCTGGTGCGACGGCATTTGTTCCGGAACCGGTCTTGGCTGCGGCGGTTGACCGGCGAAGGAGAATTTCAATGGCCAGATTGCCCACAACCCGTTCAATCAAGATCGTGATCATGATCTTCGCCCTTGCCGCGATGCCGGCCGTATCGTTCGCGCAAGCCACCGGCGGCACTGCGGGATCGGCCGGAGGTGTCGCCAATTCTTCGGCTCCCGCGCCCGGCACCAACAGTCTGGGTACGGCGCAATCATCGGGAGCGAATGCCACCTCCGGAACCACCACCGGGAGCGGCGCAGGTGGATCCACCGACGCTGCCGTCAACGCCGAGAACCGGCTGCTCGACAAGAAGCTCAAGAGCATCTGCCGCGGCTGCTGATGCTCGCGCGGAAGTGAGACAGTGAGGCTGTCAGGAACGCCGCAAGCCAATTAGCTTGGTCCTGCTTTGAGCCGTGGAGCGTCTCCACGCGGAGGATCGAGTGATGTTACGGAAGATGATGTTGACGGCGCTGGCCGTGGTGGCGGTTGGGTTGTCGATGCCGCAGGCGGCACAAGCGGGCGGTCACGGCGGCTGGGGCCATGGCGGCGGTGGCTGGGGCCATGGTGGCGGCTGGGGTCATGGCGGCCACTGGCATGGCGGTGGCTTCTGGCCGGGCGTCGCCATCGGGGCGGGTATCGCCGGCGCCGGTTACTACGGCGGCTATTACGGCTACGGTTACCCCTCCTACGGCAGTTCCTATTACTATGGTACCGGATACGACGATGGCGGTTATGGTGGCTGTTACGTCGTCCGCAAGCGCGTGATGACGCCTGCGGGATGGCGATACCGTCGCGTCGACGTCTGCGAATGAGGCGGGAGGATCTGGGCCACTAAAAAACAAGGCCGTTGACGCAATATACCGTCAACGACCTTGCCAGCCCCGGACATTGAAATCGGCTCACGCCATCCGGTAACGGCGAGCATCGCTTGGAATCATACGGGCGAATGTGATCCAGTTCACAAGTCCAAAAATTTAGGCGGCGCCGACTGATCAGCCGCGGGAGCGCTTGCGTGCGCTGGCCTGGACGCGGTGCCGTGCAGGTTTCCTGCGGGTAACCGAGGGAGCCTCCGCCTCGGTCGCCCGGGCGCTGGCAAAGGATTGCCGCAGGCCGTCGATGGACTCGTTGAGTGTCGCGACCTGCTCGGACAGACGCTTGGTGTCGGCCTGCTGGAATGCGAGCAAGCGCTTCACACTCTGGAGCTGGTCCTGCACGACCTGGAGCTGGTCAATCGATTCCTGCTGGGTTGCTTCCAGCCCCTTGGTCTTCTCGACCAGTTGCTCGGAGGCCTGTGCGGTGCGAGCCTGTAGCTGCCGCGTCGCCACCACCCGGTCGGTCTCGGGAGCTGATCCGGTATAGGCGCGCCAGATCGCGATCGAGGTCACACCGGCGATCAGCAGGAGGAGGGCGGCGGCGGTCAGCGCGATGGGCTGGGCGCCGAGGCGAAGAAGCGGGTTGGACGGTGCGTCCTCTGCGAGATCGATCATCGCTGACAAAGCCCAAATTGAAACTTGGTGAGTGGCGAAGACCGGCAACCCTGAGGCCGCCGGGTGTCCCGAAAGCGTTACGTTTCGGCAAGGAATGGGACCAAAAAGAGGCCAAGAGCAAAAATACCAGCAATCAGGAGGCCTTGAGGCCTCCGAACGCCCGTCAGGGGCAGAGATCAGGGCTGAAACGGCGAAAACGGACCTGAATAGGTCTTCGAGCGCGGCGCCGCGTAGGGCCCGAGCCGGGAGGTCTTCAGTCCCAGTCGCACCAGCGATTCCGCCAAGCTCACCGCGGCGGCGACGCCGTCGATCACGGGGAGGCCGTGCGTGGCGGCGAGTTCATTGGCGAGATCGGCCATGCCGGCGCAACCGAGCACGATGGCCTCTGCGCGGTCGTCGCGGATCGCGGCCGTGATTTCCGTGGAGATTTTTGCGAGCGCATCGGTGTTGCGCTCCTCGAGCGCGAGCACCGGCACCTCGGCGGCGCGGACGCGGACGCAGCGATTGGCGAGGCCGTATTTCCGCAAATTATGTTCGATCGGCACGATGGAGACACCGAGCGTCGTCACCACGGCGAAGCGCGCGGCGATCAGGCTCGCCATGTGGAAGCCCGCCTCGCCAATGCCGATGACGGGTGCCTTTGCCGCGGCGCGTGCGGCGTCGAGGCCGGTGTCGTCGAAGCAGGCGATGACATGCGCATCCGCGCCGTCGCGGTCGGCCTCGCGGATGCAGCCGAGCATGCCCGGCACCGCGAACGCCTCGTCGTAAAATCCCTCGATCGAGACCGGGCCCATCGTGGGCTGGCGCGCGTCGATCAATGTGTCGGGCAGGGCGATGTTGCGCGCCGCGGCGGCGATCTTCGCCGTCATCGACGCCGTGGTGTTGGGGTTGACGACGTGGAGTCGCATCAGATCAGACAAGCCCTTTGCCGGCGTCCGAGCCTTTGGCCGCCTGCCGCCTGTTCAACATGTGGATGGTGCCGAGCGCAAGGCTGATCACCGTGAACGAGACGGCGGAGATCACGGTGCCGAGCGCATAGATGTCGGGGTTGGTCACGGTGGTGGTGAGGCCCTGGAGATCGAGCGGCAGCGTGTTCACCGCACCGATCGCCTGGCTGGAGCGTGCGAGCTCGTCCCAGGAGAGGGTGAAGCCGAACAGGCCGATACCGATCACCGAAGGCAGGATGATCGGCAGCACGACATGACGGAAGGCCTGCCACGGCGTCGCGCCGAGATCGCGCGCGGCTTCCTCAAGGCGCGGGTCGAAGCGGTTGAAGATCGCGAACATGATGAGGAGGCCGAACGGCAGCGTCCAGGTCAAATGTGCACCGAGGCCCGAGGTGAGCAGGCCCATCGAGGTTTCGAAATTCTCGTTGATGGTGCCCTTGATCAGATCGTCGATGATGCGGAATTCAAGCGAGATGCCGAGCGAAGTGATGATCGAGGGCACGATGAGGCTCGCGATCGCGGAGTAGAACAGGATGCTTTGCGCCTTGAACTTGCGGCGAAACGCCATGCCGGCGGCGACCGACAGAACGACGGTGACGATCATCACGATAATGCCGAGCAGCAGCGAGCGGCGAAAGGCCGCGCCGAGATCGACGATGCCGGTGCCCTGGAACAGTTTTGCGATCCAGAAAGTCGACACACCGTTCATCGGGAAGGTGAGGCCGCCCTGCGGCCCCTGGAACGACAGCACATAGATCGCGATCATCGGGCCGTAGAGAAACAGCGTGTAGGCCGCGAAGAAGATCGCGAGCACGTAGAAAGAGCGCGGGCGTCCTTCCTTCATGCTCTAGAGCTCCTTCTTGATGTCGACGATGCGCGACATCATGGTGATGATCAGGAAGGTGATGACGAGCAGGATCACGGCGTTGGCCGCTGCTGCCGGGAATTGCAGCGCATTCACCCGCGTCTCGATGATCTTGCCGGCGGCCGCGATCTGCTGCCCGCCCATCACGCCGATGGTGATGAAGTCGCCCATCACGATGGTGATGACGAAGATCGAGCCGATCACGATGCCGGGCTTGGCGAGCGGGATGATGACGTTGACCAGCGTCTGGAAGCCGGTCGCGCCGGCGTCATAGGCGGCCTCGATCAGCGATTTGTCGATGCGCACCATCGAGTTGAAGATCGGCACCACCATGAAGAAGGTGAAGAGGTGAACCAGCGCCAGCACCACGGAGAATTCGGAGAACAGCAGCCATTCAACGGGATGGTTGATCAGCCCCGTCTTCACCAAGCCTGAGTTGACAAGGCCATTGCGCCCGAGCAGCGGAATCCAGGCGATCATGCGGATCACGTTGGAGGTCCAGAACGGGATCGTGCAGAGCAGCGACAGTCCCATCTGCCAGGTTTTCGACTTGACGTGGAAGGCGAGGAAGTAGGCGACCCAGAAGCCGATGAAGAGGGTGATGACCCACACGAGGAAGCACAGCTTCAGTGTCTTCAGATAAGTCTTGGCGATGGTGCAGAGATCGGGGAGCTGCGCGATGCAGCCCTCGAACGTGTCGGTGTAGCCGCGGCCCGAGAAGGCCGGCAGCAACTGGTATTCGTTGTAGTCCCAGAACGAGACGATGACGACGAAGACGAGCGGGATCAGGAAGAAGGCGAGGAACACCAGCATCATCGGCCCGGCCTGAAGCCAGGAGATGAAGGACGGCGACAGCCGCGCCGCTTTGCTGCGGCGCGCCGTCTCCGATCCCCGGACCAGGTCCGGGGATGCCTGTTGCAAAATGTCCTCCGACGTGTCCATCAGGTTACGCCGCGATGAACTCGTTCCACTTGCGGACCATGTAGTCGTTCTCGTCCATCACGGCGTTCCAGCACGCGACGCCGCCCATGCGGTCCTCGTAGGAGCCGCCGTCGCGCACGGCGCCGGCCTTTTCCAGCAGCGAGCCGTCGGGCGCCTTGATGTCCTTCTCGGCCGCCTTGCCTTCCATCCAGTAGGCCCACTCGTAAGGCTCCATATGCGCCTTCGCGGTGGAGAGCACGGCTGAGTAGTAGCCCTGGCGGTTGAGGTAGGCGCCGGCGTAGCCGGACAGGAACCAGTTGACGAACTCATAGGCCCATTCGAGCTTCGCACCCGAGACGCCCTTGGAGACGCAGAAGCCCGAAGCCCAGGAGCGATAGCCTTCCTTGAGCGGCTGGAAGGTGCAGGCAATGCCCATCGAGCGGACCTTCGTCACCGCCGGCGACCACATCGACTGGATGACGGTCTCGCCCGAGGCCATCAGGTTGACGCTCTCGTTGAAGTCTTTCCAGAAGGCGCGGAACTGACCGGCCTTCTTGGCCTCGGTCATCACCTTCATGGTGAGATCGATCTCTTCCTTGGTCATGTTGCCCTTGTCGGCATATTTGTACTTGCCGGTGGCTTCCACGACCATCGCGGCATCCATGATGCCGATCGAGGGGATGTTGAGGATCGAGGCCTTGCCCTTGAACTCAGGGTTGAGCAACTCGGCCCACGAGCTGATCGGACGCTTGATGATGTCGGGACGGATGCCGAGCGTGTCGGCGTTGTAGACGGTCGGGATCAGGGTGACGAATTCGGTGGCGGACGTCGCGAATTTCTTTGAATCCTTGCCTTCGAGATAGAGCACCTTCCAGGGCGCGGTGCCCTGGTTGCCGATCTTCTTGCCACCGGGCGTCTGGCCCTTGGTGAAGACGGGCGTGATGTTGTCGAATTCCTTGATCTTCCTGGCATCGAGCGCAAGAATGTTGCCCGACGGCACCAGCTTCTTCAGCGAGAAGTATTCGGTGTCGAGCACGTCGAAGGAATTCGGCTGGGTCATCACGCGCTTGGTGACGTCGTCGGTGGTCGCGGTGATGTATTCGATCTTGATGCCGGTGTCCTTCAGGCACTGCTTGGAGATGTCGTCGCCCTCGTTCACTGCGGTGCCGAGATAGCGCAGCACCTTCGGCTCGGCCGACATCACATAGGGAAAGCCGGTGATGGCGCCGGAGCCGGCGGCAAGGCCGGCGAGACCCGCGGTGCTCTTCAGTAGCGTGCGGCGGCTAAGGCCCTTCTTCCTGGTCGTTTCGGTCATATCACTCACTCCTCTGTTGCGCATTCCGGTGATTGATCGGCGCTATTGCAGACGTTGCGCCTTGGCGGGATCCCAGGTAGCCAGCACGCGATCGCCCGGCCGGAACTGGTGGACGTCGAAGGCAGCCTCGGGAAGGTGGGAGAACAGGGCGGTCCCGTCTTCGAGCGTGAGCGAGACGGCGATGTAGGAGCCCTGGTACTCGGTCTGGGTCAGCAGCGCCGGCGCGCCGACCGCGCCGTCGGCGATCGGCACGATGCCGAGCTGATCGGCGCGCACGGCGATGAGTTTGCCTGCGTCGCTGAGGACGTTGTGACCGCCGATGAAGCGCGCCACGAATTCGGTGCGGGGATGATGGAAGATGTCGCGGGCACTTCCCTGCTGTTCGATCCTGCCCTGGTTCATCACCACGATGTGGTCGGCGAGCGCCATCGCCTCTTCCTGGCCGTGCGTGACCTGAACGAAGCTGATGCCGAGTTCGCGCTGCAGCCGCTTCAGTTCGCCCCGCATCTTCACCCGCAGGAACGGATCGAGCGCCGAGAGCGGCTCGTCGAGCAACAGGATCTGCGGCTCCGTGATCAGCGCGCGGGCGAGCGCGACGCGCTGCTGCTGGCCGCCGGAGAGCTGTGCGGGGAGGCGGGCCGCGTAGGGCGTCATCGCCACCAGCTCGAGTAATTCGCCGGCGCGCTTGTGCCGCGTCGCCCGGT
Organism: Bradyrhizobium sp. WSM471; assembly: GCF_000244915.1. NCBI lineage: Bacteria > Pseudomonadati > Pseudomonadota > Alphaproteobacteria > Hyphomicrobiales > Nitrobacteraceae > Bradyrhizobium > Bradyrhizobium sp. WSM471. The sequence continues at coordinate 5,267,641 of NZ_CM001442.1, read as the reverse complement.
CGATGCCGCGCATTTTCAGGGCAAACGCCACGTTGTCGAGCACGCTGAGGTGCGGAAACAGCGCGTAAGACTGGAACATCATCGCCGTGCCGCGCTTGGCGGGTTCGAGATCGGTGACGTTCTGCGGGCCCAGGATGATGTCGCCTTCGCTGACCGCCTCGTGGCCGGCGATCATGCGCAAGGTCGAGGTTTTGCCGCAGCCGGAGGGGCCGAGCAGGCAACAATAGGTGCCGGCCGGGATCTTCAAATTGACGGTGTCGACCGCCAGCGTCGTGTCGTAGCGCTTGCTTACGGCGACCAGTTCGAGGGCGGCGGGAGTGGCCATGGCGTGTCCGGGGCGAGGGCGATGCTGCGCCTCTCTCCGCAAGGTCCATGCCAATCGCGCTTGAATCGTTCTCGGCCGGCCGAATTCCAAAACAGTGCAGCGGAGTCAGATCGTTAGACCGAATCCCACGGGTCTGGGCGACTCGTGGCCTTCGCAGTTGCGTGCACACAAAACAGGCGCGGATTGTATAAAGTTTCGCCTGTGATTGGATACAGCTGGTCGATTAGGATTCGACGCCATCTTCGACGATCGAGTCCTCACCCCCATGGCCGCCAAGTCCCGACCGAAATCCGACGCGCCAGATGCGAGCGATCGCGTCAGCCGCATCCGGGAAGGCGTGACCGCGGCGATCCTCGAGCATCGCCTGCTGCCCGGCACGAAACTCGGTGAGGACGAGATCGGCGAGATCTACGGAGCAAGCCGGACGCTGGTTCGCACCGCGCTGCAACAGCTCGCGCATGAGGGCATCGTCAATATCGAGAAGAACCGCGGCGCCTTCGTCGCGCGGCCGACGCCTGCGGACGCCCGCGAAGTGTTCGAGGCGCGCCGCCTGATCGAGCCGACGATCGTCGATCACGCCGTTGACGCGGTGTCGCCGGCCTGGATCGGGCGTCTCCAGCGGCATCTTGCCGAGGAACGCGAGGCGGAGCTGCGTGGCGACGCGCGTGCTTCGGTCCGCCTCTCCGGCGACTTCCATCGACTCGTCGCCGAGATGAGTGGCCACAGCATCTATCTCGGTTTTCTCAAGGAGCTGATTGCCCGCTCCTCGCTCATCATCCTGCTCTACCGCCGGCACGACACGCCGGCCTGCGGCACCGATCATCACGCCGGGATCGTCGCCGCGATCCGCAAATGCGACAGGGAGGCCGCGCGCGCGCAGATGTTGTCGCATCTGAACGAGATCGAGGCCGAGCTGTTCCTGAAGGATCCCGCCGCCGACGAGTTACGGCTCGCGGACGTGCTCGGGGTCTGAGCTCAACGAGGCGCGTCCGCACCCGGGTGGGCGCGGCGGCGGCTATTGCGGCTCCAAACCGAGAGTCTTGATCGACTCGAGCCAGACCGGCCCTTCCTTTTCGTAGAGCGCAATCGAGGATGCGCGATCCATGGCCGGCTGGTCGACGCCGAAGGCATCGAGCAGCTTCTGCACGCGCTCCGTCTTGCCGCCTTCGACCATCAGCTTGGCGAGCATGTCGATCCGGTCTGCCGGCATCGCAGCGGGCGCCACCAGCGCGGTAAAGCTGATCAGCTGGAAGACATTGCCGGTGACCCCTTGTTCGGTAAACGTCCTGGTCTCGGGCAGCTTCTTCATGCGCACCGGCGTCGGCACGGCAATCGGGCGGCCGATGCCGGTATCGAGCACCGGCAGCGCAGCCTGATAGCTGCCGACCGCCGCCTGGATCACCCCGGCGGCCAGATCCTGCCACATCGGCGCTTCGCCGCGGTAATGCACGATGGAAATGTCGAGACCGAATTGGCGGTTGAGCTCGGCGATCGCAATATGCGCGAACGAGCCGATCCCGTACGAGCCGGCCGTGACCTTGTTGGCACGTGCGTACGCGACGAACTCTTCGATCGTCTTTGCATTGGTGGCGGAATGGACCACCAGCGGCAGATGCCCCGAAGGCGTCACCGCGACGATCGTGAAATCCTTGTCCGGATCATAGGCCAGCGATTTCAGCAGCAGCCGGTTACCGAGCAGGGTGGACGAGATCGTGTACATCAGCGTGTAACCGTCGGCCGGGGAATCCTTCACCGACTGTGCCGCCAGCGCGCCGCTGGCTCCGGTTTTGTTTTCGACGATGACCGGCTGGCCAAGCTTCTGCGAGATATACTCGCCATAGGCGCGGGCGAAGGCATCGGTGATGCCGCCTGCCGGCGTCGAGACGACGATCCTGATTGCCCGGGTCGGCCAGGCTTCGGCCCAAGCCGTTTCAGAAGCGGCCAACGTCAGGCATGCAATCGCGGCAGCCCAAATTCTCGCGGATGTCCGCACTTCGGCCTCCCCTTGTCCCTGTGTCATTGGGCAGCCGGCAGCCGCCGCAACGAGGTGTCACACGGGCGAGGAGGAGGGTCAAGAAATCAAAATATCGTTTCACTGTGTGAAATGATCATCGCCGACCTGCAGGAGAACCCGGCGCAGCAAGCTTGGCGCCGAGCGCCTCGGCAAGTGCGGAAGCGACCTTCTTCATCGGAGGTACGAAGCGGCGGATGCCTTCCTCCGGACTGACCGCTTCGCGGAGCATCATGACGTTCATGCTGCCGAACAGCCGGTTCTGAAGCGCGACGGGAACGCCAAGCGCCCAGACTGCGCCGCCGAAGATACTGCGGCTGTAGCTGTCGTCCATCACCGCGAACCCGGCTTTGCGGATCGTGCGCAGCGCCTTGGTGAGCTTGTCGGGATTGCGGGCCAGATCGTTCCAGGGCTCCGGACCGAGGGCAAGCCGCGCGGCAATGCGCTCCTGCTCGGCGGGCTCGCAGAAGGCGAGATAAGCGCGCCCCATCGAGGTGCCGAGGACTGGAAAGCGAAACCCCGGCGGGCGGCTGAACAGCAGCGATCCATCCACCCGCGTCGTGTGGGCGATGACCATGGACTCCTGATCGAGCACCGCGATGTCCGACGGCCAGTGGATTTGCTTGCGGAATTTGTTGAGGATGGGTTCGGCGATGCCGCCAATCCAGGTCGGCTCATCATAGCCTGCGCTGAGCAGCAGCGCCCGTCCCGTCGGCGCGTAGCTGGCGGGCTCGGTACGGCGTACCACATAGCCTTCGTGCTCCAGCGTCTCGAGCATGCGGACGATCGTTGACTTGTTCAGCCCCGTCGCTTTGTGCAGCGAGCCGACGGTCGACTGCCGTTCCTGATTGATCACACGCAGGACCTCGAGGCCCCTGGACAACGCGATGACGGGGCGGAACGACGTCATGGCAGCTCCTTGTGATTGCCTGTGCCGCTACCCAATGAAGCAACCGCCGGATCAGTCAACAGAGGTGATATTGTGACGCCAGGGATAGGGTAGCCGCTCGACGCCATGGCCTTCATCGATTGCGGGAAGGCTGGAATGAGTCAAGCTCGCTGACGCGTTCATTTCGGTTTCGAGAAGGGCGGGATTCGCAGTCAAGTCGATCGCTTGCTGCGCCGGTGGCAATTTAGTTCCTGTGGTCAAGCCGCTCGCAGCTCGTGTGGACGGTGGGGCACTGCGACGTAACGTGACTATTCCTCGCGGGCTGCAGCGGCTATACGCTGTCGCTCTGTCATCGAACTGTCATGTTACCTCAAATGCTGAAGTCAGACGCAACGCCGGTCCGTAAGCATCCGGGCGCGCGGGATGGGAGTCCTGTTGCGAAGGACAACAAGAGAACGAAAGTCCTCGCCGGCTTCCTCAGGCAACGTGAACCGGCCGTATCAGGCGCGGAACCTGTGATCGTCGAGGGCGCTGTGATCGATCAGACGCCATCGCAAGACCCGGAACCGGCAACGGAACCGCTCCGGTCGAGCGCTGCCGCGCAGGCCGCCGGTGAGATCGAACTCAAGCTTCTCGTCGATGCCGATCGCATGGCGCATCTCAGCGCTGCGCCCGTCATCGCGGCGAACGCGCGCAACAAGGGCACGCGCAAACATCTCAAGTCCGTCTATTACGACACGCCGGAGCGGACGTTGCGTCGCAACGGCTTGAGCCTGCGGGTTCGTCAGAGCGGTACGCGCTTCGTGCAAACCGTGAAGACCGATGCGGTGGACGATCCGCTCCGCCGCGGTGAGTGGGAGGCGAGCGTGCCTTCGCTTGCGCCCGATCTCGCTTTGGCAATGCCCTTCATTCCCGAGAAGCTTCGCGGCGACCTGGAAGCGCAGCCGCTCGAACCGATGTTCACCGCCGATGTCCATCGCCATGCGCGGCTGATCGACCTGCCGTCAGGCACGGTCGAGATCGCCTTCGACCGGGGCGAGTTGACGGCCGGCGATCGTTCACTGCCGGTGAGCGAGATCGAGTTGGAGCTCAAGAGCGGCAGCGCCAGCACGATCTACGAGATCGCGTTGCGGCTTGCAGAGCACGGCGTCGTGAAGCCGTCCATCCGCTCCAAATCGGCACGCGGCTTCGATCTTGCCGCCGACAAGCCGCCCTCGACGCGACGTCCGCGAAAATTTCGTCTCGATCCGTCAGTGACATTGGACGAGGCGTTTGCGACAATCCTGCGCTCCTGCTTCCTCCATCTGCTTCAATCGCTGCCGGCGGCCGAGGACGGCCGCAATCCGGAAGGAATCCATCAGCTGCGCGTCTCGCTGCGCCGGCTGCGGTCGGTGCTGGATCTGATGCGTTCGGCGGGCGTGTCGAGCAATGTCGATACGCTGCGAACCGAAGCCAAAAGGCTGGCGCAGGATTTGTCCGCCGCGCGCGACTGGGACGTGTTCCAGATCGAGACCTTGCCGACGATCGCTACAGCCTGTCCGTCGGTCGCGGGCTTCGATGCGCTGGGCCTGGCTGCGGCCGGGCACCAGTCCGACGCCTATCGCAAGGCGCATGGCGCCCTCGAAGATCGCCGCTGCGCCATGTTCCTGCTCGGCCTCGGCAACTGGATCGAGGCGCGCGGCTGGCGCAACGACGTCGCCACCGAGGATCTCGGCCAACTCGCCGAACCCGCGGCCGACTTCGCGGCACGCATCCTGTCGGCGCAATACGCCAAGCTGCTCAAGCGCGGCCGCCGCTTCAAGTCGCTTTCCGCCGAAGGTCTGCACCGTGTACGGCTCGCGACCAAGCGGCTGCGCTATCTCAGCGAGTTTCTGCTGCCGCTGTTCGCGGACCGCAAATCCGCGCGAAAATTCGCGCGCAGGCTTGCCGGCTTGCAGGAGCAGCTTGGCGCCTTCAACGACATGGCGGTCACGGCATCATTGCTCGACCGGCTTGATGCCGAGCCCGACGGCGCCATCGCTGCGGCGGCGATTGCCGGCTGGCAGGCGCGCGCGTCGGTCGGGGTGCAACCCGCCCTGCAAAGCACATGGCGCGATTTCACCGCCGCGCGCGTGCCCTGGTCGCGGCAGACGCCGCAGAACTAGGCGAAGTACGTCCCCAAAAAAGTTGCGGCCAGCCATTGGGGGATGGCTGGCCGCGCGCGAACCGGTCTGGGACGGGGAGGGGTGGGGATGTGACCGGGTCGCGTATCTCTTTCGTTTGTCTCTACTGATCCCTTGCGCTGGCGGTGGAGACCGCCGGCTTGGTGTCGCCGAGCGAGACCCAGACATTGGGATCGCTCTGCGACTGGCGCTTGACGAAGCGGTAGCCGGTCTCCGTCCAGGCAACGACGTTCTCGTTCTGATTGTCGAGAACGAACTCGCCCTTGTCGGTCTTCACCGTCAGCACCGCGTGTCCTTCGCCCTTCTTGTCGCGCACGACGGTGATGAGGAGGGCCTCGCGCGGCCATCCGGCATCGATCAGCATCTTGCGCTTCAACAGCACGTAGTCTTCACAGTCGCCGTAACCGTCCGACGGCAGCGACCACTTTTCGATCACGCCCCAGTGCTCCTGGTCGGTCAAAGGCTTGACGGTCTCGTTGACCCAGCGATTGACCTTGACGAGGTCGCGCCATGCAGCCTGCGACATCACGATGTCGCGCGGTTGCGTCGGCGCGCCCTGGCACTGAGCGGCATTATCCGCACAGAACTCGACCCAGCCGATCGGCGCACGCGTGGTGTCGCCGAGGCTCGCGTAGAGCAGACGGCCTTCGCCGGCCTGCGCTGTCGCGCTCATTCCGAAGAGCATGGCGGCGAGCGCCAATCCCTTCCCCTGTCCCCTGAAATCAAACATTGCGGCCCCCGTTTCTTGTTGGGACCACATTGCGCAGCGAGCTTTTGAGTTGCCGCTAAGTCAGCCAAGTCAAGTCGAGACGAATGCAAGTAAAACACGCGGCGAATTCGATCTATACTTGAGTCAAACTTGAATAAAATTCGATATGACTGCAATTGATTCAAATTTTATCGATTAACGCGGAAATGCTGGCGGAACCGTTGTTTGCATGCACCGGCAGCCTCCGCGTTAACCCACGCGAGGCCCGTCACGACCCATGAAAAAGGCGGCGTCCGCATCGCGGAGGCCGCCTTCAGTACTGGAAATGCAGTGGTTTTGGTGCCTTCGCGCTTTACCGCGCGGTAACGCTCTCTTCGAGAGTTTCAATTGGCTGCGAATGCATGAACTCGAGCGCGAAGCCGTCTTCGAGGTTTCGGACCACGCGGCCCTGCACCCGGCCGAGCAGAACCGTCGATTTCAGCGGAGGGCGGTTCTCGGCGGCGATGGCGGCGCCCGACAGCGAGAGGTCGATGATGCGGCAGGTCATCTTGGTGCCGTCCTCGAGCGTCAGCACCGCAATCGGATTGCGCGGCACGATACGATCGTGGCGGCGGTCTTCCGGCAAATTGAGGATGTCGCGGTTGGCGAGCCAGGTCAGCTGTGCCGCAAGCTTGTCGCGCTTTCGCGGCGTCGCACCGACCGTCATGGCGAAGCCATTGTCGATGATGCGGGTGATCTTGCCCTCGACGCGGCCGATATGGTCGAGATAGGCGACCACGCGGTCACCGACATTGCCAATGCCGGGGGCCAGCAGTGCCAGCCCGCCCGGCGACATGTTGATCACCTGGCAGGGGAATTCACGGCGGTCCGGCAGCATGTAGCGGCCGAGCAGGTGAACCTTCACCCGCTGGAAACGCCGACGTTCCTCGGCGGCCGGAAGAAATTTTTTGTGCGCCAACGCCATTTTCACAACCCGACCCCCCGCCTGGCGGAGTCAGGGACGACCCTAAGGTGCACAGGGTTAATGCCGCGTTAGGATCGGGCGCGGCGATGACGAACAGCCACAACGCGTTCGAAAAGCCACATCAGGGGCGGGCAGGCCAGCACCGTCAGCGCGCCGAGGTCCAGCGCGACCGCGGCAGTGCCGGCCGATTTGGCGAGCCGGCCCGCCACCGCCGGCCCCAGCATCATCGCGGCATAGAAGAGAGTGTAGAACACGCCCATCCCGATCGCCCTGGTTTCCGGCGCGAGTACGCGGGCGGCCAGGCTCATGATCGGGCCGGCGGGAAGGCCGCCGATCAAGCCGCCCAGGACGAGGATCGCGATCACAGCGTCGGACCGGGTCAGCCAGGCGAGCAGACCGGCCACCACGAGGCTCGCCGCGATCGCCACGACAAAGGGGCGCTTGGTGCGATCGGCGAGATATCCGCCTGAAGGCACCGAGATCACCGACAGCCACATCACGAGACTGATCGCCGAGCCCGCCGCCGCAATGCTCCAGCCGCGCTCGACGAGCAATGAGGGGCCGAACGAGAAAATCATGGCGAAGCCGATATTATAAAGGCCCCAGATCGCACCCGCGACGATCACCGCCAGAAGCGCGAGCGGATCGAGCCGCCCGGAGCCGGCCGCGCTGGCGGTTGCTCCCGGCGGCGCTTGGTAGAAAATGATCAGCACAATGCCGGTCGCGGTCAGCGCGCCGGTCACGAGAAACACGGCGCCGGCGCCATACGCCGTGCCGATCGCTGGCAGCACCAGCAGCGAGATCGCAACCCCTGCCGGCCAAGAGTTGACGAAAACCGCCATCGCGGTGGCGATCTCCTTCCCCGCAAACCAGTCGGTGCCCATCTTCGTGAGTTGCACGGTCAGCAGCACGCCGCCGGCGCCGGAGGCGAGCCGGCCCGCCATCTGCCAGCCCCAGACGTCGGTGGTGGCCATGACGAGACTGCCCGCCGTCATCAGCAGCAGCGCCACGATCGTGGTGGGCTTGTCGCCGAGCGTCCGGCCGATCGCGCCGCCCGGCAGCGCCAGCACGATGCCCGGTGTGAAATAGAGTCCGATCAGGATGCCGATATCGGCGAGTCCGACGCCGAAGCTCTGCTGCAGCAGCGGCGCGACCGCGGCCACGCTCTGGAACTGGAACGCGATGGTGAGGCGAACGACGAACAGGATCGCAAGTATGCCCCAGCGATTGCGCAACGTTTCATCTCCCCAAACCCTGTATCGAGCGTGCGGTGGGGAGACGCCGGAGTCAACCGCAAGCTCTGAGCTTACGTCTTCCTCGTCGCGCGCCCATAGAGAAGACATAGCAGCGCCAGCAGCACTGCGGCCGAGAGCCCGAGCGACCAGTGAATGCCGATCGCCGCACCGAACAAGCCGACCGTGATGCCGCTGAAGGCTCGCATCCCGAGCCCGGCCATGTTGTAGAGGCCGACGACGCGGCCGCGAATGTCGGACGGCGCGTTCAACTGCACCAGCGCCTGCGCCATGGTGTTGAACGACAGCTCGAAGAAGCCTGCAAAAAACAACAGCACGATCGCGACCGGGTAGATCCGCACCGAGGCGAAGCCGAGCAGCGCCACGCTCCACAGCATGGCGAGCATGATCGCGGTGCGCGGCGTACCCTTGAGCCGTCCCCAGGATTCCAGCGCGATGCCGGCGAGCAGCGCGCCGGCAGCATCGGCCGCGAGCAGCACGCTGTAGGAGATTCCGGGATCGCCGTGGCCGAGATCGCCGGCAAAGCCCGGCATCTGGGCGTGATAGGCGTTGCCGATCATGAAGGAGGTGAGGCCGGCGAGCCATGTCATCGCCGTCAGCACCGGCTGCGTGCCGATGGCGCGGATGGTCAGCATGATGTCGGCAAGGCCGCGCACGGCGAAGCGCCGCACCGCGACACTCTTGTCCCGCACCGGCGCCCAGAACAGCCACAGCAGCATCGGCAGATAGAACAGCGTGTTGAAGATGATGCCATGCGAGGTGCCGAGCGTGAGCATGATAATGCCGCCGACGGCAGGTCCGACCAAAATGCCGAGATAGCGTGCCATCGCGTTCAGTCGCACCGCGCTCGGAAGATCGGCGGGACCGACGAGGTCGTAGAGCAGGAGCTGGTTCGGCGTCTGCCACAACACGCCGGCGCAGCCATGGATCACCAGCAGCAGCATGGCGTGCCACATCTCGATGGCGTCGGTGATGAAGAAGAAACCCCATCCAGCCGAGGCAACGATGAACAGCAGCATGCCGCATTGAATGATGCGGCGCGGATCGATCCGGTCGGCCAGCCCGCCAACCGCGACCGAGAACAGCAGGAACGGCAGCCAGTGCGACAGCACCGCAAAGCCCGCCAGCGCCGGCGAATGGAATTTCTGGAACACCACCCAATAGCTGATCACGTGCTCGATATTGTCGGCCATCATCGCCAGCACGTAAGCGATGAACTGGAGCCGATACGGCACCGACTTCATCGCCGCGAACGAGCCGGACGCGACGACGGGATTTTGGGGGAGGGGGTTCAAGCGGGCACCTGGGTGGGACTTTCGCGCCGTGCCTACACGTTCGCCGTCGAGTGCTCAAGACACCTAGGCGTGCTTGGATATCTGTCATGCACTGCCGCCACAAGCTCAACCGTCATCCTGAGGTGCGAGCGCAGTGAGCCTCGAAGGATGAGCCGCAAGCTCCTGTGGCCCATCCTTCGAGGCGCGCAAGAGCGCGCACCTCCAGCGACAACCGCTTTGCGGTTGCGCGGGGATGACGGTGGTGAGTGTGGCAGGCACTGTAGCCCGGATGCGCGAAGCGATATCCGGGAACGCTGGCCCCGCATGTCGCTTCGCTCATGCGGGCTACGAGACCGCGGCTTGGCACGACCGCGCATCTCACATACGCTTCGCCTCAGCCCGCACCAATTAATCATAACAGACGGGCATCGAGGACACGCCATGGACCAGATCCGCGTCTGCACCCACGCAGGGCCCGGGAGCGAACCCGTCATCCGCACCGTGCCGTGGCCGAAGGTCGGCAAGAGGGGCGCGCTGATCAAGGTCGGCGCGTGCGGCGTCTGCGGCACGGACCTGCACATTCTGAAGGGGCATTGGCCGAAGCCGCTGCCATGGCCGTTCACGCTCGGCCACGAGCTCGGCGGAATCATTGTCGAATGCGGCGACGAATTCACCGAGGACTTCATGAGCAAGCCGCTGACGGTCGGATCAAAAGTGATGATCCCGCCGCTGATGCCCTGCGGCCGCTGCTATTACTGCATCCATTATCCCCTGACCGCCAACAAGTGCCTGACGCCGGTCTATTACGGCCGCTATCTCGGCTTCGATAAGGCGCCGCATATGTGGGGCGGCTGGGCCGAATATGTCTATGTCGATCTCGACATGCTGCCGGGCACCAAGATCTACAAATTGCCTGACGACATGTCGCTGCGGCTGGGTGCGCTGTCGGAGCCGCTGACCTCCTGCATCCGCGCCTTCAACCGCGCGAGCCGCGCCGGCGGTTTCACCTGGGGCGACACGGTGGTGATCCAGGGCTCGGGCCCGATCGGCATTCTCGCGGTCGCCGCCGCGCAGGAGATGGGAGCAGGGCGCGTGATCTGCGTCGGCGCGCCGGAGGAGCCGCGGCTCAAGCTCGCGCGCGCGTTCGGCGCCGAGGCGACGGTGAACATCGACGAACTGAAGTCACCACAAGACCGCATCGCGCGCGTACGCGACATCGTCGGCGGCTTCGGCGCCGATCTAGTGATGGATTGCTCGGGCCACCCCTCAGCCGGTCCCGAAGGCATCGAGATGCTGCGCGACGGCGGCACCTATGTCGAGATGGGCCAGTTCACCGACGCCGGCTCGATCGAGACCTCATGGCACCGCATCTGTACCAAGGACCTCAATGTGCTGGGCTCCTGGGGTTTTACCGGCAACGATCTGCCGCTCGGCGTCGACATGCTCTATCGCACGGCGGGCAAATATCCCTGGCTGAAGATGCAGACGATCTATCCGTTCACGGAAGACGGCGTCGCGCAGGCGGTCAGGGACGCGATGGCGATGAAGACGGTGAAGTCGACGATCGTGCCGTGGCCGGAATTGGTGGCGTGAGAAATTCGTAGCCCGGATGGAGCGCAGCGCAATCCGGGATTCTTGACCGTGGCTCCCCGGATTCCGCTACGCTCCATCCGGGCTACGGGCGGGCGTTTGGTATGAAGGATGAGATGACAAACGAACAAACGACCGAACCAGGCGAGCGCTCCCGTTCGCCCTTCAACGCCATTCGTGCCATCGACTACACCGTCATTTTCGTGCGCGACATGGCGGCGATGCGCCGCTTCTACGAGGAAGTTCTCGTGTTTCCGCTGCTGCGGGAGTTGTCGTCGAACTGGATCGAGTACGGCTTGGGCCCCAACACGTTGGCTCTCGCTACACCGGGCCGGACCGCGACTGACGCGCCGGTGCCTCACGGGAGCGCCTCGCTGCAACTGGCCTTCAAGGTCTCCCCGGCCGAAGTCGATGCGTGCGCCGATGAACTGGTGCGGCAGGGCGTTGCGCTGCTGTCGCCGCCAACGAACCAGTCGTTCGGGCATCGGACGCTGTTCTTCCGCGACCCCGACGGCAATCTCTTGGAGGTCTATGCGGAGATATGAACCGCGCAGCGGCGGGGCTGTGCACGAAAAGTTCCATTGAACATCCGCGAGTTATTCACGCCGGGGTGAAACTTAGACCGGGCTTTCGGCTTTCAGTTCACGGGAGAGTTCATCGTGAAGCGGATTCTGAAACCCGTCACTTACATCCTTGCCGCCATCTACTTCCTGGTGGATGCGGTCTTCATGGCCGTGGCGAGGCCGATCTCGCGCTGGATCGGGCGGCATATCGAATTGAAGCGATTGCGCGGCTGGATCAGATCGCTGTCGCCTTATTGCTCGCTCGCCCTGTTTTCCGTACCCGTCATCATCTTGGAGCCGGTCAAGCCCGTGGCAGCCTATCTCGCGGCGACCGGTCAGATCGTGAGCGGGGCCGTGACGTTCATCATCGGCGAGCTGCTCAAGCTCGTGCTGGTCGAGCGCCTGTTCCATCTCACGCGTGACAAGCTGATGCGAATTCCGGCTTTTGCCTGGGTCTATGGCAAGTTCACAGACGTCAAGGCCTGGCTGCAGGCGACCGAAGCCTGGCGTGCCGTTCGCGCCTTGGGCCGCGCGGCGAGGGACACCGTTGTGCGGGCCAGAGCCAGGCTGGCCGTTGGCTTCGGCAGGCTCGTCACCTCCAGGGATTAGGGCTGCAGGGATTAGGGCTGCGCCCGCGCGCTGCTCTCTATGCGAGCTTGCGCGATGCGGCGGTGGCCTTGTCGCCCGTGTTCGGCGTGCCGGTCGGCTCGATGAGCAGGAGATGAACTTCCTCGCGCGCTACCGGTCGATGCTCAACACCTTTGGGCACGACATAGAGTTCGCCCGGACCAAGCGTTACCGTGCGATCCCGCAATTCAATGTCCAAACTGCCTTTCAGGACGAGAAAGAAATCGTCGGTGTCGTCGTGCTTGTGCCAGGTGAACTCTCCCTTCACCTTCACCACCATCACGTCGCAGTCGTTGAAGGTCGTGATCGTGCGTGGAGACCAGAAATCCCCAAAAGTCGCGAGCTTGTCGGCAAGCGATATGCCGTCGGCCATGTGTCACCCTTATTTTGCTTCCGCGTGAGGCACGATTTGGGAGCGACGTGCTGACGCGGCAAGACTTGGGTTCGATGGCTTTGGTCTCGTCCCAAAGCGTGCAGTCGCCACACAAGCCCTTCGACCGAGAGAGGTCATGTGCGCATCCAGGGTGCCTAATGGCGCGCAATTTGGGCCGGGTGGACGTGGAAATCCCATGCTTCGGCACAAAATCCCTCTATATGCAGCGAAACGGCTCGAAAACGCTGGATGTAGTGGGTCGAGCTGGCCAGTAAGCTTATTCTCGGCATCACCAAAGCCATGCGTCATAGGCATGGTGATTTGCCCGCACTTGGCGTAAAGAGCGTCCAAATCAAATCACCACGCGGGCGGCTGGACCATTTGCCGCCTACGCAGCTTCAGGTCGCGCGGCTCGACGTTCCGCGCCTGGACCAACCAAGGTTTATCCCGTGTCTTTTCCGACCATGAGTGCGCCGCTCGCCCGAGCTTTGGCCGAGCGCAACTACGACCGTCCGACCCCTGTTCAGCTCGCCGTGCTCACGGACGAGGCCGCTGACCGCGACCTCTTGGTTTCGGCCCAGACCGGCTCCGGCAAGACCCTGGCCTATGGGCTGGCGATGGCCAAGGATCTGTTGGGCGACGCCGAGCGGTTCGAGCGGGCGGGTGCACCGCTTGCTCTGATCGTTGCGCCGACCCGCGAGCTTGCCTTGCAAGTCCACCGCGAGCTGGCGTGGTTGTACGAGCATGCGAGCGGGCGCGTCGTCTCCTGCGTCGGCGGCATGGATCCCAGGCGCGAGCAGCGCGAGCTTGCGGCCGGCGCTCATATCGTCGTCGGCACGCCCGGCCGGTTGTGCGATCATTTGCGCCGCGGCCGTCTCGATATCTCGGAATTGAAGGTGGTCGTGCTCGACGAGGCCGACGAGATGCTCAATCTCGGTTTTCGCGAGGACATGGAGTTCATCCTCAAGACCACGCCGGACACGCGCCGCACCCTGATGTTCTCGGCGACGTTCCCGCGCGGCATCGTCGCGCTGGCCAAGCAGTATCAGCAGCGGGCGTTCCGGATCGAGGTCGCCGGCGACGAAGGCGGTCATGCCGATATCGAGTACCGCGCGATCCGGATCGCGCCCGGCGATGCCGAGCACGCCGTCGTCAACGTGCTGCGCTTCTACGAGGCGCCGAGCGCGCTGGTATTCTGCAGCACGCGCGATGGCGTCCGCCATTTGCAGGCGGCGCTGCTGGAGCGCGGCTTCTCCGTGGTCGCTCTGTCAGGCGAGTTGACGCAGAACGAGCGAACCACGGCGCTGCAGTCGCTGCGGGACGGACGCTCGCGCGTCTGCGTGGCGACCGATGTCGCCGCCCGCGGCATCGACCTGCCGAGCCTCGACCTCGTCATTCATGCGGACCTGCCCAACGACGCCGAGGTCATGCAGCATCGCTCCGGCCGCACCGGACGCGCGGGCCGCAAGGGGACGAGCGTCATGCTGGTGCCGCCCGTGCGGCGGCGGCGTGCGGAAATGCTGCTCAACGTCTCGGGCATCGACGCGGTCTGGGGGACGGCGCCGCAGCCGGATGAGATCCGCAAACTCGATCACGAGCGCATGAAGGACGTGCTGTTCACGGAGGAGACCACCGCCGACGATCTGGCCCTGGCGCAGGCGCTCTTGGCCGAGCGATCGGCTGAGGAGATCGCCGCGTCACTCGCACGGCTCTATCGCGCGCGGCTGCCGTCGCCCGAGGACATCATGGATCCCGGCGAGCGAGCTGGCCGGCCGCGCGAGGATCGCGGTCGCAACGACACGCGCGCTCCGCGCGACGATGTCCGCGCATCGCGTGGCGATGATCGGCCCGAAAGGGCTCGACCCAAAGCGGGAAAATCGTCGTCGAAACATGGCATGGCGGATGGCAGCGTCTGGTTCCGGGCCAACATCGGACGAAAAAAGAACGCGGAAGCACGCTGGCTGTTGCCGATGATCTGCCGTCGTGGCGGCATCGACAAGAACGATATCGGCGCGATCAAGATCATGGACACCACGACCGAGTTCGAAATTTCCGAGCGGGTCGCGGACTCCTTCGCCGTGAAGATCAAGCGTCCGGACAAGGAAGACAATATCCGCCTCGAGCCGATGGCGGATGCGCCGCAGCGGCAGGTGGCTTCGGAAGAGCGGCCCCACGCGCCGCGGCGTGACAGCGGCGACAGCGATCATCGTGAACGCCAGGGCGAACGCGCGCGCGAGCCGAACGGGTTCAAACCGCAAGGCAAACCTCACGGCAAGCCACACGGCAAAACGTACGAAAAGCCGTACGCCGAGCGCACACCGAAATTCGACGATGCTCCTTCCTTCGCAAAGAAGAAAAAGCACAAGAACAAGCCGGGCTACGCTGAGCCCTCGGTCACGTCGTGGTCTGAGAAGGGCGCCCCCGGGAAGAAGCCGAAGACGAAAAAGAAGCATCGCGCCTGACGGCCGCCTTCCGGCGCCGACGGAGAGGGGCGTTACGTCGCAGCCAGGTCGCGCAGCATGTAGGTTGCGCTGTCGCCGTAGGTCGCGAGTTTTGCCCGCAGCTCCGCATCCGCGGTGACCGGCCGAAAGCCGAGGCGCTGCCACAGCGGCCGCGTGGCGTAGACCGACACCAATGCGAGCGTCGCGATCCCTGATGCGCGCGCGAGCTGTTCGATCGCGACGACATAGTCGCGCGCGACGCCGCCGCGAAAGTCGGGCAGCACCGCGACGTCGTGCAAATAGATGCAATCCGCATCGCCGGGCAATTGCTCGAGGAAGCCGTCGAGCGGCGGAATCCGGTGCTGCATCCAAGGATGCGCGAGACCGTAGCCGACGATTCCGTCGTCCGCGACAAGCACGCGGCAGCCGTCAGGACAGAGCCGCATCTTTTCCGCGAAGACCTCAGGCCGCTCAGGCAGGTCAGGATGGATCCGCGCTGCGATCGCGCTGATCGCCGGGAGATCGGAGGCGCGGGCGGGACGCCAATGCGGCTTGCTCATGTCGATCCGTCGTTCCGTCACAATCATCCCAGTTTATTCCGATGCGACGATGCGCGCAGCGAAAAATATCTTTGCCGCGATCTCAGGAATACGACGGCTCGCGCGGCGTCCTACCCATGCAAGCCCATTGCATGACAGGAGAGACCATGACGACATCCTCGATCCGCCTCGCGCTCACGCTCGCAATATCGCTGGCGCTGCTTCCCGCTGCCTTCGCGGCACCGCCGACCAAGACTGGCAAGTCCGACAAGGGGAACGTGCTCACCGACGCCAAGGGCATGTCGCTCTATACTTTCGACAAGGACGTGGACGGCAAGTCGGCCTGCAATGGTCCGTGTGCGACCAACTGGCCGGTGCTGAAGGCCGAGGCGAGCGATGCGGCCGCCGACGGCTACACCGTCATCACGCGCGACGACGGCTCGAAGCAATGGGCCTACAAGGGCAAGCCGCTCTACACCTTCGCCAAGGATACCAAGCCCGGTGACGTCACCGGCGACGGCTTTTTGAACGGCGCCTGGCATCTGGCGATGCCGTGAGCGGGGTGCACTCCTAGCGCAGCCCCTCATACACCATCAGCCCGCGTGCGATCTGCAGCTTGCGGATCGCGCGCGGCACCAGTTTTTCCGGCTGGTGCAGATAGCGCCAGGAGGTGAGGGCGAACGGACCCAGTGCACCGCATTCGTCGTCGAACGGCGCGAGCACGCCTGTCACGCTCACCGGTGTATGCGGGCGGGCATTGAACGGCAGCAGCAGCAGCTCGAGATGCGCCTTGCTGCCGTCCTCGCGCGCGGCGGTGACGCCGGCGATTGCGCCGAGGCTCTCGTCGGCGACGATGGTCGTGATCTCCTCGATCTCGCGGCGGCTCGCCTCGTTGAACAGCGCCGCAAAGCTCGAATCCTTGAGGTCGCGCCCTGCGAGTGCGCAGACGCGCGTGCCGGCGACGCGGAACGGAAAGCCGAGATGGGGCTCGCAGGACAGCACGAAGATGTCACCGAGCAGGCCGCGCACGGCGGCCGGATCGATATCGGCCCGGTCTGGCGCCCGCGCAGTGCCGCGCTTTGTGTTCCAATATGCGAAGAACTCGCGGCTCGACGGATGTTTCATGACTGAACGCTTACCCCGGGGCGCAACCTCGCGGGACAAATCTGTCCCGCTTCAGTGCAGCCGCGATCCCTGTGTTGTTGTGCAGGAGGGGCTTTGCAGCGTCCATGCCGCAGCGGCGTTTTCGGCGTCCCTGGCGCTGCCTTTGCGTCGTTAACGTTAAATTAACTATGCGCTTTCCGTGCGCCGCCCCGCTGCTATGGTGATCGCGGTCGCAAGCTTCGCCGCTTTTCTCCAGGTTCTCGGCGAGGCCTGTACACAGGCGTCAAACAGTTTGGTCACCGGCCGCGGGGAGGGGTGGGGATGTTCCCGTCTCTCTGGGTACCGGAAGTCCGACACGGATAGGCGGGGCCTTCCCAGGGCCCTGCCTTTTCCTTTTGTGCACTTGCGCAGGGCAGGCAAAGGCGACTATCTCCAAAGCCTGTCGCTCCGATCGCGCCTGAAAGCGAAGCCGCCTTGGATTCCCCGCCAAATTCTCCGCCGCAAGATCCTCCGTCGCAAGATGCTTCGCTGGGAGTGCCGGCCGTCGTCGAGGAGGCTCCGCGCGAGCCGATCCTGACGCTGCCGTTCGCGCTGACGGCCTATATCCTGCTCCTCGCGATGATCCATCTGCGGGTGCTGCTGCCGCCGGAGCTCGAGAACTGGACCATCGACGTCTTCGGCTTCATCCCCAAGCGCTACGATTCCTCGCTGCTCAATTTGGAGATTCCCGGCGGGGCCGGCGCCAAGGTCTGGACCTTCGTCACCTATTCGCTGCTGCACGCCAATCTCACCCATCTCGGCTTCAACGTGCTGTGGCTGTTGCCGTTCGGCAGCGCGCTGGCGCGGCGCTTTGGCGCCATCAGGTTCTTCCTGTTCCTCGCGGTGACGGCGGCGGCCGGCGCGCTCGCCCATCTCGTCACCCATGAGCATGCGGTGGCGCCGATGATCGGCGCCTCGGCCTCGGTGTCCGGCGCGATGGCGGCGGCGATCCGCTTCGCCTTCGTTCGCGGCAGCTTCCTGTCGTTCAGCCGATCGGATGCCGATACCGCCGCAAGAGTTCCGGCGCTGCCGCTGGCGCGCGCGCTGCGCGACGGGCGGGTGCTCGGTTTTCTTGCGGTGTGGTTCGGCGTCAACATCGTCTTCGGCGTCGGCGCGATCGGCGTCGACAGCGAGACCACGAGCGTTGCCTGGCAGGCGCATATCGGCGGCTTCTTCGCAGGGCTCCTGCTGTTCGCGCTGTTCGACCCCGTGCCGCGCGTGCGAAGCGATGCTGCGGATGCGTCATCACAGGACATTTCGGACGGTATTTGAAGCGGCGCTTGCGGCGCCGCCCGAATTCATCCATCATTCCCGAGAAGAATGTTCCGAAGCGACAGGCCGTTCGCGGCGATGCTTCGCAAAGCGCACGAGCCTGAAAGCGGCGCTGACACTGTTAGTTGAAGACTCGAAGAACAAGTCCGGACCGCGAACAGCGGACGGCTCCGATTCAGGGAGGCGACAATGACGGTACGTTCGATTCTCAACACCAAGGGCCACCAGATCATGAGCGTCGAGCCGGACGCGAAGCTGGCGGTCGCGGTCAAACTGCTCGGTGAGAAGAAGATCGGCGCGGTGCTGGTGATGAACCAGAGCCGGCTCGAAGGCATCCTGTCGGAGCGCGACATCGTGCGGGTGATCGGCGAGCGCGGCGCCGGCGCGCTGGAGGAGCCGGTCTCGCAGGTCATGACCCGCAAGGTCGTCACCTGCAAGGAGACCGACACGGTCGCCGAGCTCATGGAGATGATGACCACCGGCAAGTTCCGCCATCTGCCCGTGGTCGACAATGGCAAGGTGGTCGGCCTGATCTCGATCGGCGACATCGTCAAGCGTCGGGTGCAGGAATACGAGTCCGAGCAGGAAGCTCTGCGCGACTACATCAAGACCGCCTGATCGGTAAGACGGCCTGATCAGTCCTGCCGCTGGTCGGCTTTGGGCGCGGTGCCCTCGGGCGCGGGCGCCAGCTCGTGGATGGCCTCCTTGATGGACTCCAGCGCACGCTCGGCCGCGCGGGTGCCCAGGGCGATGAGGTCCTCGGAGCGGTGGAAATCGAACCAGCCGAATTGACCGATTCGCGGTGTGATCAGCATATCGGGCGGATCGCCGGCGAGGCGGGCGCGGGTGATGCGGTCCTGCATGATGTTGAAGGCGTCGACCATCACAGAAGAGAGGCCGGGCCGGGCGCTGCCGCCGCCGAAGAACTCGCGCTTCACTGTCTTCTCAGGCGAGAAGAATCTCGGGAAGCGTCGCTTTGACGCCGGCTCTTCGGTCGCGGGGGTCACCGGTTCAGGTATCGCGCCGTGCGAATAGACCGTCGTCGAATAGGTGAAGATGTCGCTGGAAAGATTTGCGGCGATGACGATTTCCGCGCCGAGCGCGCGGGCGGCCGAGACCGGCACCGGGTTCACCAATGCGCCGTCGACCAGCCAGCGATCGCCGATCAGGACCGGAGAGAAGATGCCGGGCAGCGCATAAGAGGCGCGCATCGCGTCCACCACGCGGCCGCGCGTCAGCCAGATCTCGTGGCCGGTGCGGACCTCGGTCGCGACGGCGGCGAACTTGACCGGGAGATCCTCGATCTGGCTCTGGCCGCAGGCAGCCTCGAGCCGGGTCGCCAGCTTCTCGCCGCCGATCAGGCCGGAGCCGTTGAGGCGGATGTCGAGGTAGCCGAGGATGTTGCGCATCCCTTGCAGGCTGCGGCCCCATTCTTCCAGCGTATCGAGCCGGCCGGCCGCATAGAGGCCGCCGACCACGGCGCCGATCGAGGTGCCGACCACGACTTCAGGCACGATTCCGTTGGCGAGCAGGGTCCGGATAATGCCGATATGAGCGAAGCCGCGCGCCGCGCCGCCGCCAAGCGCAAGGCCGATCACCGGTCGGCGGATGCTGCCCAGGCCGACTTTCTCGGCGACCTTATCGCTGTTCGAACCCCGACCCTTCAATATGTCCAGCACCGAAACTCTCCTACGCCGGGACCCGCCATCAGACTAGGCACCGCACTCGCGCTCCGCCAGAACCGGGCCGAAGCATGGTTTATGCCGGTTTGGGAAGGGCACGGGGCAGGAGTATGGCGAGGGACGGGTGCCCCTGGGGTAATCACGCAGGCGTCAGCCGGGTTCCAAAGAACCGTATTGGCCGTATTTCTCGGGGGTTCAGAGGCTTGAATTTGCCGCGTTTTCGGTGAAAAGCAGGTGGCATGACTCTCGGGGGTGACGGCATCATCGGATGGCGGCGCAGCGCATCGCTGCTGCCGGCGCTGGTCGTTGCTGCCTGCCTCTTTACCTTTGGCCAAAATGCTGCGCAGGCGCAGCTTTTCTCCGATCGTCCGCCGCCGGTACCGCCCGCGTCGGTCCCCGATCCCGGCGGTGCCGTCAGCCTCGCGCCGCCCTCCGGCCCGGGTGCCGGACCGCCGAGCCTGCCGCCGACCCTGTTGCAGCCGACCACGCCCAGCATGCCGCCGCCCGCGGTCACGACCGTGCCGTCCGCCGCACCGCTCAACGCGGCCGTGCCCGGACAGGGCGTGCTGTCGCTGACGGCGAAATACGGCAAGGACACCCCGCCGATCACCAGCGGCCTGGTCTGGCGCGTGTTTGCCGATCGTCCCGACGAGAACGGCACCTTCAAGCTGATCCGCGAAGACCGCAATGCCACGCCGAACATCGTGCTGCCGCCCGGCAATTACGTCGTGCACGTCGCCTTTGGCCTCGTCAGCGCGGTGCGCACCGTCAGCTTGAAGGCCGAGACCGATCGCGAATCCTTCGTGCTGCCGGCCGGCGGCCTGCGCATCGAGGGCCGCGTCGGCACCAGCCGCATTCCGCAGAACCAGATCTCGTTCGCGATCTACAAGGGCAGCCAGTTCGAATCCGGCGAGCGCGCCTCCCTGGTGCCGAACGTCGCCGCCGGTGACGTCGTGCTGCTGCCGGAGGGCACCTACTACATCATCTCGAATTACGGTGACGCCAATTCGGTGGTGCGCTCGGACATCCGCGTCCAGGCCAGCAAGCTCACCGACGTCACCATCACCCACCGCGCCGCCGTCATCACGCTCAAGCTCGTCAGCGACAGGGGCGGCGAGGCGCTCGCCAACACCGCCTGGTCGGTGCTGACCCCGGGCGGCGACGTGATCAAGGAATCGATCGGCGCCTTCCCGCGCGTCGTGCTCTCCGAAGGCGAATACCGCGCCATCGCCAAGAACGAGGGCAAGGTCTATGAGCGCGGCTTCAACGTCGTCAACGGCGTCGACGGTGAAGTTGAAGTGGTCGCGCGCTAGTGCTTGAGCGGTGATGCCGCATGCGGCCCGACGCTGGTCTTCGTGCCCAGTGAACACTTCTCATTCAGCGCACGGATCCCCCATATCTTATTACCGCCAGTCCCGTCACGTGTGCGAAAGAGGATGCTCTCGGCTCCTCCGTTGGTGTTGCGATTTGAATAGCTTTGTCAGCGCTACCAAGCAGGACCGATTAACACCGGCACCGGCGGCTTATTCCAGAGACGCCGCAACTTCGTCAAAGCCGGTGCAAGATACCTATTTCCGATAATCAATTTCATTCGCTTTCCATCCTGCTGCGTTATATGTCGGGCATCACTCCAACGGGGGAGGCCGGAGCAGGGTCGTGCGTCTGCGAGACCGGCAAGGAGCAGGGGACCAAGCTCGTCGGCATGTTCGAAGTGATCCTCACCAGGCGTAAGCGGTTCGGCTGGCGGTGGCAGGTGTGCGACCAATCCGGCAAGAAATTTGCCGATGGCTTCGAGCGCACCCGGCCGTCCGCCAAATATCATGGCGAGCGCGCATTGTTTTTTCTGTTGTCGCAGGCCCATCTGCGCAATCGCTTGGCGACGTCCAGCGAGGACTAGCGGCGTTCCCCGTGCGGGTCTCCGTACCCCGGCTTACGCCTCGCTCCATCCGCGACGAGACTTTTCAGCGAGCGCCGTCAGATCTCGACGACGAGCTTGCCCTGCGTCGCGTGATCGCGGATTAGCGCATAGGCGTCATCGACGTTCTCCAGTGTGAAGTGCCGGGCATCGAGCATCGGTAAGAGCTTGCCGGCCTCAACCAGGCGCGTGGCCTCCGCCATGATCTCTCCGTGATGCGCGCGGCCTTCCCCTGAGAGCAGCGGCAGCAGCGTGAACACGCCGGAATAGGTGGCGGCGCGGAACGAGAGCGGCGCAAGCCCATGCGTTCCCCATCCGAGCGCGCTCACGACATGGCCGAAGCGGCGTACGGCTTCGAAGGAGGCGTCGAGGACCTTGCCGCCGACGGTGTCGTAGACGACGTCGAAGCCGCGGCCGCCCGTATGCTCTGCAACATAAGTCGCGATGGCGGTATCACGATCGATGAAGGTCGCGCCAAAACCTTCGATGGTGGCGCGCTGCGATGCCGAGCCGGTGGCGAACACATCTGCTCCGAACGCGCGCGCGATCTGGATCGCGATGTGGCCGACGCCGCCTGCGCCGCCATGGATCAACACCTTCTGTCCGGCCTTCAGCGCCGCGCGGTCGATCAGTCCTTCCCAGGCTGTGATGAAGATGAGGGGCAGGGCGGCTGCCTCCCGCATGCTGAGATTGGCAGGCTTCAACGCCAGCAGGTCGACGTCGACAGCGGCGAATTCGGCGAGCGATCCCTGCACACCGCCGACGCCTCCCGTCATGCCATAGACCTCGTCGCCCCCCTTGAACCGCGAGACGTCACGACCGGTCTGTTCGATCACGCCGGCCAGATCCAGCCCGAGTATCGCAGGCAGCGGATGTCGCGCATGCGCCGCCGCGCCCGCATGGATCTTGGTGTCGAGCGGATTGATCCCGCTCGCGCGGATTCGCACCAGCACCTCGCGCGGGCCGATCTCGGGCGTGGAGAGGGTTGAGGGGCGCAGCGGCGCGTTGTGGGCCTCCAGCACGGCTGCGTGCATCGTCGATTGTCTCGTCATGATCGTCTTGCTCCGTTGTCGACCTCCAATATGCCCATGACTTTTTGCATGGGAAGGAATGAGAATGTACGATTGTCGTGCGTTTTTGTATGAGGAGGCTTCCGGTGGACTGGAGCGATCTGCGCATCTTTCTGGCGATTGCGCGCGAAGGCACTCTCGGCGCGGCCGCACGGAAGATCGGCCAGACCCAGCCGACAATGGGACGGAGACTTCGCGCGCTCGAACAGTCGCTCGGACAAACGCTGTTCCAGCGCACGGCGGATGGTTTCGTGCTGACCGACGAGGGCACAGCTGTGCTGCGCCATGCTGAGCGGATTGAAGAGGAGGCGCTCGCCTTGGAGCGGCGTGCGTCCGGCGCGGAGACGGAGCTCGATGGCTTGCTGCGTCTGTCGTCGTCGGACTGGTTCGGGACGGTGATGCTCTCGCCGCTGATTGCCGCCTTCGGCAAGCGCCATCCGAAGGTGACCGTCGAGCTTCTGACCGATGCGCGCCTCTACAGCCTGCCGCGCCGCGAGGCCGATCTCGTCTTCCGCATCAAACCGTTCGACGAGCCTGAAGTGATCTCCCGAAAGCTGCTCCACATTCCCTACGCGCTCTACGGCAAGAAAGGCAGCAAGCCGCCACGCGCCGGCGACGGAAGCGGTGTCCGCGTTGTGACCATGAATGCCGAATTCGCCGACATGCCCGATGCCCTCTGGTTGAAGCGCACGCTGCCGAATATGGAAATCGCCTCGCGCAGCAACAACAGGCAGGCGCAGGCGGAGCTTTGCGCGAGCGGCGGCGGGCTCGCGGTGCTGCCGCGTCCACTCGGCGACCGCGACCGCCGGCTGGTCGCGCTCGACATCGGCGCGACGCCACCCGGCCGCGACACCTATGTCGGCTATCACCGCGATCTCAGGCGTCTCGCCCGCCTGCGCGCGCTGCTCGACCTCGTGATCGAGCGATTGGCGGGGTGATTGCTCTTGATACGCTGCCGTGGCCAGGGTGTGCGCAGCGATATCCGGGACAGCTCGTGGTGGGAATCCCGGATGTCGCTTCGCTCATCCGGGCTACAAGTCCTTGTGTTGCCTGTCGGGCAAAACACCCAAGCTGTCGGTCAACGCGGGGCGCTAAAAATATTCCACTTTACCGAAATTCGGAAACGGCGTATCCATGCCTCACTCCGGCCCAAGGAAGAGGGGCGTATCGCGATCGTCACGAACGCGGGCCGGACGGCGGTGGACGTTGGTCACATCGGCGCGAAGGGCTTCGCAGGGCGGGCAACCGTGAGCGAAAGCATCGCGCACACGACCGGTGTGATCGGCGTACGGCAAAATCGTGTGGTCCTGACGCCCGGGGTCTGTGCGTCAAGCGTTGCGGTGATGCGGGGTGCCCAACCGGGCACACGCATCAGCCATCCGCAAGGCGACGGGGGCAATAGTGCATCGCTCCCCGGGGAGATCACGACATAAGCCGTAAAGCCACTGCGCAGGGAAGGCCGGATGTTTTGGCTTCACCTGTATGCCGCTGTGCATTGTTCTTACGACAATCTCGCACAGTGGACCGTGGGTGCCAGCCGGCACCCGGTCTTCCCTGCGCCCTCTTTCAATTGAGGGTGAGGCGACGAAGCAAAGCTCGGGCGGAATGCCGCGAGGCTGCGATCCCATGTCGGTTGTCCAACAACGGTCTCGTGCCCCGGACGCAGCGCAGCGCCTCTTGGCGGTGCGCTGCAGAGCCGGGGCCCATGTTGCAGCGATTGCTGTGGCTTCCTGGGTCTCGGCTCTGCGCAGCAGCGTAAGAACGCTGCAGCGCGTCCGGGACACGAGAGCAGCGGACCCTGTTGCGCACGTCCGCTCGCAATGACTATGCCGGACGCGCTCGGCGCCTTCGCACAACTGTCACAGTCTCTAACGCCCACTAACCAACGCCCGACTTTAAACTGTCATAATCGCCGAACGGAACCCGCGCTCGCGCTCTCTTTACACGCCGTTAAGTGCGGCTGCATTGGATGCGGCGGGAAAGTGCGTTGAGGACTGCCATGAGTGCCGTGAAGAAAGTGTCGGGAAAACCGGCCGCCGAAATGTTCGACGACATCCCGGTGCTTCAGCGCAAATGGCGTGCCGCGTTGAAGCCGGGCGAACGGCTGCCGCGCTACGAGGACGTGATGCTCGGCAGCCTGGGACGGCTCGCCGACCACATCGCGCTGCTCAAGGGCGACGGCGCGCTCGAACTGTCGCGCAGCGGACGTTACGTGCAGAAATGGCTCGGCGAAGAGCGTTGGGACATCCCGGTCGCCGCGCTCTCGCCCGATTGCGCCACCGCGCTGTCGGAAGCCGCGGCGAGTGCGCTCGCCAACGGGCGGCCGCACCTGGCCAGCGCCCATTGCGTGCGCGACGGCATGGTCAGGACATTTGATGTGCTGGCGCTGCCGACCGCATCGCGCTGGGGCGCGACGCTGGTCGGCGCCTACATCAACGAACGCGGCGCGCAATACAATCTCCTGGACGCGATCTTCGCTTCGACCGACGACGCGGTGGTCTCGCTGGCGACGCTGCGCGACGCGGGTGGCAAGCCGGTCGATCTCCAGATCGTCCACCACAACAAGAGTGCGGGCCTGCTGCTGAAGGCCGAAGGCGCTGACCTGTTGTGGCGCCGGATCGGCGAGGGAGACACGCTGCTGGCCTCGCTTGAGGTGATGGAATTCCTGCTCAGGGCCGTCTCCGGCGGTCGCGGCGAGCAACTCGAGATCGAGAGCGACGGACGGTATCTCCGGCTGAGCGCCACCGCGTTCGCCGACGTGGTCTCGCTGACGATCTCGGATGTCACTGTGTTGAAGCGGCGCGACGCCTCGTTCCGCCTGCTGTTCGACAACAACCCGATGCCGATGTGGGTGTTCGACGCCGCGAGCAAGAAGTTTCTCAGCGTCAACGACGCCGCGGTCCAGCATTACGGCTACAGCCGCGCCACCTTCCTGCGCATGAAGTTGCATGAGATCTGGCCGCAGGACGAATGGGGCAGCCACGCCGAGGCGCTCGAACGCATCGGCGACGCCTATCACTCCTCGCGCAACTGGCGGCATCTGCGCGCCGACGGTAGCGAGATCGAGGTGCTGACCTTCGGCCGCCGCGTCGCCTTCGACGATCGCGACGGCTATCTGGTCGCGGTGGTCGACATCACCGAACGGCGCAAGGCCGAGGCGCGGATCGCCCATATGGCGCACCATGACGGGCTCACCGATCTGCCGAACCGCGAATATTTCCAGGCGCGCCTGAAGCAGGCGCTCGACCAGGCCGGCGGAAAACGGGTCGGGGTGCTCTATATCGATCTCGACCTGTTCAAGAATATCAACGATTCCTTCGGCCATCCAGTGGGCGACCGCCTGTTGAAGGAGGTCGCCGCACGTCTGAGCGCCGCGGTCCGCGGCGCCAATCTCGCGGCCCGGCTCGGCGGTGACGAGTTCGCGGTGATCCTGGCGGCCGACGTCTCGCCCAACGAGGCCAGCGCCTGCGCGGGCTTGCTGATCGACATGCTGAAGGCGCCCTATGAGATCGACGGGCAGGAGATGGTGATCGGTGCCAGCATCGGCATCGCGCTGTCGCCCGGCGACGGTACGACGTCGGAAGAGTTGATGCGCAACGCCGACATGGCGCTGTATCGGGCGAAATCGGACGGCGGCGGCGTGCATCATTTCTTCGAGCGCGAGATGGATCTGCAGGCGCAGAAGCGCCGTAACATGGAGCTCGATCTGCGCCGCGCGTTTGCCAATGGCGAGTTCGAGCTGCACTACCAGCCGCTGGTCTCGATCGCCTCCGACCGCATCTCCGGCTTCGAGTCGCTGCTGCGCTGGCATCACCCCGACAAGGGCATGATCTCGCCGGCGGAGTTCATTCCGGTCGCCGAGGACATCGGCCTGATCACCCAGCTCGGTGAGTGGGTGCTGCGCGAAGCCTGCTCCGAGGCGGTGAAATGGCCCGTCGACGTCAAGGTCGCGGTCAATCTGTCGCCGGCGCAGTTCCGCAGCCGCAATCTGGTTCAGGTCGTGATCTCGGCACTGGCGCAGTCCGGCCTGTCGCCGACGCGGCTCGAGCTGGAGATCACGGAGTCGATCTTCCTGGCCGAGACGGACGCCAACCTCGCCATTCTGCATCAGTTGCGCGAGCTCGGCGTCAGCATCTCCATGGATGATTTCGGCACCGGCTATTCCAGCCTCAGCTATCTCCGCAGCTTCCCCTTCGACAAGATCAAGATCGACCGCTCCTTCGTCAAGGATCTGGCAGGGCGGCCCGATTGCGTCGCGATCGTTCGCGCGATCTCGGGGCTTGGCCGCAGCCTCAACATCACCACGACCGCGGAAGGTGTCGAGACCGAGGATCAGCTCGATTGGTTGCGCGCCGAAGGCTGCAACGAAGTGCAGGGATTCTTGTTCAGCGCGGCGCGGCCCGCCGCCGAGATCGCAAAACTGCTCGCCGATTTCGGCAGCGTGCTTCACGGGCGGCGTAACTCGGACGGATAACAGTCATAGACCAGCGCCTTGAAGGCGGGCGTGATGCGGCCGCGCTCGTTCTGGGTCTGCTGCATCAGCAGGTAGACCATGTCGAGCTTGGGATCGACGCCGAAATAGGTGCCGCTGCCACTGTCCCATTTCAACTCGCCGAGCGAGCCCGGCGGCGGCGGCTTGGCGTTGCCGGGATCGGTCCGCACCGCAAGGCCATAGCCATAGCCGAAGCCGTCGCCCGGAAAATAGAAGTAGTCGCGTCCCACGCCCGAACCCGGCCCGATATGATCGGTCGTCATGGCCTTGAACGCCGCAGGGCTCAGATAGCGCTTGCCCTCGAATTCGCCGCCATTGAGCAGCATCTGCGCGAAGCGCTGATAGTCGGTGATGGTCGAGAGCAGCCCGCCGCCGCCGGACTGCCATTCGGGATGGTCGAGGCGCTCGCGCTCGGCGGCGAGCAGGATGTTGTCGCTCGGCAGCGGCCGAGCCATCCGCGCGAGCTCGTCCTCGGTCGCCAGCGCGAACTTGGTGCTGCTCATGCCGAGCGGATCGAAGATGCGCTGCTTGAGGAATGCGTACAGCGTCTGGCCCGAGATGATCTCGATGACGCTGCCGAGCACGTCGGTGGAATGACCGTAGCGCCACAGCGTTCCCGGTTGCCGTGCGAGCGGCAGCCTTGCGATGCGTTCGGCGAATTCCCTGTTGTTGAACTGACCTTCGAAGATGTTCGCCGCCTTGTAGGCCTGCTCGACCCATTTGCCGCCGATATAGTCGTAGCTGATGCCCGAGGTGTGCCGCAGCAGATCCTCGATGTTGACGGGACGGACCGGGGCCACGAGATCCAGATGCAACGTGCCGTCGGGATTGGTGACTTCGAGTCCCACCTTGGTGTCGGCAAAGAGGGGAATGTATTTCGACACCGGGTCGGTGAGCGCGAGCTTGCCCTCGTCGATCAGCATCATCGCGCCAAGACACGTGACCGGCTTGGTCATGGAGTGGATGGCGAAGATCGTATCGGGCGTCATCGCGAGGCCCGTCCTGGTGTCGCGCACGCCGAAAGTCTTCAGATAGACCGGCTTGCCGTGCTGCTGGACCAGCACCACGGCGCCCGGCAGCCGGCCGCTCGTTACCTCGTTGTCGAAATAGGCTGTGATGCGGTCGAGTCCGTCGGACGACGGAGCAGGGGTGTCGGCGGCGCGTGCCCGCGCCATCGTGCCGGCCAGCAGCGCGGCTCCGACCAGAAATTCACGACGCTTCATCCGGGCTTCCTCCCTTGCCGGGATCAAAGCCGCAAGACGTCGAAGGCGTCAACACGCCTTCGATTAAAATCGCGTCACGATTTCGGAAAGGACCGGTCGCGGACGGTCCTCGCTCGGCTTGGTCGGCTTGCCGATATGGACGAAGCCGGCGAGCTTCTCGTCCGGCTTGAGGCCGAGGCCATCCAGCACGTCGCGATCGAACGAGAACCAGCCGGTCAGCCAGCAGGCGCCGTAGCCGAGCGCGGTCGCTGCCGTGACGATGTTCATGACGCTGGCGCCGGCCGACAATTCCTGCTCGAAGGCCGGCACCTTCGGGTGCGGCTTGGTGAAGCTGACGATGCCGATCACCAGCGGCGCATCCATGAGGCGTTTGCGCTCGGTCTCGACATCGGCCGCCGGCGCGCCGGGATTCTTCCGGGCAAACACCTTCGCGATCACCTCGCCGGCGCGCTGGCGCGCATCGCCCTCGAAGATGATGAAACGCCAGGGCGCGAGCTTGCCATGGTCGGGCACGCGCGCGCCGATGGTGAGGATGGTCTCGAGCTCGGCCGGGGAGGGGCCGGGTCCGGACATCTCGCGCGGCTTGACCGAGCGGCGGGTCTTCAGGAGTTCAATGGCGTCGGGCACGGGGAATTCCTTGTGAGACTTCTGTCCCTGTCGGAGATAGGCCCGGCCGAAGACGATTGGAAGGCATTTTAGAGGGATTATGAGGGCCGGGTCCTGCGCCAGTCGGAGAGTTTTGGTCCCAGCTTGGGACTATGCTAAGATGGCTTGGATGAGGATCATAGCGCTGATCACGGTCAAGGCGCTTCTCAGCCGGAGCGGCGACGTTTCCGATGCCCGCGAGCCCTTGATGGCGTGGTTCCGGCAGGTAAAGCAGGCTGACTGGGCAAAGCCCGCAGATGTCAAAAGGGACGTTCGCAGTGCCAGCATCCTCCGGGATGGCCGCGTCGTCTTTAACGTCGCCGGCAACAAATATCGCGTGGTGGTCTGGATCAACTATCCATACCGTGTGGTCTATATCCGCTTTGTCGGGACGGATCGGCAATACGACGTGATCGATGCGCAAACCGTTTAGAAGGTCGATGATGGAAATTGCGCCAATCAAATCCAACCGGGACTATCGCCGCGTTCTCAAGGAGATCGAGACGTTGATGAGCGCACGGCGCAACACGCCCGAGGGCGATCGACTCGACGTACTCGTGACGCTGGTGGAGGCGTGGGAGCGGAAGCACTATCGCCTGGACCTTCCGGACCCCGTGGAGGCGATCAAGTATCATATGGAGCAGAGTGGCTTGCAGCCGAAGGACTTGATCCCGTTTATCGGCAGCCGGAACCGGGTTCACGAAGTGCTCAACGGCCGGCGCGAATTGACGCTCAGCATGATCAGACGGCTGCATGAGGGCCTCGGCATTCCCGCCGAGTCCCTCATCAAAATCCGTCAAGACCGAGCCGCCTGAACGCCGTCAGACCGCGTCGCGCGCCCGCTTCACATCCGGCGGGGTCGCTTCGTCGACGAGGGCGGCGATGGCCTCCACCGTCGTCGTCACCTGCTGACCGTCACTGCCGAGCCGGCGGATCGAGACCGACTGCGTCTCGGCCTCTTTCTTGCCGACCACGAGCAGTGCCGGAATCTTGGCCAGCGAATGTTCGCGGACCTTGTAGTTGATCTTTTCGTTGCGCAGGTCGATCTCGGCCCGAAGTCCCGCGCGCCGGACCTGCTCCAGCACCTGCTTGGCATACTCGTCGGCTTCCGACGTGATGGTGGTGACCACCACCTGCACCGGCGACAGCCAGAGCGGGAAGTTGCCGGCATAGTGCTCGATCAGGATGCCGATGAAGCGCTCCATCGAACCGCAGATCGCGCGGTGCACCATCACCGGCGGCTTCTTGCTGCTGTCGTGGTCGATGTAGAACGCACCGAACCGTTCCGGCAGGTTGAAGTCGACCTGCGTGGTGCCGCACTGCCAGTCGCGGCCGATGGCGTCGCGCAGCACATATTCGAACTTCGGTCCGTAGAAGGCGCCTTCGCCCGGATTGATCTCGGTCTTGATGTGATTGTTCTGCGACTGGATCTCGCGCAGCACCGTCGCCATCACCCGCTCGGCGTGATCCCACATCGCGTCGGTGCCGACGCGTTTCTCCGGCCGGGTCGACAGCTTCACGGTGAGATCGCCGGTGAAGCCGAAATCGGCGTAGGTCGACAGGATCAGCTCGTTGATCTTCAGGCACTCGTCGGCGAGCTGATCCTCCATGCAGAAGATGTGCGCGTCGTCCTGGGTGAAGCCGCGCACGCGCATCAATCCATGCATCGCGCCGGACGGCTCGTAGCGATGCACCACGCCGAACTCGGCGAGCCGCAGCGGCAGGTCGCGGTAGCTCTTCAGGCCATGCTTGAAGATCTGCACGTGGCCCGGGCAGTTCATCGGCTTGAGCGCGAACCAGCGCTTGTCCTCGGCCTCCTCGCCGGCCGACTGCGCCGCGAACATGTTCTCGCGGTACCAGCCCCAATGGCCGGAGGTCTCCCACAGCGACTTGTCGAGGATCTGCGGGGCGTTGACCTCGCTGTAGTCGCCGGCCAGGCGCCGGCGCATATAGGCGATCAGCTGCTGGAAGATGGTCCAGCCCTTGGCGTGCCAGAACACGACGCCCGGACCTTCCTCCTGGAAGTGGAAGAGGTCGAGCTCGCGCCCGAGCTTGCGATGGTCGCGCTTTTCCGCTTCCTCGATCTGCTTCAGATAAGCGTCGAGGTCCTCCTGCTTGGCGAAGGCCGTGCCGTAGATGCGGGTCAGCATCGGGTTGTTGCTGTCGCCGCGCCAATAGGCGCCCGCCACCTTCATCAGCTTGAAGGCGTTGCCGACCTTGCCGGTCGAGGTCATGTGCGGGCCGCGGCAGAGATCGAACCAGTCGCCCTGGTAATAGATCTTGATCGGCTCGTTGCCGGGAATGGCGTCGACCAGCTCGACCTTGAACGCCTCGCCCTTGTCGCGGAACACCTGTTTGGTCTTTTCGCGATCCCAAACCTCCTTCGTGAAAGGCTTGTCGCGCGCGATGAGCTCGCGCATCTTTTTCTCGATCGCGGCAAAGTCTTCCGGCGTGAACGGCTCGTTGCGGAAGAAATCGTAATAGAAGCCGTTCTCGATCACGGGGCCGATGGTGACCTGCGTGCCCGGCCACAGCGTCTGCACGGCTTCGGCGAGCACGTGGGCGCAGTCATGGCGGATCAGCTCGAGCGCGCGCGGATCGTCGCGGTTGATCAGCTCGATCCTGGCATCGGCTTCGATGGGATCGTCGAGGTCGGAGACCACGCCGTCGAGCGCCATCGCGACCGTGCGCTTGGCCAGCGACGGCGAAATGCCTTTGGCGAGTTCGAGGCCGGTGATGCTCTTGGCGTATTCGCGCCGGGCGCCGTCCGGGAAGGTGAGGGTGATTTTTTCCGGTGGGGTCACGGGTCTCAAATTGCTGAGGCTGTACTGGAAGCCGGATTCGGATTTGGGCTGTTCGGACTTGGATTGGTCCTTGGACGGGTCCTTGGGCTGGTCGGTCATGGCATGTCTCCTGAGGCTCACTCCTGCGAACGAGCGCAGGTAAGCGGGAACGAGCGATATATCAGGCGATTCGGCCTGCGCAATCCGGCATTTCCAAGAAACCGGCGCGCAAAAGCGGGGGCGCTGCACGAACTATTCCGGGCAACGCCCTTTAACTGGACGCAGGGCGGTTCTACATGCGTTTGCATGGAAAATGCACGCGCCGGCCGTTTCGCGCCAACCGCCCTGATGCTCGGCAATCTCGTCACCGGCTGCTCGGTCTTGGCACCGGCGGGCATGCTGCCGGAATTGGCGAGCGGGCTCGACGTCAGCATCCATGCGGCCGCACTCCTGATCACCTTCGGGGCTGTTATCCTGTGCATAGGTTCGCCGCTGACGGCCTGGCTCACCAGCCGGATCGAGCGCCGGACGCTGCTCACCACGACGCTGGCGGTGCTCGCCTTTGGCAACCTCGCTTCGGCCTTTGCGCCCGACTATGCAAGCCTCCTCGTCATCCGCCTGGTGATGCTCGCGGTCGGCGCGCTCTACACGCCGCAGGCCGCCGGCACGGCGGCGTTGATCGTGCCGGTGGAGCGTCGCGGCAGCACGATTGCCTACATTTTTCTCGGCTGGTCGCTCGCTGCCGCCGTCGGCCTGCCGCTGATCACCTTCATCGCCAGCCGCTATGGCTGGCGCGCGGCCTATGGCGGGATCGGCGCGCTCGGTTGCGTCAGCTTGCTGCTGTTGCTGATGCGGCTGCCGGGGGGCTTGAAGGGGACGCCGGTGGATCTCAAGACCTGGGGCGCGGTCGGTCGCAACAAGACCATCCTGCTGCTGCTTGCGATCACGATGTTGCAGATGTCCGGGCAGTTCGTGGTGTTCACCTTCATGGGGCCGCTGCTCAACAAGCTGACCGGCGCAGGGCCCGATGCGATCGGCATGGTGTTCGCTCTCTATGGCGTCTGCGGCTTCCTCGGCGTTGTCATCGCGACCCGCATCGTCGACACCTCTGGGCCCTATCGCACCTCGCTGGTCTTCACCTGCCTGCTGCTTGCTGGAATCACGGGCTGGGCGCTCGGCGCCGGCACGCTCGTGTTGATGGCGGGTGCGGTCGCGATCTGGGGCCTCGGCTTTGCCTCGACCAATTCGATGCAGCAGGTGCGGCTGGTCTCGGCCGCACCGTCGTTGGCATCGGCGACCGTCGCACTCAACACCTCCGTCCTCTATATCGGGCAGGCGGTCGGCTCTGCCGTCGGGGGACTGCTGTTCGCCCGCGAACTCCCGCATACGCTCGGCTTCGTCGCGGTCGGTTTCGTCGTGCTGGCGCTGATCCTGGTGGTACTGACCCGGCCCCGGCCGGCAACTGCCGCCCCGGCCTGAACGTAAGCGTGTCCGTATGCGCAAGGTGCTTGGCAAACCGCGCGCCGGAAGGCTAGAAGGCCGGTCATGGGGACCAAAGAGGGTTGACTGAAATGAGGATGATTCTGGCGGTTGCCGCGGTGCTCTATTCAGCCTCCGCGTTTGCGCAAGCCGACAAGCCACCACCGATGGTCGGGGACAAGCCGTTGGTGCAGGTCAAGCCCAAGGGCACCAAGGCGGGTACCAAGGAGGCTGCGGCCAAGCCGGCTGCGGCGCCGAAGGGCAAGCCGCAATCGATCGCGGCGCGGCTCCAGGCCTGCCTCGACCTCGATGACGGCACCAAGGACCGGCTCAATTGCTACGACGCCGTGATCCCCCCGGCGCCAAAGCCGAAGCCGGCGAAGGCCAAGGGCTATGCGGATTGCCGTTTCTTCAAGGAAGAGGACGAGCGGCTGGCCTGCTTCAATGGGTTTGCCGAGAGCATTCCGAAGCTGCCAAAAACCTGAGGCCAATGGCTAAGGTCTGGAAGCCGGACGGTTAGTCGCTGATCCGGCTCAGCACGGCCCTGAAGGCAACGCCCGGCAGTTGCAGTGCGGTGCCTTCGAATTCCGCCGTGTCGCCATCCTCCCGTCCCGCGAGCGTCAGCGTGATCCGGTCGAGACCGAACAGTGCCTTGAAGCACGGGTCGTCATTGTGGCGCTCGGTCGAGATCTTGACCCTGATGCTGTCGCCTTCGCCCGTGCAGGTGCCGATGAATGCGAAAGCGGAATTGCCGCCGCGCATCTTGCCCTCGGTCACGTAGACGACGCCACAACCCGTCCCGTGAACCGTGTGGAAGTCGACCTTGTAGAGTCCCTGACGCACTGCCTGTCCCCGCAGAATTCCAAATTCAACTTGGCCGGCAAAGTATGATTGTTGCCAGTGGAAGCAATCCGGTCGGCCTCGGGACCGTCGGCCATCAACATCACATTTTGATCAAGGCTCGAGAGAATTGCGGGCCGTGCAGCCAGATGCCGACGGGCGCAATATCGCTACCGGCTCGACGCAGATGGATTGGTGGAGGCAACCCGCGTGAGCGCGAGTGATGGAGTCGCCGACATCTTCACCAGTACGTCCTTGAGCGGGTCCCGCGTCCACGCTCGGGTCACATAGTCACGATGGGTGATGCCGTCCCCGGTTTCGACGAACACCACGCTGCCCGGACGCAAGGGGCCGTCCATGTCTTCGGAGACGGTGATGCCCTTCTGCCGCAGGGTGCTCATCAGCTCGCGGTCGCGCCGCGCGGTGTAGCGGGTGTAGGAGCTGACGAAGAAGCCGGAGCGGTGGCTCTCGATCCATGAGGCGAACTTGTCCATTTCGCCGTAGACGGCGTCGAGCAGCACGACGCCGCGGACACGGTCGCCGATGCCGCCGACTTCGAGGCTCCAGGCCGTCGGCAGGAAGCCGCCGCTGTAGCCGACGATCACGATCGGCATATTGGCGAAGGCGCGGGCGCTGTTGGGATCGCCGGTGAGCCGGGCCAGATGGTTCGCAGATTCGTCCAGGAAGCGCTTGAGGCCGCCGGCCTGCCAGAATTTTCCGGCGCTGGAATCGGCAGCGTCAACCGCCATCTGCGGCGCAAGCAGGATGGCGTTGGCGCCGGAATCGGTGATCTGTTGCGGCACCAGCTGGCGGTCGCGCACGTCGCGCTCGAGTGTTGCGCCATTGCCGTGGAAGAACACCACGATCACGCCGGGCTTCCGCACGTCGAAATGTTCGGGCACGTGCATCAGGACGCGGTTATCGTTGTAAGTCTCGTCCTGCCAGAACACGCGCCCGGAATAGCTGCGGTGGCCGCGGCGGTCGCCTTTGGAGATGTTGAGGAACGGCGCGTCGGAGGCGGGGTTGTTGCCGAAATAGGGGAAGGCTGACGACTTCATGCTGACGAGCGTCGTCAGGTCCTCGCGTGGCGGACGCTGGTAGGGGGCCTGCGGCGCGAGCGAAGCGACCTTGTAAGGCGCCTGCTCCGGCTGCTGCTGCACGGCGCGCTTGGGTGAGAAGTCCGACATCTGCCGTTGCAGAAAACCCTCGCTCGCGGATGGGAAGCGCTCCCTGAACTGGGGGGCCGGGAAGCGATCCTCGAAGGTGTCGTTGCTTGCGACTTGCTGGTTTGTCTTCGCAACGACCTGAACGTTGGCTTGGGCGTTATTGCCTTGGGCGTTGGCCTGCGAGTTCGCCGCGAGCGCTGCCGGATTGGGCGCCTTGCCGCATTGAACCAAGGTCAGCGACAACGGCACCAAGGCTGAGATCAGAGCGACCCGAAGCGCACGACCGCGTGCGCCGGACGTGGTCCGGTCGGCGCGGATGTCAGCTCTCGGTTTCGGAACGGCCCCGACCATTCACCCATGACCCCAAGTCATGACCACAAGTCCATCGGCAATCATTAAGGCAATTGAGCCGATGGGCGTTTAGGCGACGTTAAGTGTCCGGAGAAACTTCCCCACATCCGGAACGCTCAAAAGGACCACGCAATCGTGTCGTGATTGTGGGGAAGGGAAACGTGATGTGCCGGTGTTTGGGAGGGTTTATTGGCCCAGACCTCGCATTAATGGTGCTGCAGTACCGATTTGGCCCGCCTCATTTAACCCTTGTTAACCCTGCTTGAATTGACTGGACCGAACTGCACGATGCTTCCCACGAGGCGTGACGCCTGAGGTTGAGGACGGCGATGACGGCATCAGATGCGGGTACTGCACCCTGGACCAGCCGGCTGACCGGAAGCGGGTCGGGGGTCTCCGTTCTGGTCGCAACCGCCATCGTCGTGGCCGACATGATCGGGGTCGGCGTCTTCACCAGCCTCGGCTTCCAGGTCAAGGACATTCCCTCGGGCTTCTCGATCCTCTTGCTGTGGTCCGTCGGCGGCATCGTCGCGCTGTGCGGCGTGTTCTCCTACAGCGAGCTCGGCGCCATGTTTCCGCGCTCGAGCGGCGAATACAATTTCCTTGGCCGCGCCTATCATCCCGCCTTCGGCTTTCTCGCCGGCTGGGTGTCGGCGACGGTTGGTTTTGCAGCACCCGTCGCGCTCGCCGCGATGGCCTTCGGCGAATACGCCAAATCGGTCGTGCCCGGTGTGCCGCCGATCCCGCTTGCCATCGCCGTGGTGTGGCTGGTCTCGCTCGTGCAATTGACCGGCGTCAGGCACTCCTCGACCTTCCAATTGATCTCGACCATTCTGAAGGTCGTGCTGATCGTCGCCTTTCTGGTCGCCGGCTTCGTCGTCGGCGTGCCGCAGCCGATCGCCTTCACGCCGCAGGCGGGCGATCTCGCGCATATCGTCAGCGCGCCTTTCGCGATCGGGCTCGTATTCGTGATGTATTCGTTCTCGGGCTGGAATGCCGCAACCTACATCATCGGCGAGATGAACATGCCGCAGCGGGACCTGCCGCGTGCGCTGCTCGCGGGCACGCTGATCGTGCTCGTGCTGTACGTCGCGCTGAATGCGGTGTTTCTCCATTCGACGCCGGTCGGCGCGCTCGCGGGTCAGCTCGACGTCGCCAGCGTCGCCGGCAGCGCGATCTTCGGCAATCTCGGCGGCCGGATCGTCGGCGCGATGATCTGTTTCGGCCTGATCTCCTCGATCAGCGCGATGATGTGGATCGGCCCGCGCGTGATGATGACGATGGGGGAGGATATTCCGGCGCTGCGCGTGTTCTCGCAGAGATCGGTGCGCGGCGCGCCGGCCTATGCCATCCTGTTTCAGCTCGCCGTCGCCAATCTGCTGCTGTTCACCCGCAGTTTCGAGGCCGTGCTCGACTTCATCCAGTTCGCGCTCTTGTTCTGCTCGTTCTTCACGGTCGCCGGCGTCATCAAGCTGCGCATCACGGATCCCGATTTGCCGCGGCCCTATCGCGCCTGGGGATACCCGTTCACGCCGCTCGTTTTCCTGCTCGTGACCGCCTTCATGATGTACTATTTGTTGACCGAGCGGCTCGTGCAATCGCTGTCGGGGATGCTCGTCATGCTCTCGGGCCTTTTGATTTATGCTGTTTTCCGCAGGCGGCCGGTCGCCGCTGGCACTTCATCACATCGCGAATAGACATGTTTCGACCCATGAGAATTGCGGCCGTCGCTTTCGCCTTGCTGGCTGCGGCCGTCTCGTCCGCACGTGCCGCCGAGGCAACCTTCGATGACACCGCGCGCTTCCTCGCGGGCATGCAGCCTTCTGCGAATTCGCCGCTGGCGCCGCTCACAAAGGACCCGGGCTGGCAACGCCACGCAAGATTCTTCGACGGCGCGTTCGCCCAGCTTGAGGAGCGCCAGCTCTCGAAGATCCGCAACTGGGCCGACGTCAATCTGGCCGCGCCCAGGCCGACCATGTTTTATTTGTTCAGCGGCCCCGATTTCCTCTACGCCAACGCCTTCTATCCCAAGGCCAGCACTTACGTGCTCGGCGCGCTGGAGCCGGTCGGTGCG
Organism: Bradyrhizobium sp. WSM471; assembly: GCF_000244915.1. Lineage (NCBI taxonomy): Bacteria > Pseudomonadati > Pseudomonadota > Alphaproteobacteria > Hyphomicrobiales > Nitrobacteraceae > Bradyrhizobium > Bradyrhizobium sp. WSM471. The sequence goes on along the minus strand of NZ_CM001442.1, from coordinate 5,229,786 downwards.
GTGGCGGACCTGACGCGACTGCCGCGCGGTTCGGTCGGCGCCGCGCTCTACAATGTCGAGCGCTCGCTCGGCTCGATCCTGAGTTTTTCCTTCTTCATCACCAAGCAAATGAAGGTCGACCTGCACACCAACCAGGTCAACGGCACCTTGCCGATCCTCTACGTCTTCCTCGTCCGCTCCGGCAAGACCATCCGCAATGTCGAGATGGTCGCACTCGACGACAAAGGCGGCGTGCATGTCGGCAACGACAATCCCGGACCGAACGCGACGCGCGGCGCCCGCATCACCTTCGCCGGCCCCGACGGCGAGGCGCGCACGCTGTATTATTTCTCGACCGATCTTTCCAATTCAGGTGCACGCGCAGCCGGCTTCCTGAAGTTCTGCGAGACGCTCGGCCCCGGCAACAGCCTGATCAAGAGTGCGTCTTATCTGCTGCACTCCGGCAATTTCACCGTGGCGCGCGACTGGTTGCTCGCCAACAGCGCGACCATCGTCCAGGACGATTCCGGCATTCCGCTTTCGAACTACAATTCGCGGCAATGGCGCTTCTTCCCGTTCGGCCGCTATCTCGGACCCATCAGCGAATTTCCCGGCCGCTACCAGGAACGTTACGCGGCGCTGTTCACGCGCGCCCAGCCGATCGATTTCGGCGTCGGCTACCGCTGGCGTACGCACGAATCGAACCTGCTGCTGGCGGTGAAGGTGCCGGGAAGCGAGACGGCGCCCGGCGCGGAGACCACCTCGTCCGCCGAGCCGTCGCCGAAACCGCCGCGTCCGAAGCGGCCACGTCCGCCCGAGCCGGTCCCGCCGCCACCCGGGCGCTTTTTCTGGTCCCGTTGATTACCAGTGCACGCTCTGGCTCGGCACGATGAACGCCGTCGTACTGGGCGGCGTGGCCGTGCTCGCCGCCAGATACCAGCCGGAGCCGACGACGAGCATCAGCAGAGCGATGATGGCGATCATGTCGAGGGTTCTGGGATCGTGGCCTCGCGAACCACCCCGCGAATCCGGTCCAGACCTGACGTGAAAATGAGGGCTGATTTTCCAGCGCATTGTTTTTCCTCCCGTGGGAGCAGCAAATCAACGGGAGGAAAGAATTTCGGTTCCACTCAAGGTCGCGACACGTGAGGCGCCGCGTCGTGCTCAGGATGCGTTGACGCCGCGCCAGCGGCCGTAGCGCCAGGGCGAGTACCAGCGCGCACCCTGTGGCGCGGTGAGGGGCACGTTGTCGATGCCCGAGGTGCCGAAGGGGTTGCAACGGAGCAGGCGTGCGAGCGTCATCCAGCCGCCGGCCCACAGCCCGAACCGTTCGATCGCCTCATCGCCATAGGCGGAGCAGGTCGGCAGGTGCCGGCAATTGTAGCCAACCAGCGGCGAGAGCGTGTGGCGGTAGAGCCAGATCAGCGCGCGGCCGAATCTGCGTGGAAGCAGGAGCGCGCCCGCGACGGAATTGGAACAGTGCTCGCAGGCTGATTGCTTCATGGGCGCTTTGCCGAGATCGTGGGCGAGGTTCTGCGCGGTTCCGGCGCAGGGAACTATAAGCTGTTGTTTGTACGTCATATTTTGCATGCTTTTTGGGAGCAGTGCAGCAAGTGCCTATGGACGAGCTGTATTCCCCCGGATACCATTTTTGTGACGTTCATGTGAGACTCATTGGAACGTCAGAACGGGGCTTGGCTGAGTCGGCTCGCCGTGAGGCTTGGGACTTGGGGAAGGGACCAGTTTGAAACTTCTGAAGTCGCTCAAACTTCGCGGCTGGTTGCTGGTGGGAACCGCTGCTTGTGGAGTCGTGCTGGCTGGCGCCGTCGCGACGCTCGGGTCGTCGGCTCGGGCCGGTGCTGCCCTTGAAGAGCGCAAGCTGCCGATGAAGTTCGGCTGGGTCGCCTGCGAGCCGAATTGCCGCGGCTGGGTCAGTGCGGTCGGCATCATCACCGCCGATACGCCCAGGGATTTCGAGGAGTTTTCGCGCGGACGCCAGCTCGGCGGCGCCACCGTGGTGCTCGATTCCAGCGGCGGTTCTGTCAACGACGCGATCACGCTCGGCCGGCGCTTTCGCAATCTCGGACTTTTGACCACGGTCGGTGTCAGCGTTCAGAGCCGCGGCGGGCAGACGGTTCGTCCGGCGGTCGCGCCTGAGGCTTATTGCGAATCCATGTGCGTGTTCCTGCTGCTGGCGGGCAAGAAGCGCTACGTGCCGGAAACGGCCCATGTGCGGGTCCACCAGATCTGGATGGGCGATCGCGCCGACGATGCCAAGGCCGCGAGCTACAGCGCACAGGACCTGATGATCGTGGAGCGCGATATCGGCCGGCTCGCCAAATACACGTTCGACATGGGTGGTGCCGGCGATCTGCTGTCGCTCGCGCTGAGCGTCCCGCCGTGGGAAGATCTGCACGAGCTCGATGCAGGCGAGCTCAAGCTCACCAATCTCGTGACGACGAATCTCGCGGTCGACGTGCTGCCGCATGTCGACATCTCCGCGCCGGCAATGGCGGGGCTTGCACCGAAGAGCCAGGCGAGGTTCGGTGCGGAACCGGAGCAGTCTGCAAAGTCCACCAAGACGGCGGAAGCCCTGGTGCCGACGGGCGGCGTGGCCACGCCGGTTGCGGCGTCGCAGAAGTAAGCCTCGAAATCTGATCCCATTTGCGGGCCGAGCGACGAGCCCGGATCAGCCTCCGTAATCAGCCTTGCGCCCCAGCCGGCTGCTTTGCCTTCGCCTCGATCTGGCCGATGGCATCGACCACGGCATCGAAGGTCAGGAGCGTCGAGGCGTGGCGCGCCTTGTAGTCGCGGACCGGCTCGAGGAACTTGATCTCTGCCCATTTGCCTTCAGGAGGCGCGCCGTTCTCCTTCAGCATCTTGCGAACAGTTTCGCGTAACTCACGGAGTTCGCTCGCAGTCGATCCGACGATCTGACTTGCCATGATGGATGAAGAAGCCTGTCCCAGCGCGCACGCCTTCACGTGGTGGGCGAAGTCGGTGACCTTGTCACCCTCCATCTTGAGGTCGATCTTGACGGTCGAGCCGCACAGCTTGGAGTGGGCGGTAGCGGTGGCATCGGGATCCGGCAACCGTCCGAGCCGCGGAATATTCCCGGCCAGTTCGATGATCCGCTTGTTATAAATGTCGTTCAGCATGTGATGGAGTCCAGCAGGATCGGCCTTGGCGTGCGCCGTCCACGGCCTTATATAGGGTCGGAACTGGCGGAAAAACAGCCCGGCGCTGCAGCACTGGTGTGATCCAGGACCCTGTTGCCGACGTTATAATTTGCAGACCTTTTCGCCGAAACTGTTCTCTCAGGCGTCCGGCGGTCCGCCGCCCCGTCTGCCGGTGACACTCCGGCCGCAAGGCCGTCGAACGGAGTCGACATGGACGCTACCATCAAATCCATCCGCCCCAACAAGCCCTCCGATCGGCAGCCCGAGAGCCGTCCGGCGGAGCTCGATCCTTCCGAATTCCTCGCAGCCGCCGTCCGCGCCGACCAGCCGCGCCCGGCGCGCGCCGAGGCCGAGCAGGCGGTGAAGACACTGCTCGCCTATATCGGCGAGAACACCAACCGCGAGGGCTTGCTCGACACGCCGCGCCGCGTGGTCGAGGCTTTCGACGAACTCTATCAGGGCTACCACCAGTGCCCGGCCGAGGTGCTCGATCGCACCTTCGGCGAGACCGCCGGCTATGATGATTTCGTCCTTGTGCGCGACATCGAGTTCACCTCGCAATGCGAGCATCACATGATGCCGTTCTACGGCAAGGCGCACATCGCCTATACGCCGGTGGAACGCGTGGTCGGCCTGTCGAAGCTTGCGCGCCTCACCGACATCTTCGCTCGCCGGCTCCAGACCCAGGAGCACATGACCGCGCAGATCGCGGCGGCGATCGACGAGATCCTCAAGCCGCGCGGCGTTGCCGTGCTGATCGAGGCCGAGCATACCTGCATGTCGGTGCGCGGCGTCGCCAAGCATGGCGCCTCCACCTTCACCAGCCGCTTCACCGGCATGTTCCGCGATAATCCGGCGGAGCAGGCTCGTTTTCTGTCCCTGGTGCGAGGCCTGCAGCGCTGACCTCGCGAACAGACCGGCGAGGGCGTTGTGTCCGCTCACTCCCATGAAACCGAGGAAGGTCTCGCCTTCCTTCCCAGGTTCGACGCGGCCGGCCTCGTGACGGTCATCGCGACGGACGTTGCCACCGGCGACGTGCTGATGGTCGCGCACATGAATGACGAGGCGCTGCGCAAGACCATCGCGACCGGCGAGGCCTGGTACTTCAGCCGCTCGCGCAATGCCTTGTGGCGAAAAGGTGAGACCTCAGGTCAGACTCAGCGCGTGGTCGAGATCCGCACCGATTGCGATCAGGATGCGGTCTGGATCCGCGTCGAGCAGATCGGCGCGGCGTGTCACACGGGCCGCCGCTCCTGCTTCTACCGCAAGGTCGAGGCCGACGACGGCGGCGCCAGGCTCGTCTTTGTCGATGCGGACAGGCTGTTCGATCCGGACGCGGTGTACAAGAAATAGTCCTTCCGTCCTGCGGAGGTGCCGGCCCGAATTAACCCCGCATTAACCATGCCTGTCCCACGGTGAGACGACAGGGCGCCGAATTGCCGGCGCCGCTCAACGCCGCACGGGCCGGGCACTTCATCATGTCGGTCGACAATTCCAGTGTCTCACAGCCGGCGGTTCTCGATCCGTCGCGGGCACGCGTCGCCGGCGCGATCAATCAGGTCTCCAACCGGACCGGCGTCAGCTTCCAATACATGCTGACCACCGCCAAGATGGAATCGGATTTCGATCCCACGGCGGGGGCGACTACGTCATCCGCACACGGGCTCTACCAGTTCATCGACCAGACTTGGCTCGGCACCGTGAAGGAAGCCGGCACCCAGCTCGGCTATGGCAACTATTCCGATGCCATCACCAGGACGTCGTCGGGCACCTACACCGTCGATGATCCCGCGATGAAGCGGTCGATCATGAAGCTGCGCGACGATCCGGAGGCCGCCTCCAGCATGGCGGCTGCGCTGACGCAGTCGAACAGCTTCAAGCTCACTGGCCTGCTCGGCCGCAGGCCGTCCGACAGCGAACTCTATATGGCGCATTTCATGGGCGTCGGCGGCGCCGCGAAACTGATCGCCAATGCCGAGGACAATCCGCAAGCGGTCGGCGCCCGGTTGTTTCCTAACGCTGCGTCCGCCAATCGCTCGATCTTCTACGCCAGGGACGGCCGCGCGCGCAGCGTTTCCGAGGTCTATTCGGTGCTGGATGCACGCTACGCCAGCGCGGCAAATTCGAAAACCACCCGCAGCGCGATGGCGATGTATGGCGGCACGCCGTCGACCACGCAGGTCGCGAGCGCCAACGGCGTACAGCCTGCCGCGCCGCTGATCGACAATGCCGCGTATCTCCAGACCTTTCCGAACACACGCGCGGTGACGCCGGTCAGCGCGACGGCGCCAACGACGGTCGCGGACAATGCACCGATCAGGCCGGTGTTTCGCTCGATTTATCAGCCCGGCGACACTACTCAGCCGGTCTCGACGACCGTGCAGAAATTGTGGGGCAACAATGCCTCGCTCACCTCGGTCGCACCCGCGACCTCGGTCGCACCCGCGACCACGGTCGCACCCGCGACCACGGTCGCACCAGCGACCTCGGCCGCATCGGCGACGCCCGACGTCCGGCCGCCCCAGCCTCTTGATCTCTTCAGCGATCGCAGCGGCACGTTCTCAAGCTAATTCGCGTGCCCGTGTCTCGGATACGTCGCAGCGTGAACGCTGCGCGCAGGTCCCGGCGCGTGCAACAGGCCGCCTTTGTTCCCTTAACAAAACGTCAATAAAACCAGCCAGTTATGGTGAACGCTTTGTTAAGCGTCGTGGTTTATTTTGTGTTGCAGGTGACAAGCCGTCACCGCTTCGTCTTCGTTGCGTAAGCCGGAAGCACCATGATCGTTCGGCAGTTCATCAATTGGATCAGGACGGCGCCCGCTGGTGAGCGGGCCGAGGCAACGCGGGCGCTGGCCCGGGCCTGGCTGATCTCAGACCTTTCCCATGACGACCGTATTGCCGCCGAAGGCGCGCTTCTGATGCTGCTCGACGATCCCTCGCCGCTGGTGCGGCAGGCGATGGCCGAGGCGTTTGCGCGCAGTACTGAGGCGCCGGCGTCGATCGTGCGGGCGCTGTCGGCGGACCAGCCGACCGTCGCGTTGCCCGTGCTCGAACATTCTCCGCTGCTGATCGACGCCGATCTGGTCGACATCGTCGCGACCGGCAACGAGGAGGTGCAGTGCGCGGTCGCCCGCCGCATCGCGCTGCCGGTATCGGTCTGCGCTGCCATTGCCGAAGTCGGCTGCGCGGCGGCAGCGCTCGAGCTGATCGAAAATCCTCATGCCGAGCTTGCGCCGTTCTCCTGGGATCGCATCGTCGAACGTCACGGCCATCTCGCCGCGATCCGCGAGGCGATGCTGGTGCTGGAGGATCTGCCGTCCGCAACGCGCGCCGCGCTGGTGGCAAAACTCTCGGAGACGCTGGCTCAATTCGTCGTGGCCCGGAACTGGCTGACTGCCGACCGCGCCGAGCGCATCGCGACCGAGGCGCGCGACCGCTCCACCATGAACATCGCGGCGCGCTCCCGCGGCGAAGACATTGAAGGTCTTGTTCGGCACCTGCGCATCACCGGCCAGCTCACCGCGGGTCTCATTCTGCGCGCGCTGCTGTCGAGCAATCTCGACCTGTTCGATGCGGCGCTGGCTGAGCTTGCCGAGCTGCCGCAGGCGCGCGTGTCCGCGCTGCTGCACGATCGCGGCGGCAACAGCCTGCACGCGCTGCTTCGCCGCGCCGGGCTTCCCGAGGCGACGTTTGCAGCCTTCCAGGTCGCGCTCGATGCCTGCCACGAGCAGGGCTTCGTCGACAGCGACGACAATGCGGCGCGGCTGCGCCGCCGCATGGTCGAGCGCGTGCTCACCCATTGCGAGACCGATCGCGGCGCGACCGAGCCGCTGATGGTCTTGCTGCGCCGTTTCGCCACCGAATCCGCGCGCGAAGAGGCAAGGCTGTTCTGCGACGAGCTGGTGGCGGAGGAGGCGGTTGATCCGGTCTACGACGATCTGATTGCGGCGTAGTTCAAGGCCGACCCCACACTCCGTCATTGCGAGCGCAGCGAAGCAATCCAGAATCCCACCGCGGGGACAGTCTGGATGCTTCGCTGCGCTCGCAATGACGACAGGAAAGAGCTACCCGGCCGGCGCGATGCTCGGCGCCAGGATCACCTCGAGATGCTCTGGTCGATCGCGGTTGGCGTCGGCGAGATAATCGTCGGCGACCTTGCGCAGGCGCCGGCTGAGCTCGGCGGAGACGCTGATGGTGTCGAGCTTGGTGTTCTCGTGCACGATGGCGAGGATGGCGTTGATGTGGTGCGTGAACAGCTCGGCCGGCACCTTTTCGAGATCGGGCGCGTGCTCGATGACGCGGCACAGGCTCTCGGCTACGCCCGCCGCCGCCGGATAGCCGAAAGTCGCGGCATCGCCCTTGATGTCGTGCGCGGCGCGAAACAACTCGTCGCGCCTGTCCTTGGTGAAGCCATCGTGCCGGATGGCGACGTAGGCCGCCGACAGCCGGTTGATCTCGGTCGCCATCCAGTCCTTGAACTCGCCGGCGAGGCCGGCGAGCGCCTGTTCGGCGCGGCCGACCGGATCGTCCATGTCCTTCTCTTCGACGCGGCGCAGGACCGCCCGCAGCGGGTTGGGCTGCGTGATGATTTGATGCGTGGCGAAGGCCGTGATCTCGATGTCTCTTGCGCTGTTCTTCGCCATGATATCGGCCTCGATCGTGAGAGACGTTGCGCTAGATGGAGGAGCGGGCCTTGTCGAGCAGCGAGGGCTGCTGCAGCACCTCGTGCTTTTCGCCGACGCGGCGCTCGGGGCCCATATAGGCGGAGTTGATGTTGCGGCGCCGGTCCGGGCCGAAATAGGTCTTGGTCTTGATGAAGGGGCGGGGACTGGCGACCACGTTGAGGATGCGCTGGTAGAGCCCCTTGGCCGAGATAGGCTTGGCCAGGAATTCGGTGACGCCGGCATCGCGCGCCACCGTGACGCGGCGCTTCTCGGAATGGCCGGTCAGCATGATGATCGGCGCGTAAGGATTGCCCTTGGATTCCGGCTGCCGGATCATCTGCGCCAGCTCGAGCCCGTCGAAGATCGGCATGGCCCAGTCTGTGATGACGATGTCGGGCACGTAATGGCTGTACATTTCCAGCGCCGTGGCGCCGTCCTCGGCCTCGTAGACTTCGCGCGCGCCAAAGGAATGCAGCAGCGTCCGCAGGATGCGGCGCATGTGCGGATTGTCGTCGCAGACGAGGAAACGCAGCTTGTTGAAATCGATGCGGAACATGGAGCCCGGGCCGGAGCGGTCAACTTTCGTTAACCATATCTCGCCGGGGGTTAATGAAGGGTTGCGATCGGCAGTCCGGCGAGGCGGCTCAGGAGCCGAACTGCTCGCGCAGAATGCGCTCTTCCAGGCTGTGACCGGGGTCGAACAGCATGCGCATCGAGATGGTCTTGTCGGACAGCACCTCGACGCGGCGAACATCGCGCACCTCGTCGTGGTCGGCGACCGCCGCCACGGGGCGTTTGTCGCCCTCCAGCACCTCAATCACGACATAAGCCGTGTTCGGCAGCAGCGCGCCGCGCCAGCGTCGTGGACGGAAGGCGCTGATCGGCGTTAGCGCGAGGAGCGCGGCGTTGATCGGCAGGATCGGTCCCTGGGCGGACAGATTGTAGGCGGTCGAGCCGGCCGGCGTTGCCACCATGATGCCGTCGGCGATCAGCTCGGACATGCGCTCGCGCTCGTCGATCAGGATCCGCAGGCGCGCGGCCTGGTAGGTCTGCCGGAACAGGGCGACCTCGTTGATGGCGTGATGCAGGTGGACGCGGTCGTTGGCGTCGGTCGCGCGCATCAGGAGGGGGTGGATTTCGGATTCCTGCGCTGCCTCGAGACGGGCTCGAAGATCGACGGTCGAGTACTCGTTCATCAGGAAGCCGACGGTGCCGCGGTGCATGCCGTAGATCGGCTTGCCCGTATGCATGTGCTGATGCAGCGTCTGGAGCATGAGACCGTCGCCGCCGAGTGCGACCACGATGTCGGCCTCCTTCGGATCGCAATTGCCGAATTCGCTGGTGAGCTGGCCGAAGGCGGCTTGCGCCTCGCTGCTCGGGCTGGCGACGAAGGCGATCCGGTCGTATCGCGCTGGCTTGGTCATGGCTTCCGGGCAGGGCCGCTGGCTGGAGAAAGTTCCGCCGGGCTCGTCTAACGATGTCGACCTCGATTGTCGAGGATGACCGCCCTTCAAACGAGACCGGCAACTGCCCATTCCGATTTGAGGACGAAACCGGCTCGATTTGTGCCCAACCGGGCTCTTCGGGCACCACCGGAGCCATGATCCCCCAAACCGTCGCAATTCCGCGCTAGCCTTACAGTCCGCGCCGGTGGTCGTCGCCGGGCAGGGAGAACGATCATGGCCACGAATATGCCGGCGCTCCGCCGTGCGACCCTAGTGCTGGCGGTGTCGGCATTCGCGCTCGCCGGATTTGCGCGTGCCGACGATCCGCCGCAGCCGCGCGCCGAGGCGGCGGCGCCAGCCGGACAGAAGGGCGGACGCGGCGGCGCACAAAGCGCTTCGCAGAGTTCATCGTCATCCGCCGAGCCGCACCGTCTTCCGTCGGATTCGACCACCAAGCAGACGCTCGATCTTCCCGGCCGCACCCTCAATTTCGCAGCGACCGCTGGATCGATCCGCGTGTTCGACGGCAAGGGCGAGCCGCTGGCCGACATCGCCTATACATCCTATGAACTCGACGGCGCCGACCGTGCGACGCGCCCCGTCACGTTCCTGTTCAACGGCGGGCCCGGCGCGTCCTCGGCATGGCTCCAGTTTGGCGCGGCGGGGCCGTGGCGGCTGCCGCTCGATGGCGAAGCTCTGTCTCCGTCCGCCTCGCCCGAGGTGAAGCCGAACGCGGAGACCTGGCTCGATTTCACCGATCTCGTCTTCATCGACCCCGTCAGCACCGGCTACAGCCGGTTCGTCGCGACCGGCGATGACGCGCGCAAATCGTTCTACTCCGTCGACGGCGACGTCAATTCGATCGCGTTGGTGATCCGCCGCTGGCTCGAGAAACACGACCGGCTGACCTCGCCCAAATACGTTGCCGGCGAAAGCTATGGCGGCATTCGCGGACCGAAGGTGGTGCGCCAGTTGCAGCTCCAGCACGGCGTCGGGGTCAGGGGATTGATCCTGGTGTCGCCGCTCCTGGACTTCCGCGAGTTCACCGGCACCAGCCTCCTGCAATATGTCGCGACGCTGCCGAGCTATGTGGCGGTCGCGCGTGAGGCGAAAGGCCCGGTCAAGCGCGCCGATCTCGCCGAGGTCGAGGCTTACGCGCGCGGCGAATTCCTGGCCGACCTCGTCAAGGGCGAGGCGGACAAGGAGGCGACCAATCGTCTTGCCGATAAGGTCGCCGAGCTCACCGGCATCGAGCAGGCGGTGAGCCGCCGGCTTGCCGGCCGCTTAGACGTCGGCGAATTCCGCCGCGAATTCGACCGCAAGAGCGGCAAGGTGACGGGGCGCTACGATGCCTCGGTGCGCGGCTTCGATCCCTATCCGGATTCGAGCAGCTCGCGGTTCGGTGATCCCTCCGGCGATGCGCTGCAGGCGCCGCTGACGAGTGCTGCGGTTGACCTGTTGACACACAAGCTCAACTGGCGGCCCGATGGCTCCTACGAGGTGTTGAACGGCGCCGTCGAAGGCCACTGGGATTTCGGCCGCGGCATCAACCCGCCGCAGTCGGTCTCCGAGCTGCGCCAGATCCTCGCCACGGATGCGAAGCTGAACGTGCTGGTCGCGCATGGCTTGTTCGATCTCGCCACGCCCTATTTCGGATCGAAGCGGGTGCTCGACCAGTTGCCGGCCTTCGCAACACAGCGGGTCAAGTTCGTGGTCTATCCCGGCGGCCACATGTTCTATTCGCGCGACGGCTCGCGGCAGGCGCTTCGGAGCGAGGTCGAGACACTCATTCGGGAGTAGGCCGGCGCTTGCGCGGCTTGTATCGCCGCGCGATCTCGCGCGCCACGACGGCCGCAGGCTTGATATTGGCGCCAGCGATCCAGACGCCGCTGACCTTGCCGCGCTTGTCGCGGACGCGGCGCACCGGCTCGCCGTGGCTGGAGTAGCCGGCGGCCCAGGCGAGCTTGCCGGTGTCACGGCCGGTGACCTCGATCTCGGCGGCGTCCATGAACGGGTTGTTGAACTGGGGATTGGCGACCAGCACGCGGTTGCCCGCGGGTACCAGATCGGTCGCGCCCCAGATCGTCCACCAGCGGCCAGTCCAGTCCCGCACGCGGCGGTCGGGTGCGCCACGGGTCTGGAAGACGCGCAGGATCTGCATCGCGCCATCCATCCAGAACGGCGCCGCGCCGTCGATGGAGTTGCTGAGGATGCTGATCGCGAGCTCGCAAGCGGGGATGGAGCAGGTCCGGGAGATGTAACCTTGAAAGCCGCCGCCATGGCCGAACCAATCCCAGCCGTCGGTTTTGCCGGCGTTGACGCCGAGGCCGTAATAGGCCTCGAAGCTTTGCGGCACGCGCCAATGGTTTCGCGTCATCTCGCGTCGGCTCGCGACCGATAGCACGCTCTTCTTCGCATTGGGCGCGAGCTGCGCGTAGAAGCGGGCGGTATCGGCGGCGGTCGCGATGAAGCCGGCGGCGGCGGCCATCGCGTGGGTGGTATTGTCGCCGGGGATCACGCATCGCTCTCCGTAGGGCAGCTTGCGGGTGTGGCCGCGCGCGAACGGCGCACCCTTGGGAAGCGGCGCGTCCGGCTCGGTCTCGCGCAGGCCCGCAGGTTCGATGATCTCGCGCTTCATCCAGGCGCGGTAAGGCTCCTTCGTCACGGCCTCGATCACGAGACCGATCAGCCCAAAGCCGTGATTGGAATATTTGAAGCGTGTGCCCGGCTCGATTGCGGTCGGCAGCTTTAATGCCGCGAGCAGCTCGCTCGCGTCGAGATAGGGACGGCTGTCGATAAACTGGCCGGAATCGGCGCCGTCGCGCGTCAGTCCCGCGCTGTGCGAGAGCACTTGCGCAATCGTCGTTTCCGCGACGCGCGGATGCAGGCCGGCGACATATTGACCAATGGGATCGTCGAGCCGGAGCTTGCGCTGCTCGCGCAGCTTCATGATGCCGGCCGAGGTAAAGCTCTTCGAGTGCGAGGCGATGCGGAAGCGGTGGCGCGGGGTGAGCTTCTCGCCGGTGTCGAGATTGGCGAGGCCGAATGCGTGCTCGGCGACGGTTTCGCCGCGATGGGCGAATGCGATGACGACGCCAGGCTGCTGGATTGTGGTGTGCTGGAATTCGATCCAGGAGCCGATGTAGTCGATCGCGGATCGCAGCCACTTGTCCATTGCGCACCGATTAGCGAGGAGAGGATTGGTGGGCAAGCTAGCCGAGAACACAGAACGGGCACAACCCTGCGGTTGTGCCCGTTCGTCTCATTCGGAGATGCGATGTTCTTAATAAACGAGGGTTGCCCCGGTCGGCTTGTCGAGCGCGGCGGCGAGCGAGCGATACTCGGAGCTGTCGGTGCCGGCGAGCGAGGCGAGCTTGTTGAGATGATACTGCGCCTGCTCGCGGTTGCCCTGCTCGAGCTGCCAGAGGCCATAGTACTGCCAGGTGCGGACGTGGTTCGGATCGTCTTTCAGCGCCAGCTCGTAATAGATCTTCGACGACTGGTAATCGCCGAGCTTGCGATAGGAGTAGCCGATCAGATTGGCGACATCGGCGACGTCGTCGCGCTTGAGCGACTTCAGCTGGTCGATCGCGCCGGTGTAGTCGTGATTGTCGTAGATCGTGGTGTAGGCGGTGCGATAGGCAGCAAGGAATTTCGGATCGCTGACGGAGGAGCTCTTCTTCTTGCCCTTTTTGGTCGAGGTGTCCGACGCCGGCGGCGGCGAAGGGGAGTCGCCACCTGCGGCATAGGCGCTGGTCAGAGCCGGCCCGGCCGCCAATGTCATGGCGACAAGTCCCGGCACAAGAAGCGTTGAGAGTTTGCGCATCGAAGTTCTCCGGTATGGAACGTGGCGATCCTACACGATTGCCCAAAGACCGGAACACCCGTCAGGCAAAAACATTCCCGGCATCCTGGCCTATTCGCCCTGCGGGCGGATGACAAACTTGTCATCCAGATGAACGGGAGCCTGCGGCGGGCTTCAGATTGGGTTCAGTGCGTGCCCCCTAGCCTCCAACCTACGATCAAAGGGTTGGCGAGAGGGCGCCCGCCTCAAGATCCTTCCAAGAGGAGACCAACCATGTTGAAGACCATTTCCGCAGCCTTGCTCGCAGCTTCCGTGATCGCAGCCCCGGCCTTCGCAGCCGAGGCCGGCAAGACCACCACGACCACGCCGGTGATCAAGGCGGACCAGAGCCAGACCAAGGTGTCGACCACCGCGGCGAAACCCGACGCCGGCCTCAAGGCCAACGTCAAGGCTTCAGACGTCAAGGCTTCGGACGTCAAGGCCGACGCCAAGGTGGACGCGAAGTCGAAGGCGATGAACGCCAACGCCGCGGTCACACCGGACGCGCACAAGTCCGTGCGCACGCATCGCCACCACCACAAGCATCTGTCGGCGAAGAAGTCGCTGACGACGCAGCCGGACGTGACCAAGCCGGCGACGATGGACAAGCGCAGCTAACCACTGATCCCGCGCGGCGGCGTCCTTAGCATTGCCCCAGCCGCCGCGTGAGGAATTCAGGCCCGGCCCGTTCGTCACGCCTTGCGCGAAAGCTCGAGGTGCTGGCGGCGGGCCGGTACGACCATGCTGAAGCCCGCGAGCAACGTCCCAGGTTTGGCGGCCGCAAACAAAACCTCGAAAACAACCCCATGCACAGTAGCGGGTCGTAGATAAATCAATGGTTTGACGGGTGGCTCATCTGCGGATTTTACGAAGTCGTTTGACTCGTCGGGCAAAACACCTGTAGACATGCATCATTGCAACCTTGGGGCTGGAACGTCTCCGAGACTGATCGAGCGGAGCGTAAGTGGTGCGGCGACGAGCGGAACGCGCAGTGAGCTTGGCGTTGATGCTGGCACTGCCGCTGGCGCTCACCGGATGTTTCGGCAGCGATGGTGACCGTCCAACCCTGATGGACGGGACTCAGGCCGGAGGTCCACAACCGTTCCCGGATAATTTCCGTGGCGACACGCTGGCCTTGATGCGCAGCTATCTGAACAATCCCGTTGGCGTGCGTGACGCCAGCATGGCCGAGCCGGTGCAGCGCGAGGTCGGCGGCCGGCAGTTCTATGTCAGCTGCCTGCACTTCACCCCACGCGAGACCGACGGCAGCTACAAGGCCATGCGGGAACGCGCCGTGATTTTCGTCAATGGCCGGGCGGACCGCGTCGTCGATCGCGCCAGCGAGCTGTGCGCGGGCGCGGTTTACGTACCCTTTCCGGAACTTGAAAAGATGACGCGGTAGCGCAAAGCCCACCTTCATCGCTTGGTGATAGGACAAAGCCCGCCGGAGCTGCCGGATCACATTTCGGGGAGCTTTGAACGGAGTGGTTTTGCGTTGCGACTAATCGTTACGGCAGGTTTTGTCCCCGACGAAAAAAACCGTCGGCACGAGCCTGCGGGACGGAACAAAATCGCGTTGTTGCCGCTCCGTCACAGTCACGAACGATCAACGTTCCGGCATCGCCGCGAAGCAACCCAATTCACGCCACGTTGTTTCCTGAGTGTCGTAATTGAAAGAACGGGGATGATCATGAAGAGGATTTTGCTGGGTGCAGTTGCCCTGCTTGCGCTGGCCGCGCCGGCTGCCGCAGCCGACATGCAGGCGCGCACCTACACCAAGGCTCCGGCCTACGCGCCGCCGCAGGTGATCTACAACTGGACCGGCTTCTACATCGGCGGCCATGTCGGCGGCGCCTTTGCCGGCGACAGCAGCTTCCAGTCGAGCGACGCGCGCTTCCTCGGCGGTGTCCAGGGCGGCTTCGACTACCAGTTCGCGCCCAATTGGGTCATGGGTGTCGAGGCCCAGTATTCCTGGCTGCCGACCAACAATGGCGGCGCTACGTTCCCGCTGGGCACGCAGGTGACCTCCAATACCGACCAGCTCGGCTCGGTGACCGGTCGCATCGGCTACACCTGGGGACCGGCGCTGCTTTACGCCAAGGGCGGTTATGCCTGGCGTAATGGCGGCCTCGGCGTCAATGTCGCCGGCGTCCCGCAGCCCTTCACCGCCACCGGCAACAGCAAGGACGGCTATACCGTTGGCGCTGGCCTCGAATACATGTTCGCGCCGAATTGGTCGGCCAAGGCCGAGTACCAGTATTACAACTTCGGCAGCACGACGATCACCTCCGGTCCGGTCGACGTTGTCGGCGTTCGCGGCCGGGAGGATGAGCATACCGTCAAGGTCGGTGTGAACTACCGCTTCGGCTGGGGCGGTCCGGCAGCCTCGCGCTACTGACGCGCCACCAGCGACCACGATCTGACAAAGGCCGGCACCCGCCGGCCTTTCGTTTGCCGGGCTCCGGTTGCCAGCCTTCTGTTGTTTGCATTGCGTCAACCATCTGGCGCGTCATTTGCAAGCAAACGTTTTGGCGCCCGCTTTCTCACGCGCGTCATGGAGCTCGGGTAAAGCAAAAATAATTTTTGCAGCTTAGGGAACTCGCGCGCCGGAACGCGTTATATGACAATACCGGGCTGGTGGGACGACGGACATGCGTATCTTGGTGTCGGCAGTGCTGCTCTCGTGCTTCGTCAGTTTGCCGTGCGCTGCCCAAACAATCCTCAAATCCGAGCCTTTGATGCTGGCACCCTATGAGGTGGCCTTCGTCAAGGACGCCTCGTGCTCCTCCGGCAAGGTGCTCAAGGTCACCGGGGCGATCCGTGGGCTGCATCGCCGGAAGGCCTGTGTGGCTCTGGCGGGTGAGCAGGCCTCGCTCGCGACCGCGACCCCCTGAGCTTTTCCTGAGCTCTTGTTCCCAGCTTCGATCCGTCTTTAGGAATTCAGCTCGAGCTCCATCCTCGCCTGGCGATCGGCCTCCGCCTTGTTCCGGGCCGGGTCCTCGCCCTGTGCGGCCCGGCAGGGCTTGATCTCGTAATCGTTGTCGAGCACCCGGCGTGGCCCGGGGCGGTCGTCGTCCGCGGATACGTCCACGACGAGGCCGCTTCGCTGCGCGAGCCTCCAGACGTCGGACTCGTCAGGATAGGCCTTGCTGATCTGGGCATCGTTGCAGAACAGGGCGTAGGGCATTCTTCCCGCTCCCGGAAAGCGCATTAACGATTTTGCGGGGGAGGGGTTCCGGTCGCAGGTCGATCACGCGGCCGTGATCGGGGGCGCCCGGCCCTGAGTCCTTAACGAGTCCTGAATCCCGAAAAAAAGAATCCCCGGGACTCATTTGGCGGAATCAGCGGATGTTTTCGGCCATGACGACGGACCTGAAAACCTCTTGCGGGCACATGCTGCTGCCCCTCACGCTGGCCCTGTTCGGCGCCTGCGCGGCCAATCTCTGGCTGGTGTGGTCCTGGCTTTAGGCCAGCGACGGGAGATCCGGGTTTACTTGTCGGCCGGTGGACGGGAGGAGGGGTCGCGGATGGCGGCGCGCAGTTTGGTCAAAGTGGCCGCGCAATATTCCTCGCGCTCGCGCTCGAACCGCTCCTGATGCTTGCGGAAATTGGCGATGCGGGCCTGCATCTCGGTGCGGACGTCGTGGCTCGCCACCCGCGGCGGCGGGAGAGGTAAAGACTGCGGCGGAGCGGCCTGAAGTGGCTCGGTGTCGACAACGGTGTTGGCGGGGACGATCTGCACCGACGCGGCCACTGTCGCCATCGGGATCTCCGGTGGATGCAAGTCATCCCTTTTGCCGGTTACCGATTGGACGAAAGCCATTGTCTGCGCGATCAGCGCGTCGCGTTCCGTGATCCACTTCATGGTGCACCCTTGTTGGGGGTATTCCAGCAAAGCTGGCCGGCCGAATCAAGAAGGTGTTGGGTGGGGATTGCATATTTTTCCCGACCGCCCGACAGTGGGGGAATGGATGCCAAAGCAGACCATTCAGCCGAAGCCGAGGGCTTGAGGCTCGTCCGCGCGTTCCTGTCGCTGCCGCCCGACAAACGGGCGGAGGTGATCGCGTTCATTGAGGAGTTGGCCCGCGCCAAACGCCGTCCCGAGGAGGGCGCCGACGTCTCGCCGGGGTGAGCGCTAACGCTCCCGCGGATTGAGGTTGGGCTCGAACGGGGCCCCGACCACCCGAACCGGCGTCGGAGCGGTCACGTCGATCACTGCCCGCTGGGCCTGCTGCTTTGCCGGAGCCGGTTCGAACAGCGCCATTGCTCCAGCCAAGGCGCTACAGCACAGCGTCACCGTCGCCAGCAGAAACATGTTTCGGTTTTCTTCCCTGATCCGCATGGGCCGACAACGGACGACGCTGGCGACTGGTTCCGGTGCGCACTCATCGCGCCAGCAGAAATCCCATGGCGAATGCGAACAGCACGGCCGTCATGACGACGGCCGCCGCCGCGCCGGCGGCGATCCTGGCCTTCTCTTTGATGGTGGGGCGCATCGGTGCTGCAATCTACCTCATGTTGAACTCTGATCCAATCCATGATCAGTAGCCGCGCCCGCGACAAGCGCGGCCAACATGCATTCCCGAAGGTCGACCCATGAACGAGGATGTCAGCGACGGCTGGGCCGCGTCCGCGGCCGCTTGGATCGTCGAGCAGGGCGAGGACGGCGACTATGGCCGCCGCTTCGTGCTGGACGCGCCGATGCGGGCGCGGATCGAAGGGCGAGGCTTCCGCAATGCCCTCGACGTCGGCTGCGGGGAGGGACGCTTCTGTCGGATCATGCAGCGCGCCGGCATCCGTACCACTGGCGTCGATCCGACCGAAGCGCTGCTCGCGCGTGCCATGGAGTTGGACCCGCACGGCGACTACCGGCTCGGCCGAGCCGAGACAATGGAGGTGGATGCCTCCTATGACCTCGTCGTGAGCTATCTCAGCCTGATCGACATGCCCGATCTGGCTGGAGCTATCGTGAAGATGGTGGCAGCGCTGCGGCCGGGTGGTACGCTGCTGATCGCGAACCTCACCAGCTTCAACACGGCCGGTCCGCCCGACGGCTGGACGCGTGACGCTGATGGCGCCCTGCGCTTCACCATCGATCATTACATGGACGAGCGGACGACCTGGGTGACTTGGCGCGGCATCCGAGTTCAGAACTGGCATCGTCCGCTCAGCACCTACATGACGCTGCTGCTCGATCACGGACTCCAATTGCGCCTGTTCGCTGAGCCGCAGCCTACGGGCGGTGATCCCGACAGAATTGCCCGTCATCGCCGGGTGCCATTTTTCCACATCATGGAGTGGCAGAAGCCGGCTTGAGGGACGAGGCCGGCGATTTCGAACGCGCAGTTGAACTGCTAGTGTGTTCGCGACGGATTCTTGATTTGAGGTCCACCCGATGATCTCCAAGCGTCCACCCGTGCTCGCCCATGAGCGGTTCGCCGCCGACCGCAACAATTTCGCGGGCCTCGACCTCGCCGCGCGGTTCGCGCGGATCGAGCGGACAAACCTGTGGGGCGCGGCCAGTTCGGTGTCGGGCCTCGGCTCGGAGGATCCCGCGACCGCTGCGGTCCGCGAGATGCTTCCTCCACTGCTGCAACGGCTTGGCGCGCACTCGCTGCTCGATGCGCCCTGCGGCGATGCGGGCTGGATCGGCCGCATCAAGCTGGATCTCGACTACACCGGCATCGACATCGTGCCGTCGCTGATCGCGGCCAATCGCCAGCGCGTGGCTGGCGGCGAGTTGTCGGGCCGGTTTCTCGTTGCCGACATCACGCGCGATGCACTGCCGCGCGCGGATGTCGTTCTGTGCCGGGACTGCCTGGTGCATTTGAGTTTCCGTAATATCGTCCGCGCCGTCGCGAACTTTCGCGCCAGCGGCGCGCATTTCCTGCTGGTCACGACATTTCCCAAGTGGGAAGGCAATCGCGATTGCGAGGACGGCGACTGGCGGGCGCTGAACATGGAGAAGGCGCCGTTCGACTGGCCGGCACCGCGCGCGCTGATCAACGAGCGTTGCGAGGAGGGCGGTGGCGGCTGGCGCGACAAGAGCCTCGGGCTGTGGGCGCTGGATGAACTGCCCGATCGTGTCCTCACTGCCCCTGGGATATGACGGACGCGAGCGGAACGTCCGTTGCGTCAGTGATTGCCGTCGCGCTATACTTTTGGTTGCACGATGCCGTCTCGCATTGCGGTGACGATGCCGGAGCACGCCATGAGACCGAGTGTCGTGGTCGTCGCCTTCCTGGTCTGGTGCTGCGCGCCCGCGCTGGCGCAGCAGGACGGCGCTGCGCTCTACGCAAGCCACTGCGCGCAATGTCACGATGGCGGCGATGGCCAGAGCCGTGTGCCGAGCCGCGGAGCCATGCTGGGGATGTCGTTAGATCATGTGCTGGGAACGCTGACTTCCGGCAGCATGGCGGCGATTGCGAAGGACCGCAGTGAATCGGAACGGCGCGCGATTGCTGCCTTCGTCACCGGAAAGGCCGCGGTGGGGGACCATGCAGTCGATGCGGAGGGACGCTGCACGCAGCAGCTCAACTTCTTCCCGCAGCCGCTCGATGGTCCGCGCTGGAATGGGTGGGGTGTCGACGCTGGCAACAGCCGCTTCCAGCCGGCCGGCATGGCCGGGCTGACCGCGGAAGAGGTGCCGCGCCTGCGGCTGAAATGGGCTTATGCCTTTCCCGGCGCCTCGGTGTCGTTTGCGCCGCCGACGATTGTGGGCGGTCTGCTGTTCATCGGCGGTACTGACCGCAAGGTGCACGCGCTCGATGCGCGAAGCGGCTGCACGCTGTGGACGCTGCCGACTGATGCCGCGGTGCGCGCGGCGATCAGCTTCGGGCCGCTTCCCGGCACCGATCGGTTCGCGATCTTCTTCGGTGACTTGCGCGCCAATGCCTATGCGGTGAACGCACTGACTGGCGCGCTGATCTGGAAGACGAAGATCGAGGAGCATCCGGCAGCGCGCATCACCGGAGCGCCGACGCTACATTCCGGCGTGCTCTACGTCCCGGTCTCCTCGCTCGAGGAGGCCGCCGGTTCGCAGGCCAGTTACGAATGCTGTACTTTCCGCGGCAGCGTGGTCGCGCTCGAGGCCGTGACCGGCAAGCAGGTGTGGCAGGCCTACACGATTCCGGAGGTGCCGCACCCGACCGGCAAGAATGCAAGAGGCACGCAGCTGTTCGGCCCGTCCGGCGCGGCGGTGTGGTCGGCACCGACGATTGATCCGAAACGCAACGCCGTCTACGTCGCGACCAGCAATTCCTATTCGAATCCGCCGGCCGCAACCGCCGATGCGGTCCTCGCTTTCGAGCTTGCGACCGGTAAGCTGCTCTGGAAGCAGCAGGCGACCCCGAGCGACGCCTTCATTGTCGCGTGCTTCGGCGCGGACAAGACCAATTGTCCTGAAGATCACGGACCCGACCACGATTTTGGCCAGTCGCCGATTCTCGTGACCTTGCGCGATGGCAGGCGCGTTCTCGCCATCGCGCAGAAGTCCGGCGTCGTGCACGCGCTTGATCCTGATGATGGCGGCAAGATTCTGTGGCAGACGCGGATCGGGAAGGGCGGTGCGCTCGGCGGCAGCGAGTGGGGCTCGGCCGCCGATCAGGATCGCATCTATGTCGCTAACTCCGACGTGCGGTTCCTGCGCGATGGTACGCGGCGGCTCGATTCCACCCAAGGCGGAGGTCTGTTCGGCCTCGACCTCGCCAGTGGAAAAATTGCAATGGAAGTATCTCCCGTCGCCTGTGGCGATCGCCTCCAATGCAGCCCTGCGCTGTCGGCTGCCGTGAGCCTGATCCCCGGCGTCGTGTTTTCCGGCGGCGTCAGCGGCTTCCTGCGCGCCTACGCGACAGCCGACGGAAAGCTGTTGTGGGAATACGACACGGCGCGAGACTATACGACGGTGAACGGCGCGGCTGCTCATGGCGGCGCGATCGACGGCCCCGGGCCGATCATCGCTGGCGGAATGCTGTACACCAATTCCGGCTACGGACAGTGGGGCGGCGTCGCCGGCAACGCACTGCTGGCGTTCGAGGTTGCGAAGGAGTGAGGGTCCGTCCTGGATCGCCCGCGCTCCAGCCGAGCGACAGAACCCGTCAGCCAACTGAGGAGGAAGGAGTTTCGATGATCAGCGCGAGATGTCGTTGCGGCGCTCTGGCGCTGTCGCTTCCCGGACCTTCCAGCCTCGTCGTCGCCTGCCACTGCATTGACTGCCAGCGTCGAACCGGCGCGCCGTTCGGGGTCGGTGCGTTCTATCCGGCGGAGGCGGTCACGATTTCGGGGACGTCGAAGGAATACGTCCGGACAGCCGCAAGCGGCGGCAAGGTTCGCAGCTATTTTTGCCCCGAGTGCGGTTCGACGGTCTATTGGAAGGCGGACAATCTGCCTGCGATGATCGGCGTTGCCGTGGGCGCGATCGCGGTTCCGAACTACCCGGCGCCCATCCGCTCGGTTTTCGAACAGTCGAAACATGCCTGGGTGGAAATATCAGAGGCTGAGCACTTCCAGCAAAGCAGCGCACCGAAGCATTCGAAGTGAGCGTTGCGCCTCAAATTTCGCGCCGCCAAGGCTTCGCGGCAAGACGAATTGACGCCGTTCCCGTGTGGTTCCGCCGAGGGTTGGAATTAGCCGCAGTCCCTCTGCTTCGCGTGAGACAATAGCTAGCGGTCCCGGTTGGAACGAACGTGACAAAAACTCGTTTGCCGACCGGAGCTAACGATGAATAACGCGGAAATTTTCGAACCTTTCTTGAAGCGGTTGCGGGTCAGCACCGAAATTGACGAAGAGGATGAGGTCGCCATCCGCAATCTGCCAATCACGGTGAAGCGGATGGCTGGCGGTCAACCGGTCGTTTCTCTCGGAGATCGGCCTTCGGCATGCTGCCTTGTCGTTGATGGCTTTATCCTGAGATCAAAGATCGTCGGCAATGGCCACCGCCAAATCATGGCTTTTCACCAACCCGGCGACATTCCCGATCTGCAGGGTCTTTTTCTCCATGTGATGGACCATGACGTCAGCACGCTTGGCGATAGCGTTCTCGGCTTCATTCCCCATGCAGCCGTGCGCTCACTGATAGGAAAGCGGCCCAACGTGGCGCAAGCGCTTTGGCGCGATACACTGACCGACGCCGCGATCTTCCGGGAGTGGATTTGCAACGTTGGTCAACGCGAAGCCACAAGCCGCGTGGCGCACCTCGTGCTTGAGCTTTACACCAGATTGAAGGCGATCGGCCGAGCGGACGGCCTGTCCTTCGATTTTCCGGCCTCTCAGGCACTCCTCGCCGACGCCGTTGGCACGAGCGTGGTTCACATGAATCGAGTCGTTCAACAGCTGCGTGCTCAGCGCGTGTTGGACCTGGAGCGGGGAAGAATATCGATCCTTGATGAAGCCAGGCTGCGTCAAATTGCAGACTTCGACGTGCTTTACCTTCATCTCAATCCGTCGCTCTGAGCCATGAAGTTCTACTTCGACATCAAGGACGACTTTTTCGCTGCGGTCGACGAGGACGGGGTGGATTTGCCCGGCCCGGAAGCCGCCGAAAGAGAGGCGATCGCCATGGCGACCTCGATTGCCCGAGACGTCGCGTCGGCAAAGGGGACGCAGGTCTTTATTACAGTCAGGAACGAGAAGCACCCGCTGCTCGAGTTGAGTGTAACGGTCGCTCGGAAAGCTCTGACGTGATTGCGTCGGAAATCGATTCTCGCCGTCGTTAGCGTCCTGAAGACGTTCAAGAGACCTTGGCCGTCCGGGGGAGGAGTGCCCCGATCTATCAGGCCGCGGTGTCGGCTAAATCGATGGTGCCGGCTGAGGGGATTGAACCCCCGACCTTCGGTTTACAAAACCGCTGCTCTACCGCTGAGCTAAGCCGGCACGCTGGAGAAGCGGGGCAGGGCCAGCGTACGCCGGAGCCCTCCGCCCGTGCGCGCCGCAATACCAGACTTGACCGGAAAGTGCCAGAACCCGCGATCCCCGATGCAGACATGAATCAGGCGGCCCCGAGGGCCGCCTGATCTGTCGCGTTCGGTTCAAACCGCGTTACTGGCAGATGTGCGGGCGCCCGTCTTGGCCCTTGAACCAGGTGCCGGGCGTGCAGACGAAGCCGTTGCGCTGGGCGTAGGTGCGGGTGTCCCAGCCGCGGTTGTCCCAAGAATTATTCCACGAATTATCCCAACCATTGTCGTAGGCGTAGGCGTCGTTCGTGGCACGGAACGGGGCGGTTGCGATTGCGCCCGCAGTCCCGATGGCTGCGCCGGCTACGCCAGCGGCTGCTCCGACCGCGCCAGCGGCGACGTCGGTCGGCCAGAAGCCGGTGCGGCTCCTGTTCCAGTCGTTATTCCAGTCGCCGTTGTTGGTGTGGCGGTACGACACGCGACGATGCCGATAGCCACTGTCGGTGTACGGATTTCCCGGTCCGACGTTCTGGCAGTTGGCGTTGGGGAATTGCGCGGCGCAACGGCCGGGGTTGGTGATCGCGGTCTGCGCCATGGCAGAGCCTGCCACCAGGGTCGCCGCAATCGCCGTGGCTCCGAGAAGTTTGACGTTCATGATTGTTTGGCTCCCGTTTTGTTGACGGGGGCTAAACGCCGAAGACGCCGGACGTTCCGCTGAAACCGGTGGATTTTCGTCGGCGATGGTCAAACGGAAGTGAGCACGGGCCATGGTTCCCACTGCAGGGTCCGGCGGCGTTAATGCTTCGCTAGTTCGCTTTGGCGCATTTGAGCGGCGCGCAATCCTTACACATTAGGCTTACCGGCAATTGGTGAGAGGCCCTTAACCCTCTCTGCGCCGCCATCGGGTAGGTTGTCGCCGGATAAATGGGATCCCCTCATGCGCGCATCTGCGCTCGCCGCCTTTCTGATCGGACTGCCCGCGACGGCGTTTGCCGGCGGCGGCTTCGATATCGTCGTCCCCGGCCGTCCGGGCGTGCCCATCATCATCAACAACATCGACGCGTCCTATGCCGTGATCGAGGGGACCTGGGGTCTGGGGAAGAACGTTCAGGTGCAGCCCACGATCTATGGCGGCCGCTATGTCGCCGAGCGCCAGCCCACGGACGTCGGCCATTACTACCCGACGCTGGGCCTGCGGCCCGGCTATGGCCGGCTCGAGGTCGAGCCGCCCGCGAACCGCAAATTGCCCAAGCCCGCCGAAGGCTATTACCAAAGCTGGGGCGCGCAATCGGCGCCGCTGCCGCCGCAGATGGACGTGCCCGTCAATCCGCCGCCGGTGATCCTTGCGCCTGAGATCAACGACCATCCGCGGCGTCCTCGGCCGCGGCCGCGTGCAGAGATACCCGGCAGGCCGCCGGGTTAAGAAACGACAAAATCCAAAAAACGGAAATCAACAGGAGAGAGTAATGCGTCAGATGATTTCGGGACTGGTCGCGGCGGCTGCCGCGATGTTCGCCGCCACCGCGCCCGCCGCGGCCTGCGGCTTCGATCCGTGCCAGCCGGTCGCGCCGGTCTATTCCGGCTGCAACACCGGCTGCGGCGGTTATGGGGCCGGCTACGGCTACGGTTATGGCGCCTATGAGCGCCTCGCCGAGCCCACCACGCAATATTATCACGTCAACCAGGGCCCGACCTATACCGGCCCGGGCGCCTTCGCGCCGTATCCGACCTATCGTGAAGACGCGGTGGTTGCGCCCGCCAATTACGGCTACGGCCGTGGCTATGGTTACGGCAACGGCTATGGCTATCGCGCCGCCGCCGTCGAAGCCCCGGCCGCCTATCCCTACCGCCGCCCGTATTACCGTCCGTATCGCTACGGCTACGGCCCACGCGCCGGCTATCTGCCGCGCACGCATTACGGCTACGGTCCGCGCTACGGCTACGCTCCGCGCCACGCGCCGTACTATGGCGGCCACCGCGTGCTGCGCCGCTATTACTGATCGCTTGATCGGTTGAGCCAACGAAACGCCCGTCCGCGATGCGGACGGGCGTTTTCTTTTGTGTTGTTACCGCTTCATCAGCCCGAGACGGCTCGCGCCGACATAGAGCGAGAGCACGGCGGCATTCGAGACGTTGAGGCTCTTGATCTCGCCGGGCATGTCGAGCCGCGCCACGACGCTGCAGGTCTCGCGCGTCAATTGCCGCAGGCCCTTGCCTTCCGCGCCCAGCACCAGCGCGAGCGGCTCGCGCAGCGTGACGTCCGAGAGATCCGCGCTGCCTTCACTGTCCAGCCCGACAGTCTGGAAGCCGAGCTCGTTCAGCGTGGTCAGTGCGCGGGCGAGGTTTTGCACCGTCACCATCGGGACGAGCTCCAGCGCGCCGGAGGCGGCCTTGGCCAGCACGCCGGTCGCTTCCGGACTGTGGCGCGCCGTGGTGACGATCGCCTTCACCGCAAACGCCGCCGCCGAGCGCAGGATCGCGCCGACATTGTGCGGATCGGTGATCTGGTCGAGCACCAGCACGATGCCGTCCTGCTCCAGATCCTCGATGTCTGGCGAGGGCAGGGGATCGGCCTCGGCGAGCAGGCCCTGGTGCACGGCGTCGGGCGACAGCAGCCGGTCGATCTCCTGGGGCCGGACGATCTCGGGCGTGACCGGGATCGCGATGTCCTCGTCCGCCAGACGCCTTGCGGCGTTCTCGGTCAGCGTCAGCTTGCGGATCTGCCGCTGGGGGTTGGCGAGCGCCATGGTGACGGTGTGCCAGCCGTAGAGGATGACAGGCCCGTCGGTGTCCGAATCGCGATCGCGCCGGACCGGGCGGCCGGCCGATTTTCCGGGCCTGTTGAAGGGCTTAGACCCACCGCGGGGGCCCCTCGGGTTGAATTTTCGATCCTTCATGGGCTCGCTTGTGTCACGGGTCCCGGAATATGGCAATTTGGGTAGCTTCGGGGGCGATTTTAGCTGTTCGCCTCGGTTGACTTTACCCCACCGCTTCGCCGATAACCGCGCCCGGTCGCGCCCCCATCCGGGCTGTCGCGGCCTTCACGTTCCATGGCCGTCTTCGGTCGCCGGCAAGGTCCGGCCCGATTGTGCTGCCGTCGAGCGGGGGAGTGTCCCGAGTGGCAAAGGGAGCTGACTGTAAATCAGCCGCCTTATGGCTTCGCAGGTTCGAGTCCTGCCTCCCCCACCAGCCTTCGCTCGCTTCGCGAGCTACGGCTCGGCAAGCCGGCACCGATGGTCATGGCGCGAAGTTAGCGAAGGCTGTCGCGCCGTAGCCCGGAGGGCGCAGGCGGACTGGCTCAGAGCGCAAGTCACCCCATCATCTCCCGCACCATCGGCACCACCTTCCCCCCGTAGAGCTCGATGCTCTTCATCAGCTTCCCATGCGGCAGCGGGCCCGCTGAATACTTCAGTTGAAAGCGCGAAATGCCGAGTGCCTTTGCGGTTCTGGCGATCTTGCGCGCGACGGTCTCCGGCGAGCCGACATAGAGCGAACCGTGCTCGGCCTCGCTCACGAATTCGTCGCGGCCCATCGGTGGCCAGCCGCGTTCCTTGCCGATGCGGTCGCGCATCGCCTTGTAGTCGGGCCACAGCTCCTCGCGCGCCTGCTCATCGGTCTCGGCGACATAGCCGGGCGAGTGCACGCCGATCGGCTGTGCCGGGCGGCCGAACTCCCTGAACGCGCGGCGATAGAGATCGACGAAGGGCGCGAAGCGCGAGGGATCGCCGCCGATGATCGCGAGCATCAAGGGCAGGTCGTAATGCGCGGCGCGCACCACCGATTGCGGACTGCCGCCGACGCCGATCCAGGTCTTCAGCGTGCCGTTCTCGACCGGGGGATAGACCAGCTGCCCCTTCAGTGGCGGACGCAGCTTGCCTTCCCAGGTCACCGGCTCCTGCGACAGCAGGGCTACGAACAGATCGAGCTTCTCCTCGAACAGCGCTTCGTAAGCCCGCAGGTCGAAACCGAACAGTGGAAAGGACTCCGTGAACGAGCCGCGGCCGAGGATCACCTCGGCGCGCCCGTTCGAGAGCGCGTCCAGCGTGGCAAAGCGCTGGAAGACGCGGATCGGATCGTCCGAGCTCAGCACCGTCACGGCCGAGCCGAGATGGATGCGCCTGGTCCGCGACGCGATGGCGGCCAGCACGGTCTCAGGGGAGGAGATCGCGAAGTCGGCGCGGTGATGCTCGCCGAGGCCGATGAAATCGAGGCCGAGGTCGTCGGCCAGCACCGCCTCGTCGACGACGTTGCGGATCACCTGTGCGTGCGGAAGCATCGCGCCGGAGGCGTCCCTGGTGACGTCGCCAAAGGTGTCCAGTCCGAATTCGAGCGGTGCGGTCATTGCTGAGGTCTCTGCGGGAGGATCGATCGCATTTAAGGGACCGCAGCCGCGCGACAAGGTGGCTTTCGGAAATGCTCGGTTTCCGTTTGTCGGCCTACCGCCACATCCCGCGCATCCGCGCGCCGATGTCGACCTTTGGCCCTTGCGCGGCAGTGCGCGCTGAGCTTGCGCCGGCCTTTGGCCAGGCTGTGCGCTCGAACAGATAGACGAGCGGCTCCGGGATGAAGCGGGTGCGCGAGGCGTAGACGTGGCGGTCGCCCTTGGCGGCCTGGCCGTGGACGAAGAAGCGCTGCGGCACCACGAGGTGCAGATCGTCCTTGGCGCGCGTCATCGCGACATAGAGCAGGCGGCGTTCCTCCTCGAGCTCGGCGCTGGTGCCGGCGCCGAGATCCGACGGCATGCAGCCGTCGACGACGTTGAGCACGAATACCGATTTCCACTCCTGGCCCTTGGCGGAGTGGATGGTGGAGAGGATCAGATAGTCCTCGTCGCGCAAGGGTGGTCCGGATTTGTCGCTGGTCGCATCCGGCGGATCGAGCGTGAGCTCGGTCAGGAATTTCTCGCGCGAGGCATAGCCGCTCGCGATCTGCTCGAGCTGCATCAGATCGGCGCGGCGCGTCTCGGAATCCTCGTGGAGGCGATCGAGATGCGGTTCGTACCAGAGCCGCACGCGTTCGAGGTCAGTCGGCCATTCCGAATAGCGCAAATTTTCGATCGTGCGGACGAAGTCGGTCCAGTCCGCGCCGGTGCGCGGCGGCACCGGGAGCTGGCCGAGCACAGCCAGCGGATCGGAGCTCTCCGCCATCTGGTCGAGCACGCGCTGCGCCGTCGCAGGTCCGATGCCGGGCAAGAGATGCAGGATGCGAAATCCCGCGACGCGGTCGCGTGGGTTTTCGGCAAAGCGCAGCAGCGCCAGCACGTCCTTGACGTGCGCGGCATCGAGGAATTTCAGCCCGCCGAATTTCACGAACGGGATGTTGCGGCGGGTCAGCTCGATCTCCAGCGGGCCGGAATGCGAGGACGTCCGGAACAGCACCGCCTGGTGCTTCAAGAGCGCGCCTTGCTCGCGATTGGCCAGCACCTCCTCGACGATGTAGCGGGCCTGGTCGGCCTCGTCGTGCACGGTGACGAGCTGTGGTTTTTGCGTGCCGGCGCGGTCGGTCCAGAGGTTTTTTGTGAAGCGCTCGCGCGCCAGGCCGATGACGCCGTTGGCCGCCGCCAGCACGGGTTGCGTCGAGCGGTAGTTGCGGTCGAGCGTGATCATCTCGGCTCGGGGCGAGAAGCTCTGCGGAAAATCCAGGATGTTGCGGACAGTGGCGGCGCGGAACGAATAGATCGACTGCGCGTCGTCGCCGACGACGGTGAGGCCGCGACCGTCCGGCTTCAGCGCCAGCAGGATCGAGGATTGCAGCCGGTTGGTGTCCTGATATTCGTCGACCAAGACGTGATCGAAGCGGCCGCCGATTTCTTCCGCGATCAGCGCATCGCTCATCATCTGCGACCAGTAGAGCAGGAGGTCGTCGTAATCGAGCACGTGCTGGGCCTGCTTGGCCTCGACATAGGCTGCGAACAGGCCCTTCAGCTCGGCCGCCCAGCCTGCGCACCAGGGATAGTGCACCCCCAACACCTTCTCGATCTCCATCTCGGCATTGACGCAGCGCGAGTAGATCGACAGGCATGTGCCCTTGGCGGGAAAGCGGCTCTCCGTCTTCGACAATCCGCGCTCGTGCCGGACCAGGTTCATCAGGTCGGCGGAATCCTCGCGGTCGTGGATGGTGAAGGCAGGATCGACGCCGATCCGCTCGGCATATTCGCGCAGCAACCGTGCGCCGATGCCGTGGAACGTGCCGGCCCAGCTGAGCGCGTCGCGCATGATCGCGGCGTTGTTCTCGCCGAGCACTTTTCGGGCGATGCGCTCGACCCGGCCGGCCATCTCGGCCGCTGCGCGGCGCGAAAACGTCATCAGGAGGATGCGGCGCGGATCGCTCCCCGCGACGATCAAATGCGCGACGCGATGGGCCAGCGTATTGGTCTTGCCGGAGCCCGCACCGGCGATGACGAGCAGGGGCGCGCCCACGGTCGCGCCATCGGCCACGCCATGCTCCACGGCGCGGCGTTGCTCCGCATTGAGCGTGTCCAGATATGTCGCCACGAATCGCCCCGGTGAAACAGCCAGAGTCGGCGATCCCGTTGCGAATCGCAATGCGTCTGGACGGGACCGATGTTAAGACCCAGGGAAGAGACGGCCCAAGGTTCCATTCCAAAAAAGCGCCACCCGGCATGACCGAGCTCAAATCCGACCAGTTCGAGATGCGGCGGCTGGAATCGCTCAGCAACACCATCTTTGGCGTCGCCATGACGCTGCTCGCCTACGATCTGCCCAGGGCCGCGGTGTTCAGCAGCGCGCCGGACTGGAACGATCTCGCCCGGGTCTATTCCGGCAAGCTCGCGGGTCTTGCGCTCAGCTTCATCATCGCCGGCGTGTTCTGGATCAGCCATCACCGGCGGCTGGCGCGCCAGCCCGTCGGCAGCCGCGGCGCGGTGATCCTCAATCTGTTCTTCCTGCTCTCGATCGTGCTGCTGCCGGTGACCAACGGCCTCTACACCAACTACCCCGTGAGCAGTGCGGTCGCCGTGCTCTACGGCCTGCACCTGACCGCGATCGCCGGCCTCAATGCCTGGCTGTGGTGGAGGATCCTGGGCGGCTGGCGCCATGAGATCATGGCCTCGCTGTTTCCGCTGCTGGTGTTCATCCCGGGCACGGTCGTTGCGGCGTTCGCGCCGCAGGTCGCGCCGTTCGTATGGTTCATCGCCTTCGGCGGGCTGCTGATACAGCGCTTCTATGTCGGGCCGACCGGGCCGAACAATTAGGCCTGCCGCTCATTCGCCGGAGGGCGTCGCGCCAAACCCGTCGGCCGGCACGTAAAGCTTGACCGGGCGGATTTCGTAGACCGCTGACGGATTGACCTGGCGCAGGGTCCGCGCGGCCGCGATCGCCTCCTCGTCCGTGTCGTATTCGACGAGGTGGAAGCCCAGGAGCTGCTCCTTGGTCTCGGCAAACGGGCCGTCCAGCACGACGCCCGCGCCGGGGCCACGCAAGGTGCGGGCCTTTCGGGTCTCGTCCAGGCGGGCGGCCGGGCCGAAATGCCCGCTTGCCCGGAGGGGCGCCTGAACCTCGATGACTTTGGCCACGACCGCGGCGTCCTTCTCGGGCGTCCAGGACAAGATCTCGTCTTCCACGTGATAGGCCAGGATGGCGTAAAGCATTCGTCACCTCGTTGATTCTCGCTGCGCGCGTCCGAAGGACGTATCACCACCGTCGCAGCCGACAACGGGGTCGGGGAAAATATTGCGTCGCCGGGTGGGGCGACGAAACCTTCCCGAAACCCGATTGCGGCCGAAAGGTGTGAACGCCGCCCGAAATCGACGCGACTGATTGCCACCAAGAACACTTCGGAGGCGGCCATGTCGACCATCAAGATCATCTGCAAGATCATCTGCGACGCGCGTCGGGCGGGAAAGTCGGATGGTGCGGATCTGCACGACCAGAGCGGCCACCATCGCTATTACGGCAGCTCGGCCGAGAGCGGCGGCGAGCGCATCGTCGAGAGCCGGCGCGGCAAGCGGCCGCGTGCAATGAGCGTTTGCGGCTTCTAAGCCCGACGCTTGCAAAACAGCCTGCGACAATGAGCGTCGTGCAGATATCGATCGCCGCGATACCGTTCCTGCTCTCGCTCGCGAGCAGGTCCGGCAAGGCGATCGCGCCATGCCTGCTTGCGGGCATCTTCACCGTGCTTCTCGGCAGCGAGCCGCCGCGGGCGGCCATGGCCTGGTGCGTCGGGCTGTTGATCGCGGCGGTTGCGGTGCGGGAGCGGACTCGCGCGAACTGACCGCGTGTCACATCCCGCTCAGCACCTGCTTGATCAGCGTTTCCCGCAACCGGGCAAGTTCGCCGCTCGCCTCCATCTGCTCGATCATCTTTCCGACCTTCGGCACGAGATCGCGATGCCGCTCATGCAGATGGTGGTAGATGCTGATGCGCTCGAGGGGCGGTGAGAGCGGGTGGATCCTGGCCTGGAGATTGAGTTTCCTCACCGCAGCCAACCCGCTGAAGAGGTCGGTGACCATCACGTCGAAGCGGTCGGCATCGAGCATCTTGACCATGTTGTCGAGGCTTGTGGTCGCCGTGACCCGGGTCATGCCGCGCGTACCGGCTTCCGAAGAGCCGACGCCGCGTACGATGCCGATGCTGTAGTCCCTGATTGAATTCCAACCGGCGACGTCGAACTGCAGTTTCGTGGTGAAGACAGCGGGCTCGATGTAATTAATCGCGGGTGTCACCTGGATCAGCGTCGGGTAGTCGCGAGACAGCGTTCCGATCCGCTGGACCTCGCCGTCGACCTGGCCGGTGCTCGATAGCGCGAGCGCGCGCTTGCCCGGGACATCCTCGAATTCGAGCTTGATGTTCAGCCTGGCATAGACGGCGCGGATCATCTCGCCGCCGACATATTGATCGGGGATATCGGCGATGCGTGCCAGCCGGATGACCTCTTGCGCCTGCGACGGGCCTGCCGCGAGCAGCAACAGGCAGACCACGACTATCCGCCTCATGAGGCATCTCCCTGGCCATGCCTCTTGGGCGTGCCCTGCTACCATCGGATTCCGGTGCTGCGCGATCTACCGGAGATGGCAGCTGCACCGGTCCGCAACGTTTGCAGCGCGTTCGCGCTGTGCCGGCGGCTCCGGACTTTCACCGATGTCATTCTAGCACGCGAGGTGGTAGTTTGCCGGGGAATCCTGCTGCTGGGCGCAAGATATGACCCCGTCGAACTCAGGCCGCCCAAGGGCCGACAGGATCAAGGGCCGACAGGATCGCCACGCGTATCGCCTCTGAGGCAGCGCCTCACCGTACACTTTGCTCGCGGCTGCGACCGGTAGGCTGAGCAGGCGCCGCCATTTTCGGGGACGTGGTGCATGGGCAACGCAGGTGACGATGATATCAAGCGCGCCCGCGCCATTACGCCGGTGGCTGCGAAGCAGGATTTGACCGGCATTGGTGCCGCGCTCGCGCCTCCGATGTTCGGGGCGCTCCTGGCGCGGATCTTCAACTGGTCGCGCAGCGGCGTCGGGCCCCGGCTGCTTGCCGCCGTGCTGCTGTTCTCATCGGTCGTGACGCTGACCCTGACCGCGCTCCAGCTCTATCTGGATTACAATCGTGAGGTCGGACTGATCGAGACGCGGCTGGACGAGATCGGCCGCAGCACCACGGGCAGCCTCGGAGAGAGCCTGTGGAATCTCGACCAGAACCAGCTCAAGCTCCAGCTCAATGGCATTCTGCGCCTGCCTGACATCCGCTCGGCGGAGGTCCGCGAGATCGCCGATCGGCCCGATCCGATCCGCGTCGAAGTCGGCGAGCGAAACACCCGTTCGATCATGACCCGGGAATTTCCGCTGACCACCATGGTGCAGGGGACCTCGCGCGCCATCGGCACGCTCCGGGTCGAGGCAACGCTGACCGACGTCTATCAGCACTTGCTGAACAGGGCCCTCGTCATTCTGGCGAGCCAGGCGGCAAAGACGTTCCTCGTCTCGTTGTTCATCATCTACATGTTTCATCTGCTGGTGACGCGGCATCTCGGCTCCATCGCCGAGTACGTCGGCAAATATAGCCTCGGACGGCCGCCGCCGCCGCTGCGCCTGGAGCGCCGGCCGCCTGACGAGGCCGACGAGCTGGACAAGGTGGTCGTTGCCTTCAACGCGATGTGCGCCAACCTCGAACATGCCTATGGCGAGTTGCGCGAGGCCAATGGGAATCTCGAGCGTGACCTGAAGATCCGGCGGCACGCCGAGGAGAACGCCCGCGCGAGCGAGCAGCGCTTCCGTGATTATGCCGAGACCGCATCCGACTGGTTCTGGGAGACCGGCCCGGATCACGTGTTCACCTACATTTCAGATCGGGCCGATGCTTTCGGCATGGACCCGAGGGCGCTGATCGGGAGACGCCGTTCAGATGCCGCCTTCGACCGCGATGCCGAGCCGCAGAAATGGCGCGGTCACCTGGCGACGCTGGATCGCCACGAGCCGTTCCGGAAGTTCGAGTATCGCGGCCGCGATGCGGCTGGCCGCGCGCGTCATTTCAGCGTCAACGGCCAGCCGGTGTTCGGCGCCGACGGACGCTTCATGGGGTATCGTGGTTCGGCCACCGATCTGACCGAGCAGCACGAGACGGAGGAGCGGCTTCGCCAGTCGCAGAAGATGGATGCGATCGGCCAGCTCACCGGTGGCGTCGCGCATGACTTCAACAACGTGCTCACTGTCATCACCGGCACTATCGAGATCATCCGGGAGGGGCTGGCGGACAAGCCCGACCTCGCCGCGATCGCGCAGCTGATCGACGATGCGGCGACGCGAGGCGCGGAGATCACCTCGCAACTCTTGACCTTTGCGCGTCGCCAGCCGCTGGAGCCGCGCGAGATCGACGTCAACGGCCTCGTGCTCGAGACGGCGAAGCTGTTGAAGCCGATCCTGGGCGGAAACATCGAAATCGTGACCCGCCTCGCGGACAACGCCTGGCCGGCGATGGCCGATCCGTCGCAGCTGTCGTCGGCGATCATCAATCTCGCCGTCAACGCGCGCGATGCGATGCCTCGCGGCGGCACGCTGACGCTCGAGACCGCAAACCGCGAATTCGACGGCGCGGATGGTGCTGGTGACGGCGACGCCGCGCGCGGCGCCTTCATCATGGTCGCGGTGGCCGACACCGGCCATGGCATCCCCGCCGACATCCGCGACCGCGTGTTCGAGCCGTTCTTCACCACCAAAGGGGTCGGTCGCGGCACCGGGCTCGGCCTCAGCATGGTCTACGGCTTCGCCAAGCAGAGCGGCGGCAGCGTTGCGATCGAGAGTGAGGAAGGCCACGGCACCGTGATTCGGTTGTTTCTGCCGCGATCAGCTGGCGGAGCGCAGGCGAGGACCGGGGCGCTGCAGGCGCCCGCGGCGGCACGCGGGCACGAGACGATTCTCGTCGTCGAGGACGATCCGCTGGTGCAGGGCTATGTCATCGCCCAGCTCGGCAGCCTCGGCTATCGCACCCTCGCAGCCGGCGACGGCGCAACCGCGCTTGCGCTGGTGCAGCAGGGCGCCCAATTCGATCTGCTGTTCACCGACATCATCATGCCCGGCGGCATGAACGGACAGGAGCTGGCCGAGGCCGTGCGGCGCCTCCGCCCGGGGATGAGGGTGCTCTATACGTCGGGCTATACCGACCACGCCCTCGACCACGAGGGTCATCTCGGTTCCGGCGTTGCGTTGCTGAGGAAGCCGTACCGGAAGGCGGACCTGTCACTGAGGGTCCGCGAGGTGCTCGCCGACGAAACGCCCCCTGAGCAGCAGGCGTGATACCAACGAAAAAGGCGCGGCGGGGAGGCCCCGTCGCGCCCGATTTCTTGCTCGCTGGTCCAGGGCTGAGAGCGCCCCGATGCCAAGCCTTTATTCAAAGCTTAGCGGGCGATCCCAGCGAGGTGACAGCGCTTGGTAAAAGACACTGGATCACCTCCTTTCGTTGGTTGCGGAAGACATCAATATAGGCGGCAATTCCAGTGTTGTTAAGGGGAGGCGGGGCGGGAGGAACCAGCGGCTGTTCGTAAGGTCGGGAAGGCGCTGGAAAGCCGTCTCTTGGGCAGTTGATCCTGTCTCGGGCCGTTGATCCTGGGCAGTTGAGACCGCCGCCCGGCCGTGTTAGGGAGCCCCTGTCGCGGGTGTAGCTCAATGGTAGAGCAGCAGCCTTCCAAGCTGAATACGAGGGTTCGATTCCCTTCACCCGCTCCAATGCTTTCAATGTCCGGCCCGAAGACATGGGTGCTGTGGCTTGAAAACGGCTGTGAGCACGGTGAGGCCGAGATGCATTGGCTAAATGCTCAGCGCGAGGTCCTTGCAGCTGCGCTCGGAGGTGTGGCTCGTGTGTCGAATACCGCGAGCGGTGAGTTGAAGGCCAAGGCGAGCGCTCCCCGGAAAAAGCGGCGAGCTGCCTGGCCCAACGCCTCTTGGCCGTAGCGTCCGGCGCCGAGCGAAGGCAACCACGAGCTCAATTGGTTCGGTCGCTGGACCTGGCCTTCCTGGGTGAAGCTACACCTCGCTCCCGGTGGGACTTCGCAGGACCTTCAGGCTCGATCCCGTTCTGTTGGTCGAACTTCCTGATCCATGACTGAACGTAGCCCGGATCGTCCGGACAAAGCTGCTCAAGTAAACGAAGGTTCTGCGCTCTGAATTCCACTAGGGTTTTCGGCAATTGTGCCTCCTCAAAACCCTGCCCATATCTAGGCTGCTGCATCGGGAAAAAGTGGTCAAGCCAAAAGGGCGCTTGAAAAGTTCGGTGCGTTGATGCAGCGCCGACAGCGAAAACCCGGCCCGGGGGAAGCGGGGCTTTCTGAAAGGGGTGAAGCTTAGGGACGCTTCGACTGTATGACGCGCGATCGGCGAAAAGGCTCAAAGCTAAAAAGCGAACCACGCCAATACTGCAATGATCGGGATGATTACCACGCCCACAAGCACCAAGGGTGCAGGTTCATTGCCCGTCCTGTCGCTCATGCTGATCTCCTCAAAAAGTGCCGGGTTAGCGGCGTTGCCAAGGGGCTCTTAAGGGCTCAACGTCACGTTTTCGGACTTGGCTGCGGCGCAGGTGTGGCTTGCGGAGAAGGTGTCGGATTGCTCGGCTGCTGAGGCGCTGCGGCCTCGCCGCCTGCGTGAGGAACGCACGTACCGATGTTGCTGAGCAGCCGTTTGGCCTGGAGGTCGCGCACCTTTGAGTATTCGCGTCGTCGTTCGATATTGGCCGCGGCCCATCGGTCCCAGGCCTCGAAAGCGTCCGTATAGTGCTTTCGCATCTGCTCCTCGGCGGCAAGGCAATCGGCAAACTTGTCGAAAACCAGGTCGGTATTGACCGGGGTCATGCCTCCTACCAGGACAACGAGCATACATTTCATCGTGCCGATCGCCTTTCGCGCCGGGCGAATTCTCCGCTAACGCGAAGAATTCCGTTCGCGGTGGTTAGATGGCCCTGCGGCTGCGACCGGCCACAAAACCGTAGACGAGAAGCACGATGATGGCGCCTACCACTGCCCCCACCAGCCCCGCGCCTTCTCCGGGCCGATACCAGCCCAGAGATTGGCCAAGATAAGTCGCAACGAACGCACCCACTATCCCCAGGATCGTGGTGAGGATGAAACCCGAGGGCTCGTTGTCGCCGGGCATGATGAACTTCGCGATGACGCCTGCGATGAAACCGATGATGATCGTCCAGATAATGCTCATGTCTCTCCCTCGAGGCTTGCGATAGTGTTATCCCGCCGATTGCGCCGGGAGACGTCCGTCAGGCGTGTATTTGTCCACGGCCGTCGGAAGTTCGCGAGACAAGCGGTTGAGGATCTCCTGCTGCGACAGGCCGGTCTGCTGCTCCAGCTTTTGAAGAACGTCCGGACCGATAGCCTGCTGGAGTTCGGGCGGGGTGACTTCGCGGTTTGGCCCCTGATTGATCCAGGATTGAGCCGCATCGCCTTGTCCGTTCTGCTTGAAGTGCTCGAGCAACTCGCCGATCCCGCCATTCAGCAGCGAACCCACGCCACCGCCTCCCACAAGGCCGCCAAGATTGCCGAGCATGCCGCTCAGGGAATCCTTGGCACCCGCCGGCTGACCGGAGGTCGCATTGCGAAACATGTCGGCGAGCTTGTCCCGATTTTGATAACCGGCGATCGCGAGCATACCCAAGAGGGCGGTCATCGATGGCATTCCGCGACTCATTTCCGGCTCCTGAGTTCGATGATGGCAATCGTGCGCAAGAAATCGCGGCCCCGCCTTGTGCTGGCCGCCGCATCATTCATCGCCCACAACATACGTGGGCCTGGGAAGTTCCACGTTTCCCCAGGACCACGTTTCCCCAGAACGGTCAGTCATTGCCAGTCCCGAACAAGTGATGCATCTCGCTTGACCGACTTCGCACGTTGATTTGCTGAGGCAAGCTCGGCTCGCACCCATCGTTCCTGTCGAGGCGGCAGCTTTGTGCAGGCTCTTTATTCCCTGTGATCGTCGATCTCGGGGGCGACCTGTCCGTAGTTCAGCAGGGCGACGAGGGTCGTTCCGCCCACAATATTGCCGAGGAGCGTCGGTACGAAGAAATCCGAGGCATATTGTGAGAGCGACGCCCGGCCGCTCTGCACCAGGAAGGCGCACTCGACCGAGCCCGCGATGATGTGCGCGAACTGGTCGAGCGCGACCACATAGGTCATCACGATAATGATGTGCGCGCGCGATCCCTTCGTGGCCGGAAGAAGCCACGCCATCAAGGCGATCAGCCAGCCGGCAAAGATCGCCCGGACGAGGGTTGTCGCGAACGTGCCCTCGATGGTGTGGCGGCTGAGATCGACGAAGGCGTCCACGATGCGCGGTTCGAAGATGCTCGTGTGAGCGAGCACGGATCCGACGGCCCAGGTTCCCAAAATGTTGGAGGCGAGGACCAGGCCCCACAGTTTGATCACGCTTCCGAGCGTGCCGAGATCTCTGTTGTGCAATAGCGGCAGGATCGGTGTCAGCGTGTT
Organism: Bradyrhizobium sp. WSM471; assembly: GCF_000244915.1. Classification (NCBI taxonomy): domain Bacteria; kingdom Pseudomonadati; phylum Pseudomonadota; class Alphaproteobacteria; order Hyphomicrobiales; family Nitrobacteraceae; genus Bradyrhizobium; species Bradyrhizobium sp. WSM471. The sequence continues at coordinate 5,191,855 of NZ_CM001442.1, read as the reverse complement.
CTCGGTGAAGAGCTGCTGCCGTCCCAGCACGACGACCAGGAAACCGACCGTGTAGCCGAGCGGCGCCACCAGGCGCCGGGTGGCCTCGTCGGAGATCAGCCCGTGAAACTCGCCCTGGACGATCAGGGACAATCCCATCGAAAGGCCGGCGGCGAGGCCGGACAGCACGATGGCCCACCACCGCCGCTCCAGTTCCTGCTCACCCTCGGCACGGATCGTCTCGTGAATGAGTGCGGCGTTCGGCCGGCTTTGAGATTCGATCTGTTTCGTCTGCCGCCGCGAGACGCCGTCGAGCTTCGAGGCTGGATTGAAGGAGGCGCCGTCGCCAGGCTGGTCCACTCCGCGCTCTCCTGAAGGACAGGTTCATCTCAAGGCCCGGATCAAGGCCCGGAGCGGCAAGGGGTTCCTCGTGAGTGCTTCGACGCCGCAGCGCTGTTGAGGCACAGCGGCGCCGTGGTCGACCATCAGGAACCTTCGTGGAAAGCGGGTGTTTTCCACCGGGGAGGGGCGGCGATCTGACAAGAGGCCAATCGTGCAACAAGACGTGCGCGTGCGCTCGACCGCACAAATCGCGGGCCATCCGATTCATCCGATGCTGGTGCCGATACCGATCGCTTGCTTCATCGGGGCGCTGCTGACCGACATCGCCTATGTCGTCAGTACCGAGATCATGTGGGCGGATTTTTCCGCCTGGCTTCTGGTCGTCGGCGTCATCTTCGGCGTACTGGCCGCCATTGCCGGCCTGACCGATTTTCTCGGCAACCGCCTGGTGCGGACGCAGCCGCCGGCCTGGCCACATCTGATCGGCAACGCGCTGGCGCTGGTCCTGGCGATCGTCAATGCGTTGATCCACACGCGCGATGCCTGGACCTCGGTGTGGCCGACCGGGCTCATTCTTTCAGCCATCACCGTATTGATCCTGCCGGTCACCGGCTGGCTCGGCTGGGCGATGGTGTACCGCCACGGTGTAGGAGTTGCGCGATGAACTCCGCAATCGCTCGGGCGCTGTTGTGTGCTTCGCTGCTGTGTCTGGCCGGCTGCAATGACGGCAGCGGCGATCCGAAGGCGCAAACCGGCGCCAACCCGACGCTTCCCGACATCCAGCAATATTTGCTGCCGCCGATGCACATCGCCCGCATCGTCGGCTGGAAAAAGGACGAGACCCCGGCAGTTGCGCAGGGCTTGCAGGCCAGGGCCTTCGCGACCGGCTTGCAGCACCCCCGATTTCTCTACGTGCTGCCCAACGGCGACGTGCTGGTGGTGGAATCCAAGGCGCCGAAGGGCGCTCCGATCAAGCGGCCCAAGGAAATCGTGATGGGATACATCGAGTCCTGGGCGACATCAGGCGGCGACACCGGCGAGAGCAACCGCATCACGCTGCTGCGCGACAGCAACGGGGACGGCGTCCCGGACACGCAAAGCGTCTTCCTCGACCATCTCAACTCGCCGTTCGGCGTCGCGCTGGTCGGCAATGATCTCTATGTCGCCAACACCGATGCGATCGTCAGATATCCCTACACCGAAGGCGATACGAAGATCACCGCGCCCGGCACGGTGCTGACGCAGCTGCCGGGCGGACCGATCGACCATCATTGGACCAAGAGCCTGGTCGCGAGCCCCGACGGTTCAAAGCTCTATGCCGGCGTCGGCTCCAACAGCAACATCACCGAGAACGGCATGGAGGCCGAGCACAATCGCGCCGCCATCCTCGAGATCGACCGTGCCAGTGGCCGCTGGCGCATCTTCGCAAGCGGCTTGCGCAATCCCAACGGTCTCAGCTTCGAGCCGCAGACCGGGGCGCTGTGGACGGTGGTGAACGAGCGCGACGAACTCGGTCCCGATCTCGTGCCGGACTACATGACGTCGGTGAAGGACGGCGGCTTCTTTGGCTGGCCCTACAGCTATTACGGCCAGCATGTCGATCCCCGCGTCAAGCCGCAGCGTCCTGATCTCGTCGCCAAGGCGATCGTGCCTGACTACGCGCTGAGCTCGCATGTCGCGCCGCTTGGAATGGCCTTCAACACAAGCGCGAGTTTGCCGGCCGCCTATCGCGGCGGCGCCTTCGTCGGCGAGCACGGCAGTTGGAACAGGCAGGTCTTGAACGGCTACAAGGTGGTGTTCGTGCCGTTCACGGATGGCAAGCCGAGCGGCCCGCCGCAGGATGTCGTCACCGGCTTCCTCAACAGCGACAACCAGGCGCGCGGGCGGCCCGTCGGCGTCGCCATCGACAAGACCGGCGCGCTGCTGGTCGCCGATGACAGCGGCAACACGGTGTGGCGGGTGACGGCGGCGCACCCGCAGCTCACGCAGCGATAGATCTGGAGGAGTTACACCATGGGCCTTGCTCAATACACGATCGTGCCCGTGCAGGACGAATGGGGCGTGCTGCACGACGGCGACGTCAAGAACAGATACTCCACCAAGGAAGCCGCGTTCGAATCGGCGGTGGCCGCCGCCTCGCTGGCGCTTCGCGAGGGACACGAAGTCCATGTCAGCGTGCCCGGCCGCGAAGCCGGCGAGAACGCGCTGGGAATTTGATGGGACACTCCGAGCAGAACACTTCAGGAGGCTGCGATGACCAAGCCCCGTGAGCCGAACGGTATTGAGCCCTCCCGCTCCGAAGACGACATTCAGCGCGACCAGCTCGGCCCGCGCGGCGTGCCGAATGCGCCGGATCCGGCCAAGATGACACCTCAACGCGACAAGAAAACCCCGAAGCAGGTCGATCCCGGCCATACAGCCTGACGGCTGCCCCGCGGCTTTTCTGTTCGGCCGGTAGGTCGCCGCCCGGCAGTCGTCGACTTACGCCGCCGCAACGATATCCGTCTTGGCAAAGTCGTCGCCGACGTAAAGAAGTGCGCAGCCATTCTCCTTGGCGACATCGTAGGCGAAGCAATCACCAAAGTTGAGACCGGCGGGACGAATGCCTTTGCCCCAACGCGAGTAGATCTGCGCCACGCGTTCGGCCGAAGTTTGGGTCACCGAGATTACGTTCAAACCGAGATCGTTGATCAGCCTGTTCATCTCTTCGTCGACGCCCCGCCGTGCCGCGGCGATCAGGCTTTCCGCAACGGAGGCGGCCGAGATCAGGATTTCGTCGGCGGTCTCCAGCGCGGTGATGCAAGCATCGGCTTGCGGTTCGTCGAGCACGATCGCCATGAGCGCGGAAGTGTCGACTGCGATCATTCCGGCAGTCCGTCATCGCCGAAAAGAAAGTCCTGACTGCGCGCGGCGGTCGGTCCGGGGATAGCTTTGGCCCCCCCGGTCCTTCGCGCCGCCTCGAGCACGGTCCGGCGGGCGGCGCGGTCCGGCGCAAGCTTGACCGGGACGAGCCGCACCGCGGGATGTCCATGCCGCGTCAGGATCACCTCGTCGCCGGCCTCTGCGCGGCGGACAAGATCGGTCAATTGTCCTTTTGCGTCGGTGACGGAGACCCGCATCTCATTGTCCTTCCTCAATTTTCATAAAATGGACCATGCAATGGTCCAATGTCAACCGCGGCCCACCCGCCATCGTCGGAGGCGATCTCGCGGCCGATCTCGGCATGAGCCTGCCGGCGGTGTTGGCCGGGACGTGGGGTCTCGCGCGCAAATAACATCAGGTTAGGTTTGTCGCATAACAGGGTAATTGTGTTAGCCCGGCGAAAGCCTATCGTCGCCACCAAGCAGACACCCATCGGTAGTGACAAGCGCTCGCGAAACTCCGCAGAGCGGCCGGAGAGTGCTGCCCAATTTTGAGCGAAGCCCGTCAACGGGACGTCAGCAAAACCCAAGGGAGGAATCTTGAGATGACCGCGATCCATCAGATGAGTCAGTCCAGGAAAGCCGCTGCCAGCGGCTGGATCGGGTCGGCTCTCGAATATTATGACTTCTTCATCTACGCGACCGCCGCGTCGCTGATCTTCCCGCAAATCTTCTTCCCGTCGGAGAACCCCACCGTCGCGATCGTTGCATCGCTGGCGACCTATGGCGTCGGCTATGTGGCTCGTCCGATCGGTGCCTTCGTGCTCGGACATTGGGGCGACACCCATGGCCGCAAGACGGTTCTCATCATCTGCATGTTCCTGATGGGCATCTCGACCATGGCGGTCGGTATCCTGCCGACCTATCAGCAGGTCGGCATGCTTGCCCCGATCCTGCTCGTCATTCTGCGCCTCGTGCAGGGATTTGCCGTTGCCGGCGAAATCTCAGGCGCAAGCTCGATGATCTTGGAGCACGCGCCGTTCGGTCGGCGGGGCTTCTATGCCAGCTTCGCCCTTCAGGGGGTGCAGGCCGGACAGATCCTCGCCGCAGCAATATTCCTGCCCTTGGCGGCCTATATGCCGACCGAGGCCTTCAACAGCTGGGGCTGGCGGATTCCTTTCCTGCTCAGCTTCTTCGTCATCGTCGCTGGCTACATCATCCGTCGCGAAGTCGACGAGACCCCTGCTTTTGCCCGCGAGGGCGAACGGGGAGAAACGCCGCGCGCGCCCATCGTCCAGGCCATCAAGCTGAGCTGGCGCGACATGCTCAGGGTCATCTGCATGGCGCTGATGAATGTCATTCCTGTCGTTGCGACCATCTTCGGCGCGGCCTATGCGGTGCAGCCGGCTTACGGGATCGGTTTTGCTAAGGACGTCTATCTCTGGATCCCCGTGCTCGGAAACATGCTGGCCGTGTTCGTCATTCCCTTCGTCGGCAATCTCTCCGACAAGGTCGGCCGCAAGCCTCCGATCATCGTCGGCGCGCTTCTCTCCGGCTTGCTCGCCTTTTGCTATCTCTATGCCATCAGCATCAGGAATGTGCCGCTGGCAATATTGGTGTCGCTGCTGATGTGGGGCGTCGTCTATCAGGGCTACAACGCGATCTTCCCGAGCTTTTACCCGGAGCTGTTTCCGACCCGCACCCGCGTCTCGGCGATGGCGATATCGCAGAACATCGGAACCACCATCACCGCATTGCTTCCCGCCCTGTTTGCGACCGTCGCGCCTCCCGGCTCGACCAACATTCCGTTGACGGTGGGGGCGATTGCCTTCGCGATCACGGTCATCGCCGCGCTGGCGGCCCTGACCGCGCGGGAAACCTATCGGATCAGGATCGACGATCTCGGCAACCCCAATGCCGTTCCGATGCCGCGGGCAGATTATGACCGTCAGCGCGCCGGCGATGCGGTAAGCGGGGCTGCCGCGGTTCGGACCTGACGGTATGATAGAGGCAACTGCCGCCGCGATCGATGTTCGCGGCGGCAGGGCCTCACTGCATAGTCAGGCTGCCGATTCGAATTTGTGCGCGTGAGCGCAATCAATATGAGGTTGCAAGATGAACCCTGCTGTCATTGCCGTCGCAATCACCGGCTCCGTTCCGCGCAAGAAGGACAATCCCGCGGTCCCGATCCTGCCGTCCGAGCAGATCGAGTCGACGCACCAGGCCTTCGAAGCCGGTGCCACGCTCGCCCATATCCATGTTCGCAACGATGACGAGACGCCGTCCTCCGATCCCGAGCGTTTCGCCGTGGTGCAGGCGGGGATCAGGAAGCACTGTCCTGACATGATCGTTCAGTTCTCGACCGGCGGGCGGGGCCGCGATCCCTCGGCGCGCGGATCGTCGCTCTACCTGAAGCCGGACATGGCTTCGCTGTCCACGGGATCGGTGAACTTTCCGACCATCGTCTACGAGAACAGCGCCGCGCTGGTGGAGACTCTCGCCACCGGCATGAAGGCGAATGGCATCCGGCCGGAAATCGAGATCTTCGATCTGTCACATCTGCACGGCGCCCGCCGCCTGATCGAGGCGGGGCTGATTGACCAGCGTCCGCACGTGCAGTTCGTCATGGGCGTCAAGAACGCCATGCCCGCGGACGAGCATGTCCTCGACATCCTGCTGGGCGAACTCAGGCGGCTGATCCCGAAGGCGACGTGGACGGCCGCCGGGATCGGACGCCACCAGGCCGAGGTCATGGGCTGGGCGCTCGCGCGTGGCGCCGATGCGGTCCGCACCGGGCTCGAGGACAATATCAGGATCGACAAGGCGCGCCTCGCCGCCAGCAACGCGGAGCTCGTGGCCATCGCCGGTGAGGCTGTCGCGCGTCACGGCCGCCGCGTGGCGACTGCGGCCGAGGCGCGATCCCTGCTCGGGCTCGCAGGGTAGGAAGCTCCTGCCGCCCCCTGGCATGCTCCCGGCCGCCTGCTGCCATTCGACGGCCGGCGTTTCCGTGCGCCGAGTCTCCGGGTAAGACTGGCGTCACAGGCGTGATCGGCGCCTGGCGGGCAGGCGACGGTTGGAATGCGGTTTTTGAAATCTGACAGCAGGCTCATCGGGGTCCTGCTGGTGCTCGCGGTCTCCCAGCTTGTCGGGTGGGGTACGATAGGTCTTCCCGCCATCGTCGGACGCGATCTCGCGGCCGATCTCGGCATGAGCTTGCCGGCGGTGTTCGCCGGGACGTCCGTGCTCTATGTGTCGATGGGACTGTGCGCGCCCTGGCTCGCCAGGTCGTTTGAGCGGCACGGCGCACGAAAGGTGATGATCTCAGGCACGGTCCTCACCGTGCCGGGCTTCATCCTGCTGTCCCTCGCGCGCGAGCCGACGCTGTATTTCGCGGCCTGGATCGTCCTCGGCATTGCCGGCAGCGCCACGCTTTCGACCGGCGCCTATATCATGCTGAACGAGGTCGCCGGGAGGCAGGCCAAGAATGCCATCGGCGCGCTCATGCTGGTGACGGGCCTGTCGAGCAGCATCTTCTGGCCGACGACGTCGTTCCTCAGCGGTCAGCTCGGCTGGCGCGGGACGTGCCTCGTCTATGCGGCGATGATGATCGTCGTCAACCTTCCGCTCTATGCATTCTTTGCACCGCGACGGAAAATCGCCGGGGATCATGGTGGTGAGTCGGTGAAGTCTTCGCCGCCGCCTGCGATTCCCAGGAGCACTTTCAGCCTCGTCGTTGCCGCGATCACGCTGAACGCCTTCGTCAATTTCGGCATCGGGGCCATCATGATCGAGTTGCTCCGGGCAGAGGGGCTTCCTCCGGCGCAGGCGCTTGCGTTCGGCTCGATGCTGGGCGTGATCCAGGTCAGCGCCCGCGGGCTCGATTTTCTCGGCGGAGGGCGGTGGGACGGAATCACGACCGGGCTCTTCGCCGGCACGGCGCTCCCGGTCGCCATGCTGCTGCTGATGACGAGCGGGGGCGCGACCTGGGCGGTTGCGGCCTTCATCCTGCTCTACGGCGCCGGCAGCGGCGCGATGGCGGTGGCGCGTGCGACGATCCCGCTCGTGTTCTACGATCAGACCGAGTTCGCCAAGGCGATGTCGATGATCGCGCTGCCGCTCAATCTTGCCTCCGCAGTCTCGCCGCCGCTCCTTGTCGGCCTGCTCACCCAGTTCGGCAGCCGCGGCGCGCTCGGTCTTACCTTCGTCTGCTCCTGCGCCACGGTGCTGATCCTGGTCCTGCTCGGCCGCCGGCGTCCGCAGGTGGCTGCGGCGGCAGTGACCTGAGAATATTCGCGCTGCGGAAATTCACCGCGCGGATGACCTGCGCCGGGCGGGCAGGGGGATAGCCGTATGCCCACAGTGCAGTGCTCGGGCCGCCAAAATAGTGTATCCGCAGGAGGCGCGGCCCGCGATCTCGCCGCCGCGCCAAGATCAGCTCTAAGATCCAGTTCCCGGAGGAATTCGATATGTCGGCCCTGCCGCTCTCAGGCATCAAGATCCTTGACCTCACCCGCGTGCTTGCCGGGCCTCTGTCGGCCCAGATGCTGGGCGATCTCGGCGCGGAGGTGATCAAGATCGAACGGCCGGGCACCGGTGACGACGCGCGCGCCTTCGGCCCGCCCTATCTGACCGACCCCGATGGCAAGGCCAACAACAACAACTCGTTTTACCTCTGTGCCAACCGCAACAAGAAGTCGGTCACGGTCAACATCGCCAAGCCCGAAGGGCAGGCGATCATCCGCGAGCTCGCCAAGGACGTCGACGTCTTCATGGAGAACTACAAGGTCGGCGATCTCAAGCGCTACGGCCTCGACTACGAGACCGTCAAGGCGATCAATCCCGGCATTATCTATTGCTCGGTGACCGGCTTCGGCCAGACCGGCCCCTATGCGCCGCGCGCCGGCTATGACGCCATCCTGCAGGCGATGGGCGGCCTGATGAGCGTCACCGGCCATATCGACGGCGAGCCCGGCGAGGGCCCGATGAAGGTCGGACCGTCGATCGTCGACTACATGACCGGCATGAACACCTCGATCGGGATTCTCTCGGCGCTGTACCATCGCGACGCCAATGATGGCGTGGGGCAGCACATCGACGTCTGCCTGTTCGACACCGTCATCGCATCGTTGTCGCACTGGCTGCAGATCTATCTCGTCAACGGCAAGACGCCGCCGCGCCGCGGCACCTGGGGCAATGGCGGCATGCCTGCCGGCGTGTTCCGCTGCACCGACGGCGAATTGATGCTGGTGGTCGGCAATGACGGCCAGTTCCAGCGCACCTGCGCCGTGCTCGGCGCGCCCGAGCTCGCGAGCGACAAGCGCTTCGTCAAGAACAACGACCGCGTCGTGCATGGCAAGGAGATCATGGCGATCTTCGCCGGCCTGTTCCTGAAGCAGCCGGTGGCCTATTGGCTGGACAGACTGGAGGAGGCCGGCGTGCCCTCCGGCCCGATCAACAATTTCGAGCAGGTGTTTTCCGATCCCCACGTCCAGTCGCGCGGCATGCGGGTGAAGGTCGACCATCCGTTCCAGCCCGATCTCTCGCTGATCCGCAACGCGCTGACGCTCTCGGAAACCCCGATCAAGGATTACCGCGCCCCGCCGCTGCTCGGTGAGCACACCCAGGAGGTGCTCGCCGGCAAGCTCGGCTATGATGCCGGCAAGATCGAGGCGCTGAAGCAGCAGGGCATCATCTAGCTTCGGCGGAGCGCAGATCGTGACGTCATCATGACACTCGCGCGACCTTGCGCGAGCCTTACGCGCAATCCCCAGATAAACCCGGTCCGTAAACACACAGGCTTCCGCTTCGCGCGCGACTCAGATTCGATGACGTCATTGGGTCGGGAGAGAACGCATGTCCTACACGATCGGGTTTCAGGCCAAGAACCAGAAGGCAATTCTGGCGACCGAGGCGGCAACGGCTAACCAGGCCGTCGCGATCGTTGCCGCGTTGCGGCAAAGCGCCGACGAAATAAAGTTCATCCGCTCGCCGCAGGAAGGCGACATGGGCATCGAGATGCTGCTGCTGCTCGCCAAGGAAGAGGCCGAGGAGATGCCGCAGCACGCCTAGGCGGTTCGGCGAGCAAACTTCGATCAGAAGCGAAGCATGACGGCTGCAAGCTGATGTAGCAAGCCGTCATCTCGCTTGAACCGAAGGTGGCCGCCCATGAATCTCGAAATGAAACGCGACATGAGACGCGAAGCGCTCCGCGTCGAGCCGATTTCGACATTCCTCGATCGCCGGCAGGCGCCGGTCTCGCCGGTCACGCGCGCCGGCAACATGATCTTCGTCGCCGGCCTGCCGCCATTCGACCCCGACACGGGCGAGATCGCGGACGTGCCGATCGAACGGCAGAGCGAGCTCGTCATGGAGCAGATGAAGCTGTGCCTCGAGACGGCGGGCGCGAGCCTCGACAACGTCATGAAGTGCAACGTCTACTGCACCTCGACAAGACACTTCGCCGCGTTCAACACCGTCTATGCGCGCTATTTCCCGCACGATCCGCCGGCGCGGATCTTCGTCTGCACGCCGGAATGGTTCGGCCCCTTCGACGTCGAGATCGACTGCATCGCGATGATGTGACCGCGCTTACTTACCTCGCCCCGCTTGCGGGGAGAGGTCGGATCGCGTCAGCGATCCGGGTGAGGGGGTACAGGTCCCTCGACGATCTCATGCGCGGAGAGAGGCCCCTCACCCCAACCCTCTCCCCGTAAGAACGGGGCGAGGGCGCGCACCGTCAGTGCGGCAACGAGTTGCGCTAACGCGCCGCCACCTTTGACGGCACCTTCGCCTCCAGCCGTCCCGCCGTCAGCGCCATCGTCGCCACGCTGACGACGCGCGCGACCACGTCCTCGACGTCGTCGAGGTCGCATTTGCCTTCCGACAGCTTTATCAGCCGCTCGCTCTCGCGGATGGTGTGGTGCGCCATGGCGAGCGCGAAATTCAGGCCCCAGTAGATATCGACGTCGCTGCGGTCGGGCAGGGCGCGGCGCATCGCGCCGGCGAATTTCCGCAAATGGTCGATCTCGCGGTTCTTGATGCGGCGGATCGGCGGCACGGATTCGATCGAGGCGCGGATCATGAAGCGCGCCGCGCTCGAGCGCTGGTTCTCCGGGCCGAGGCAGCCGCGCAGTGTCGGGCCGACCAGGGCATGCAGGATTACCTCGATCGGCGCGCGGCCGCCGCCTTGTTCTTCCGCCGCCTTCAATTCGCGCAGACGCTCGCGGTTGGTGGCGATCGAGCGGGTCACGAACAGCTCCGCGATCAACTCGTCCTTCGAGCCGAAATGATAGTTCACCGCCGCGAGATTGACATTGGCCTCCGCGACGATGTCGCGCAGCGTCACGTCGCCGAAGCCGCGATCGGCATAGAGCCGTTCGGCGGCGGCGAGGATGGCAGTCCGGGTATGATCGCTGGCCATGGGAGCCCCTCGGGGAGGGAGTTGCAATTCAAACAGTTGTATGAAACTATCGTTTGAAGGTCGGGAAAGTCAATCCGCAATCGGGACTCGTTCGCAAATGCGCGAAGGGGTTCCGGAGAGTCCGCAAGTCGCGCATTCGCACTTGCGGGTCGCACAATGCGGGTGGACAGTCCGGCGCAAAACAAGTTCGCCAAAACAAGTTGGCAAAGACGAGGAGCGTCCCATGGATTTCGATCTGTCGCCGAAGCAGAAGGAATGGCTCGACCGCGTGCAGTCCTTCATGGCCAAGCACGTGCGTCCGGCGGTGCCGGTCTATGATGAGCAGGATCGCAGCGGCGAACGCTGGAAGGTGATCCCGGTGCTCGAGGATCTCAAAAAGAAGGCGAAGGCCGAAGGTCTCTGGAACATGTTCATGCCGCCCAACGAGCATGAGGATGACGAATTCCGCGGCGCGGGACTGACCAATCTCGAATACGCGCTGCTTTCCGAGCAGATGGGCCACATCTCCTGGGCTTCGGAAGTCTTCAACTGTTCCGCGCCCGACACCGGCAACATGGAAGTGTTCATGCGCTACGGCTCCAAGGAGCAGAAGCGCAAATGGCTGCGTCCGCTGATGGACGGCGAGATCCGCTCCGCCTTCCTGATGACGGAGCCGGCCGTAGCCTCGTCTGACGCCACCAACATCGAGACCAGCATCGTGCGCGACGGTGACCACTACGTCATCAACGGCCGCAAATGGTGGTCGTCCGGCGTCGGCGATCCCCGCTGCAAGATCGCGATCCTGATGGGCAAGACCGATTTCAAGGCGGCCAAGCACCAGCAGCAGTCGCAGATCCTGGTTCCGCTCGACACCCCCGGCATCAAGGTCGAGAAGATGCTGCCCGTGTTCGGCTTCGACGACGCGCCGCATGGCCACGCCCAGGTGCTGCTCGAGAACGTGCGGGTGCCGAAGGAGAACATCCTGCTCGGCGAAGGCCGCGGCTTCGAGATCGCGCAGGGCCGTCTCGGTCCCGGCCGCATCCATCACTGCATGCGCACCATCGGCAAGGCCGAGGAGGCGCTGGAGAAAATGGTGAAGCGGCTCACCTCGCGCACCGCCTTTGGCAAGCGGATCGTCGAGCATTCTGTGTGGGAGCAGCGCATCGGCGAGGCCCGCACCAACATCGAGATGACGCGGCTGTTGTGCCTCAAGGCCGCCGACATGATGGACAAGGTCGGCAACAAGACCGCGCAGGCCGAGATCGCCATGATCAAGGTCGCAGCCCCCAACATGGCGCTGAAGATCATCGACGAGGCGATCCAGGCTTTCGGCGGTGCAGGCGTCTCGGACGAAGCCGGCCTTGCCAAGGACTACGCTCACATCCGCACGCTCCGTCTCGCCGACGGCCCGGACGAGGTGCACAATCGCGCCATTGCCAGGCTCGAGGTTCGGAAGTATGCAAACTCTTCCAGTCATTGAAATAGGGGAGCTGATGGCGCTCCCTTCACCGTCATTCCGGGGCGATGCGTAGCATCGAACCCGGAATCTCGAGATTCCGGGTCTGGTCCTTCGGACCATCCCGGAATGACGGACAAAGAAAAATAAGGGAGCGTCACATTGGCTGACGGCGTCAGGAAAGACGAAGAATTCTCGGGCACCAAGCCCGTCGAGGAGCGTCATCGTATCGACGAGATGCGGCTCGAAGCCTGGATGCGCGACAACGTCGAGGGCTATGAAGGACCGCTGGTCGTCCTGCAGTTTAGGGGTGGCCAGTCCAACCCGACCTACCGGCTCGACACGCCGAACCGCTCCTATGTGATGCGGCGCAAGCCGTTCGGCAAATTGCTGCCGTCGGCGCACGCGGTCGATCGCGAATACCGGGTGATCGCGGCCCTGGGAAAGCAGGGCTTTCCGGTCGCGAAGGCCTATGCGCTGTGCCAGGACGACAGCATCATCGGTTCGGCCTTCTACATCATGTCGATGGAAGACGGCCGGGTGTTCTGGGATCCGACGCTGCCGAGCCAGACGCCGGAAGATCGTCGAAAAATCTTCACCAGCAAGATCGAGACGCTGGCAAAACTCCACATGTTCGATCCCGTCGCGATCGGTCTTGGCGACTTCGGCAAGCCGGGTAACTACTTTGCCCGGCAGATCGACCGCTGGACCAAGCAGTACCGCGCGTCCGAGACCCAGACGATTCCGGAGTTCGAGAAGGTCGCCGAATGGTTGCCGAAGACCGTTCCGGAGCAGGCGCGCGTCTCGATCGTCCACGGTGACTATCGCCTCGACAACATGATTTTCCACGCAACGGAACCGCGCGTGCAGGCGGTCCTGGACTGGGAGCTGTCGACACTCGGTGATCCCATGGCCGACTTCACCTATCTGCTGATGCAGTGGGTCATGCCCGGCCTGGACGGCGCCGACCTCAAGGCGCTCAACATCCCGAGCGTGGAGGAAGCCGCGCAGATCTATTGCAACGTCACCAAGATGACAGTGCCTGATCTCAACTGGTATTTTGCCTACAACCTGTTCCGCCTCGCCGGCATCACGCAAGGCATCGCCGGCCGCGTCCGCGACGGCACCGCGGCGAATGCCAAGGCGCTGGAGTCAGCCAAGCGCACCGTGCCGCTGTCGAAAGCGTCTTGGGAGTATGCGCAGAAGGCCGGCGCGGTGTAGGGACTACGAAGGCGCGACTGAAGGCCGCGCCCTTTTTACCTCGATCGCGCCTCTCGTGTCCCGGACGTGGTGCAGCACGAAGTGCTGCTCCGCAGAGCCGGGACCCAGTCACGTCACCAACGTATTCAGCTCGTCGGTCAGATCGCGCCAGTCCGGATTGAGTTGTTCGATCAGCTTGAGCTTCCAGCTGCGTCGCCAACGCTTCAGCGAATGTTCGCGCGCCCGAGCTTCCAGTACGGATTCGAAGGTTTCGAAGTAGACAAGCAAGGTCACGCCGTATTTCTGCGTGAAGCCGCGTACGAGTTTGGCCTTATGCTCGGTCATTCGCCGAGCAAGGTCATTGGTAACTCCGACATAAAGAGTTCCGTTTCGTTTGCTCGCAAGGATGTAAACGAAAAAGGGCATGTACACGCAATCGCCGGTAATGCATCGTCACGACTTAAGATTGCATGTTTGAACGGTGCCGCCAAGTGTTCTGGGTCCCGGCTCTGCGGAGCGTCACTTCGTGCCGCACCGCGTCCGGGACACGAGACCGTATTTCCCGGCGTCTATAATTCCATCGTGGCGGGATGGATTAGCGGCGGTGCTCGTGTCCCGGACGCGCAGCAACGCATAAGCGTTGCTGCGCAGAGCCGGGACCCAGTAATTGCGAACTCCGCTACCCCTTCACGCAATGCGCGATCAGCTTCTCCACGAAGCCTGCGCATTTCTCCAGCTCCGCCATTTCCACGAATTCGTCCGGTGTATGCGCCTGCGCGATTGAACCGGGGCCGATCACCACGGACGGGATATCGGCCATGCTGGCGAACAGGCTTGCCTCGGTGCCGAACGCGACCTTGGCGTGGTCGTTGCGCCCCGCAAGGCTCTTGGCCAGCGTGACGATTGTCGCATCGGCCGCCGTGTCGAGCGCGGGATAGTCGAGGATCTCCTCAAAATCGATGCCGCAATCCGGATGCTGCTTTTTCATCGCGGGCTCGAGCTCGGCCTTGGCCCAGGCGACGATCGCATCCGTAACCTCGCGCGACTCGGTGATGCCGATGCCACGGCATTCGAAATCGACCGTGCAGCTATCCGGCACGATGTTCAGCGCGGCGCCGCCATGCACGATGCTGGTGAGCAGCGTCGAGTGCGGGACGTCGTAGAGGCTGTCGGCCGCTCGCACGGCTGCGAGCGCCACGGCGCGCCGTCGGATCTCGACGATCAGCTCCGCGGCGTATTCGATGGCGTTGACTCCGTCGGGCGCAATCGAGGAGTGGCGGGCGAGCCCCTTGAACGTGGCGCGCACGCCGTGCTTGCCCTTATGGCCGATGATGACCTTCATCTCGGTCGGCTCGCCGATGAAGGCGCCGAGCGGCTTCACGCGTTTTTTCGCGACCTCCCGCAGCATCGGCCGCACGCCGACGCAACCGATCTCCTCGTCATAGGAGATCGCGAGGTGAATGGGCGTTGCGAGCTTCGCCTCCAGCATCTCCGGCACCATGGCAAGGCACACCGCCACAAAGCCCTTCATGTCGGTGGTGCCGCGGCCATAGAGCTTGCCGTCGCGTTCGACGAGTTTGAACGGATCGTGGCTCCAGTCCTGGCCGGCCACGGGCACGACGTCGGTATGGCCGGACAGGACCGGGCCGGGGCGGTCCTCGGGTCCAATGGTGACCCATAGCGAGGCCTTCTGCCCGGTCTCGTCGGTGATGCGCTCACTCTTGACGTCGAGCGCAGCGAGATAGCTCTCGATATGCGCGATCAGGGGCAGGTTGGAGCGATCGCTGATGGTGTCGAAGCCGACGAGGTCGGCGAGCAGCTTGCGAATACGGTCGGGTCTCGAGCTTGGCATTGTCACGTTCTTGTCAGGGGGATGGAAGTTGAAGTGCTTGCACGAACCATACCAACGTCGTGCTCATGTGGGCAAATCAATGTCGGTCCCGTAGCCCGGGTGAGCGAAGCGAGACCCGGGGCAGCTCGTGGTAGGAATCCCGGATGTCGCTTCGCTCATCCGGGCTACAAGACCTTGCGTTACCTGTCGGGCAAAACACCCCAATTGCCGGTCAACCCGCGCCGCTCGAAATATTCCACTTTACCGAAATTCGGAAACGGCGTATGTGTCGCCACACTCCGGCCCAAGGAAGAGGGGCGTATCGCGATCGTCACGAACGCGGGCCGGACGGCGGTGGACGTTGGTCACATCGGCGCGAAGGACTTCGCAGGGCGGGCAACCGTGAGCGAAGGCGTCGCGCACACGACCGGTGTGATCGGCGTACGGCAAAATCGTGTGGTCCTGGCGCCCGGGGTCTGTGCGCCAAGTGTTGCGGTGATGTGGGTTGCCCAACCGGGCACGCGCGTCAGCCATCCGCAAGGCGACGGGGGCAATAGTGCATCGCTCCCCGGGGAGATCACGACATAAGCCGTAAAGCCACTGCGCAGGGAAGGCCGTGTGTTGGGCTTCACCTGTATGCTGCTGTGCAATTTTGTTCACGACAATCTCGCACAGTGGACCGTGGGTGCCAGCCGGCACCCGGTCTTCCCTGCGCCCTCTTTCATTTGAGGGTGAGGCGAACAAGCAAAGCTCGGGCGAGACAAGTCGCGAGGATGCGATCCGATGTCAGTTATTCATCAACAGTCTCGTGCCCCGGACGCAGCGCAGCGTCTCTTCGACGATGCGCTGCAGAGCCGGGGCCCATGCCGCAGCACGTGCTGTAGCTTTCTGGATCCCGGCTCTGCGGAGCGTCACTGCGTGCCGCACCGCGTCCGGGACAGGGGAGTTCGCGAACTAAACCGGCTTGCCCGTATACGGCATCGACGCCGTGAGGCCACCGTCCACCGGGAAGGCCTGGCCGTTGACATACGACGCCTCGTCGCTGGCCAGGAACAATCCCATCGCGGCGAGCTCGTGCGGCTGGCCGGGACGCTTGAGCGGATTGAGCTGGCCGATCTTGTCGGCGGTGCCGCGCTCCTTGGCGCGGTCGAAGATCGGCTTGGTCATGCCGGTCTCGATCAGGCCCGGGCACACCGCGTTGATGCGCACACCGGTGCCGGTGAGCGAGTAGGCTGTGGTCTGCACCAGGGAGATGACGCCCGCCTTGCTCGCGGCATAGGGATGTCCGCTGGCGCCGGCCTTGAGGCCGGCGACGGACGCGGTCAGCACGATCGCGCCGGACTGCTGCTTCACCATGTGCGGCATCGCATGCTTCACCGCGAGAAACGGCCCGATCAGATTGATGCGCAAAACCTCCTGCCATTGCTCGACGGTCTGCTCGCCGAGCGGGACGAGTCCGCCGGAGACGCCGGCATTGGCCCAGATCACGTCGAGCCGGCCGTGCGTCTTCACCGCCTTGTCGATCACGGCCATGACGTCCTTTTCGGAGCCCGCATCCGCTATCATCGCTTCCGCGACACCGCCGGCCTTCTTCACCTCGTCGACCGTCTCCTTCACCGCCTCGGTGCGATCGACCGCGATCAGCTTGGCGCCTTCTCTCGTGAACAGCAGCGCGGCCGCGCGGCCGATGCCGCTGCCGGCACCGGTGATGATGACGGATTTGCCTTGCAGACGGCCCATGCGGTTTCTCCCTTTGGTTCGCACGCGACGCTTGCCGCGCGACGGAATTTCAAACAAGATTTCAAACGGTAAAGTGTCTTGAGACACGTTCGCTACTGACGTACAGCGACATCAAACGGGATGGAAGGGTTTCGATGGCAGGTGCAGACAAGCCCAAAGTGGTCACGACACGCTGGTGGTGGGTCCGTCACGCGCCCGTGCGCAATGACGGCGGCAACATCTACGGTCAGTCTGATCTCGCCTGCGACACCAGCGATTCCTACGTCTTCAATGCTGTTGCCAAGGTGCTGCCACGCAAGGCGGTCTGGTATTCGAGCAATCTGATGCGCACGCATCAGACCGCCGAAGCGATCTGGGCGGCCGGCTTCCCAAAGCCTGCGGCCATGAAATGGGAAGCGGACCTCGCCGAACAAAACCTCGGCCGCTGGCAGGGCATGAATCGCGCCGAGTTCATCGCCAGCCGTCCCGTCGGATCGAGCTGGTTTGCCGACATCAACGAGCCTGCACCCGGCGGCGAAAGCTTCATGGACCTCTACAACCGCACCCGCCGCACCATCGAGCGGATCAACAATGAGGCCGCCGGGCAGGACGTGATCGCGGTCGCACATGGCGGCACCATCAAGGCGGCGCTGGGGCTGGCGCTCGACAATCAGCCGGAGCGGGGGCTCGCGTTCGATATCGACAATTGCTCGGTGACGCGGCTCGACTATTTCGCAAGTCCCGAGCGCAATGTCTGGCGGCTGCCGATGGTGAACCAGCAGCCGTGGATCGCGGACGATGCGCATGCGGCGATGCATCAACCCGCGGGACCGGAAGTCAAGAAGCTCGCCTGAGTGAGCTGTCATTCCGGGACGGTCCGCAGGACCGGACCCGGAATCTCGAGATTCCGGGTTCGGCTTCGCCGCCCCGGAATGACAATGAACACGAAGATCAATCTGGGAGAGAAACATGACCTTGTTCGACATGAAGGGGAAAGTCGCCGTCATCACCGGCTCGACGCGCGGCATCGGGCTTGCGATCGCCGAGCGCATGGCCGAGCACGGCGCCAAGGTGGTGATCTCCTCGCGCAAGGCCGACGTTTGCGACCAGGTCGCCAAGAGCATCAACGACAAGTTCGGCAAGGACACGGCGGTTGCGATCGCCGCCAACATCTCGTCGAAGGAAAACCTGCAGAACCTCATCGACGAGAGCAACCGCGCCTTCGGCAAGATCGACGTGCTGGTCTGCAACGCCGCGTCGAACCCGTATTACGGTCCGCTCGCCGGCATCTCCGACGATCAGTTCAGGAAGATCCTGGACAACAACATCGTCGCCAACAACTGGCTGATCTCGATGGTGGTGCCGCAGATGATCGAGCGCAAGGACGGTTCGATCATTATCGTCTCCTCGATCGGCGGCCTGAAGGGCTCGACCATCCTCGGCGCCTACGCGATCTCGAAAGCCGCCGACATGCAGCTCGCGCGCAATTTGGCCTGCGAATATGGCCCGCACAACATCCGCGTGAACTGCATCGCGCCCGGCCTGATCAAGACCGACTTCGCGAAAGCGCTGTGGGACAATCCGGAGAATTTGAAAGCCTCGACCGCGCGTTCGCCGCTGCTGCGCATCGGCGTGCCCGACGAGATCGCGGGCGCCGCGGTGTTCCTGGGCTCGAGGGCCGGCGACTTCATGACCGGCCAGACCATGGTGATCGACGGCGGCGCGACGATCAGTTGACGGTCTCGTGTCCCGGACGCGGTGCGGCGCGAAGTGCCGCTCCGCAGAGCCGGGAGCCAGAGGTGAGGGGGTCGAGATCGCGGAGGCATAGGCCCCGGCTCTGCGCAGCAACGCTAAGGGCGTTGCAGCGCGTCCGGGGCACGAGAGCCGGATCTCAATCCACCGCCGCGTACACCAGATCCCGCACCAGCGTTCGCGTATAATCGCGCTGCCCCGGGCCCTGGCTCATGAACACGACGAACAGATCCTCCTTGGGATCGATCCAGAAGAACGTCCCCGCAATGCCACTCCAGAAATACTGGCCGACGCTGCCGGGGAAGGGCGCGATGCCGGCCTCGCGGCGCACCGCGAAGCCGAGGCCGAAACCATGGCCGGGCGACAGCAGCGTGCCGTTGGTCACGACGTGAGGTCCGAGATGATCGGAGGCCATCAGTTCCAGCGTCTTGCGGCCGATGATCCTGTTGCCGTCGAGCGTGCCGCCATTGCGCAGCATCAGCGCGAAGCGGGCATAGTCCATGGTGGTGGAGACGAGGCCGCCGCCGCCGGACTCCATGATGGGCTGCTCGAGCATGTTGAACGGCGCGACCTTGTCGCCGGTCCAGGGATCGGCCGCGAACGGCTCGGCAAGCCGGCCGGCATTGGCCTCGGCTGTCGCAAAGCCGGTCTCGGCCATCTGCAAGGGCGTGAGAATGCGCTCGGTGAGGTACGTGCCGAGCGACTTGCCGCTGACCACCTCGATGATGCGACCGAGGATGTCGGTGGAGCGGCTGTAGTTGAACTCGTCGCCGGGATGGCAGACCAGCGGGAAGCTCGCCACCAGGGCGGCGTGCTCGGCGTTGGTGATCTTGCGGCTGCGCACCCGCGACTCCTGGTAGATCTTGTGCACGGGGCCGTCGCCCTGGTGCTCGTAGGTCAGGCCGGAGGTGTGGCGGAGCAGGTCCTGCACCGTCATCGGGCGCTTCGGCGGAACCAGTTCCAGCTTGCCGCCGCTGGTCACGCCGACCTTCTGATCGGCGAACTCCGGGATGAATTTCGCGACGGGGTCGGCAAGAATCAGGTGCCCATCCTCGACCAGCGTCATGATGCCGACCGACACGATCGGCTTGGTCATCGAGAAGATGCGGAAGATCGAATCATGCGCCATCGGCGCCGCGCCCGTCGGGCTCTGCCTGCCGAGCGCCTCGAACCAGCCGACCTGGCCGTGCCGTGCCACCAGCACGGTGACGCCCGGCACGGTTCCCCTGTCGATCTCGCGCTTGAAGGCGTCCGACATTGCCTGGAGGCGAGGGCGCGACAGCCCCAGCGTCTCGGGGCGGGATTCCGGCAGAGGCGGCGTCTTCGGCGCGGTCGAGGGGCGATGGGCGGCTGTCGCGGACGCTTGGGCAGTCGCAGAGGCTTGGGCAGTCATGGGCACTCCCGGTTGCTTATTATTGTTCGGAGCGGACTGTGGCCCAGAAGGCGCGGCACAAACAAGCGAAGCCAGCGCGCTTCACCCTTGCAATCCGGCCTTGCAATCCGGCCGCCCCCTGTGCTTCAAAGCGGCCTGATCCGCGCGGCAACGCAGGGTCCGTAGGAGTGTAGCTCAATTGGTAGAGCACCGGTCTCCAAAACCGGGGGTCGCAGGTTCGAGCCCTGCCACTCCTGCCAGCGAAATCAAACACTTAGCTAGAATGTGGGCAATCAGCCATCGCCCGGGTATTGCCGCCGGACGGCGTGAAGCCTAACCGCTGACCTGCCGTTTCCAGATCGCCTCCGCAAGGGCGATGTCGGCCACGGAATCTGCGCCGGAAGCCAGCGGCGTCCTCTGCTCCACGATATCGGCGACGAATGCATCGGCTTGACGCCGAAACGCCCAGCTCGTGTCGCGCGACAATCGCGTGCGTTGTCCTTGCTGATCGAGGATGACCTCCGCCTCCTGCTCGGCAAACGGTGGGGGCAATTCGATGGTCAGCGCGCCCTGTTCGAACGCGATGCTCAGCCCCTCGCGCCAGACGCCGTCGGATCCATTTGCGAGTTGCAGCGCGCAGGCGACGCCGTCGAAGTCGAGTGTCACGGTCGCCGCGCCCGAGCTCTCGATGGTGCTTTCCGCGACCGTCGGTGACGATCCGAGCATGTAGCGCGCGAGGTTGATGATATGGCTGAACACGTTCAGAAAACTGTCGTAGCCGGGTCGCATCGCACCCGGCATCCAGTCGGGGCCGTCCTGCCAGAGCTCGAGCCCGTCCGGCCGCACTTCGCCGGTCATGACAAAGTTGTCCTGGGACCGGCCAGTGCTGCCGCCGAAGCACCAGCCTCGCGCGCCGACAACGCGTCCAAGCGACTGATCCGCTCGTAGGCGTGCCAACTCGGCAATCGCGCGCGCCACCCCGGCGTCGTGACGCTTCATGTAGCCGATGCTGTAGACGAGCTTGTGCCGGAGCGCCGCCTCGGTCAGTGAAACGGCCTGAGCCGCGGTGTAGGCCATCGGCTTTTCCGACAGCACATGGCGGCCACTGCTCAACGCACCCAGCACGATCGGGCCGGTGGCGCGACGCTTCGTCACGACGACGACGGCCGACACTTCGC
Organism: Bradyrhizobium sp. WSM471; assembly: GCF_000244915.1. NCBI lineage: Bacteria > Pseudomonadati > Pseudomonadota > Alphaproteobacteria > Hyphomicrobiales > Nitrobacteraceae > Bradyrhizobium > Bradyrhizobium sp. WSM471. Next base: position 5,170,766 of record NZ_CM001442.1, on the reverse strand, counting down.
TGTCCGCCAGCAGTTCCCGGTGCGTGCCGTAGACCCGCGCGATGTCGAATTTTTGCGCCGCTGCGGCAGCGAGGTCGGGCCGGAGATCCGCGATCGCGACGACGCGGCAGGCGGGGTTGGCGACGAAATTGGCGAGGTGGCACATCTGACCGACCATGCCCGTTCCGATGATGCCAATGCCTGGCCTCACTTGCTAGGACCCCTCGAAGCGTTTCCGGATAACAAGAAAGTGCGCCGGCTGTCCCCAGGTGTTGATGAACGCCTGGTCGGACTGGGTGAGGGCCGTGACTGTGGACACGTCCCGTCGCCCGATCGCGCCAAAGATACGATGGAAGCTGTCGAGGGTCGCCATGATGGCATCGATGTCGGACGCATCGTCGGCGAGAATGTCTGTCGCCGGTATCGCCTCGCGCAGCGACGCAAGGCTCGCGATCACACGGGGCAGGCTATCGCCGAAGGGATCGTCGATCATCGCATCGACATCGACAACCAGTGTCTCGATCGAAGCCGAGATCGCCTCGACCATCTCGGTCTTGCCGGCCAGATAGAGCTTCCGTCCGCCGAGAAAGCTCAGACGGCTGCGACCGAGGTGGCGCGTCGCGCGCCGCAGCTTCTCGTCATCGGGCAGGACCTTCTTGTGCCAGTAGACGTCCAGGCTGTCGCGATAAGCCGGCCACCCTGAATGGATGTCGAATCCCTGCTCATGCGCCGCCGTGCACAAGGCTCCCGCGTCGAGGAAGTAGCGGTGCCGGACGAAAGGATTTTCGAGCACGTCCATCAGCCAGGATTCGAAGCTGCGCGTATGCGGGATGCTGTTCCATTTCGCGTCGAACAGCAGCTTCGCCGTTTCGAGCCCGGGACGGCCCGTCAGCACCTTGCCGGCCGCATGAATCGCCTTGAGCGCGAGCTCGAAGAAGCCGCCGTAGCGCTCGTAGTAGGAAACGACAGCGTAACCGTCCGGATGGAGCAGCCGGTGAAAGACGCCGAGCCAATTTTCAGTCGGCTGCACCGTGTAGATGAATCCTTCGGCATCGATGATGTCGAAGCGACGATCGCTGCGAAATCCTTCGACATCGAACGATACGAGTTCGCGCAGACGTTGAGCCTGGTTGAAATGTGCGAAGTAAGCCTGGATTTTCGCGTGCGCATGCCGGTTCGGCTCGGCGAGCGTCATGTTTGCGCCCCAGCCGGCAAACACCAGCGCGTTCTCACCGGAATCGGGGCCGAATTCGAGCACGTCGGCGTCGCGGAACAACCGTGGCGGCAGCACCAGCTTGTCGGAAAACAACTCGCGCCGCAGGCGGGCATAGGCTTCGAGTTCGGCGGCGGATTTGAAATTCCCGAACGTCGGCAGGACGTCCTGACGTTCGTAATAGTTGAAGAGCTTGTCCTCAGCCATGCCGCGACCCTGCGGCGGCCTCGAGGCGATCGAGCTCGCTCCAGATGTCCGAGGGCGCGAAGATCGATACGATGTGGAGCGGACGCTTCACGTTTTCGCGCAGCCGGCTGCCGACCTTGTCTTCGTTCTCCTGGTTGACGGCCAGAAGGCAGACGAGTGGATCCGACTTGCCGGCGAGGTTCTCCGGCGGGCGGATCGGAATGCCGGTGCCGGGCAGGAACAAGCCCTGGCGCTCCTTCTGGTCGTCGACCGAGAGGTCGACGAGATCCGCGAGTTCATGGGCATTGGTGAAGGTGCAGGCTCGACAGCCGGCGCCGTAGATGGCGATCTCGGCGCCGTTGGCGCGTGCCTTGGCGAGGATCGGGCGAAGACGCGCGCCGTACTCCCTGGCGCGCTGGCCGAACCTTTCGCCGACGCCGGCAGGAGCGGGCGGAGGCATCACGTCGCGCGTCGCGCGCCGGGCTGCGATCGCGAGGCTGCCGCCGCTGAAATTGTATTTCTTCACTGAAATCGCCTCGAAGCCGTGACGGGCCAGCAGCGCGATCAGGGTCGGTTCGGTGAAATAGCTGACGTGCTCCTCCCAGAGGACGGAGAGGTCGCCGACCGCGGAGCCGGGCGCGAAATCAGGCACATCGATGAAGAGAAGCCCGTCGTTGCGCAGCGCGATTTTCACGCAATCGAAAAAGTTCTCGAAATCGACAATATGTTCCAGCACCTGTCGCGAGACGACCAGATCGAACTTGCCGGCCTCGGCGACTGCGTCGTGACACAGCGCCGGGCTGATCATGTCGGCATAGACCTTGATGCCGCGCTCGCGGGCGATCTTGCCCGACACCGGGTTGGGCTCGACGCCCACCAAAACCTTCGCACCGCGTTCGCGAAGCCTGTCCATGAACAGGCCGTCATTGCATCCGATCTCGAACACGGATTGATGGGGCGAGAATTTGGCGATGGTATCGAGCTCGTCGACCTGATGCGGCTCCGGCTTCCAGCTGCTGAAATTGTAGTTGAACTGCCGGTACAGAATGTCGGGATCGATCGGCTTGACGATCTGGGGCAGGCCGCACTCGCCACACGCCAGCACCTCGAACGGATACCGTTCGTCCTGTTCGTCGCGGCTGTGCCGAAGCCGATGCGCAATCGGCATCTGTCCGAGGTCGATGACCGGGCGCAAATTGGTCGAATGGCAGAGGCGGCAATGATCAGTCATCGGTAGGAACCTCTGCTCGAATGGCTCGTGAAGTATGGCGATGGGCCAGATGCTCCGCGGCGAGCGCACCGGTCGATGTGACATAGTTCTGCACTGCCGCGGCATCGCTGCCATCCGGTGCCCAGTCGGGAAATGCCGTGCGGGAGGGGTCGAACGGACCCGCGGTGGTTTCGTGAAACACCAGCCACTCCGAGGTGATCAGGATCGAGTGAAACAACTGCTCGGGCATCCGGTAGTAGCAGAGCGCGCCCCGGCCGTACGGCGCCATCTCGAGCACGTCGCGAATGCGGCCGTCGTCCTCGAAGATCACGACCTGCGCAGTGCCCTCGATCAGGTGAAACGATTCAGGTTTGCCAAAGTGCTTGTGAGGCCGCACATAGGCCTCGCGATGATGCACGATCAGCATCTCGTGCAGGCCGGACGAGGGATCAGGATGCGTGCACAGCCGGCTGCGCAGACGCGGATTGCCTGCGGCGATGCGCTTCAGCTCCGCGATCGTGGCGTCATTCGCCGTGACGATGGCGTCGTCCGAATAATACACTTCGGGATTTTGCGCGCGTAGCGAGGCCGGCCGGCGCAGGCCCGTTGCTTCATTCGAAGAAGATGAACCCATGGTCGCCCCGGTAGCCGCATTTGTCGTAGATCCAGGCCCACGTCTCCGGACCATGAAAACTCAGGCAGGTGAGCTGCCAGTAGAGCAGGTTCGCCTTCTCGCGCTCGTCGCGGAACGACTCCACCATCAGATATTTCGAGGTGCCGCGCCCCACGCGCTCGATCTCCGACACGGCGCGGAAGACGTCCTCGAGCGGAAGATTGTGGAGCACGCCGAGCGACACCACGAGATCGAAGCTGTGGTCGGGGTAGGGGAGCTCGACGGCGCTGCCGACCTTCAATTGCGGTCGCACCTCTTCCTTGGCGTTGCCAATGCCATAGTCGGAGATGTCGATGCCGGCGATGGTGAGGCCAGGGACGAGCTGGGTGAGCTCGTAGAGCAAATAGCCCTTGCCGCAGCCGACATCGAGCACGCTCATCCCGGACTTGATGCCATAGCGGTCGATCAGGGTCTGGGCGAGCGGGCGCCAGCGTCCGTCGTAGCGGTAACCGCCATAGCCATAGCGGCGGTCGCCGTCCCAGTAGTCGCGCCCCCATTGCCGCGCGACAGTGGCGGATTCCGCCTTGTCGTGCTCGACAACCCGCTGAACGTAGTTCCGCTTGGTCGATGCGTGCATCGGCTGGAGCAGGTTGATCTCGGTCATTGTCCTCAACCGGTCCGCGGCATCGTCACAGGATGGTCGCGAATTTGTTGACGAGCAGGATGTCCTCGACGGCCTGGATGTTGTCGCGCGAGGACAGCGTGATCTCCTCGACGGCCGCGTGCAGATCGCAGCCCTCGCTCAGTACGCGGTCATAGATCTCTCGCCGCCGTGCCTCGTCGGGCGGCAGCATGAAGATGCTGTAGAGAATCAGGCCGCGCAACCGGGGTAGCTCGTCGAGGATGTCCTCGAGCACCATGTAGCTGCCTTGCATGGTGTGCTCGGCGGCGCTGAGCAGATAATGCAAGTTCTTCCGCCGCGCATAGTCGCGAATCACGATGTTCTGGACGTGCTGGGGAGTACGGCTGCCGTTCAGCGGCCGGGCGCCGATATAGCCGCGATGGCCGGCTCGCTCAGCCATGGAAGCCTCCCGGGAGCTTGTATTGCATGCCGACACGTGTCGCCGGACGCAGCAGGATCGGTTCGAAGAATTCGCCAAATCGCTTGTCCGCGTAGGGCGACATGATGCTTTTGAAACGGCAGTTCATGCTCCAGCGCGAGCCGGCTTCCTCGTTGATGCGATTGCCGTGCATCAGGGTCTGGTTGAACAGCATCACGTGACCGTAGGGAATCTCGATGAACGTCGCGTGCGGCTTGATGGTCTGATAGAGTTCCTCCGCGCTGCGCAGGCTGGCCATCCGGTCCTGCATCTCGCCGTTCAGGGATGGCGGCAGCAGATACATCGATTTGGTGCGGTGGACGTCGACCAGCGGTACCCACACCACGACCTCGAACGGCGAGTCGCCAGACCAGACGTCGGAATGGGTGGCGAGCAGCGACGAATCGTCGCCCGGCAGCTGGATGCTGAGATTGACGCGGCGCTGCATGCAGAGCTCGTTGCCCACGATGGTTTCGATCGTCGAGCGGGCTAGACGGAAATAGGTCGGCCGGAACCATGGCTCGGCGTTGAGGCCGTTGAAGACGTGCAGCCGCAGGCCGTTGAGATCATCTACGCTCACCCGCGTGTGGATGGTGTCGAGCATCGCGTAGGGGTCGTTGCCGTCTGGCAGCTTCAGATAGTCCGCCGCGAGTTCGGCGGCGCGCCGCTGGATCCGGTCGAGCCCGGCGCGGTCGTCGGCCGGCGTGGTGACGAAGCCGTCGTCGATGAAGCGTTGCGCCATTGCCTGCTCATCGGCCTCGAGGAAAGCCGTGTCCGTCATGCAAAGTACTCCCGGGCGGTCGCGCAAACATAGCTGATATCCGAGGCCGAGAGGAACTGGTTGATGGGAAGCGTGAGGATCTGATCCGCCTGCCGCTCGGTCACCGGGAACGCGCCGCGACCGTGACCCAGATGCGCCGCCGCCTGCTGGAGGTGGATCGGCACCGGATAGTGGATCGCGGTCTCGATGCCCTTGTCGGCAAGATATTTCTGGAAGTCGTCGCGACGGTCCGTCTGCACGACGAAGGTGTGGAACGTGTTGAACTCGATGTTGCGGCAAACCGGGATGAACAGGGGAAGGCCGGCGAGTTCGGCGCGGTATTGCGCGGCGTTGCTGCGCCGGCGTCCGATGACAGAGGGCAGGTGCCGCAAGCGAATCCGGAGCACCTCGGCCTGGACCGTGTCGAGGCGTGACACGATGCCCCATTCCTGGACGTCACTGCGATTGATCAGGCCGTGATTGCGCAGGCGGCGAATTCTCGCGGCAAGCTCGGCGTCGGCGGTGACGACGAAGCCGGCGTCGCCCGCCGCATTGAGGTTCTTCAGCGGGTGGGCGGAGAAGCAGCCGAACGTTCCGATGGTCCCGCTCATCCGTCCGTCATAGGTCGAGCCGACGGCCTGCGCGCTGTCCTCGATCACGGCGAGAGCATGCTTGGCGGCGATCGTCATCAGCGGGTTCATGTCGGCCATGCGCCCGGTCAGGTGCACCGGCATGATCGCCCTGGTCCGCGAGGTGACGGCGGCCTCGACTGCGGCGGGATCGATATTCTGGTCCGGTAGCACGTCCGCAAACACGGGCCTGGCGCCGACGGCGATGATGGCGGCGGTCGATGCCACGAACGAATTCGGCGGGGTGATCACCTCGTCCCCGGGACCGATGTTGAGCGCCCGCAACGACAGGATCAGCGCATCGGTGCCGGAATTCAGCGTCACCACATGCGGCGAGCCGAGATAGGTGGTGAGCTCTTCCTCAAGCTTCGCGACGGCCGCGCCGCCGATGAAATCGCCGCGCTGGAACACGCCCTCGACTGCCTGCAGGATCTCGACGCGCTCTTCCTCGAATTGCGCGGGAAGATTGACGTAACCGATGCGTCGGCGGCCGGTGTCACCGTCCATGGCAGAACTTCCGGACGATCTCGATGACGCGGTCCTGCTGGGCGCGCGTCAGATGCTGGTCGACGGGGAAGCTGATGACCTCCTGGGCATGGCGGTCGGTGACCGGGAAGGTGCCCGGCGCGTAGCCGAGGTGCTTGAGGCCTTCCTGCTGGTACAACGGGATGGGATAGTGGATCTTCGCTTCGATGCCGTTGTCCAGGCAGTATTTGTAGAGCTCGTCGCGACGCTCGGCGAACACCATGTAGAGATGGTAGACGTGCTTCACGTTGGGCCGGCGCGGCGGAATGCGCAGGCCGGGCAGGCCGGCAAGGCCCGAATCGTAATAGGCCGCGTTCTCGATCCGACGGCGCGTGATCTCGCTGGTCTGGCCGATCAGCCAGTTGCCGACGACCGCCTGGAGGGAATCGAGCCGCGAATTGCAGCCGAGGATCGCGATCTCGTCGCGATTCTTCATGCCGTGGTTGCGGATCAGACGAAGCCGCTCGTTCATCCCATCGTCATTGGTGACGACGACACCAGCATCGCCCCAGACGTTGAGGTTCTTGAGCGGATGCAGGGAGAAGCCGGCCGCGATACCGTGGGTGCCGGACCGCTTTCCCTCGAACTCCGACAGGATGCCCTGGCAGGAATCCTCGACCACGGGGATGTTGTGACGCTGGGCGATCGCCATCAGCTTGCCCATGTCGGTGACCTCGCCGGTCAACTGAACCGGCATGATCGCCTTGGTCTTCTCCGTGATCGCGGCTTCGACGTAATCGACGTTCATGCAGAAGGAGTCGTCGCAGTCGACCAGCACCGGGGTCGCGCCGGTCTCGGCGATGGCGCCGACGGTGGCGATGAAGGTGTTGGCGGCCGTGATGACCTCGTCGCCATGGCCGATGCCGAGCGCCTTGAGCGGCAACTTGAGTGCATCGGTGCCCGATCCGACGCCGATGGCGTGACGCACGCCGATCAGCTCGGCAAAGCGCCGTTCGAATTCGGCGACGGGCTTGCCCAGGGTGAAGTCACCCGTCGCCACCAGTCGGCCGATCTCGGCCAGGATCGGTGCCGGGTCGGAGAATTGCTCGAGCAGATAGGAATATCGAACGTCCTGCATGGGGCCCGTCAGGTGGAATGAAGTTGCGGAGAGGAGGTGTGCGAGGCGGGGAGCGCGCGCGCGATCGAGGTCGCAATGGCGTCGGCGGACAGTCCGTGTTTCTTCAGCAGCGAGTCCTGCGATCCGTAATTGTGAATGAACCGGTCCGGCAGCGACAACCGCAGCATCGCGGGCAGGCCAGAGCCGAGCTTGTCGATCAGCGCCTCGGCGACCGCGCTGCCGAGGCCGCCGGAGGGCACGTGCTCCTCCAGCGTCGCGACCAGCCTGGTGCCCCGGATCGCTTGTAGCAGCGCCTCGGTGTCGAGCGGCTTGACGGTGTGCATGTGCAGGATGCCGGCGCGAATGCCCTGCGCCGCCAGCAGATCTGCCGCAGCGAGTGCGCGCTGGAGCATGATGCCTGTCGTGACCATGACGACGTCGCCGGGGGGCCGCATCAGGATGGCCTTGCCGATCTCGAAGCCGTGCTCGGCCTTCGAGACGATTGCGTCGCCACCTTTGCCGAGCCGGATGTAGATCGGTCCGGTCCAGTCTAGCGTTTGCTCCATCAGGCGCGCCGCCTCGTCGGCGTCGCACGGGCAGACCACCGTCATGTTCGGCAGCGCCCGCATGATGGCGATGTCCTCGATCGCCTGGTGGGTGGGACCCAGCGGCGCGTAGACGAGCCCGCCGCCATTCGCGATCAGCCGCACCGGTAGATTATGCAGGCAGAGATCGACGGCGACCTGCTCGTAGCAGCGGCGGGTCAGGAACGTGGCGATGGTGTTGACGTAGGGCACGAAGCCTTCCATCGCGAGACCGGCCGACATGCCGATGATGTGCGCTTCCGAAATGCCTTCGATCAGATGGCGCTTGGGAAACTCCTTGCTCATCGCGCGCAAGGTGCCCGCGCCGGGATCGGAGCCGATGTAGAGCACACGCTCGTCGCGCGCGGCGAGCTTGTGGACCATGTTCATCGCGGTGTTGCGCATGAGGAGCCGATCAAAAATCGCCGACGGCGACGCGGATGGCGTCGAGCTCGCCGTCGGTGAGCTTGTTCTTGTGATGCCAATCGGCGTTGGATTCCGCGGCCGGCAGACCCTTGCCCTTGACGGTATGGCAGATGATCGCGGTGGGCTTTCCCGGAACGGCCGGGACCTGCTTCAGGACGGTGCGCAGGGCGCCGACGTCGTGGCCGTTGAGCTCCTGGACGGCAAAGCCGAAGCTGCGCCATTTGTCCGCGAGCGGCTCCAGCGGCAGGACGTAATCGGTGGGCCCGTAGCTCTGCAGCTTGTTGTAGTCGATCAGCGCGACCAGATTGTCGAGCCCGTGCTTGGCGGCGCCCATGGCGGCTTCCCACACAGACCCCTCGTTGATCTCGCCGTCGCCGAGCAGGACGAAGGTGCGATAGGAGCGCTCGCGCATGCGCGCGGCGAGCGCGAGGCCGACACCGATCGACAGGCCGTGTCCGAGCGCGCCGGTCGAGGCCTCGACACCCGGCACCATTCCGTACTCGGGATGTCCGCCTAAAATGCTGTCGGGGCCGCAGAAACCGTCCAGCTCCGACAAAGGAAAGAAGCCGCGATCGGCCAACAGCGCATAGAGTGCCAGACAGCCGTGTCCCTTGCTGAGGATCGCGCGGTCGCGGGCCGGATCGCGCGGGTTGTCCGGATCGATCCGCAGCACGTCGTCGTAGAGCACGCGGACCATCTCGATCAGCGACAACGCCGGACCGACATGTCCGCGCCCCGCGGAGCGGACAGAACCGAGCACCAGGCGGCGCAGATAAAGGCTGCGCTCATCCAACGTGCAGGTGAGGGCGGCTTCAGCGTGAGGTGAGATCTGGGTCACTTCGGTAAATCGGTTGGCCGAATCGTCTGGTGAAGCCGGCGGGCTTTGTCGAGCTGACCGGCGAGGCGGATCCTAACATCGCCACCTTGCGCAGCCATTGCGCGCCGGGAGCGGCTGTCCGGCAAATAGGCGTTCAGGACAATCAGGCACCAGATTCCCTTGAACACAGGATACAGTACGTCACGTCGGATCGCAAACGCGTCATCGCTCGCCTCGAAGGCGCGCGACAGCCGTTCGATCAAACGATTCGCGCTCGCTTCAGGCAGGTTGCTGCCGGGGTGAATGGCGGTGTCGGACACGAGCTTGACCGGATCGTCCCAGCCGAAATATTCGAAGTCGATGAATCGCAAGCGCCCGTCTTCGGCGCGCAACGCGTTGTGCAGTCCGAAATCGGACGGACTCAGCGCGCGATGGCTCGGCGCGAGGTCCGCCGTTGGATCCCAGCCCAGTTCCGCGTAGCGCCGGCGGAGCTGCCGAATCGCGACGCCAGTGCTGGGAACCAGGCTGCCTTCCATGAACGCGCGCAGGTCGGGATGATCATCCGAAGCCCGCCTCAGTCCGTCCAGCCGCTGCTCGTACTGGGCGATGGCCGCTTCGGGCGAAAAGATGCTGGCTGAGGCGTTGCGCAGATTTTGCGCGCCTTCGGCCTCGCGCAGCTTCTGCAGCTCGATGAGGAAATCGGCGAGCTGATCGGCATCGTCGCCTTGGGGGCGCAGCACCGCGGCCTCGCCCTCGAACCATTGGTACAGCGCGCAGAACGCATCTGCGTCCTTCGCGACCGGCTGCGGTGTCGACGTGATGCCGTGGCGCGCCAGGAACGAGAGTGCATCATACTCCTGTCCCAGGCGATCGCGTCCGTCGGACGGATATTGCTTGAGGGCGAGGGGCGGTCCCTCCGCCATCTCCAGCCGAAACACCCTGTTGTTGCCGCCGGACCGTGCCGGCTGGGCGGTTGCGACACGCGCACCGGCCAGGCGGCTGCCGATCGCTATCGCATCCGGCGCGGTGATGTCGGTCTCGCTCATGCCGCAAACACCTCGCGGCGGATATCGGCCCATGTCGCGATCGGCTTGCAGTGTTCGGGGTGGGGAGGCTGCGCCTGTGTGAACAGGATCGATCGCGTGGTCTTCGGAAAATGCGGTTGCTCGAAGACCTCGACGAGATCGTCGATGAAGACGTCGAGCTCCAGGCGCGCGAGCCTCGCGACTTTGGCGGCTAGTGTGTCTTCGAAATAGACGTCGCCGATGGCCAGCGCCGCATCCGCAGCGTCGATCAGGCTGGCTTCCCGTAGCCAGCTGCGCGCGGCGTCACGCAGGTCGATGCGGTCGGGGTCCTGATGACCGAATCGGGTCTTGTGGCTGACGATGGAGACCTTCGCGCCGGTCTGCCTGCACGCCGCCAGGAATTCTCGCACTCCGGGATAGATCTCGGCGCCGCCAATTCCCTTGCCGTAGACGAAGCCTTGCAGTCCTTGCCAGGCGAGCTCGCCGCCCGCGCGGGACCGGAGATGATCCCGTAGGTCGGTCTTCAGCCCCTCCCATCCTTCCGGCACCAGCCCACGCTGACGTGCGACGGCGGCAAAGACCTTGTCGTAGCAGATGATCGTGTTGTCGAAATCGATGCCGATCCGCACGCCGCTCACTTCAGGCTGATGTTCTGCATCATCTTGATGTTGAAGTACCGGGGGTCGTTGAGCGAGTTCGGCAGGCGGCCCCCCTTGAAGGCGTTCACGAGTCCGGACACGGCCTGCTCGATCGTGTGGGTCGGCGCAAAGCCGAGCTCGCGGCGGATCTTCTCCGAAGAGACGTGGTAGGAGCGGAGATCGTCGGTCGGCTCGACGACGACGTCGACATTGCTGCCGACCACCGACTTGACGATGTCGGCGATCTTCATCAGCGAATGGTTCTCGTAGCCGATATTGTAGGTCTTGCCGTCGATCTTTGCGTCATCCTGCTGGAGCAGGAACAGATAGGCGGCTGACATGTCCTCGATGTGCAGATTGGGCCGGCGCTGCGTTCCGCCGAACACGCGGATGCGGCCGGTGTTGACCGCGAGATTGGTCAGGATGTTGACGACGACGTCGAGCCGCTGCCGCGGTGCGTAGCCGCAGACGGTGGCGGGGCGAACCGTGCAGGTGACGAAGCCGGGCGCGGCCTCGTCGGCAAGGTCGGTCTCGCACATCGCCTTGAACTTCGAGTAGTCCGTGAGCGGCTCGCAGGAGAGGTTCTCGGTGACCTCAGCTTCGTCCTTGATGCCGTAGACGCTGGACGAGGAGGCGTAGATGAAGCGCTTGATGCCCGCCTTCTTGGCGGCGCGCACCATCGGCCGGAAGCAGTCGTAATTGATCGACTTGCCGAGCCCCGGGTCCAGCTCGAACGACGGGTCGTTGGAGATGCAGGCGAGGTGGATCACGGCGTTGTTGCCGCGCAGGGCCCCGTTGATCGCGGCTTCGTCACGGATGTCGCCCTTGATCAGGCGCAAATCGGGATTGTTGCGGACGCCATCGAACACGTCCTCGCCATACATGAACAGATCGAGCACGGTGACCTTGTGGCCCGCAGCGAGCAACTGGGGAACCAGCACGCTACCGACATAGCCGGCACCACCGGTGACCATCACATTCCATTTTTGACCAATCACTGTCGTTCTCCAGTATCTGCCGTCGCGCTACTTCAATAACGCGGTGACGAACTTGACCAGCGGCACCTTCTCGACCGAACTGCGGTGGCCGACGATCCCGACCTTGATCGCGCCGGCCGCGTTGCCGATGAAGGCGACGTCCTCGATGTTGCCGCCGGCGGCGACCAGCGGCGCGGTGATCGTCAGGAAGGCGTCCCCCGCGCCGACGGTATCGACGACGGTCTTGGTGAAGGCGGGGACGCGCGTGACGCCGGTTTTCGACGAGAAGGGGTAACAGCCGAAGGAGCCGTGCGTGATGATCATGTTGTCGCAGTCGATCTTGCCGTGCAGGCCGGCCTCGATCACGGACGCGATGTCGCTGAACTTGTCGGTTGCGGCCAGACGCGCCTCCGGCGCGTCGATGCAGATGTAGTCGGCCCGCGGATACCTCGTGATCAAATTGTAGCCGTGATTGCCGCTGTTGCTCTGGGCATTGACCGCCAGGAACTTGGAGTTGGCGATCAGGGTGTCGATCGTGCTCGACGCGATCATGCCGTGACCGAAATCGGTGGCGATCACCACGTCCGCGCCACGGACGCGCTCCGTCGTGATACGGTCGATCTCCTTCCGATCGGCCTCGTCGAGCGGCGTATCGTCCATGGTGTAGACTTCGAAGAGCTTGTGCAGATAGCCGAGCTCGACGTACCGCGATTTGCGGGTCGTCGGACGGCCCTGAAGGCGGATCGGCGTCAACGTGACATTCGGGCGGACATGCTCACGAATGAACTCCTCGGGGTAGTCGTTGCCACCCAGCGTCGTGACGATCTCCACCGACTTGCAGAAGCTCGCGACATGGTTCGCCGCGGCAATGACGCCGCCGGCAAATTGCTCGCCGCTCTTGAACAGCGTGGCGACGATGTTTTCCTTCGAGGCCTTTCCGAGCGCCGTGACGTACTGGTATTCGTCGATGATGGTGTCGCCGACCAGCACGACGTGCATGTCCTGCACCTTGTCGATCAGCTTCAGCAGGCGATCGGCGCCGCCACCTTCGCGGACCTTTTGCAGGTAGTCGCGGAGTGGAGGGTCGTAGATGTCGAAATACCGGTTCACCAGCGACGAGGAGCTAAACGTCACGTCGCGCGTGAACACGATGCGTCCGCCGTGACGCTCGACGGCGTCGCGCTCGCTCTGGATCTTGCCGGTTACATCGTCCTCGGGGTTTTCATAGTCGGACCCCTTCACATAGATGTCCGGCCGCACCGTATCCAGGATCGGCTCGGCGCTGGAGGTGTGATTGATGCCGACCCAATCGACCGTCGCGAGCGAGGCCAGCATCTCGGCCCGCATGTTTTCGGGGAAGATCGGCCGACCCGGTCCCTTGTTGACGTAACGGTCGGCGGTGATCGTCACCATGACGACGTCGCCCTCGTTGCGCGCAGCCTGGATGTGCCTGATATGGCCGAGATGCACGAGGTCGAAGACGCCGTGGCAGAGTGCAACTTTCCGGCCCCGCGCTTGCTCGGACCGCGCGATCTCGCCCAGTTCCTCGATCGTCTTGATCTTCTCGTGCGCCGCCAGCTGGTCGTTCAACGCGGGTCTGTCGGTCGGAATATTGCCCATGTGAATAACCTAAAGCGCCAGCCGGCGTCAGCCGGGCGGCCCGGAATTGATCGATTCGCGGCAACGATACCGGGTGAACCTGTTCACTGGCTTGCCTTCTGCGGCGCGCCGGACGCGGCGTCGTTGTTGTCCCCCAGATATTTGAACCAGCCCTTCGTGGCGTCCGCGATCTTGTCCACCGTCCACAGGGGGGCGTCCTTGTACTGATCCATCGACTTCAGCATCGTAGCGACCCCGCCCTCAAATTTTACCTTCGGCGTCCATTTCAGGACCCGCTTGATCTTGGTGATGTCGGCATAGGTGCAATCGGGTTCGCCGGGACGCTTGGGAATGTGGACCTTGTCGCCGCCGAGAAGCTCGATCAGCCGGTTGACACTGTAGGTGTTGTCGGAGCCGACGTTGAAAACTTCGTTCGAGACCTCGGAGCGCGCGGCGGTCACGAAAGCATCGGCGACATCGCTGACGAAGGTGAAGTCGCGGGTCTGCTCGCCGTCGCCGACCACCGTGAAGGGCTTGCCGGCGAACTTCTGCGCCATGAACACGCCGAACACGGCACCGTAGGTGCCCGTGGTGCGATGGCGCGGCCCGTACACATTGAACAGGCGCAGCGCGACCGCGGGCAGCTTGTAGACCTGGCACCAGTGCATGACGCACTGCTCGCCCAGATTCTTGGTGAGGGCATAGGGATATATCGGCCGGATCTCGGCGCTCTCCGGCGTCGGATAGACGTCGGGAATTCCGTAGCAGGAGGACGACGCGGCATAAACGAAGCGGCTGACGCCGGCCCGCCGTGCAGCCTCGAGAACGTTGACCGTGCCGTCGACATTGGCGCGGTGATACGGGATCGGGGACTCGACCGAGGGAACGATGTCGGCCAGCGCGGCGAGATGGAACACCCAGTCGATGCCGTCGAAATGCGGCGTGATCGATTCGAGTTCGGTGACGTCGGCCCGTACGATCTTGAGTCGACTCGAATCGACGCGCGAGGCCAGATTTTCGGGGCGTCCGATCACGAAATTATCGAGCGCGATGACCTCGTGGCCATCGTCGAGGAGGCGGTCGACGAGGTGACTGCCGATGAAGCCGGCGCCACCGGTAACGATGCATTTCATAGGAACATCCGTGATGCGAATGCCCAGCGAAACAGGCCCGCCAATGTTGAGTGTAAGGTGGAAACCGAATCGGCTGCTGGTCAACTTCGAAGGTAATATACCTTTGCAATCGCTGGTGATAGCCGGTATCAGGGCGTCATGTCGCCGTCGAGCCGCGAGCCCATGCCTGCCGAGTCCGTCGATCCCGATCACAAGGCTTTCCTTGTCGACTACGTAGGGCGCCTCCATCGTGCGACGGCAATTGACGAAGGGGTTTTCGCCAGGATTTCCGCCACCCGCACGGCCTGGTTGCGTGCGCGCGAGCAAGGCGGCCGCGTCATCTTTATCGGCAATGGGGGCTCGGCCGGCATCGCCTCGCATCTCGCGATCGATCTGGCGAAGAACGCATCGGTGCCCGCGCTCTGCTTCAGCGATGCCAGCATGATGTCGTGCCTCGCCAATGATTACGGTTTCGAGGACTGGCTTGCGCATGCTGTGAGGCTGAGCGCCCGCGCCGGCGATTGCCTCGTCGCGATCAGCTCGTCGGGACGCTCGAAGAACATTCTCAATGCGGTCGCGCAGGCGCGGACGATGAAGCTCGATGTGGTCACGCTGTCGGGCATGAACGCGGAGAATCCGCTGCGCAATCTCGGCGACGTCAATTATTACGTCGACAGCCGCAGCTACAACATCGTCGAGACCACGCATCAGTTCTGGATGATGGCCGCGGTCGACCTCATCATCGGTCGGGCGGAATATCCGGCGTCCTGAGGCGGTGCCGTCGATCTGATCACCACGGGGTGAGATTGCCTCACCTGTTCGCATGTCTCCGTCTTACGGTCCTACGATGAAAAACCTGTTCTACGTCCGTCATACCTGCCGCCTCTGTCATTCGGACAAGCAAGAGCTTGTCGTCCCGATGGCAGGCATGCCCATTGGCACGCCGAACTTCCAGGTGCCGGATGCAAGCGTCGATGATCCCGTCTTTCGGGCCGCGGTGCCGATGGCGCTGCACCTGTGCGCGGACTGCGGTCACCTGCAGATTCTCCACGTCGGCAATCCAGAGGTCCAATACCGAAACTACGTTTATACCACCTCGCTCTCGCTTGGTCTGCGGGAGCACTTCGCAGGTTATGCCAACGACGTCGTCAGCCGGTTCGCCATCGCGCCGGGCGCGCTGGTCGTCGAGCTCGGCAGCAACGACGGATCGCTGCTCGGTTTCTTCAGGGAGCGCGGCATGCGGGTGCTGGGTGTCGATCCCGCCGTCGACATCGCGCGGCGTGCGACGGAAGCGGGAATCGAGACCATCGGCGATTTCTTCACCGATGCCATCGGCCGCCGCATCCTGCAAAGCCATGGCGCGGCCAGCGTCGTGATCGCCAACAACATGATCGCCAATGTCGACAATCTCGACCCGCTGGTGATCGGCGTTCGCGACGTGCTTGCGCCGGACGGGCTGTTCGTTTTCGAAACGCAATATGGCGTCGACGTCACCGAGAAAAACCTTCTCGACACCGTCTATCACGAGCATCTGTCGTATTTTAACATCAAGCCGCTGGCGCGCTTCTTCGCGCGGCTTGGCATGGAATTGATCGACGTCCAGCACATCGAGACCAAGGGCGGCTCGATCCGGGTGACGGTGCAGCGTGCTGGCGGCGCGAAGACACCGTCCGCGGAGGTCGCGCGCTTCATTGCCGAGGAAGACCGGCTCGGCGTCGACCAGCCAGCCTACTATGTGCCCTATGCGAAGAGGATCGCCGCGATCCGCGACGAGCTGGTCGCGATGGCCGATGCCGCCCATGCGCGCGGCCAGCTCGTGGCCGGCTACGGCGTCTCGGTCGGGACCACGACCCTGCTGCCGCAGTTCGGCCTGGAGAACAAGATCGACTTCCTGGTGGACGACGACCCCAAGAAGGGGAACGTGATGGCCGGCCCGGGGTATGACATCCCGATCCTGCCGCCCGCCGCCCTTTACGAGCGCAAGCCGGCGTTCGTCGTCGTCTTCGCCTGGCGCTATGTGGATCCGATCCGGGCCAAGCATGCCGGCTATTTCGCCGAGGGCGGAAAGTTCGTTGTGCCGTTGCCGGGCATTTCGATGATCGATCGGGCCGATTGACCTTGAGGGGGCGGCGGCTGAGGGGGCCAGGTGGTGTCGTCCTGCGAGGAACGGGCTGGGGCCCTGGGACGGCGCTTTGCAGACGGCAGATAAGCCCTTGATCGGCCTGATCTCTGGTCGGTCGCCCGCGGAGTCGGTTTACCCTGGCGGATCCTCTCTATCTTGACCTTTGGTCCCATCCGCAGTAGATACCCCGCACTCGCAGCCGGCCCGTTAGACGCGGATCTCCGGCGCGGCTTTGAAATCCCCGAACAATCGAGCCCGGTTTCCGGCTCATCCTTCGAGACAGAGGGCTGGGCCAACGGCGGCTGTTCGGATCCCTGAAATTCATTCGCGTCTGTCGACGGACGTTGGACATCAAACGATGGCAGTCAGCCCGTTCAAGTTCTTGCAGGAAGTGCGCTCGGAGACCGCCAAGGTTACCTGGCCGACCCGCCGCGAGACCACGATCACCACCATCATGGTGTTCGTCATGGTCGCCGTGGCCTCGATCTTCTTCTTCGCCGCCGACCAGATCATCCGCTACCTCATCACCTTCCTTCTGGGCATTCACTGATGGCAACAGCAACGGCTCAATTGTCTGACAAGCGCTGGTACATCGTCCACGCCTATTCGAATTTCGAGAAGAAGGTCGCCGAATCGATCCGCGAGCAGGCCAAGCAGCGCGGGCTCGAGGAGCTGTTCGAGCTGGTGCTGGTTCCGACCGAGAAGGTCACGGAGGTGCGCCGCGGCCGCAAGATCGACGCCGAGCGCAAGTTCTTCCCGGGCTACGTGCTGGTGAAGATGAAGCTGACCGACGAGGCGTTTCATCTGATCAAGAATACGCCGAAGGTGACCGGCTTCCTCGGCGCGGAAAACAAGCCGATGCCGATCTCGGAAGCCGAAGCCATGCGCATTCTGCACCAGGTTCAAGAGGGCGTGGAGCGGCCGAAGGCGTCGGTGTCGTTCGAGATCGGCGAGAACGTGCGCGTGGCCGATGGCCCGTTTGCCTCGTTCTCGGGTGTGGTCGAGGAAATCGACGAGGCGCGCTCGCGCGTGAAGGTCGCCGTGTCGATCTTCGGCCGCGCCACGCCGGTCGAACTGGAATTCGGTCAGGTCGAGAAGGTCTGATCGCGTAGGCGTGAGACTTCGGTCTCGCGCAACAAGAGGCCGTGGGAGGGAGAGGGCGGTTGCCAGCCGCATCCGACCCAGACCACGAACCTGAAACCGCCGGCCCAGGCCGGCCCAACAGGAGTGATACATGGCAAAGAAAGTGACCGGATACCTGAAGCTTCAGGTCCCGGCCGGTGCGGCGAATCCTTCGCCCCCGATCGGTCCCGCGCTCGGTCAGCGCGGTCTCAACATCATGGAGTTCTGCAAGGCGTTCAACGCCCAGACCCAGAAGGAAGAGAAGAATACCCCGATCCCGGTGGTCATCACCATCTATGCGGACCGTTCCTTCACCTTCGAGATGAAGACGCCGCCGATGTCCTTCTTCCTCAAACAGGCTGCCAAGATCCAGTCCGGCTCCAAGGCGCCGGGCCGTGACAAGGCGGGTGCGGTGACCAAGGCGCAGGTGCGCGAGATCGCCGAGAAGAAGATGAAGGATCTCAATTGCGACTCGATCGAGTCGGCCATGAAGATGGTCGAGGGCTCTGCCCGTTCGATGGGTCTGGAAGTGGCGGGGTAAGGGCTCATGGCAATCGGAAAGCGTTTGAACAAAGCCCGCGAAGGTATTGATCGCGAAAAACTTTACCCGCTCGCGGACGCCATCAAGATGGTCAAGGAACGCGCGAAAGCGAAGTTCGACGAGACCATCGAGGTCGCGATCAATCTCGGCGTCGATCCGCGTCACGCTGATCAGATGGTCCGCGGTGTCGTGACCCTGCCGAACGGCACCGGCCGTACGCTCCGCGTGGGCGTGTTCGCCCGCGGCGCCAAGGCCGACGAGGCCAAGGCTGCCGGAGCCGATGTCGTCGGCGCCGAGGACCTGGTCGAGAAGGTGCAAAACGGCACGATCGATTTCGACCGCTGTATCGCAACCCCCGACATGATGCCGCTGGTCGGCCGCCTCGGTAAGGTGCTCGGCCCGCGCGGCCTGATGCCGAACCCGAAGATCGGCACCGTGACCATGGACGTCACCGGCGCCGTAAAGGGCGCCAAGGGCGGCTCGGTCGAGTTCCGCGTCGAGAAGGCCGGCATCCTGCAGGCTGGCGTCGGCAAGGCCTCGTTCACCGAGGAAAAACTGGTCGAGAACATCAAGGCTCTGGCTGACGCTGTCTCCAAGGCCAAGCCGGCCGGTTCCAAGGGCACCTACATCCAGCGCGTTGCGGTGTCTTCGTCGATGGGCCCCGGCGTGAAGGTCGAGCCGGGCACCATTCTCGGCTAAGGTTTGTAAATTGTATGAGGCGAGGGGCGGAATTGGGCAACCGATTCCGCCCCTCGTCGTTTGTGACGGCGTCCACCGGAAACAAGAACACAATGACTGACAAGGTCCTGATCTACTCGCGCTTTCCCAAGACGATGATGGCGCGCTTCGCCGAGCGGTTCGAGCTGCTCGACACCGGCGGCAAGCCGGCGCGGGAGATGTTTTCGGCCGCCGCGCTCGGCGATATCCGTGCAGTGCTCACCGCCGGCGGCACGCCGCTGGGCGCGGAGGCGATGGACCTGTTTCCGAAGCTCGGCGCCATCGTCTGCTACGGCACTGGCTATGACGGTGTTGACCTGAAGGCCGCTGCCGCCCGCAACATTGCGGTCGGCCATAGCCCGGGTGCCAATGCGGCCTCGGTCGCCGACATCGCGATGACCCTGATGCTCGCGGCCACGCGGCGAATTCTGGTTGCCGACCAGTACGTCCGAAGCGGCGATTGGGCAGCGTCAAAGCCCTCGCCGATGATGCGCCCGCAGGCCGGGATGCCGGGCCGCCGCATCGGCGTCTACGGCATGGGCGAGATCGGCCGCAAGATCGCGGCGCGCTGCGCATCCTTCGAGAGCGAAATCGGCTATTTCAGCCGCAGCAAATACGATCTGCCCTATCAATATTTCCCGACGCTGGAGGCGTTGGCCGACTGGTGCAGCGTTCTGATGATCGCGGTCCGGGCAGGAGCCGAGACCCAGCATGCCGTCAGCGCCGATATCCTCAAGCGCCTCGGGCCGGACGGTTACGTCGTCAACATCTCCCGCGGCTCGGTGATCGACGAGAAAGCCCTGGTGGTGGCGCTCACCGAGAAGACCATCGCCGGAGCCGGTCTCGACGTCTACGACAAGGAACCGCACGCTCCGGACGCGCTGACGGCGCTGCCCAACGTCGTGTTCGCTCCCCATATCGGGGGCCACACCCTCGAATCGCACGTCGCCATGCAGAGCTGCGTGCTGGCGAACCTGACCGCGTTTTTCGAGGGCGGGCCGCTGCCTTACGGGGTCAAATGAGCGAAAGCCGGCCCTTTTCGGCCACGGTTAAGCGCGAGTGGCAACGGTCTGGAACTGGTGTGAATTTTGCTCTTGGCAAGCAGGCCCCGAGCGGTTAAAGAACCGCTTCCGGACGTGCCGGCCTCGGCTGGCGCGTTCGTGCACGCATTCCGAAAACAAGAGATGGAGATCATTCCTTTTCAGGCCGTCCGTGAGGATTTGCCGGAAAAGGAGGGAAATTCGTCGGTTGTGGGATGCGGGCAGAGGTCGGACGGTTCGCCGGCTGACCTTGTCCTGTCCAAGACTGCAGGCGCCCGCGGGGAATTTCGATTTCTCAACGGCTTAATCGCATGGCCTGCATAGACGGGTGAAGACCGGATTTCACTTCGTGACCACCTTAGGGTCGGTTGCGGAATGGGTTTGGTTCGGACCTCGACACGCCGTGGGCCCCTGTGGGCTCCCGGAGGGCAGGCTTTGAATTGTCGTCTTGCCCGGCGTGTCCGATGGGTTTGGCCCTGAGGTTCAGGTTTGGGCGGGACGATGGGTGCAACCCGGCGGTCCCGCTTTCGCGATGACCGCCAACCGGAAAGAGCTTGCTGTGGAACGAGCGGCAAAAAAGGAAGCGGTCGAACAGCTCAATGGGGTCTTCAAGACCACGAGCGTCGCGGTCGTTGCCCAATATTCCGGCCTGACCGTTGCCCAGATGCAGAAGCTGCGCTCGCAGATGAAGCAGGCTGGCGCCTCGGTGAAGGTCTCGAAGAACCGTCTCGCCAAAATTGCTCTTGAAGGCACTGACGTCGTTGCCATCGGCCCCATGCTGAAGGGACCGACCGTGATCGCCACTTCGGACGATCCGGTAGCGGCGCCAAAGGTCGCCGTCGAATTCGCCAAGGCGAACGAAAAGTTCGTCATCATTGGCGGCTCGATGGGAAAGACCGTCCTGAATGTCGACGGCGTGAAGGCACTTGCCTCGCTGCCGTCGCTTGACGAACTGCGCGCCAAGATCGTCGGCCTGCTTGTGGCCCCGGCGACCAAGATCGCTCAGCTCGCCAACGCGCCCGCGGGCAAGCTCGCGCGCGTCATCCAGGCTTATGCCTCAAAGGGCGAAGCGGCCTGACGCCCTTCGCAAAACTCAAACCCGAACCAGACTTACATTCAAGGAAACTGAACAATGGCTGACCTGCAGAAGATCGTTGACGACCTCTCGAGCCTCACCGTGCTCGAAGCTGCCGAACTCGCGAAGCTCCTCGAAGAGAAGTGGGGCGTTTCGGCTGCCGCGGCTGTCGCCGTGGCCGGCCCGGCTGGTGGTGGCGCTGCCGCCGCTCCGGCCGAAGAGAAGACCGAGTTCACGGTCGTTCTTGCCGCCGCCGGCGACAAGAAGATCGAGGTCATCAAGGAAGTCCGCGCCATCACCGGCCTGGGCCTCAAGGAAGCAAAGGACCTCGTTGAGGGCGCGCCGAAGCCTGTCAAGGAAGGCGTGAACAAGGACGAAGCCGAGAAGCTCAAGGCCCAGCTCGAGAAGGCTGGCGCGAAGGTCGAGCTCAAGTAAGCATCGCTTACTGGCACGAGATCCCGGTCGGCTTCAGCGCAACCGGGATCTCGGTCCACTCTCCGGAAGGGGTGGGCCAGATGCAAAAGGCGTGCGACGGAACCGGCCGACGCAGGTCGAACACGAAAAAGTGTGGGGATTTGAGGGTTTGTCCCTCGAATCTGCACTAATGTCGCCCCATATCGGGTCGGCAGCACGAAAGCGCGGTGGGCAGGGATGTCGCATTCCCTGCAAGCCGTTGGGAGAGCAAGCTATTTCGGGCTTTTGCAGTCCGTGAAGAGGATGGTTGTGACGGGCGGGCGCGCTCCTGCGCCCCGCGCGTCGTTTTGCGTTTTGAAGGTCTGAAGAACAGATTCAGGACATTCCTGCCTGAAACTGAGTCTCCGGCCCCCAAGACGGGTTCGAAAAATTCAACCCGGGGAGCGGCGGTCGCCGCGTTCCGGAGGGCGCGCCCAAATCGGGCGACGAAAATGAGAGGCCACGATGGCGCAGCAGACATTCACCGGTCGCAAACGCGTTCGCAAGTTCTTCGGACACATCAAGGAAGTGGCCGAGATGCCGAACCTCATCGAGGTTCAGAAGGCGTCCTATGATCAGTTCCTGATGGTCGACGAGCCCCAGGGCGGGCGGTCGGACGAGGGCTTGCAGGCGGTGTTCCGCTCGGTGTTCCCGATCTCCGACTTCTCGGGCACCTCGATGCTGGAATTCGTCCGCTACGAGTTCGAGCCGCCGAAATACGACGTCGACGAGTGCCGCCAGCGCGGCATGACCTTCGCGGCCCCCCTCAAGGTGACGCTGCGCCTCATCGTGTTCGATATCGACGAGGAAACCGGCGCGAAGTCGGTCAAGGACATCAAGGAGCAGGACGTCTACATGGGCGATATCCCGCTCATGACGATGAACGGCACCTTCATCGTCAACGGCACCGAGCGCGTCATCGTCTCGCAGATGCACCGTTCGCCGGGCGTGTTCTTCGACCACGACAAAGGCAAGACCCATTCGTCGGGCAAGCTGCTGTTCGCCGCCCGCGTGATCCCGTATCGCGGCTCCTGGCTCGACATCGAGTTCGATGCCAAGGACATCGTCTATGCGCGTATCGACCGTCGCCGCAAGCTTCCGGTGACGTCGCTGATGTTCGCGCTCGGTCTCGACGGCGAGGCGATCCTGAGCACCTTCTACAAGAAGATCCAGTACAAGCGGATCAAGGAAGGCTGGCGCGTTCCGTTCGACGCCAATCGTTTCCGCGGCTACTCGACCATCAACGACCTGATCGACGCCGATACCGGCAAGGTCGTGCTCGAAGCCGGCAAGAAGCTCACCGTGCGCGGTGCGCGTCAGATGCAGGAGAAGGGGCTGAAGGCGCTGCGCCTGTCGGATGCGGAGCTGGTCGGCAACTACATCGCCGAGGACCTCGTCAATCCCAAGACCGGCGAGATCCACGCGGAAGCCGGTGAAGAGATCACCGACAAGTCGATGAAGGCTCTCAACGAGCAGGGCTACAAGGAGTTGCCGCTGCTCGACATCGACCATGTCAATGTCGGCGCCTACATCCGCAACACGCTCTCGGCCGACAAGAACATGACGCGCGAGGACGCGCTGTTCGACATCTACCGCGTGATGCGTCCCGGCGAGCCGCCGACGCTGGATTCGGCGCAGGCAATGTTCCAGTCGCTGTTCTTCGACGCCGAGCGCTACGACCTCTCGGCGGTCGGCCGCGTCAAGATGAACATGCGCCTCGACCTCGATGCGCCCGACACCCAGCGCACGCTGCGCAAGGAAGACATCCTCTCCGTCATCAAGACGCTGGTGGATCTGCGCGACGGCAAGGGCGAGATCGACGATATCGACCATCTCGGCAACCGCCGTGTGCGTTCGGTCGGCGAGCTCATGGAGAACCAGTACCGCATCGGGTTGCTCCGCATGGAGCGCGCGATCAAGGAGCGCATGTCTTCGGTCGACATCGACACGGTCATGCCGCAGGACCTCATCAACGCCAAGCCGGCGGCCGCCGCCGTGCGCGAGTTCTTCGGCTCCTCGCAGCTCTCGCAGTTCATGGACCAGACCAACCCGCTGTCGGAGATCACCCACAAGCGCCGTCTCTCGGCGCTTGGACCGGGCGGTCTGACCCGCGAGCGCGCCGGCTTCGAGGTGCGCGACGTGCATCCGACGCATTACGGCCGCATCTGCCCGATCGAGACGCCGGAAGGTCCGAACATCGGCCTGATCAACTCGCTCGCGACCTTCGCGCGCGTGAACAAGTACGGCTTCGTCGAGACCCCTTACCGCAAGGTCAAGGACGGCCGCGTCACCGACGAGGTCGTGTACCTCTCGGCGATGGAAGAGGGCCGCTACACGGTCGCGCAGGCCAACGTGCCGCTCGATCCGAAGGGCCGCTTCACCGAAGATCTCGTGGTCTGCCGTCACGCCGGCGAAGTCTTGCCGGTGACCCCGGACAAGGTCGACTACATGGACGTATCGCCGAAGCAGCTCGTTTCGGTCGCAGCCGCGCTGATCCCGTTCCTCGAGAACGACGACGCCAACCGCGCGCTGATGGGCTCGAACATGCAGCGCCAGGCGGTGCCGCTGGTTCGCGCCGAAGCGCCGTTCGTCGGCACCGGCATGGAAGGCGTGGTTGCGCGTGACTCGGGTGCTGCGATCGCAGCGCGCCGTTCGGGCGTGATCGACCAGATCGACGCAACCCGCGTCGTCATCCGCGCCACGGAAGATCTCGATCCGACCAAGTCGGGCGTCGATATCTACCGGCTGATGAAGTACCAGCGCTCCAACCAGTCGACCTGCATCAACCAGCGTCCGCTGGTGAAGGTCGGCGACATCGTCAAGAAGGGCGACATCATCGCCGACGGTCCGTCGACCGATCTCGGCGAGCTCGCGCTCGGCCGGAACGTGCTGGTCGCGTTCATGCCGTGGAACGGCTACAACTTCGAAGACTCGATCCTGCTCTCCGAGCGGATCGTGAAGGAAGACGTGTTCACCTCGATTCATATCGAAGAGTTCGAGGTGATGGCCCGCGACACCAAGCTCGGACCCGAGGAAATCACCCGCGACATTCCGAACGTGTCGGAAGAAGCGCTGAAGAACCTCGACGAAGCCGGCATCGTGTACATCGGCGCGGAAGTGCGCGCCGGTGACATCCTGGTCGGCAAGATCACGCCGAAGGGCGAAAGCCCGATGACGCCGGAGGAAAAGCTCCTGCGCGCCATCTTCGGCGAGAAGGCTTCCGACGTCCGCGACACCTCGCTGCGTGTTCCTCCGGGCGTCCAGGGCACCATCGTCGAAGTGCGCGTGTTCAACCGGCACGGCGTCGACAAGGACGAGCGTGCGCTGGCGATCGAGCGGGAAGAGATCGAGCGTCTGGCCAAGGACCGCGACGACGAGCAGGCGATCCTGGACCGCAACGTCTACAACCGTCTTGCCGAGCTGCTCGAAGGACGGCAGGGCATCGCCGGTCCGAAGGGCTTCAAGAAGGACACCAAGATCACCCGTGCGGTGCTCGAGGAGTACCCGAAGTCGCAGTGGTGGCTGTTCGCTTCGCCGAACGACAAGCTGATGGCCGAGATCGAGGCCATGCGGAAGCAGTACGACGAGTCGAAGAAGGGGCTGGAACAGCGCTTCCTCGACAAGGTCGAAAAGCTTCAGCGCGGTGACGAATTGCCGCCCGGCGTGATGAAGATGGTCAAGGTCTTCGTCGCGGTGAAGCGCAAGATCCAGCCCGGCGACAAGATGGCCGGCCGCCACGGCAACAAGGGCGTGGTGTCGAAGATCGTGCCGATCGAGGACATGCCGTTCCTCGAAGACGGCACGCATGCCGACATCGTGCTCAATCCGCTCGGCGTGCCCTCGCGCATGAACGTCGGACAAATCCTCGAGACCCATCTCGGTTGGGCCTGTGCCGGCCTCGGCAAGCGTATCGGCCAGACGGTCGATGCCTATTTGTCGAAGCAGGACATCCGGCCGCTGAAGGAAACCTTGAAGAAGGTCTACGGCGAGGACGAGACGATCAAGTCGCTCAACGATAACGAGTTGATCGAGCTCGGCCACAATCTGAGCCGCGGCGTTCCGATCGCGACGCCGGTGTTCGACGGCGCCAAGGAAGCCGACATCGAGGAGATGCTGAAGCTTGCCGGTCTCGACGCTTCGGGCCAGTCGACCGTCTATGACGGCCGCACCGGCGATGCCTTCGATCGCAAGGTGACGGTGGGCTACATCTACATGCTCAAGCTGCACCATCTCGTCGACGACAAGATCCACGCGCGTTCGATCGGTCCCTACTCGCTCGTTACCCAGCAGCCGCTGGGCGGCAAGGCGCAGTTCGGCGGCCAGCGCTTCGGCGAAATGGAAGTGTGGGCGCTCGAGGCTTACGGCGCGGCGTACACGCTCCAGGAGATGCTGACCGTGAAGTCGGACGACGTCGCCGGCCGTACCAAGGTGTACGAGGCGATCGTGCGTGGCGACGACACCTTCGAGGCCGGTATTCCGGAATCGTTCAACGTGCTGGTCAAGGAAATGCGTTCGCTCGGCCTCAACGTCGATCTGCACAATTCCAAGGTCGGACCGGGAACGGCGGAAGCGGCCGAGTAATACGACCCTCATGCCCGGCCTGAACGGCCGGGCATCGGCGCCCAGTCCTGGAGTCGCGAGGGCAGGGCGCCCCGCATAGTGATTTTCGAATTTGCTGCCGGAGGCGACCGGCACGCGAGGAGAAGACGATGAACCAAGAAATTATGAATCTCTTTAATCCGACGACGCCGGCTCAGGTCTTCGACCAGATCCGGATCTCGATCGCGAGCCCCGAGAAGATTCTGTCCTGGTCGTACGGCGAGATCAAGAAGCCGGAAACCATCAACTACCGTACCTTCAAGCCCGAGCGCGACGGCCTGTTCTGCGCCCGCATCTTCGGGCCGATCAAGGACTACGAGTGCTTGTGCGGCAAGTACAAGCGCATGAAGTACAAGGGCATCATCTGCGAGAAGTGCTCGGTCGAGGTCACGCTGTCGCGCGTCCGGCGCGAGCGCATGGGCCATATCGAGCTCGCAGCCCCCGTCGCCCACATCTGGTTCCTGAAGTCGCTGCCCTCGCGCATCGGCCTCCTGCTCGACATGACGTTGAAGGATCTCGAGCGGATCCTCTACTTCGAATATTACGTCGTGCTCGAGCCGGGCCTCACCGCGCTGAAGGACCGTCAGCTCTTGTCGGAAGACGAGTACCTGAAGGCGCAGGACGAATACGGCCAGGATTCCTTCACCGCCATGATCGGCGCGGAAGCGATCCGCGAGCTGCTCAAGGGCATGGATCTCG
Source organism: Bradyrhizobium sp. WSM471 (assembly GCF_000244915.1). Classification (NCBI taxonomy): domain Bacteria; kingdom Pseudomonadati; phylum Pseudomonadota; class Alphaproteobacteria; order Hyphomicrobiales; family Nitrobacteraceae; genus Bradyrhizobium; species Bradyrhizobium sp. WSM471. The sequence goes on along the minus strand of NZ_CM001442.1, from coordinate 5,143,948 downwards.
AGAAGCTCGAGCTGACCTTGCGCGCGGAGATGCAGGAGACCGACTCCGACATCAAGCACAAGAAGCTCGCCAAGCGCCTGAAGATCGTGGAAGCGTTCCGCCACTCCGGCAACAAGCCGGAATGGATGATCATGACCGTGGTCCCGGTGATTCCGCCGGACCTGCGTCCGCTTGTGCCGCTGGACGGCGGCCGTTTCGCGACCTCGGACCTCAACGACCTCTACCGCCGCGTCATCAACCGCAACAACCGTTTGAAGCGGCTGATGGAGCTGCGCGCGCCGGACATCATCATCCGCAACGAGAAGCGCATGCTTCAGGAGGCCGTCGACGCGCTGTTCGACAACGGCCGCCGCGGCCGCGTCATCACGGGTGCCAACAAGCGTCCGCTGAAGTCGCTCGCCGACATGCTCAAGGGCAAGCAGGGCCGGTTCCGTCAGAACCTGCTCGGCAAGCGCGTCGACTATTCGGGCCGTTCGGTGATCGTGGTCGGTCCCGAGCTGCGCCTGCATCAGTGCGGCCTGCCGAAGAAGATGGCGCTCGAGCTGTTCAAGCCGTTCATCTACTCGCGGCTTGACGCCAAGGGTCTGTCCACGACCGTGAAGCAGGCCAAGAAGCTGGTCGAGAAGGAGCGGCCCGAGGTCTGGGACATCCTGGACGAGGTCATTCGCGAGCATCCGGTGCTGCTCAACCGCGCACCGACGCTGCATCGCCTCGGCATCCAGGCGTTCGAGCCCGTGCTGATCGAGGGCAAGGCGATCCAGCTCCACCCGCTGGTCTGCGCCGCGTTCAACGCCGACTTCGACGGCGACCAGATGGCCGTGCACGTTCCGCTGTCGCTCGAAGCGCAGCTGGAAGCGCGCGTCCTGATGATGTCGACCAACAACATCCTGCATCCGGCGAACGGCCAGCCGATCATCGTGCCGTCGCAGGACATCGTGCTCGGTCTCTACTACGTCTCTATCATGCGCGAAGGCCTGCCCGGCGAGGGCAAGATCTTCGGCGAGATGGCGGAGCTCGAGCACGCGCTGCACGCGAAGGTCATCCACCTCCACACCAAGATCAAGTACCGGTGGGAAGGCATCGACGATACCGGCAAGATATCCAAGCGCTGGATCGAGACCACCGCCGGCCGCGTCATGCTGGGCAATCTGCTGCCGAAGAACCCGCGTGTTCCCTACGAGATCATCAACAAGCTGATGACCAAGCGCGAGATCTCCGGCGTCATCGACCAGGTCTACCGCCACTGCGGTCAGAAGGAGACGGTGATCTTCTGCGACCGCATCATGGCGCTCGGCTTCTACAACGCGTTCAAGGCCGGCATCTCGTTCGGCAAGGACGACATGGTCGTGCCGCACTCCAAGTGGAAGATCGTCGACACCACCCGTACGCTGGCGAAGGATTTCGAGCAGCAGTACAACGACGGTCTGATCACCCATGGCGAGAAGTACAACAAGGTCGTGGACGCCTGGTCGAAGGCCACGGAAGAAATCGCCAAGGCGATGATGAAGGAGATCTCCTCGACCAAGAAGACGGCGAGCGGGGCGGATGCCGACATCAACTCGATCTACATGATGGCTCACTCCGGTGCCCGCGGTTCGCCGGCCCAGATGCGCCAGCTCGCCGGCATGCGCGGCCTGATGGCCAAGCCGTCGGGCGAGATCATCGAGACGCCGATCATCTCGAACTTCAAGGAAGGCCTCTCGGTGCTCGAGTACTTCAACTCGACCCACGGCGCCCGCAAGGGCCTCGCGGACACCGCGTTGAAGACCGCGAACTCCGGCTACCTGACCCGTCGTCTCGTCGACGTCGCGCAGGATTGCATCATCACGCAGGACGATTGCGGCACCAAGCTCGGCATCAAGATGCGCGCCATCGTCGATGCCGGCACCGTGGTCGCTTCGCTCGGCTCGCGCATCCTCGGACGCACGGCCTGCGAAGACGTGCGTGACAGCACGGGCAAGGTGATCTTCAAGCGCGGTACGCTGATGGAAGAGAGCCATCTGGATGCCATCCATCAGGGCGGCGTCCAGGAGGTGAAGATCCGCTCGGCGCTGACCTGCGAACTCGTCAACGGCATCTGCGGCAAGTGCTACGGCCGCGATCTCGCTCGCGGCACGCCGGTCAACCATGGCGAAGCGGTCGGGGTCATCGCGGCCCAGTCGATCGGCGAGCCGGGCACCCAGCTCACCATGCGCACCTTCCACATCGGCGGTGCGGCGCAGCTGAACGAGCAATCTTTCGTCGAATCCAACTTCGACGGCAAGATCGTGATCAGGAACAAGGCCATCGCCCGCAACAGCGAAGGCCACCTGGTCGCGATGGTTCGCAACATGGTGATCGCGATCGTCGATGCCGACGGCACCGAGCGTGCGACGCACCGTATTCAGTACGGTTCGCGCCTGCACGTCGACGAGGGCGACATGGTCAAGCGCGGCCAGCGTATCGTCGAATGGGATCCCTACACCCGTCCGCTCCTCACCGAGGTCGAAGGCACCATCGGCTTCGAGGATCTGGTCGAGGGACAGTCGATCTCGGAAACGCTCGACGAGGCCACCGGTATCGCCAAGCGCGTGGTCATCGACTGGCGCTCGATGCGCGGCGGCGGGGACCTGCGTCCCGCCATCGTGATCAAGGGCAAGGACGGCAAGGTGCTCAAGCTCGCCCGTGGCGGCGATGCCCGCTACATGCTGTCGGTCGACGGCATTCTGTCGGTCGACGTCGGAGCCAAGGTCCAGGCGGGCGACATTCTCGCCCGTGTCTCGACCGAAAGCGCCAAGACGCGCGACATCACCGGCGGTCTGCCGCGGGTGGCGGAACTGTTCGAGGCTCGGCGTCCGAAGGATGCGGCGATCATCGCCGAAATCGCGGGCACCATCCGGTTTGGGCGCGACTACAAGAACAAGCGTCGCATCTCGATCGAGCCGATGGACAAGACCGACGAGCCGCGCGAGTACCTGATCCCGAAGGGCAAGCACATCCACCTTCAGGACGGCGACGTCGTCGAAAAGGGCGACTTCATCGTGGAAGGCAACCCGGCGCCGCACGACATTCTGGCGGTCAAGGGCATCGAGGAACTCGCGGCCTATCTGGTCAACGAAATCCAGGAGGTCTACCGGCTCCAGGGCGTGCTCATCAACGACAAGCACATCGAGGTGATCGTCCGTCAGATGCTCCAGAAGGTGGAAGTCACCGACCAGGGCGACACGGACATGATCTCGGGCGAGCAGATCGACAAGATCGAGTTCGACCAGATCAACGCGAAGGCCAAGGAAGAGGGCAAGAAGATCGCCACGGGAACGCCGGTTCTGCTCGGCATCACCAAGGCGAGCCTTCAGACCCGCTCCTTCTTCTCGGCAGCCTCGTTCCAGGAGACCACCCGCGTCCTCACGGAGGCGGCGGTCAACGGCAAGGTCGATCCGCTCGAAGGCCTCAAGGAGAACGTCATCGTCGGCCGGCTGATTCCGGCAGGCACCGGCGCCTCCATGGCGAAGATCCGCGAAGTCGCCGTGAAGCGCGACAAGATGATCCTCGACGAGCGCGAGAAGCAGGCGGCCGTCGTGCCGCCGGCGCCGGAAGTGGAGCCGATGGCGCTGCCACCTGCGGAATAATGGTTCATCCGTAGGAATACCGAGGACACTGAAAAGGCCGGCGCAAGCCGGCCTTTTTGCTGCTTTGTTTTCCTGTTGCGGTGCAGGATCAACCTTTGTTCATCTTTCCTTCAGGCGCAAAAGCGCTTCTGCTAGGAGAGCTTAGACCGGTGGTCCCGTGAAGGGGGCGGGCCGGAGACCACGGAATTCTCATGCTTGATCTCGCAATCGTAGGCGGCGGCCCCGGCGGGCTGATGAGCGCTTGGTATCTGAAGCGCAAGCTCGGCGACCTCTGCCGCGTCACCATCTACGAGGCATCCGACCGGCTCGGCGGCAAGATCGTCACGCGCAAATTCGATTCCGCGCCCGCGATGTACGAGGCCGGCGTTGCCGAGATCTACGACTACTCGATGACCGGGCCGGATCCGTTGCGCGAGTTGATCCAGCATTTCGGCCTGCAGACCATTCCGATGGATGCCGAGCAGGTGCAGTTCGGCGGCGAGCTCCTCAACGACGTCGCGGGCATGCGCCGCAAATACGGCGCCAAGACCGCGGCCGCGATCGAGGCGTTCCGTAAGCGCTGCGCCGAGGCGATGACGCCGATCGAGTATTACGAGGGCGTCGGCGCGCACGACAACGAGAATCCCTGGGCCTACAAGACCGCCGAACAGGTGCTCGACGAGGAGGTCGAGGACGAGACCGCGAAGCGATTCTTCAAGGTGATGGCGCGCTCGGACCTCGCGACCGAGAGCCACAACACTAACGGGCTCAACGCGCTCAAGAACTACCTGATGGACGTCGACGGCTATATCGGCCTCTATTCCATCCAGAACGGCAACGAGCAGCTCATCGAGTGCCTCCAGTCGGAGGTCAATGCCGACATCCAGCTCAATCATCGCGTCCTCACGGTCGGCAAGGCGCCGACCGGCCGCTATCAACTCAAGATGATGAACGGCAAGGGGCCGGAGACGCGCGACTTCGACCTTGTGCTGGTCTGCTTGCCGCATTCCTGGCTCGGGACCGTCGGCTGGGAGGGCGAACAGCTTCGCAAGTCGATGGTCAAGCACGTCTCGTACTTCGACCGTCCTGCGCACTATTTGCGTGTCTCGATCCTGTTCGACACGCCGTTCTGGGGCGACAAGATCGCCGGCGCCTGGTTCATGTCGGAAGCCTTTGGCGGTTGCTGCGTCTATAACGAGGGCGCGCGCCACGATGTGGGCAAGCACGGCGTGCTGAACTGGCTGATTCCGGGCTCCGACGCGCTGGCCTTTGCGAATCTCTCCGACCAGGAGCTGATCGATGCCGCACTGAAATCGTTGCCGGCATCGCTCGGCGATGCTCGCTCGCATTTCATGGAAGGCAAGATCCACCGCTGGCTGTCGTCGGTGAACGCGATTCCAGGCGGCTTGCCCGTGCGCGACGTCATGACCAATCACCGGCCCGAGCCGAAGGAACATCCCGGAATCGTGGTGGTCGGCGACTATCTGTTCGACTCGACGCTGAACGGCCTGCTCGATTCCTCGGACGCGGCGACCGACATCATCTTGACCGAGATGATGCGCCTGCGCCGCGAGCGTTCGCAGGACGACAAGCCGCTCTCGGACAAGATCGATCGCGACTATTTTGAGAATTATCGCGGCCAGGGTCCCTACAGCGAAGCGTGGCAACACTTCACGGATCCCGACTATCTCACAAAACTGATCGGCATCGTCTGGGGCAAGGCCAAAGGCACGAAGCTCTTGATCGCGGGCTCGGCCAGCGGCGAGCTTGTCGGCGCGCTGCGCGATCGCGGCATCGATGCCTTCGGCATCGAGAACAACCGCACCATTCACGCCAGAACGCCGAAGGCCTTGAAGAAGTACAACAAGCTCGGTTCGATCACCGACATGCCGTTCAAGGACGGCGCGTTCGACTTCGTGTTCGAGACCAGCCTCTGCCATGTTTCCCCGAAGCAGGTGGTTCGTGCGATCAGGGAGCTGAACCGCGTGGTCAAGACCGGGCTCGTGTTCGGCTCGATCACCTCGGACATGGCGCCGGCACTGATCGACCGCTACGACCTCCTGCGTGGGGTCAAGAAGCTCGGTACCTGGTGGGAATGGTCCGAATTGTTCTTCGGCAACGGCTTCGAGCTGTCGATGCACCGCAAGGACTGCACCGACGCGCTCTGGGAGGCGACGCTCGCCGCCAACAAGGGTCCGGGTCAGTGGTACGCCGACGCCGATTCCCTGCGCTATTCCTTTTTCGACAAGGTCGAGGACGAGGAAGACGACTAGCCGCCTGAAACGGGCGCCTTCGCCAATTGTTTTGCCGAATTCATCTTGATCGCATAGAATCGATGCAATAGCGGTTTCCGCTATTTCCGTCTTTCTCTGCGGTCATGCCGGCCGTCAGCATCGGTTGGTTTCATGGCGTCCAAGCCCCTCCCGCCCGACAAACAGAAGCTCGCCGCGGAACAGGCGGCCGAGCTCGACGACAAGCTTGTCCCTACCGCCAAGCCGGACCTCGAAGACGACGAGGACGATGAAGACGAGGAGGATGGGGGGCTGGAGCTCGACGACGACGATGAGGACGAGGACCTTGTCGTCTTTACCGCGCGCGAGGCCGCCGGCGCGCTCGCGACCATCCTGGGCTTCGTCAAACCCTTCCTGGTCAATTACAAGCAGATGCTGTCGTTCGTGGCGTTCGGCGTCTTCGTCGAGACGCTATTCAACGTCATCATGCCGCTCAGCCTGAAATACCTGATCGACGACGCGCTCGGCGAGGAGGATTTCCAGGCGCTGTACAAGATCCTCGGCGTGCTCGCGGTCGCGGGCATCTTCACCTCGATCGTCGCGGTCTGGTACGAGCGCTGGGATGCGCGGCTCGCGGCGTGCATCATTTCCGACGTCCGCAAACGGCTGTTCGAGCACGTCCAGGACCTGCCGGCGGCCTATTTCGGCCGAACCAAGCGCGGCGAGATCCTGTCGCGCTTCTCAGTCGACCTCGCGGCCTTCGAGGGCTCGGTCAAGACCTTCGCCAACAGCGCGGCATTGCCGTTCCTGGAGTTGATCGCGGGCATCATCCTGATGGTGTTCCTGAACTGGCAGCTCGCGGCGGTTGCGCTGCTGGTGTTTCCGATCACGCTGATCGGTCCGCGCATGCTGACGCCGAAGGCCGTTCAGGCGAATTACGAGCAGAAGCTCAATGAGTCCGCGCTGCTCGGCATGGTGCAGGAGAACGTCGCGGCGCAGGCCGTGATCAAGGCGTTCAGCCTGCAACGCCGGATGTTCGGCTTCTTCACCTTTCGCAACGACGAGACGCGAAACAGGATGGCCTCGGCGGCGTTTCTCTCGACCATGGTGGAGCGGACGGTCACCATCTCGGTGCTGCTCTTGCATCTCGTCGTGCTCGCGATCGGCGCATATCTGGCGACCAAGGGTCAGATCACCATCGGCACCTTCGTCACCTTCGAGAGCGCGTTCTGGGAGGTGTCCTACAACATCGCCCATGTGATGCATTTCATCCCCGTGTCGATCTCCGCGGCAGCCGCTATCCGTCATATGCAGGAGCTGCTCGACGAGCCCACGCGCAGCGCCGATCGTGCCGGCGCGCCCGATCTGCCCCGCATCACCAACGACATCACCTTCGACCACGTGACATTCCAGTACGAAGGCAGCCAGACGCCGGTGCTGGACAATCTCAGCCTCAAGCTCAATGTCGGCAAGCGCATTGCCATCGTCGGTCCCTCGGGCTCCGGCAAGAGCACGCTGCTGAATCTGATCCTGCGGCTCTATGTGCCGGATGAGGGGCGCGTCACCATCGACGGCGTCGACGTCCGCAAGGTAACGCTGGATTCCCTGCGCCGGAGCATGGCGGTGGTGTTCCAGGAGAACATGCTGTTCAACATGTCGATCCGGGAGAACATCCGGCTCGGCAAGGAGGGCGCGACCAACGAGGAGGTGGAGGAGGCGGCCAAGAAGGCCGAGATCCACCGCTACATCATGAGTCTGCCGCAGCGATACGACACGCCGGTGGGCGAGCGCGGCGATACCTTGTCGGGCGGCCAGCGCCAGCGTATCGCGATCGCGCGCGCGGTCATCCGTAATCCCTCCGTACTGCTGCTGGACGAAGCCACTTCGGCGCTCGACCAGACCACGGAAGCCGCGATCAACCGCACGCTGCTGAAGGTTGCCAAGGGCCGCACCATGATCTGGTCGACCCACCGCCTGACCTCGGTGGTCGAGATGGACGAGATCATCGTGATTTCAGGGGGCAGGGCGATCGAGCGCGGCTCGCATGCCGAGCTGCTCGCCAAGAACGGCACCTATCGCAAGCTGTGGAACGACCAAATCCACCAACCGCATGGCGCGCCGGCTCACGTCGACGAAGACAGCGACGATGACGACGAGGATGAAGACGATCTCGACGAGGACGATGAGGAGGAGTGACCGAGGAAGTTCGGCTCCAGATCGAAGGCTCCTCCAAGCGGTCGCAATAGCCCCTGAACCGACCAGGCAATGAAGCGTGCCCAGCGCTGCGCCGTCCAATAGGGGCTCGTCGCAATCGAGACTGAGCGGAAGTCGAACGCCTTCGCCGCCGACCAATCGTCGCACGCCCGCTTGACCGGATCTGCGTAGAAGGTGGCGATCTTGCTGGTATCCATCCCGTCGGAGGCCAGCCATCGCGGGATGTAGAGATTGCAGAGCCGCTCGACGTCGGTGAAGACCTTGTCGCATCCGGTGCCGGCGGCCGGGCACGAGGTCGAGAAGGCATCGCCCACCAGCACGAGGCCGGGTTGGCCGCTGGCATCGTTCACATAGAGATCGACCGGGCGGATTTTCAGCTCACCCGGAATGTCGAATGGTCCGGTGATGCGCTTGAGCCGTGGCAGCGCGGCGTTCAGCGTCTCGGCGGGCGCGCGGCGCAGCTCAAGCAGCCAGGGATCGTCGAAGCTGCGGTAGACGAACAGATTGGCGCGCATCCGCGTCCCGATCGGAAAAAGCGTCAGGTAGGGGATGCGGTCGCTCGGCCGTTCCGAGAAATAGGTCAGCGCCGGGAAGTCGAACGAGTCCCGTCCCGCGGGCACCACGTCGAACCCGATCGAAATCGAATGGCAGGCACTGACGATCTTTCGCGTGATTCCCAGCTGATGGCGCAGGCCGACATTGAGGCCGTTGGCGAGCACGACCAGCCGGGCGGAGACCATCTCGTCGTTGGAGAGAGTGACCTTCTGCCGCTCCGCACTTGTCTCGACCAAGACGGCCTTGGCGCAGATGCGCTCGACGCCGGCAGGAATTTCGTCGCGGACAGCGTTGACGAGGGAATCGTAGAGGATGTTGAACTGCCGGCTCGGCGCCTTGTCGAGAAGGCGGCCGAAGCGCGCGATCCAGTTCTCACCCACAAAGGTCGCGCGGCGCAGCACCGATTCGGCGATTCCCGTCTGCAGGAATCGCCCGACCTGCACGTGACCACTGAGTTTTTCGACTCGAAAGTCCGCAGAATAGCTCTCATGCGGATCGATCAGGATGGTCGAAATGCCGCTACGGCCGAGCATCGCGGCGGCGGTCGAGCCGGACAATCCCCCGCCGATAATGGCAATGTCGGTGTACCGCATGGCGCCAATCTCTGCCCAAGGCGGTACATTGGCGCTCCAACCGGAAAGAAAGCCTTAGCCAACGGTCATAAAAGTATATTTAACCCGGGTATAAATTGGATTCGAGGTGTCGGAACGCGCTCTTCGTTTCCACCTCGCGAAGGCGCAGCGAGCGACCCAGGGAGCGAATTCGACAGGCGCGGGAAGCGCTTCTGACTGACGTTTCGCCTTGACTTGACCGACTCCCACTTATAGAACCCCCTCACTTAACGACAGGCGGTGAGCATCGCCAACGTCGGAACGGGCCACCCGTTTGATCCCCTTGGGGATCGCCAGGACGGGCACCAACCTCGACGAATGCCGCTCAAACGCTGTCGATCATAGCTAGGCAATGCCAGTGCGATTTTAGGTCTCGTGAGCATGTTCTCTTGAGATCGAATTCGGATGCATGACCTCGGTGCGCGGACCGCAGCCTCAAGCTGACCGGTTCAACTACTGCGGTCCTCTGTGGCGTCGAAGCGCTTTCCGCCCGTTGATGGGTGGTTGGCGCGATTTCGCTTTGTGCGGATTGTTCCGCGCAAGGCGGCCTCGTCGGGCGGGTAGCTCGAAAGAATTTGCGGACCCGGCGACGGGCCGCGGCAGAACACAAAGGGTAATGCCAGGATGCCGACGATCAACCAGCTGATCGCTCAACCGCGGGAAGTGCAGAAGTCGCGCAAGAAGGTGCCGGCACTGCAGCAGTCGCCGCAGAAGCGCGGTGTTTGCACGCGCGTTTACACGACGACCCCGAAGAAGCCGAACTCGGCGCTTCGTAAGGTTGCCAAGGTGCGCCTGACCAACGGCTTCGAGGTGATCGGCTACATCCCCGGTGAGGGCCATAACCTCCAGGAGCACTCGGTGGTCATGATCCGCGGCGGTCGCGTCAAGGACTTGCCCGGCGTGCGCTACCACATCCTCCGCGGCGTTCTGGATACCCAGGGCGTCAAGAACCGTAAGCAGCGCCGTTCGAAGTACGGCGCCAAGCGTCCGAAGTAAGCGGGAACCAGGTCCATGTCTCGTCGCCATTCTGCCGAAAAGCGCGAAGTCCTTCCCGATCCGAAGTTCGGGAACATCATCGTCACGAAGTTCATGAATTCGGTGATGTACGCCGGAAAGAAGTCGGTCGCCGAAGGCATCGTCTACGGCGCGTTCGGCCTCATCGAAAGCAAGACCAAGCAGAACCCGCTCGGCGTGTTCGAGCAGGCACTCGAGAACGTCATGCCGACGATCGAAGTGCGCTCCCGCCGCGTCGGCGGCGCGACCTATCAGGTTCCGGTCGAAGTTCGCTCGGTGCGCCGTCAGGCGCTGGGCATTCGCTGGCTGATCTCGGCTGCGCGCGATCGCAACGAGAAGACGATGACCGAGCGGCTCTCTGCGGAGCTCCTGGACGCGTCGAACAACCGGGGTAACGCCGTCAAGAAGCGCGAAGACGTGCACCGGATGGCGGAAGCCAACCGCGCCTTCTCGCACTATCGCTGGTAACGGCGACACACGGAATCTAAGGAACACTCCATGCCCCGCGTTCATGCCATAGAGAACTACCGTAACTTCGGTATCATGGCGCATATCGATGCCGGCAAGACCACGACCACCGAGCGCATCCTCTATTACACCGGCAAGAGCCACAAGATCGGCGAAGTGCACGAAGGTGCCGCGACGATGGACTGGATGGAGCAGGAGCAGGAGCGCGGCATTACGATTACGTCGGCCGCGACCACCGCGTTCTGGGAAGGCAAGCGTCTCAACATCATCGACACTCCCGGCCACGTCGATTTCACCATCGAAGTCGAGCGCAGCCTGCGCGTGCTCGACGGCGCCGTGTGCGTGCTCGACTCGAACCAGGGCGTCGAGCCCCAGACCGAGACGGTCTGGCGCCAGGGTGACAAGTACAAGGTTCCGCGCATCGTCTTCGCCAACAAGATGGATAAGACCGGCGCTGACTTCTACAAGTGCATGCAGGATATCGTCGACCGCCTCGGCGCGAAGCCGATCGCGATCCAGCTTCCGATCGGCTCCGAGAATAACTTCAAGGGCTTGGTCGATCTCGTTCGTATGAAGGGCGTGGTCTGGGAAGAAGAGAAGCTCGACGCCAAGTTCGTCGACATCGATATTCCCGAGGACATGGTCGAGAAGGCCAAGGAATATCGCGAGAAGCTGTTGGAAGCCGCCGTCGAGCTCGACGACGACGTTCTCGCCGCATACCTCGACGGCAATGAGCCCGATCAGGCGACGCTGAAGCGCTTGATCCGCAAGGCCGTGCTGACTGGCGCGTTCTTCCCGGTATTGTGCGGCTCGGCCTTCAAGAACAAGGGCGTGCAGCCTCTGCTCGACGCGGTCGTGGATTATCTGCCGTCGCCGGTTGACGTGCCCGCCATCAAGGGCGTCGACGAAGACGGCAACGAGGTCGTTCGCCTGCCGGACGACAAGGAGCCGCTGGCTCTGTTGGCGTTCAAGATCATGGACGACCCGTTCGTCGGCACCATCACCTTCTGCCGCATCTATTCCGGCACGCTGCTGTCCGGCACCGGTGTCATCAATTCGACGCGCGACCGCAAGGAGCGCATCGGCCGCATGTTGCTGATGCATGCGAACAACCGCGAAGACATCAAGGAAGCCTATGCCGGCGACATCGTCGCATTGGCTGGCCTGAAGGAAGCGCGCACCGGTGACACGCTGTGCGATCCCGACAAGGCGGTGATCCTCGAAAAGATGGAATTCCCCGAGCCGGTCATCGAGATCGCGATCGAGCCGAAGTCCAAGGCCGACCAGGAAAAGCTCGGCGTGGCTCTGGCGAAGCTGGCCGCGGAGGATCCGTCTTTCCGCGTGTCGACCGACCAGGAGTCCGGCCAGACCATCCTCAAGGGAATGGGCGAACTCCATCTCGACATCAAGGTCGACATTCTTCGCCGCACCTACAAGGTGGATGCCAACATCGGCGCGCCGCAGGTGGCGTTCCGTGAGCGCGTCACCAAGAGGGCCGAGGTCAAGTACACCCACAAGAAGCAGACCGGCGGTACCGGTCAGTTCGCGGAAGTGTCGATCGTGGTCGAGCCGAACGAACCCGGCAAGGGCTACGAGTTCGAGTCCAAGATCGTCGGTGGTGCGGTTCCGAAGGAATACATCCCCGGCGTCGAAAAGGGCCTCAACAGCGTGATGGGCTCTGGTGTCGTCGCGGGCTTCCCCGTGGTCGACGTCAAGGTTCAGCTCGTCGACGGCAAGTATCACGACGTCGACTCGTCGGCGCTCGCCTTCGAAATCGCATCGCGTGCTGCATTCCGCGAAGCCTTGCAGAAGGGCAAGTCCGTCCTGCTCGAGCCGATCATGAAGGTCGAAGTGGTGACCCCGGAAGATTACACCGGCTCCGTCATCGGCGACCTGAATTCCCGGCGCGGTCAGATCCAGGGTCAGGACATGCGCGGCAATGCCAACGTCATCAACGCGATGGTGCCGCTCATGAACATGTTCGGTTACGTGAACAACCTGCGCTCGATGAGCCAGGGTCGCGCGACCTTTACCATGCAGTTCGACCACTACGCAGAAGCGCCGGCCAACGTGTCGGCAGAAGTCCAGAAGAAGTTTGCCTGATTGTCGTCGGTCTCGAACTGACGATTGAACGGAGAGTCAAATGGCCAAAGCAAAGTTTGAACGTAACAAGCCGCACTGCAACATCGGCACCATCGGTCACGTCGACCATGGCAAGACGTCGCTGACCGCGGCGATCACCAAGGTCCTCGCCGAAGCCGGCGGCGCGACGTTCACAGCGTACGACCAGATCGACAAGGCGCCGGAAGAGAAGGCGCGCGGCATCACGATCTCGACGGCGCACGTCGAATACGAAACCAAGAACCGCCACTACGCGCACGTCGACTGCCCCGGCCACGCCGACTACGTGAAGAACATGATCACCGGCGCTGCCCAGATGGACGGTGCGATCCTGGTCGTGTCGGCCGCTGACGGTCCGATGCCGCAGACCCGCGAGCACATCCTGCTCGCCCGCCAGGTCGGCGTTCCCGCGCTCGTCGTGTTCCTCAACAAGTGCGACATGGTCGACGATCCGGAACTGCTCGAACTCGTCGAGCTCGAGGTGCGCGAGCTGCTCTCGAAGTACGAATTCCCGGGCGACACCATCCCGATCATCAAGGGTTCGGCGCTCGCCGCTCTCGAAGATTCCGACAAGACGCTCGGCCATGAGGCCATCCTCGAGCTGATGAAGCAGGTCGACGCCTACATTCCGCAGCCGGAGCGTCCGGTCGACCTGCCGTTCCTGATGCCGGTTGAAGACGTGTTCTCGATCTCGGGCCGTGGCACCGTCGTGACCGGCCGTGTCGAGCGCGGTATCGTCAAGGTCGGCGAGGAAATCGAGATCGTCGGTCTGCGCGCCACGCAGAAGACCACGGTTACCGGCGTCGAAATGTTCCGCAAGCTGCTCGATCAGGGCCAGGCCGGCGACAACATCGGTGCGCTGCTTCGTGGTACCAAGCGCGAGGACGTCGAGCGCGGCCAGGTGCTGTGCAAGCCGGGTTCGGTCAAGCCGCACACCAAGTTCAAGGCTGAGGCCTACATCCTCACCAAGGAAGAGGGCGGCCGCCACACCCCGTTCTTCACCAACTACCGTCCGCAGTTCTACTTCCGCACCACCGACGTGACCGGTGTCGTGCATCTGCCGGAAGGCACCGAGATGGTGATGCCGGGCGACAACATCGCGATGGAAGTGCACCTGATCGTGCCGATCGCGATGGAAGAGAAGCTCCGCTTCGCGATCCGCGAAGGTGGCCGCACCGTCGGCGCCGGCGTCGTCGCCTCGATCATCGAGTAATTACGAGAATAGGGATCGGCAAATAGCGAATGTGACATTCGCTATTCGCTATTCGCCACCCCACTGAAGAAAGACCACGGCAATGAACGGCCAAAACATTCGCATCCGTCTCAAGGCGTTCGACCATCGTATCCTCGATACGTCGACCCGCGAGATCGTGAACACGGCGAAGCGCACCGGCGCGCAGGTCCGCGGACCCATTCCGCTGCCCACCCGCATCGAGAAGTTCACCGTCAACCGTTCGCCGCACGTCGACAAGAAGAGCCGCGAGCAGTTCGAGATGCGCACTCACAAGCGCCTGCTCGACATCGTCGATCCGACCCCGCAGACCGTCGATGCTTTGATGAAGCTCGACCTGGCCGCCGGTGTCGACGTCGAGATCAAGCTCTAAGATTTTTGGATCACGTTCGCCACTAGCGGACAGAAAGAACAGGAAGCACGCCGATGCGCTCCGGAGTGATCGCACAAAAGGTCGGGATGACGCGGGTCTTTACAGAGGCCGGCGAACATATCCCCGTGACCGTGCTGAAGCTCGGCAATTGCCAGGTCGTAGGCCACCGCACCGAAGAGAAAAACGGTTATGTCGCGCTCCAGCTTGGTTCTGGCAGCCGCAAGACCGTGTACATGCCCAAGGCGGAGCGCGGCCAGTTCGCGGTCGCCAAGGTCGAGCCGAAGCGGCAGGTCGAGGAATTCCGCGTCTCCGCGGATCAGATGATCCCCGTCGGTGCCGAGATCCTGGCCGACCACTTTGTCGTCGGTCAGTTCGTCGACGTCACCGGCACTTCCGTCGGCAAGGGTTTTGCCGGCGGTATGAAGCGCTGGAACTTCGGCGGTCTGCGCGCCACTCACGGCGTCTCGGTCTCGCACCGTTCGATCGGTTCGACCGGTGGCCGTCAGGACCCGGGCAAGACCTGGAAGAACAAGAAGATGCCCGGTCACATGGGCGTCGACCGCATCACCACGCTCAACCTTCGGGTCGTCCAGCTCGATGTCGAGCGCGGTCTGATCCTCGTCGAAGGCGCCGTTCCCGGCTCCAAGGGCGGCTGGATCCGCGTGCGCGACGCCGTCAAGAAGCCGCTGCCGAAGGAAGCTCCGAAGCCCGGCAAGTTCAAGGTTGCTGGCGAAGCGGACGCTGCTCCGGCTGCGCAGGAGGCGTGAGATGGAATTGAAGGTCACGACCCTCGAAGGTAAGGAAGCCGGCTCGGTCCAGCTTTCCGACACCATTTTCGGCCTCGAGCCGCGCCAGGACATCATTGCACGTTGCGTGCAGTGGCAGCTCAACAAGCGCCAGGCCGGTACGCACAAGGCCAAGGGCCGCGCCGAGATCTGGCGCACCGGCAAGAAGATGTACAAGCAGAAGGGCACCGGTGGTGCTCGTCACGGCTCGGCTCGCGTGCCGCAGTTCCGCGGCGGTGGCCGTGCCTTCGGTCCGGTGGTGCGTTCGCACGCCACCGACCTGCCGAAGAAGGTCCGTGCGCTCGCCCTCAAGCATGCGCTCTCGGCCAAGGCCAAGGACGGCGATCTCATCGTGATCGACAAGGCCGCGCTGGAAGCTGCCAAGACCAAAGCGCTGCTCGGTCATTTCTCCGGTCTGGGTTTGACCAACGCGCTGATCATCGACGGCGCGGAGCTCAACAACGGCTTCGCCGCTGCGGCCCGCAACATCCCGAACATGGACGTGCTGCCGATCCAGGGCATCAACGTCTATGACATCCTGCGCCGTCGGAAGCTTGTTCTGACCAAGGCCGCCATCGATGCGCTGGAGGCGCGCTTCAAATGACGAAGAACATCGAGCCTCGCCATTACGACGTGATCCTGTCGCCGGTCGTGACCGAAAAGGCCACAATCGCCTCGGAGCACAACAAGGTGCTGTTCAAGGTGGCCGCGAAGGCGACCAAGCCGCAGATCAAGGAAGCGATCGAGAAGTTGTTCGACGTCAAGGTCAAGAGCGTCAACACGCTGGTCCGCAAGGGTAAGACCAAGATCTTCCGCGGCAATCTCGGCTCGCAGTCGAACTCCAAGCGCGCGATCGTGACTCTCGAAGAGGGTCACCGGATCGACGTGACCACCGGTCTGTAAGGTCGTACGACGATGGCACTGAAGACATTCAATCCCACGACGCCGGGCCAGCGCCAGCTGGTCATGGTCGATCGTTCGGCCCTCTACAAGGGCAAGCCGGTCAAGGCGCTCACCGAAGGCAAGCACTCCTCTGGCGGCCGCAACAACACCGGTCGCATCACGGTGCGCTTCCGCGGCGGCGGTCATAAGCGGACACTACGTACGGTCGATTTCAAGCGTGACAAAGTCGATGCGCCCGCGACGGTCGAGCGGCTGGAGTACGATCCGAACCGCACCGCGTTCATCGCGTTGGTCAAGTACGAAGACGGCACCCAGGCCTATATCCTGGCGCCGCAGCGTTTGGCCGTCGGTGATTCCGTCGTTGCCGGCAATTATGTCGACGTGAAGCCGGGCAACGTCATGCCGCTCGGCAACATGCCGGTCGGCACGATCATCCACAACATCGAGGTCAAGATCGGGAAGGGCGGCCAGCTCGCCCGTTCCGCGGGCACCTACGCCCAGCTCGTCGGTCGCGACCAGGACTACGTGATCATCCGTCTGAACTCGGGCGAACAGCGCCTGGTGCACGGCCGTTGCCGCGGCACGATCGGCGCGGTGTCGAACCCGGATCACATGAACACGTCGATCGGCAAGGCCGGCCGCAACCGTTGGCTGGGCCGCAAGCCGCACAACCGCGGCGTTTCGATGAACCCGATCGACCATCCGCACGGCGGTGGTGAAGGTCGTACCTCGGGCGGTCGCCACCCGGTTACTCCGTGGGGCAAGCCGACCAAGGGCAAGAAGACCCGCTCGAACAAGTCGACCAACAAATTCATTCTCCTAAGCCGCCACAAGCGGAAGAAGTAAGGAACGCCGGACATGGTTCGTTCAGTCTGGAAAGGCCCGTTCGTCGAGGGTTCTCTGCTCAAGAAGGCAGATGCCGCGCGCTCGTCCGGCCGTCATGACGTCATCAAGATCTGGAGCCGTCGCTCGACGATCCTGCCGCAATTCGTCGGCCTGACCTTCGGCGTCTACAACGGTCAGAAGCACGTGCCGGTGGCCGTCAACGAGGAAATGGTCGGTCACAAGTTCGGCGAGTTCTCGCCGACCCGTACCTTCCATGGCCACTCCGGGGACAAGAAAGCCAAGAAGGCTTGAGGATTAAACGATGAGCAAACCTAAGCGCGAACGGAGCCTCGCCGAGAACGAGGCCAAGGCGGTCGCCCGGATGCTGCGGGTGAGCCCGCAGAAGCTCAACCTGGTCGCCCAGCTCATTCGCGGCCGGAAGGCGGCTGCTGCGCTCGCCGACCTGCAGTTTTCGCGCAAGCGGATCGCGGTTGACGTGAAGAAGTGCCTGGAATCGGCTATTGCCAACGCCGAGAACAACCACGACCTCGACGTCGACGATCTCGTCGTGGCGCAGGCCTTCGTCGGCAACGGCCTCGTGATGAAGCGCTTTGCCGCCCGCGGCCGTGGCCGTTCGGGCCGTGTCTACAAACCATTTTCACAGCTGACGATCATCGTTCGTCAGGTCGAAGCCGCAGCAGCGGCTTAAGGGACGCAGGAGAACACGATGGGTCAAAAGATCAATCCGATCGGTCTGCGTCTCGGCATCAACCGGACCTGGGATTCCCGCTGGTACGCCGGCAAGCAGGAATACGGCAAGCTGTTGCATGAGGACGTCAAGATCCGTGAGATCCTGCACAAGGAGCTCAAGCAGGCGGCCGTTGCCCGCATCGTGATCGAGCGCCCGCACAAGAAGTGCCGCGTCACCATCCACTCGGCTCGTCCGGGCGTGGTGATCGGCAAGAAGGGCGCCGACATCGACAAGCTGCGCAAGAAGGTCGCGGACATCACCTCGTCCGACGTCGTCATCAACATCGTCGAGATCCGCAAGCCGGAGCTCGATGCGACGCTGGTGGCCGAGTCGATCGCGCAGCAGCTGGAGCGCCGCGTGGCGTTCCGCCGCGCCATGAAGCGCGCCGTCCAGTCGGCGATGCGTCTCGGCGCGGAAGGCATCCGGATCAACTGCTCGGGACGTCTGGGCGGTGCGGAAATCGCGCGCATGGAGTGGTACCGCGAAGGTCGCGTGCCGCTGCACACGCTGCGCGCAGACATCGACTACGGCGTTGCGACCGCGTTCACGACCTTCGGCACCTGCGGTGTCAAGGTCTGGATCTTCAAGGGCGAGATCCTCGAGCACGATCCGATGGCCCAGGACAAGAGAATGGCCGAAGGTGAGACTGGTGGCGGCGGCGATCGCGGCGGCCGGCAGCGCCGTGACAACGCTGCGGCCTGACGCCAGCACAGAGAATTTGAGGGCTTGAAGCCATGATGCAACCTAAGAAAACGAAGTTCCGGAAGGCGCATAAGGGCCGTATCCACGGCGTTGCGTCTTCGGGCGCGACGTTGGCGTTCGGCCAATTCGGTCTGAAGGCGACCGAGCCTGAGCGCGTCACCGCGCGCCAGATCGAAGCCGCTCGCCGCGCGCTGACCCGCCACATGAAGCGCGCCGGCCGGGTCTGGATCCGCATATTTCCCGACGTTCCCGTGTCGAAGAAGCCTGCCGAAGTCCGCATGGGCTCCGGCAAGGGCGCACCGGAATTGTGGGTCGCGCGCGTCAAGCCGGGCCGGGTGCTGTTCGAGATCGACGGCGTCAACACCCAGACGGCGCGTGAAGCGCTGACCCTGGCGGCAGCCAAGCTGCCGATCAAGACGCGCTTCGTCGAGCGTATTGCGGAGTAATGGCCATGGCCCAGATGAAAATCGAAGACATCCGCGCGTTGAGCCCCGATCAGCAGGATGACGCCATCCTGAACCTGAAGAAGGAGCGCTTTAACCTGCGCTTCCAGCGCGCCACCGGGCAGCTCGAGAACACCTCGCGCCTGCGCGAGGCCCGCCGTGACATCGCCCGGATCAAGACCGTCGCCGCGCAGACGCGCGCGAAGAAGAAGTAAGAGGCTTACGAAGATGCCGAAACGTACTTTGCAGGGCGTGGTCGTCAGCGACAAGCAAGCCAAGACCATCGTGGTGCGCGTCGATCGCCGCTTTACGCACCCGATCTACAAGAAGACGATCCGCCGTTCGAAGAACTACCACGCGCACGACGAGAGCAACGAGTTCAAGCCGGGCGATATGGTGTGGATCGAGGAATCGAAGCCGATTTCGAAGTTGAAGCGCTGGGTCGTGATCCGGGGCGAACACAAGAAAAGCGCCTGATCTGTTGGCTTTAGCCGACTGACTTCAGGTAAATGTTGAGCGCCGGCTGGGCTGGCGCAAAGAGAAGAGGACGAGGTGCATCAATGATTCAGATGCAGACCAACCTCGACGTGGCCGATAATTCTGGCGCACGCCGTGTCATGTGTATCAAGGTGCTCGGGGGCTCCAAGCGCCGCTACGCCACGATCGGCGACATCATCGTTGTCTCGATCAAGGAAGCGATTCCGCGTGGCAAGGTGAAGAAGGGCGACGTGATGAAGGCCGTCGTGGTGCGCGTCCGCAAGGACATCCGCCGCGCCGACGGTTCGGTCATCCGCTTCGACCGCAACGCCGCCGTTCTGATCAACAATCAGTCCGAGCCGGTCGGTACCCGTATCTTCGGGCCCGTGCCGCGCGAGCTGCGCGCCAAGAACCACATGAAGATCATCTCGCTCGCGCCGGAGGTGCTGTGATGGCTGCGAAGATCCGCAAGGGCGACAAGGTCGTCGTGCTGACCGGCCGCGACAAGGGCCGCACCGGCGAGGTGTTCGAAGTGCGTCCCGACGCCGGTACGGCGCTGGTGCGCGGCATCAACATGGTCAAGCGTCACCAGAAGCAGACGCAGGCCCAGGAGGGCGGCATCATCTCGAAAGAGTCGCCGATCCAACTGTCCAACATCGCGTATGTCGGCAAGGACGGGAAGCCGACCCGCGTCGGATTCAAGATTCTGGCGGACGGCAAGAAGGTCCGCATCGCCAAGAGCTCGGGAGCTGAGATCGATGGCTGAGGCCGCTTACACACCGCGCCTGCGCGCGGAATACGACGCGAAGATCCGGACGGAAATGACCGAGAAGTTCGGTTATGAGAACGTCATGCAGGTTCCGCGCCTGGACAAGGTCGTGCTGAACATGGGCGTTGGCGATTCCGTCAACGACCGCAAGAAGGCCGAGAACGCCGCTGCGGAATTGACCCAGATCGCCGGCCAGAAGGCGATCGTGACCTATTCGCGCGTCGCGATCGCGACCTTCAAGTTGCGTGAGAACCAGCCGATCGGCTGCAAGGTCACGCTGCGCAAGGCCCGCATGTACGAGTTCATCGATCGCCTTGTGACGGTCGCGCTGCCGCGCGTCCGCGACTTCCGCGGCTTGAACCCGAAGAGCTTCGACGGCCGCGGCAACTACTCGCTCGGCCTCAAGGAACACATCATTTTCCCCGAGATCGACTTCGACAAGGTCACGGAATCCCGCGGCATGGACATCACCGTCTGCACCACGGCCAAGACCGACGACGAGGCGAGGGCCTTGTTGACCGCTTTCAATTTCCCGTTCCGGCAGTGAGACGCTGACCTAAAGCCTCTCAAACGCGGATACCCAGGAGCCAAGCATGGCAAAGAAGAGTTCAATCGAGAAGAACAACCGGCGCAAGCGGATGACGAAGAACGCCGCCCCGAAGCGCGAGCGGTTGAAGGCGATCATCGCCGACAAGACGTTGCCGATGGAGGAGCGGTTCGCCGCGACCCTGAAGTTGGCGGAAATGCCGCGCAACTCGTCGGCGACCCGCATCCGTCTGCGTTGCGAGCTGTCGGGCCGTTCGCGCTCGAACTATCGCTTGACCAAACTGTCCCGCATCGCAATGCGGGACCTTGGCTCCAAGGGCATGGTCCCGGGCCTCGTGAAGTCCAGCTGGTAAGGAGGGTCGTTTAGATGTCTACGCACGATCCAATCAGCGATCTCATCACCCGCATCCGCAACGCGCAGATGCGCTCCAAGAACAAGGTCTCCACGCCTGGCTCGAAGATGCGCGAGAACGTGCTCGAGGTGCTGAAGAGCGAAGGCTACATCCGCGGTTACGCCACGCTCGAGCACTCCTCGGGCCGCAGCGAGATCGAGATCGAGCTGAAGTATTTCGACGGCGAGCCCGTTATCCGCGAGATCGAGCGTGTCTCCAAGCCCGGGCGTCGCGTTTACGCCTCGGTGAAGAACCTGCCGCGGGTCAATAACGGACTCGGCATTTCGGTGTTGTCGACGCCGAAGGGAATCATGGCTGACCACAGTGCGCGTGAAGCGAACGTGGGCGGCGAAGTTCTCTTCACGGTGTTCTGAGAAGGATTTTTGATCCATGTCACGTGTTGGCAAAAGGCCGGTAGCGGTGCCGTCGGGTGTGACCGCGACCGTCGACGGGCAGACCGTCAAGATGAAGGGGCCGAAGGGCCAGCTTCAGTTCGTCGTCCATAGCGACGTCGAGGTGAAGCTCGACAACGGCCAGGTCAAGGTGAACCCGCGGGTCGAGACCAACCGCGCGCGGGCCCTGTACGGGACCGCTCGCGCCCAGGTCGCGAATCTGGTCGAAGGCGTCACCAAGGGTTTCGAGAAGAAGCTCGAAATCACCGGCGTCGGTTACCGCGCCGCGCTGCAGGGCAAGAACCTGCAGCTCGCACTCGGCTACAGCCACGATGTGGTCTACGCGATCCCGGAAGGGATCACGATCACCGTGCCGAAGCCGACCGAGATCACGGTGACCGGCAGCGACATCCAGCGCGTCGGCCAGGTCGCCGCCGAGATTCGCTCCTATCGTCCGCCGGAGCCCTACAAGGGCAAGGGCGTGAAGTATGTTGGCGAATTCATCTTCCGCAAGGAAGGCAAGAAGAAGTAACGGAGCCGGTCATGTCGAAAGCCAAGGTTACGAATGCCCGGCGCAAGCGCAGTGTACGTCTGAAGCTGCGCCGCTCGGGTGGCGGCCGTCCGCGCCTGTCGGTGTTCCGCTCGTCCAAGCACATCTACGCCCAGGTCATCGACGACCTGAAGGGCGAGACGCTGGCCTCTGCCTCGTCGCTCGAGAAGTCGATGCGCGATGGCGGCAAGACCGGCGCCGACATCGATGCGGCGAAGGCGGTCGGCAAGCTGCTGGCCGAGCGCGCCGCCGAGAAGGGTGTCAAGGAAGTCGTGTTCGATCGCGGCAGCTATCTCTATCACGGGCGCGTCAAGGCTCTTGCCGACGCGGCGCGTGAGAGCGGGCTGAGCTTCTAACAGAATTTGAGGATTGAGGCGTAAGCCTCTGAAGGACTGGAAAAACCATGGCAGAACGCGAACAACGTGGTGGACGCGATCAACGCGGCGGCGGACGTGAACGCAGGGAAGAGCGCGACAGCGAGTTCGTCGACAAGCTCGTCCACATCAATCGCGTCGCCAAGGTCGTCAAGGGCGGCAAGCGCTTCGGTTTCGCAGCGCTGGTCGTGATCGGCGACCAGAAGGGCCGCGCCGGCTTCGGTCACGGCAAGGCGCGCGAAGTGCCCGAGGCGATCCGCAAGGCAACCGAATCCGCCAAGCGCAACCTGACCCGCGTGTCGTTGCGCGAGGGCCGCACGCTGCATCACGACATCGCCGGCCGTCATGGCGCGGGCCGTGTTTATCTGCGCGCAGCTCCGGCCGGTACCGGCATCATCGCCGGCGGTCCGATGCGCGCCGTGTTCGAGACGCTCGGCGTACAGGACGTGGTTGCGAAGTCGATCGGCTCGTCGAACCCGTACAACATGGTTCGCGCGACCTTCGATGCGCTGAAGCATCAGGATTCGCCGCGCTCGGTCGCTGCCCGCCGCAACATCAAGGTGTCCACCCTCCAGTCCCGCCGTATCGGTGGCGACGCCGAGGCGGTTGCCGAATAACGGAAGCTTTTCGGAGTAGACGCCCATGGCCAAGAGTGCCGTTACGACCGCAAAGACGATCAAGATCGAGCAGACCGGTAGCGCGATCCGCCGCCATCACTCGCAGCGCTCGACGCTGATCGGGCTCAAGCTCAACAAGATAGGCCGCACCAGCGAACTGCCGGACACCCCGGCGGTCCGCGGCATGATCTTGAAAGTTCACCATCTCGTTCGCATCGTCGACGAGAAGTAAGCAAAGGCGCACGATCCCGAAGCGGGACCCGTTTTCGGTGAAGGTCATGCGCAAGAAACAAGGAGCAGGGCGATGAAGCTCAGCGATATCGCCGACAATGCCGGCTCGCGCAAGAAGCGTATGCGCGTCGGCCGCGGCATTGGTTCGGGCAAGGGCAAGCAGGCCGGCCGCGGTGGCAAGGGCCAGACCGCGCGTTCGGGCGTGCGCATCAAGGGTTTCGAAGGCGGCCAGATGCCCTTGCATCGCCGTCTGCCCAAGCGCGGCTTCAACAACATCTTCCGCATCGAGTTCGCCGAGATCAATCTCGACCGGCTCCAGGACGCGGTGGATGCCAAGAAGATCGACGCCGGCAGCGTCGTGAACGTCGAATCCCTGGTCAAGGCCGGCGTGCTGCGCCGCGCCAAGGGCGGCCTGCGGCTGCTCGGCCGCGGCGAGTTCAAGGCCAAGCTCAACATCGAAGTGCACGGCGCCTCGAAGACCGCGATCGCGGCAGTCGAGAAGGCCGGCGGCTCGGTGAAGATCCTCGCGCCTGCCAAGGAAGAAGGCGAGGCGGCGTAACAACTGCGTCATCGGCCCGCGGCTCGCGGGCCTTTACGCATGCGGGACGATGGACTTATCGAAGCCGTAGCCCCAGATAATGTCCGGTGTCCGGTATAATGTAGCCCGGCCGCGGGCATAACGGCGCAATAAGCGGCGGGAGAAAGTCCAAGATGGCCTCTGCAGCGGAACAACTGGCAGCCAATCTCAATTTCGGTGCGTTTGCCAAGGCCGACGAACTGAAGAAGCGCATCTGGTTCACCTTGGGTGCGCTGCTCGTTTATCGGCTCGGGACCTACATCCCGCTGCCCGGCATCGATCCCAACATCTGGGAGCAGGTGTTCCGCTCCCAGGCGGGCGGCATCCTCGGCATGTTCAACATGTTCGCCGGCGGCGGCATTCACCGCATGGCGATCTTTGCGCTGAACATTATGCCGTACATCTCGGCCTCCATCATCATCCAGCTCCTGACCACCGTCTCGCCGCAGCTCGAGGCGCTGAAGAAGGAAGGCGAGTCCGGCCGCAAGCTGCTGAACCAGTACACCCGTTATCTCACGGTGATCCTGGCCGCGTTCCAGTCCTACGGCATCGCGGTGGGCCTCGAAGGCGCCGGCAACGTCGTCAGCGACCCCGGCATGTTCTTCCGCCTGTCTACGGCGATCACGCTGACCGGCGGCACCATGTTCCTGATGTGGCTGGGCGAGCAGATCACCTCGCGCGGCATCGGCAACGGCATTTCCCTGATCATTCTCTCCGGCATCGTCGCCGAGTTGCCTGCGGCGCTCGCCAACATGCTCGAGCTCGGCCGTCAGGGTGCGATGTCGACCGGCCTGATTCTGGTCGTCATCATTATGGCGGTGGCCGTGATCGCCTTCATCGTGTTCGTGGAGCGCGCCCAGCGCCGGCTCTTGATCCAGTATCCGAAGCGCCAGGTCGGCAACAAGATGTTCGAGGGGCAGTCCTCGCATCTGCCGCTCAAGCTCAACACCTCGGGCGTGATCCCGCCGATCTTCGCGTCTTCGTTGCTGCTGCTGCCGACCACGGTTGCGAACTTCAACGCGGGCAGCGGGCCGGAATGGTTCCAGTGGATCAACACCCAGCTCGGCCACGGCCGTCCGCTGTTCCTGATCATGTATCTGGCGCTGATCGTGTTCTTCGCCTTCTTCTACACCGCGATCGTGTTCAATCCGACCGAGACTGCGGACAATCTGAAGAAGCACGGCGGCTTCATTCCGGGTATCCGTCCGGGCGAGCGTACCGCGGAATATATCGACTACGTGCTGTCGCGCATCACCGTGCTCGGCGCGGTCTATCTGGCGATCGTCTGCTTGATCCCGGAAATCCTGATCTCCTACGCGTCGGTACCGTTCTACTTTGGCGGTACTTCGCTGCTGATCGTCGTCAGCGTCACCATGGACACGGTGGCGCAGGTGCAGGGTTATCTCCTGGCGCATCAGTACGAAGGTCTGATCCGGAAGTCGAAGCTGCGCGGCCGCCGCCGTTAAGCGCGGCGTCCTCTCGGGCGGCGCAATTGCGCTGCCGATTCGCCGCGCGTGCAACGCGCGCGGACGGCGAGCCGGCATTCGGTCGCCTCGGCAGAGCCGCTCTTACTGTCGTGCAAGCACTGATCTCCAAGCACTGATCTCAAAGGCTTCTTGGCGTCCGGCCATTTGCTCCCCTATGATATGGGTAGCGGTGCGGCGCTGATTATGATTTGCACTGTAACTGGACTTCAAAGCACAGGTGCTCGACGTATCGCGCACCAATCGGGGGGCGTACGCCGATGAGAATTATACTTCTGGGGCCACCGGGATCGGGCAAGGGCACCCAGGCGCAGCTACTGGTGCAGCGCTATGGCATCGTCCAGCTCTCGACCGGCGAGATGTTGCGTGCAGCGGTGGCGGCCGGAACGCCGGTCGGTCTCAAGGCCAAGGAGATCATGGCCAGCGGCGGTCTCGTGCCGGACGATGTCGTGGTGGGAATCATCTCCGATCGGATCGATCAGCCGGATGCCAAAAACGGTTTCATCCTCGACGGTTTCCCGCGGACCGTGCCGCAGGCCGAGGCGCTGGATGAGCTGCTCAAGCACAAGCACCTCAAGCTCGACGCCGTGATCGAGCTCCGCGTCAACGAGAGTGCGCTCCTGAACCGTGTCGAGACCCGCGTCGCCCAGATGCGCGAGCGCGGGGAGGAGGTCCGGCTCGACGACACCCCGGAGGTCCTGACCAAGCGGTTAGCCAGCTACCGCAACCAGACGGAACCGCTGATTCACTACTATTCCGAGCGGCGGAAGCTCTCGACTATCGACGGCATGATGGCCATCGACGAGGTCACCCGCGCCATCCATCGCCAGCTCCTGGCGCTCGGGGCGGTCGAGCCCAAGACTCATGGCAAGTCCCGCGCCCGGAGCGCGACCAAGGCGGCCCCGGCTAAAAAGGCCAAGACGGCAAAAAAATCGGTCAAAAGGCCCGCGAAAGCTGCCAAAAAGGCTGCCAAATCCAATAAGGCGGCCAAGAAGGCTACGAAGGCAGGCAAGAGAATCGTCAAGAAAGTCGTCAAGAAGGCGGGGAAGAAGAAGGCAGCCAAAAAGACCGCCAAGAAGGCTGTCAAAAAAGGTGCCAAAAAGGCCGCAAAAAAGGTCACGAAAAAGCGAGCTAAGCGCTAGCAGCGGTTGACGAAAGCCCCCTGAATCCCCTAATAAGCCCCGCATCCAAGTCGGATAGTTTCAAACGATGCCGGGCCCCAGGAAGACCAGGGGTGGGCGTCGTGTTCGCGTTTGTGAACACCTGCCCGAGAAACCAAGCACTTAAAGCGCGATTCCTGACGAGGGATCGGCGACAGGAGAGAAGGCCGTGGCCCGTATTGCCGGCGTGAACATCCCGACCAACAAGCGCGTGCTGATCGCGCTCCAGTACATCCATGGCATCGGCCAGAAGATCGCCGGTGAGATCATGGAGAAGGTCAAGATCCCAGACGATCGTCGGGTCAATCAGCTCAGCGACGCCGAAGTGCTTCAGATCCGCGAAGTGATCGACCGCGACTATCTCGTCGAGGGCGATTTGCGTCGTGAGGTCGGCATCAACATCAAGCGTCTGATGGACCTCGGCTGCTACCGCGGCCTGCGCCATCGTCGCGGCCTGCCGGTACGTGGCCAGCGTACCCACACCAATGCGCGCACGCGCAAGGGTCCGGCCAAGGCCATCGCCGGCAAGAAGAAGTAAGTTTTCGCATCCAATCACGGCGTGTGGCGACCCGGGGATGACCCGTTCGCCACGCGCCTTTCGTTCCACAGGTGTAGCCGCTGGCATTACGGCGGCGTTGAGATCTTCAGGAAAGGTAGTCTATGGGCAAGGAAGCCACCCGCGTTCGTCGTCGTGAGCGCAAGAACATCGCCTCCGGCGTCGCGCATGTGAACTCGTCGTTCAACAACACGACCATCACCATCACCGACGCGCAGGGCAACACGATTGCATGGTCCTCCGCCGGCACGATGGGCTTCAAGGGCTCCCGCAAGTCGACCCCCTATGCCGCACAGGTTGCCGCCGAGGACGTGTCGAAGAAGGCGCAGGAGCACGGCATGCGCACGCTGGAAGTCGAAGTCGCCGGTCCCGGTTCGGGCCGCGAATCGGCGCTCCGCGCGCTTCAGGCCGCGGGCTTCACCGTCACCTCGATCCGCGACGTGACCACGATCCCGCACAACGGTTGCCGTCCCCGCAAGCGTCGGCGCGTTTGATACCAGATTGCGGGCGCATTGGCGCCCGCGATGACTTTTTGCAAAGCCGTGGAAATGATCTGCGGCCTTTCTCCAACGCCAGTGCCTGCGACAGCAGTCTGACTGGCCTGTATGGGTGAAACAGTGACGATCCAGAAAAATTGGCAAGAACTGATTCGGCCGAACAAGCTGCAGGTACAGCCCGGCAGCGATCCGACCCGTTTCGCGACCATCGTCGCCGAGCCGCTCGAGCGCGGCTTCGGCCAGACCCTCGGCAACGCGCTGCGCCGCATCCTGCTGTCCTCGCTCCAGGGCGCGGCGGTGCAGTCGGTGCACATCGACGGCGTGCTGCACGAGTTCTCCTCGATCGCGGGCGTCCGTGAGGACGTCACCGACATCGTGCTCAACATCAAGGACATCTCGATCAAGATGCAGGGCGAAGGCCCCAAGCGCATGGTCGTCAAGAAGTCCGGCCCGGGCGTCGTCACCGCCGGCGACATCCAGACCGTGGGCGATGTCGTCGTGCTCAATCCCGACCTGCAGATCTGCACGCTCGACGAGGGTGCCGAGATCCGCATGGAGTTCACGGTCGCAACCGGCAAAGGCTACGTGCCCGCCGAGCGCAACCGCCCCGAGGACGCGCCGATCGGTCTGATCCCGGTTGACAGCCTGTACTCGCCGGTCCGCAAGGTCTCCTACAAGGTCGAGAACACCCGCGAGGGCCAGATCCTCGACTACGACAAGCTGACCATGACGATCGAGACCAACGGCGCGCTGACGCCGGATGATTCCGTGGCCTACGCTGCGCGCATCCTGCAGGATCAGCTCAATGTGTTCGTCAACTTCGAAGAGCCGCGCAAGGAAGTCGCCCAGGAGATCATCCCGGACCTCGCCTTCAACCCGGCCTTCCTCAAGAAGGTGGACGAGCTCGAGCTCTCCGTGCGTTCGGCCAACTGCTTGAAGAACGACAACATCGTCTACATCGGCGACCTCGTGCAGAAGAGCGAAGCGGAAATGCTCCGCACTCCGAACTTCGGCCGCAAGTCGCTCAATGAGATCAAGGAAGTGCTGGCCCAGATGGGTCTGCACCTCGGCATGGAAGTGCCGGGCTGGCCGCCGGAGAACATCGACGAGCTCGCCAAGCGCTTCGAGGATCACTACTGATCCGAATGACAACAGGCTGAGGCGCGAATTCATCGCGCCTTAGCGGGCGAACGCAGGCAGCCCACCTGAGCAACTGGTCCGACGAACCGTCGCGACGACTGAATTCAAGGAATCAAAAAATGCGTCACGGCAAGGTTCATCGCAAGCTCAACCGCACCGCCGAGCATCGCCGCGCGATGTTCGCCAACATGTGCGCCGCGCTGATCAAGCACGAGCAGATCATCACCACGCTTCCGAAGGCGAAGGAATTGCGTCCGATCGTCGAGAAGCTGATCACCCTCGGCAAGAAGGGCGGCCTGTCCATGCGTCGCCAGGCCATCTCCGAGATGCGCGACAAGGATCAGGTCAGGAAGCTGTTCGACGTATTGGCGCCCCGCTACAAGGATCGCCAGGGTGGCTACACCCGCATCATCAAGGCGGGCTTCCGCTACGGCGACAATGCGCCGATGGCCGTGATCGAGTTCGTCGATCGCGACGTCGATGCCAAGGGTCAGGACTCCGGCCCGGTGCAGGAAAAGGAAGCCGAGGCGGCGTAAGCCGACCGGCAGAGAGTTTTCAGAAAGCGGCGCCTTCGGGCGCCGCTTTTTTATTGGCCGTCCTCGTTGGTTGCGTCCCGCTCCTCACGCGTCAGTGAGTGGCGATTGTTATCGTGCCGGTAGCGCCCAATATCTCCGCCAGCATCAACGGAGATCACGCATGAACATCGACCTTTCCGGAAAGACCGCCCTCGTGACCGGCTCGACCGCCGGAATCGGCCACGCTATTGCAAAAGGCCTTGCCGGCTCGGGTGCGAGCGTCGTGATCAACGGACGCGGCCAGGACAAGGTCGATGCGGCCGTACGCAGGCTGGAAGGGGCGGGGGCCAAGGTCCGCGGCATCGCCGCCGATGTGTCGACCGCTGCGGGCTGCATGGCGCTGGCCGCGGCGCTGCCAGATGTCGACATCCTCATCAACAATGCCGGCATCTTCGAGCCGAAAGACTTTTTCGACATTCCGGACGAGGACTGGAGCCGCTTCTTCGAGGTCAACGTCATGAGCGGCGTGCGTCTCTCTCGCGCGTACATGAAGGGCATGCTCAAGCGCAACTGGGGCCGAATCGTCTTCATCTCTTCGGAGTCCGGACTCAACATTCCCGTCGAGATGATTCACTATGGAATGAGCAAGACGGCCCAGCTCTCGGTCGCACGCGGCCTGGCGCAGCTCACCCGCGGCACCGGCGTCACCGTCAATTCCGTGCTGCCGGGCCCGACGATGTCGGAGGGCGTCGAGATGTTCGTGAAGGATCTCGCCAAGCAGAACGGCCAGTCGGTCGATGAGGCTGCGGCCAATTTCGTCAAGCAGCATCGCCCAAGCTCGCTGCTCCAGCGCTTCGCAAGCGTCGACGAGATCGCTAACATGGTGGTTTATGCGGCTTCCAAGGAAGCATCCGCGACCAACGGTGCGGCGCTGCGCGCGGAAGGCGGCATCGTCAATACGATTGCCTGAGCATGATCCGGAAAAGTGTGACGCGGTTTTCCGAAAAGATCATGCTCAAGACAAAGGACCGCTCATGCCGGCCTATGTGATCTCGGAGGTCGAGGCGCGCGATCAGGCCGCGATGGAGGCCTATCGCGCGCTGGCCGCAGCAACCATCGCGCGATATGGCGGCCGCTACATCGCGCGCGGCGGTGCCGCTGAAGTGGTGGAGGGCGGCCCGCCGCCCAAGACCATCATCATCGTGGAGTTTCCCTCAATGGAATGCGCGCGCGAATGGTACGCGTCCCCGGAATATGCGGAGGCGCTGAAGCTGCGGCAGACGGCGCTGGAGCGGCGGTTGATGTTCGTCGAGGGCGTGGTTCCAGTCTAGCTGGTCTGCTCGATACCCCCCTTCAATTCGGGACCTGACAGGCTAAAACTCCGGCTCATGCTTTGGCCCCTGTCGACCCGCCATAAACGCCTGTTCAGGCTGACATCCGCGCGATGGCAGCGGCGAGCAATCTTCGTGCTTGGTGGGATCGGGGTAGGCGCCGCGGCGGTGGCGCTGGCCCAACTCGCTGATCTCGCCCAGTACGCCTTTACGCTGCTGCTGGCCAAGTCGCGCTACGCCGTGCTCGCAGTGACACCTCTCGGCTTCATGCTCTCGGCCTTTCTGACCACCCGGCTGTTCCCGAACGCACAGGGCAGCGGCATTCCTCAGGCGATCGCCGCACGGCATCTGACCGACCAGACGGCGCGCGAGAGCCTGGTCTCGATCCGAATCGCGCTCGGAAAGGTGATCCTCACCTTGTTCGGTCTGCTGTGCGGTGGCTCCGTCGGCCGGGAAGGACCGAGCGTTCAAGTCGGCGCTTCCATCATGTTTGCGCTTGGACGCGTCTCGCCACGCCGCCAGCCCGGATTGATCCTGGCCGGCGCGGCCGCCGGCGTCGCGGCCGCCTTCAACACGCCCCTGGCGGGGATCGTCTTCGGTATCGAGGAGATGAGCCGGGCTTTCGAGACGCGTACCAGCAGCCTCATCATTGCGGCGGTGATCGCGGCCGGCCTGACCTCGCTCGCGCTGATGGGCAATTACGCCTATTTCGGCAGCAGTGCGACGTCTCTTGCCCGCGGCACCGACTGGCTGGCGGTGCCGGTGTGCGGCGTGGTCGGCGGTTTGGCTGGCGGCATCTTCAGCCGTATCGTCATCGTGATGGCGCGCGGCTTCGCCCATCCGCTCGGGCGTACGGTCAAGCGCCATCCGTTGTGGTTTGCGCTCGCGTGCGGATTGGCGGTCGCGATCTGCGGCCTCGTCTCCGGCGATACGATCTATGGCACGGGCTACCAGCAGGTAAAGACGGCCCTGGAGCACGGCGCACCGCTGCCGCAGGACTTCGGCATCCTCAAGCTTCTCGCCACCACCTTCGCGGCAATCAGTGGCATACCCGGCGGAATTTTTTCGCCGTCACTCGCCGTTGGAGCCGGCCTCGGCAGCAACATCGCGTCCTTCTTCCACGACGCTCCGCTCGGTGCGATCATGTTGCTCGGCATGGTCTCCTATTTTGCCGGTGTGGTGCAGGCGCCGATCACCGCTTTCGTCATCGTGACCGAGATGACCGACAACCACGCCATGGTGGTGCCGTTGATGGCCGCCGCCCTGATTGCACACGCCACCTCACGGCTGATCTGCGAAGAAGGGATCTACCACGCGCTCGCCAAGGGCTTTATCAAGCGGGCGACGCGTCCGCCTGAGACGAATGCGGCGCCCGCTTCGAGCTAAGACCTACCACCCCTCCAGCACGATCTTGCCGCGCGACTTGCCGCTCTCGAGCAGCGCGTGGGCCCGCTTGAGATTGGCCGCGTTGATCGTGCCAAAGGTCTGGTCGAGCGTGGTGCGCAGCACGCCCTTGTCGATGAGGTCGGCGACATCGTTGAGCAGATGATGCTGCGCGATCATGTCGGCGGTCTGGAACGAGGAGCGCGTGAACATCGATTCCCAGTGCACCGAGATCGCCTTTCCCTTGAACGTGCTCATGGTGAATTCCGGGGGATCGTCGATCAGGCCGAACTTGCCCTGCGGCGCCATAAACTCGACGATGCTCTTGTAGTGCTGGTCGGTGAAGGTGAGGCTCGCCACCAGCGCGACGGGCGGCAGCTTGAGCTTCTCGATCTGCTCCTTCATCGGTTGGCCGTGGTCGATCACCGCATGCGCGCCGAGATCGAGGCACCATTTTTGCGACTCCGGCCGCGTCGCGGTCGCGAGCACCGTCAGCCCGGTGAGGCGGCGGGCGAGCTGGATCAGGATCGAGCCGACACCGCCGGCGCCGCCGGTGATCAAGAGCGTACGCGGATCGACACTCTTGCCGGGCACTGCACCAAGCCGGTCGAACAACAGCTCCCAGGCGGTGATGGAGGTGAGGGGAAGGGCGGCGGCTTGCGCGAACGACAGGCTCTTCGGCTTGTTGCCGACGATGCGCTCGTCGACCAGATGGAATTCGGAATTGGTACCCTGGCGCAGGATCGAACCGGCATAGAACACCTCGTCGCCTGGCTTGAACAGCGTGACGTCGGGCCCAACGGCGTCGACGACGCCGGCCGCGTCATAGCCCAGAATCTTCGTCTCGCCCTCGGGCGGGGCGGCGCGCTTGCGCACTTTGTAATCGACCGGATTGGCCGAGATCGCCTTCACGGCGACGCGGATGTCGCGCCCGCCGGGCTCGGGCTTTGCGGTTTCGAAATCGAACAGCGCGTCCTGATCCTCGATCGGAAGCGACTTCTTGTAGCCGACGGCCTTCATGGCTTGTCTCCTCGGATAGCATTGCAGATGCTGGGTCCCGGGTTCGCGTTTTCGCGCCCCCGGGACGACAAGCGAGAATTAGAACGCGAACTGCGTCCGCATCGCGACCGCATCGAACTTCGAGCCGACATCGGCGGTCGAAATCGGCGAGGCCTGCCTCGACACCGTGCCATGCAAATAGTCCAGCATGAAACGGACGTTGCCGTTGACGTACCAGTTCAGCGCTGCCGTGTAGACGGTCTGCCGGCCGCCCGCGATGCCGGTGGCGGTCCCGAGCTGATCGTTGAGGTCGATCGTGGAGAAGCGTCCTGCGATTTCCCATGCGCCCCAGCCGCCGCCCTCGAGCGAGAACGGGTGCGCTGGCTTGACGCCGCCATAGGCCGCATTCGCCGCATTGTAGCTCCGACCCTCGCCCGTCAGCACGTAGCCGGCCTGCGCGTAGCCGCCCTGGAACTTGCGGCTCGGCGCACCCAGCGGCGGCAGGCCGGTATTGGCGCTGCGATCGATGTTGTACCAGAAATACTCGCCTTGCAGGATCAACGGCCCATAGGTGGCGGCCGCTTCGACGCTGTAGACCTGCGCGCCGGAGGCATTGGCGATTGCGCCGGTCGTAGCCAGCGCCGTGGGATCGATGCGCAGTTCCGAACGCTCGCTGAGCGTGACCGCCTGCGCACCCGTCACCATGTTGCGCGACGGCTGGATCAGCCATTCGGCGTTTCCGCCAAGATGCAGCGAGTAATCCTTGCCGCTGACGACCTGGCCGGCAACGCGGGCGACGGCGCCATACTGCTCGGAGGCACCGTTCGGTGCTGCGCTCGACGCCGAATGGATCGCGCCGGTCGAGGGTCCCGTGACATAGCCGCCGATCCAGAGCTGGTCGTTGTACCAGCGCGTGCCGATCGCCGAACGGAAGTCGCCCGCGGCGATGCTGGTGGCGACGACGCCGGCCGAAGCGCGCTCCATGAACATGATGTCGTTGGAGCTCGTGGCCTCATCGAGAGTGTAGGGCAGGTCCATGATGCCGCCTTCGATGGCCATCTTGCCGCCGAACGGTTTCAGGCCGGTATAGCTGAGATAGGCGTTCTCGATGCCGGAGACGCCGCCGCCGGGCAGCGAACCCGGAGCTGCGCCGCCAAACCCGTCGGAGGAGCCGCCGAAGTCGTAGATCAGCGCGAAATTCCAGTCGTTGAAGAACTTGCCGGCGAGACCGATGCGCGCGCGGCGGACGTTCTCGCCGCTGTCGAGCTTTTGCGGCACGGTCGCCGCCGTGTTGGGCCGATAGTCATAGCCGCCGACATCCCAATGCACGCGGCCTGTGATCCCGACGCAGTTTGCCCCATCGGCGGTGCAGATGGTCGGCCGGTTATTCGGCATCGTCACGACGACGCCGGAGGCGGGCGCCGGTCCCTTGAGCGGGATCGCCGCGTTGGCGTTGGCGACCACGGCCTTCGCCTCGGAACGCGCTTCGGCTTTCGCCTCCGCCTTCGCCTCAAGCCTGGCCTTCGCCGTGGCCGCGGTATTCGCGGCGGTCTGGCTCTGGAGCTTGTCGAGTTTCTGCTCCAGCATCTTCAACTGCTGCTTCAGGAGTGCGATCTCCTGGTCGCTGCTGCTGGCCGATTGGGCCTGGGCCTGCGAGGCTGCCAGTGCGCCGGCGAGACCAATCGCGGTGGCTGCAATTCCTGTCCTTCTCACGTCATGACTCCTTCGTTTGACGAACTTCCCCAAGTCACTGGCGGAGAGCCTAGGATCGATCGATGACTGCCCCGCGACGGCGCGGCCCGGTTGCGCGGTTCCCACTGGTGTAAATTCGCCGCAACCGAATCCGCCTTGCACCACCATGCAAGATGACGCACATCATGCCAATCCACAGCCCCGGCAAATTGCTATTTCGCACGCAGAGCTTGCAGGCCGGACACACCAAAAAGGGGGTCGAATATGCCGCCGGGCGCCCTTCTATTGGGGGGCGAACGCGCCTATATTCCGGCGTCTTTTCCAAGAGGTAGGAATGTTTCGATCGACCTGGACCGCCGTTGTCACGGCACTGTGCATGGCCTTTTCGGCCAACTTCAATCCGGCCGCCGCGCAGGACCGCCGTGTGCCGTCCTCGCCCGCCGAACTGCGGTTGTCCTATGCGCCGATCGTGCAGCGGGTGCAGCCGGCGGTTGTCAACGTCTATGCCGCCAAGGTGGTGCAGAACCGCAACCCGCTGCTCGACGACCCGATCTTCCGCCGCTTCTTCGGCGTGCCCGGCCAGCAGCAGGAGCAGGTGCAGCGCTCGCTTGGTTCGGGCGTGATCGTCGATGCGTCCGGGCTCGTCGTCACCAACGTCCATGTCATCGAAGGCGCCGACCAGGTCAAGGTGTCGCTGTCGGACAAGCGTGAGTTCGAGGCCGAGATCGTGCTGAAGGACTCTCGCAGCGATCTCGCGGTGCTGCGTCTGAAGGACACCAAGGAGAAGTTTCCGGCTCTCGAATTCACCAATTCGGACGAGCTGATGGTCGGCGACGTCGTGATGGCGATCGGCAATCCCTTCGGCGTCGGCCAGACCGTGACCCACGGCATCATCTCGGCCTTGGCGCGTACGCAGGTCGGTATCACCGACTACCAGTTTTTCATCCAGACCGACGCGGCGATCAATCCCGGCAATTCCGGCGGCGCGTTGGTCGACATGAACGGCAGGCTCGCGGGCATCAACACCGCGATCTATTCGCGCTCCGGCGGCTCGCAGGGCATCGGCTTCGCGATCCCTGCCAACATGGTGCGCGTCGTCGTCGCCTCCGCCAAGGGCGGCGGCAAGGCGGTGAAGCGGCCCTGGCTCGGTGCGAAGTTGCAGGCGGTGACGCCGGAGATCGCCGAGAGTCTCGGCCTGCGTTCGCCGACCGGTGCGCTGGTCGCAAGCGTCGTTCCGAACGGGCCGGCGGCCAAGGCCGGGCTGAAATCCTCCGACCTGATCGTCTCGATCGACGGCCAGACCGTGGATGATCCCAACGCCTTCGACTATCGTTTCGCCACGCGGCCGCTCGGCGGCACGGCGCAGATCGACGTGCAGCGCGGCGGCAAGCCGGTCAAGCTGACGGTGGCACTGGACGCCGCGCCCGATGCCGGCCGCAACGAGCTCGTCATCACCGCACGCTCGCCGCTCCAAGGCGCGAAGGTCTCGACCATCACCCCGGCGCTCGCTGACGAGCTGCATCTGGACGCCGATACGGAAGGCGTCGTAGTCACCGATCTCGGCGGCGACAGTGCGGCCGCGAATGTCGGCTTCCAGAAGGGCGACGTCATCCTGGCGGTCAACAACCAAAAGATCAGCAAGACCAGCGATCTCGAAAAGGCGGCGGCCGAGCGCCAGCGCATCTGGCGCATCACGCTGGTGCGCGGCGGCCAGCAGATCAACGTCACGCTGGGCGGATGAGTCCGAAGCGACCACAGGAGACGCCAACCCTCTTCGCCGCGGCGGGGCTCGATCACGAGGCTCCGCATCCGCTGCCGGATCGGCTGCGACCGCGGGCGCTCTCGGAGGTCGTCGGCCAGGATCACATCCTGGGTCCCGACGGCGCGCTGACGCGCATGCTGGAGACGCGCACGCTAGGCTCGCTGGTGTTCTGGGGCCCGCCCGGCACGGGCAAGACCACGGTCGCGCGGCTGCTTGCGGACGCCACCGATCTGCATTTCGAGCAGATCTCCGCGGTGTTCTCAGGGGTCGCCGATTTGAAGAAGGCCTTTGAGGCCGCGCGTGCACGCCGCGAGATGGGCAAGGGCACGCTGCTATTCGTCGACGAGGTGCATCGCTTCAACCGCGCCCAGCAAGATTCGTTTCTGCCCGTCATGGAAGACGGCACGGTGGTGATGGTCGGCGCTACCACCGAAAACCCGTCCTTCGAGCTCAACGCGGCGCTTCTGTCCCGGGCGCGCGTGCTGGTGTTTCGCTCGCTCGACGCGGCCGCGATCGAAAAGCTGTTTGCGCATGCCGAGGAGGTCGAGGGCCGTAAGCTGCCGCTCGACGAGGAAGCGCGCGCCGTGCTGGTGCGCATGGCCGATGGCGACGGCCGCGCGTCGCTGACGCTCGTCGAGGAAGTCTGGCGCGCCGCGCGCAAGGACGAGATTTTCGACGCCGCGCAGTTGCAGGAGATTTTGCAGCGCCGCGCGCCCATCTACGACAAGTCGGCCGACGGCCATTACAATTTGATCTCGGCGCTGCATAAGTCGGTGCGGGGCTCCGATCCCGACGCCGCGCTGTATTATCTCGCGCGCATGCTTGATGCCGGCGAGGACCCGCTGTTTCTGGCCCGCCGCGTCGTGCGCATGGCGGTCGAGGATATCGGGCTTGCCGATCCGCAGGCGCTGGTCATTGCCAACGCGGCCAAGGACGCCTTCGACTTCCTCGGTCATCCCGAAGGCGAGCTCGCGATCGCGCAGGCGGTGGTCTATCTCGCCACCGCGCCAAAATCGAACGCCGTCTACACCGCCTTCGGCAAGGCGATGCAGGCCGCAAAGCAGGCCGGCTCGCTGCTGCCGCCGAAACACATCCTCAACTCGCCGACCAAGCTGATGAAGTCGGAAGGCTACGGCGCATCTTACGAATACGACCACGACGCCCCCGACGCCTTCTCCGGCCAGGATTACTTCCCGGAAGCCCTGGGCCGCCAGACCTTCTACGACCCGCCCGACCGCGGGTTCGAGCGGGAGATCAGGAAGCGGCTGGATTATTGGGCCAAGTTGCGGAAGGAGCGGGGTGGGGCCTAACCCTTTCGGGCTTGCTGTAGGGTTCGATTTACGGTTTACGTAACGCGTAACTCACGCTAATCCGGCCAAGAAATCGCCATGCCCCGCACGCCCATACATCCCGGCGAACACCTTGCCGGAGAACTGCGACAGCTCGGCATCCCCGCCGCAGAACTCGCGCGCCAGATCGATGTACCCGTGAACCGGATCACCGGCATCATCAATGGGCAGCGGGGCATCACGGCCGATACGGCGTTGCGTCTTGGTCACTGGTTCGACACCAGCCCCCAGTTCTGGATGAACCTGCAACAGCAATATGAGCTGCGCCTCGCGGAAGACGAGGTGGGGGCGCAGGTTGCGTCGCTGCCGCGCCGCGCGACGGTGCAGTCGACACCAAAGCTTGGAAAAACCGCATGAGCCGCCGCATCAAGAGAATGAACCCAAAACCTCGCGAGCGCGATGAACGCAAGGAGGCGCGCCCGTTCAAGGCGCGCAGCGCGAAGCCTGCTGGGCTGCGGCCGGGCGGCAAGCCGGGCGCGAAGCCGCCGCGCTTTGCGAGCGAGCGCGTCGAGCGGCGCGCGCCCAAAGCCGAACCGGAAAAGGCTGCACCGGCAAAGCCGGTCGAGGCATTGCTGCCGACCAAGGTGCAGACCGTCAAGGTGACGGGCGACGAGAACAACATGCGCGTCGATCGCTTCCTCGAAGCGCACTTTCCCGGCCTGTCGTTCTCCCATATCCAGCGCGTCGTTCGTAAAGGCGAGCTGCGCGTCGACGGCAAGCGCGTCGACAGCAAGGACCGCCTGGAGGAGGGCCAGAGCGTCCGTATTCCGCCGCTGAAGCTCGACACCCCGAAGGCACCCAACCCGCAGTCGGAGGCGGCGCAAAAGACGCTTGCCGCACTGAAGGAGATGACGATCTACGAGGACGACGACGTTCTTGTGCTGAACAAGCCGGCCGGACTTGCCGTGCAGGGCGGCTCGGGGATGACGCGACACATCGACCAGATGCTGGAGGTGATGCGCGATTCCAAGGGCCAGAAGCCGCGCCTCGTGCACCGCATCGACAGGGAGACGTCGGGCTGTCTCCTGGTCGCCAAGACCCGCTTTGCCGCCTCGCATCTGACCGGCGCGTTCCGTTCGCGGTCGGCGCGAAAGACCTATTGGGCGCTGGTGCCGGGGCTACCGAAACCGAAGCAGGGCCGCATCTCGACCTTCCTTGCCAAGGAGGAGAGCGAGGACGACACCATCATGCGCATCGCCCAGCATGGTGATGAGGGCGCAAGCCACGCTGTGACATACTATGCGGTGGTCGAAACCGCCGGCAACAAGCTGACCTGGGTGTCGCTGAAGCCGGTGACCGGGCGCACCCACCAGCTGCGCGCCCACATGGAACATATCGGCCACCCCATCGTCGGCGATCCCAAATATTTCAACATCGAGAACTGGCAACTGCCGGGCGGCCTGCAAAACCGGCTGCATCTGCTCGCGCGCCGCATCGTCATCCCGCATCCCCGCGGCGGCGTGATCGACGCCACCGCGCCATTGCCGCAGCACATGCAGCAGTCATGGAACCTGCTCGGGCTCGATGCGAGCCGGTTTGATCCGATCGAGAACGCGCCGGAGGAGTAAGTAGAGGCGCGAACCAGTAAGGCGCGCGGCTAGCCACATTCTCCGCTGTCATCGCCCGACTTGATCGGGCGATCCAGTATTCCAGAGGCGGTAATGGATACGGAGAAGCCGCAGCGTACTGGATGCCCCGGTCAAGCCGGGGCATGACAGCGGTGGGTGGGGCCGTAGCCCCCAGCCACACCCTCAATTCCGAAACTGCTCCAGAAACATACGCAGGCTATCGTGCGGGCTCTCGACATCCGTGATCAACCACCCTTCGGGCCCGTTGATCAGGATGAAGTTCAGAGTCACCGGCCGGCTGTGGTTGTCGAAACTCGCCGCGACATAGGTCTTGTCGTATTGCCTGCGAATGACCGCGATCGCGATGGGGCCGAGCTTCCAGCTCGGGCTCTGCACCAGGAAATCGTAGGGCGCGACCCGCGGCGCGGACCACATCTTGCGCAAGGAGGGGTCGAAGAATTGCCGGGCGGTGGCGGCATCCCGCGGCAGGCCTTTCGAAAGCTCCGGCGCGCCTTGGCCGTAATGAGCGTAGACGTTGCGGACCACCGATTCCGGCGTCCGAAAGCCGGCCTGCGCCGCGGCCGGCCAAAACCCGGCTAGCAGAGCCACAATGCCCGCAAGTTCCCTCATACCTGCCGCTCGCTTTATCGGTCGCCGCTCTTACCTTACAAGCCTAGCATTGAGTGATCAGGGCCGAAAACTAGATGCGCGAATTGTTCGATGAAGCTGCGGGGCGATCCCCGCTTGATCCGCAGGAGTTGGTCCGCCAGGCCGCGCGCGTGCCGTTGCGCAAGCGCTTCTACAAGGAGGTGGGGGTGGCTGAGGCTGAGGACGGCTTTGCCATCACGCTTGACGGCAAGGCGATCCGCACGCCGTCCGGCCGCCAGGTGGTGATCCCATCGCGCGCGCTAGCCGACGCAGTGGCTGCCGAGTGGGCGGATCAGAACGAGACGATCAAGCCCATGACCATGCCGTTGACGCGGATCGCCAATAGCGTGGTCGAGGGCGTCGTCGACCGCGTCGACCTCGTCACGGACGACCTCGCAAAATACCTCCAGTCCGATCTGCTGTTCTATCGCGCCGGTCATCCAGAGGGGCTGGTCGCCCGCGAGGCCGCGCATTGGGACCCAGTCCTGTTCTGGGCCGCGGAGACGCTGGGCGCGCATTTCATCCTGTCCGAAGGCGTCATGCATGTGACGCAGCCGGAGGAGGCGGTCCAGGCCGCGCGTGCGGCGCTGCCGGGGGATGCCTGGTCGATCGCCGCGCTCCACGTGATCACCACCCTGACCGGCTCGGCCCTGCTGGCGATGGCGCTGGCCCATGGCGTCCGCGATGCCAATCAGGTCTGGGCGGCGGCTTATGTCGACGAGGACTGGAATGCCGAGAAATGGGGCGTCGACGAGGAAGCGGCCGGCCTCCGCGCCGCCCGCCTGCGGGATTTCGAGGCTGCCGTGGCGGTTTTGACTGCGGTGAAGCCGCCTGCGGCCAAAGGTCCTTAACGAGAGGTTTACGAGGGCGGCCTTAGGGTGGGGCCAGCGTTCCCTGGGCCCCTCGCGATGCCGACGCCGATAAGCTCGATCCTTCCCGTCAGTGCTGCCAGCCCCGTTGCTGACGCAGCGACGCCGGATCTTGTGCTGCAGGCCGGCAGCGTGGTCGACGCAAGAGTTGTCAGCCTGCTCGCTGATAATCTGGTGCGGATCGCGATCGCCAACCTCTCGATGGATGTGATGTCCGAGGTGGCGCTGACACCAGGACAAAATCTCCAGCTTGCGGTGTCGCAGAACGGCGGCACCATTCGGCTCGCCGTCATGGGCGGGGCAGGCGAGGCGGCCGGTGATCAGGTCATGCTGACGCCGGTTGCGGCATCGCTGGTTGACAGCCCCTCGCTTGCTCCGTCGGCGAGCGCGGGACGCAACGTGCTGACGCCATCGGAGCAGGTCGCCGTTACCGCAGCTTCGGTGGAGGCGGTCACAAAGCAGGGCAGCCAGGCGCCGCTGTTCGCCAATCTGGCCGCGGTCGTCACCGGCAGCGATCTTCCGGCGGGGCTGAAGCAGGCGATGCTGGGCGTGCTGGTGCAGCAGACGCCGCTCAACACCGGACTCGAAGGCGGCCACATCGAGTCCGCCTTCCAGAAATCCGGCCTATTCCTCGAGGCCTCGCTCGCCGCAGGCGTGACTCCGTCCTCCGGAACGATGCCGGATTTGAAAGCCGCGCTGCTGGTCCTGCGGCAGACCCTGACAACGCTCGAGACGGCGCCACAGGCGCAAGGTGCCGCCCTTCCTGCTGGGACCGTGGCGGCACCGCAGCTCGCTGCCGCGCAGACGCAGGCTGCACAGGCTGCATTGACCGCAACCGAACCCGAGATCGCCCAACCATCGCAAATGGCGCGCAGCGCCAATCTCGCACCCTCTGTGTTGGCGGACGTCGCTGGCGGTGCTCCGCAGGCCGCGGCGCCGCGGACCATGACCGCAGGCCTCGCCGCGAGCCTCCTGCAAGAGCTCACGCAAAACCTGCCGCGCATGATGGGGAACGTGCCGGGCTCGAACAAGGCCGTACCCGACGGACATTTTTTCGAAGCAGCCACGCGCGCGACGCCACCACCGGTTCGCGGCGCGTTGCCGTCGGCGCAATTCATTGCCTCGCCGTCACTCGTACCGGATACACCGCTCGCTGCGACCGTGCATCGCCTGCTCGATGATACCGATGCCGCGCTCGCGCGCCAGACCTTGCTCCAGGTCGCTTCGCTCCCCGATCGCACTGACGCTGGCGGTCACAGGATCGATCCGACCGTGCCGCAGTGGAATTTCGAGATTCCGTTCTCAACGCCGCAGGGCACGGCAATGGCGCAGTTCGAGATCTCACGCGACGGCGGCAATGAATCGGCCGATCCCGCCAAACGCGCCTGGCGCGCGCGGTTCACACTCAATGTCGAGCCGGCCGGTCCCGTGCACGCCTTGATTACTCTGAACGGCGACAAGACCTTCGTGCGAATGTGGGCGGAGCGGCCGGCGACCGCACAGCAGCTTCGCGCCGGAATTGGTGAGCTCAACCATGCCCTGACCAGGGCCGAGCTCAAGCCCGGCGATATCCTGGTCCGCGATGGCACCCCCCCACAGCCGGCACCGGCCCGCGCCGGCCACTTCCTGGATCGCGCCACATGAGCGACCCGTCGAAGCTTGCGATTGCGCTCCATTACGAGAAGGGCAGCAACGCGCCCGTCGTGGTCGCCAAGGGCAAGGGCACGATCGGCGAAAAGATCGTCGAGATCGCCACGGCCAACGACATTCCGATCGAGGAGAACGAGATTCTGGCCGGCGCGCTGTCCAAGGTCGAACTCGGCGAGGAGATCCCGCCCGACCTCTACAAGGCCGTCGCCGAAGTGCTCGTGTTCGTGCTGCGGCTGTCGGGCAGGCGGTAGAGCATGATCCGGACCCGAAGGGCCGCGTTAGCGCAAAGTGTGCAGCGGTTTTCCGAAGAGATCATGCTGAAGCAAATAACGTGTCATCGTTTTACCACGATAGCGGCTGCATGGTCGCGCCCGCTTTCATCGTTCAACGGACATCGCCCTTGCTCACCCGCCGTTCCACCGTCGGCCTTCTCGCCGCAGCTGCCGCTTTGCCATCGCGTGCATTCGCCCATGTCGCGCCGCCGCGCAACGAGATCCGTGACAGCCTTGCAAAGCGCTTCACCGACCTCGGCACATCAGGGACGTTCGTCGGCTACAAGGTCGAGGACTACCTGATCGTCGCGAGCGACAAGGAACG
Organism: Bradyrhizobium sp. WSM471; assembly: GCF_000244915.1. Lineage (NCBI taxonomy): Bacteria > Pseudomonadati > Pseudomonadota > Alphaproteobacteria > Hyphomicrobiales > Nitrobacteraceae > Bradyrhizobium > Bradyrhizobium sp. WSM471. Next base: position 5,101,009 of record NZ_CM001442.1, on the reverse strand, counting down.
TTCGGGCGAGGCGAAGCTGCCGGCTTCGACCTTCAAGATTCCGAACTCGCTGATCGCGCTCGAAACTGGCGTCGTCACTGATCCCGACAAGGACGTATTTCCCTGGGATGGCGTGAAGCGTCCGATCGAGGCCTGGAACAAGGATCACACGCTGCGTAGCGCGATTCTCGTGAGCGCGGTGCCGGTCTATCAGGAGATCGCGCGCCGCATCGGGCGAGAGCGGATGCAAAAGTACGTCGATATGTTCGACTACGGCAATCGCGACATCGGCGGCGGCATCGACCAGTTCTGGCTCACCGGCGCCTTGCGTATCGATCCGGTCGAGCAGGTTGATTTCGTCGACAGGCTGCGCCGCCGTGTGCTGCCGATTTCGAAGCGCAGTCAGGATCTCGTCGCTGACATCCTGCCGGTGACCAAGGTCGGCGATAGCGTCATTCGCGCCAAGTCCGGGCTGCTCGGCGCCGAGCGCGGCGAGCCGTCGCTGGGCTGGATGGTGGGCTGGGCCGAGAAGGGCGAAGCGCACACCGTGTTCGCGCTCAATATGGACTGCAAGGAGCCGCGTCTGGTCGGCGAGCGCATGCCGCTGACGCAAGCCTGCCTTGCCGAGATCGGCGCGATCTAGCGCTACCGCGCTCGCGCTGCTCGACTAGCATCCCCCGGTCAAGAAAACCGGGAGGGACAGCATGAACTCAACGCCACTCTGGCCGTCGTCGCTCACGCTTGCCGCCGCGGGCGGCGAAGGCAGGCTTATCGTCCGACATTGTCAAATAAGCGCCTGCGAAGATGACCGACGACGAGGCGGTGGTCTACGACTTCGTCACAGAGCTCGCCACGATCTCGACGCAGGAATCCTTGTAGGTGAACGGCGCTTTCGTATCGCTGTTCATCAGCACGCCGCCGTCGCCTTCCTTGATCTGGCAGTTGCGCACCGTCTGCGCGCCCGCGGACACCGCGCCGCGGCACGAGCTCGGGCATGACGCCAAATCGTGAATGTGATTGCGCTCGTCTCAGGCGGGATCGGCCTTCTTAACCGTCAGCGCCTGGTCGATCGCAAAACCGCCAATCTCGCTCATCGCCTGCGAGATCACGTCGCCCTTGCGGGCAAAGCCGGCGGAGAGGACATCGAACTGGGTGCGCGCCAGCCGCAGCACCTCGATCGGCACCGAGATTGCGGTCTCGTTGAAGCTGTCGACCGAGGCGTGCAGCGTTTCCAGCTCGCTTGTGAGCTGGCCGATATGGCTCTCGGCGTGCTGCATCAGGCCGAGCAGCTTGCCGCGCTCGGCGTCGAATGCCGTGCGTTCGGCCGCCGCGGCCGCGGTGACCTCGGCAAGCTGGCTGCGCAGCGCGTCAATTTGCTTGACCATGGCATCGGACGCCATCTCACCGGCCTCGCGCAATTCGCTGTTGCGCGTGTTCTCTTCGTGCTCCCGATGATAGAGGCGTTCCGCCGACATCGCCCGCTGCGTCAGCGACTCGATCAGCGCGGCCGCGCGCAGCAACATTTCGCCGTTCCGCCCCGACACCATGCTGGCCATGCGCCGCAGGAAGTCGGTGGTTTCGGACGACGAGTTCGGCGGCAGGGGAACGACCGTCGCGGACATGGGGTGATGCTTGCAGCCGGAAATGATGACCGCCGCCGTACCGACTGAGCTCACGCAACATTCGGCGCCTGATCGTAAGCCTTGAGCAAGCCTGAATCGCCGCGCCCGGTCAACCGGGCGGGGCCGGATTTGCAACTGCGTCAGCCGGTCTTCCGCCGGCCGATCCGGCCGAGATGGGTGAAGCCGAACCCGGCCGAATATTTCAGGCCATAGCCGAGCGCCCGGTCGAGGCCGATATGGGCGAGCCAGATCAAGGCGATGGACAGGGTGAGCGGCGAGGCAAGGCCGAAACCGACGGTCAGCAGCGCGACCGGTGCCATGTAGCTGTGCGCGGCGTTGTAGACCAGCGCGCCGAATTTGGCGTCCGACAGATATGCCAGGAAGCTCAGATCGGGGACGAAGAACAGCAGGGCGAACACGAGCCATGAGCCGTCCCAGGCCCAGTAGAGCATCACCATGCCCACGAACAGGGTCAATCCTTCCAGCCGCAGCAGGATGTTGACGCCGCCCGTCGCCGCGCCGGTCTCGGCCGTTCCTTCGGTCATGGTCGTCTCCCAGGCAAAACTTTGAAATTCCTTGCGCTTTCCCGCTGCGACAAGGCAGCCCTGCGGGGCCGAAAGCCGCTTCCCGGCCTGCAAAATGCCGTGTTAGAACCCCCGGCAATCGCATTTAGGCTAAGAACTGGCGGGAGCAAATGAAGAATATCCTGGACGCCCTTGAAGACCGTCGCGCCGGCGCAAAGCTCGGCGGCGGGGAGAAGCGCATCGAGGCGCAACACGCCCGCGGCAAGCTGACCGCACGTGAGCGCATCGAGCTCTTGCTCGACAAGGGATCGTTCGAGGAATTCGACATGTTCGTCGAGCACCGCTCCACCGAGTTCGGCATGGAGAAGAACAAGGTGCCCGGCGACGGCGTCGTCACCGGCTGGGGCACCGTCAACGGCCGCAAGACGTTTGTCTTCGCCAAGGACTTCACCGTGTTCGGCGGCTCGCTCTCGGAAACGCACGCGCTGAAAATTACAAAGCTCCAGGACATGGCGATGAAGGCGCGTGCGCCCATCATCGGCCTCTATGACGCGGGCGGCGCCCGCATCCAGGAGGGCGTCGCAGCGCTCGCCGGCTATTCCTACGTGTTCCGCCGCAACGTGCTCGCCTCCGGCGTGATCCCGCAGATCTCCGTCATCATGGGCCCCTGCGCCGGCGGCGACGTCTATTCGCCCGCGATGACCGACTTCATCTTCATGGTGAAGAACACCAGTTACATGTTCGTCACCGGCCCCGACGTGGTGAAGACCGTCACCAACGAGGTCGTCACGGCGGAAGAACTCGGCGGCGCCTCGGTGCACGCCACGCGCTCCTCGATCGCCGATGGCGCCTTCGAGAACGACGTCGAGACGCTCTTGCAGATGCGGCGCCTGATCGACTTCCTGCCGTCCAACAACAGCGACGGCGTGCCGGAATGGCCTAGCTTCGACGACATCGGGAGGGTCGACATGTCGCTCGACACCCTGATCCCCGACAATCCAAACAAGCCCTACGACATGAAGGAGCTGATCCTGAAGGTCGTGGACGAGGGCGACTTCTTCGAGATCGCGGACGCTTTTGCCAAGAACATCGTCACCGGATTCGGCCGCATCGCCGGCCGCACCGTGGGCTTCGTCGCCAACCAGCCGATGGTGCTGGCCGGCGTGCTCGACTCCGACGCCTCACGCAAGGCGGCGCGCTTCGTTCGTTTCTGTGATGCCTTCAACATCCCGATCGTCACCTTCGTCGACGTGCCGGGCTTCCTGCCCGGCACCGCGCAGGAATATGGCGGCCTGATCAAGCACGGCGCCAAGCTGCTGTTTGCGTACTCGCAGTGCACCGTGCCGCTGGTCACCATCATCACCCGCAAGGCCTATGGCGGCGCCTTCGACGTCATGGCCTCCAAGGAGATCGGCGCCGACATGAACTACGCCTGGCCGACCGCCCAGATCGCGGTGATGGGCGCCAAGGGCGCCGTCGAGATCATCTTCCGCGCCGACATCGGCGACCCCGACAAGATTGCCGCGCGCACCAAGGAATACGAAGACCGCTTCCTCTCCCCCTTCATCGCCGCCGAGCGCGGCTACATCGACGACGTCATCATGCCGCACTCGACCCGCAAGCGGATCGCGCGGGCGCTGTCGATGCTCAAGGACAAGAAGGTGGAAACGCCGGCGAAGAAGCACGACAATTTGCCGTTGTGAAGACGTGTAGCCCGGATGAGCGTAGCGACATCCGGGTTTTCTATCCAAGTCCCGCATGTCGCTTCGCTCATGCGGGCTACCGATTCTGTTTCTGAGTTGGCATGCTCTATCCGAATCCAATGACCGAAGACGATTCGACCGACGAGATTTCAGACATCGAAGCGCGGATCGAGCGCCTCGCCGAGATCGCTGAGCGGTGCCGAAAGTACATCCTGGCATCCAAGCTCGCGATCGGTGGCGGTGCTGCGCTGTTGCTGATCACGATCCTCGGTTTATTCGGGATGGGTCAGACCGCTGCGCTCGGATCGATCGCTCTGATGCTCGGCGGCATCGTCTCGCTTGGCTCGAACGTCAGCACGTTGCGGCAGACGGAGAGCGCGATCGCCGATGCGGAGGCGCTTCGGTCTCAATTGATCAGCCGCATCGACCTTCGCGTGGTCGCCGATACGCCGATGAAGCTGGTGTGACGCGGCGGCTTGCGGGGTACGAACGTCACGCCGCAACCCTGCGCGTCAGTACCTGCAGCTCCTCGCGGCATTCGGCTGCGAACGCCTGAAGCTGCTCCGCGGTTTGCCGGTCGAGGATCGCCTTTGCCAGTCTTTCGGCGCGGGCAAGCTGGTCTCTGAGAAATGCGATGCGGGCCATGTGTCACCTTCCGCAGGGTTGATTTGATGGCCGTAACCCTACGGGCATCGCCGGATTCATTATGTGAGGCACATCACACCCCACGCCGCGTCAGCGGGTCGCGTCCGCCGCCGCGAAATGCGCCATCTGGTCGGCGTGGGCCTTGGCGAAGGCCGGGCGGGCGGTGGCGCGCGCGAGGTAGGCGCGGCAGGCCGGATGTTCCGTGAGCCCGTCAAAATGATCGACGAGGCGCAGCACGTCTGACATCAGGATGTCGGCGACGGAGAAGGAGCCCGCCAGCCATTCGCGCGCCGCCAGCACCGGCTCCATGTGCTTGAGGCGGAGCTCAAGGAAGTCGTCGAAAAACTTCACGGCCGGTGAGCCGTCGGCATTCCCGGTGAACCTGAAAAGCGCCCAGGGCAGGCTCGCCATCTCCACGGAATTGAGCGCGGCGAATATCCATTCTTTTGCCTCAACACGGCCGTGCGGATCAGTCGGCATCAGCTTCGCGCTGAGTTCGCCAAGATGCTGCAGAATCGCACCGCTCTCGAAAATGGAGATGTCGCCGTCAGTCAGCCATGGTACCTGGCCGAACGGCTGGTGCGCGAGATGCGCGGCGCCGCGGCCGTCGAACGGCACGCTTGCGACGCGGTAGGGGAGCGCCGCCTCCTCAAGGGCCCAGCGTACGCGAAGGTCGCGCACAAAGCCGCGCGGGAGTTCGGGAACCCAGTTGAAGGTGGTCAGGGTGAGGTCGGCCATAGGTCGTCTCCGTGCTTTCTTGCGCATAGGACGGACGAGGGGCGCGCGGTCCGACACCGCTGCCAACTCTTTTTGTCGTCGCCGACGTAACCGGCTAGTCTCACCCCAAACAACAGGAGGAAATCCGATGCCGTCAGCCTTCTTCGTCGTCCGCGCCGTCGTCACCGATGCGGGCAAGCGCGCCGCCTTCGATAGATGGTACGAGACGGAACATCTGCCCGACGCGGTGAAGGTATTCGGTGTAGCTAAGGCCTGGCGGTTCTGGAGCCTCGACGATCCGTCACTGCATCAGGCGATGTATCAGTTCGAGAGCGAGGCTGCGCTGCAGGCCATGCTGAAGGGCGATGCGCTGACGCAGTTGGTGGCCGATTTCAACCGCGATTGGCCCGACGTGACGCGCACGCGCGAGTTGCTGGTGCTGGCGCAGGAGTTCGGCAAATAGAGCACCGGGCTACGGCGCTGCGAATCCTCCTGTCACCTGCGCAACGAAGCTGAACGCGCGATTCAGCTTCGGTTCATGTCGTCACCGCGACACTTCCTCTGCATCACTGGCACGACCATCCAAGAGGAAAGAAGTCATGGAGCGCCGGAATTTTTTGAAATTTGCAATCGGTGTCGCGGCCGGAGCTGCCGCGTTCACGGCCGCCGCAAAGGCTGCGCCGCTGGCGCCGCAGCCGCTCGGTGACCCCAGCACGCTGCAAGGCAATCCCGACGCTCATCCCGCGGTCACCAGCAGCGATGAAGCCGCGCAGTTGAAGCCGGAGCAGGTGCACTGGCACGGCCACCACCACCATTGGGGCTGGCGTCACCGTCATTGGGGTTGGCGCCGCCGTCACTGGGGCTGGCATCGCCGGCGATGGCACCGCCGCCATTGGTAAGCTTCGCGCAAGCCAGGCTTGAACGGGGACCGCGATCGCGGTCCCCGTTTTGATTCGAAACATCCCGGTGCGACGTCAAACGTCCAAAATAAATGGCCGCGCAGGCTTTCGCCGCGCGGCCATTTAGCTATGCAAAAAACGAGATCAGAACGGACGGCAGCGGCCGGCGTACCAGCGGAAGCCGTAGGGGCACACGCGCGCGCGCGGCACGACCACGACAGGGGCCGGCGCAACCACGATCGGACCCGGGCGGACAACGACCGGACCGCGCATCGGGCGGCAGCCGCCATAGGCGCCGCGATACCAGCCGGGGCCGCAACCGCCGGCGGCGCTGGCCGCCTCGCTGAAACCAACGACCGCGCTGGCGAGCATCACGGCGGCAAACAGGTATTTCATTTGATCTTCCTTCTCGTCTTGGGGCAGGTTCTATAGGGCTTGGCACTTTCGGCGCACCATGAATCAAAAGACACGATTCGACACGTTAAAATCGCAACATGCCGACACGACGCGAGCCAAATCTGCCAATCATGACCTGAATGCGGCATGAACATTCCCCGCACGCGGCTCCGGACGACAGCAATGTCGCTAGCGGCCGAGAAAGTTCAGGACCAGCTCGTTGTACTTCTCAGGCGCCTCCAGGAAGACGAGATGGCCGGTGTCCGGGATCACCTCGGCGCGCGCATTCGGCATCTTCGCGGCGAGTGCCTTCGCCAGCTCGGCGTTCTCGCCCATTTTCGCGCGCAGCGCCTCCGGCGCGCTCAGTCGGCCCGGTGCGTTGTGGTCGTCGGCGCCCATGATGAACAGCGTCGGCTCGGTGATCAGTGCGATCTCGTGCGCCACCGGCTCACGATAGATCATCTGGCCCGAGCTGACGAAGGCGCGCAGCCAGCGCGGATAATCCGGGCTGCCCTTGATGTTGAAGCGGGCGTCGATGAACGGCGTGATCGCCTCAGCCGGCAGCTTGATCGCGTAATTGGTCTGGAGCTGCTTGCGATAGCCGTCGGCCGTGAGCTTGTCCTCGGTCTCGATGATCTTTTCGGTCGGCGTCGGCGGCACATACAGGCGGTAATCTTCCAGCCCGATCGGGGCCGTCAGAACAAGGTGCGCGACGCGGTCGGGAAAGGCGCGGGCGATGCGGACGCCCAGCATGCCGCCGAGCGAATGGGCGATGATCTCGGCCTTGTCGATCTTCAGATGATCGAGCAGCGCGATGGTGTTGCGCGCCAGATTGTCGAAATGCAGCTCGCCCGTCGGCTTGGAGGATTTGCCGAAGCCGATCTGGTCCGGCACCACGACGCGGAAGCCGGCCTCGCTCAGCATCTTGATAACAGGCGCCCAGTAGCTCGACGGGAAGTTGCGCCCGTGCAGCAGCACGACGGCGCGGCCGTTGGGCTGCGCAGGCGACACGTCCATATAGGCCATGCTGAGCTGCTCGCCGTCATTGACAACAGGCAGCAGGTGCACGGGGTAAGGATAGGCAAAGCCTTCGAGCGCGATGCCGTAAGGTTCGCGCGGGGCGGCGTCGGCGGCGCGCGTGGAGGTGAGCGGAGAGGCGATGAGGGCGGCGACGAGCGCGGCCCAAGCGAAGCGGTTCATGAAGTCTCTGAGGGTCATGGAACGATGGTTCGCATAATGACGTGGACGGCCGCGGGTCAAGCCCGGCCGCGACGAGAGACGTCGTTCACACGGAGTTGTGTCTATTCCCGCCCATCACCGAACAACGCGGCAAACTGCTTCTCGCCGGTGCGGGTGAAATTCACCACGCGGCTGCCGGGCGTGGCGTCGCGGGCGGCCCATTTCAGCTCGGCGAAACGCTGCATCATGGCGGCGCCCAGCGTGCCGGCGAGATGGTGGCGCCGCTCGCTCCAGTCGAGGCAGGCCTTGCAGACCGGCCGGCGCGGATGGGTGAGCATGTCGGGCGAGATCTGCAAATGCTTCGCCAGGAAGCGCTCGCCCTCCGCCGTCAGCTCGATCTCCTGCTTCTTCTGCCTGACCAGGTTTTTCGCACGCAGGGTGTCGAGCATCTGCACGCCGAGATCGCCGGCGAGATGGTCGTAGCAGATCCGCGCACGCCGCAGCGCCGGATCCTTCGGCCCGGTGCGCACGCGCATATGGCCGGTCCGCGCGGCGAGGCCCGCAAGGCCCTCCAGCACACCGGCGACGTCGTCGTCGGTGAGACGGTAGTAGCGGTGGCGGCCCTGCTTCTCCGGTTCGATCAGGCCACCGGCCTCGAGCTTGGAAAGATGCGAGCTTGCGGTCTGCGGTGTGATGCCGGCCTCCTGCGCCAGCTCGCTCGCGGTGAGCGCGCGGCCGTTCATCAGCGCCGTGAGCATATTGGCGCGTGCGGGATCGCCGACGAGCGAGGCGATCATGGCGATGTCGGGACCTGATTTCATGCTTCGATGGTAGCCGAAGCATTGCGGTCGGGCAAGCGCGTAGCGTTGTGTTGCTCGTCATTGCGAGCGAACGGCGTAGCACGACTGAAATCTCGATCCTCACCCTGAGGAGCGCGCTCTTGCGCGCGTCTCGAAGGGCGAGGTCACCGGCGGGGCCGTCATCCTTCGAGACGCTTGGCTCGCGCCAAGCTCCTCAGGATGAGGAGCTGGCGCTTCGCTCGCGCAAACAAGGAAAGGAAACTTAGATGTCCGTCACCGTCTTCATCCGCTACCAGCTCGATCCCTTCAAGCGCGCGCAGTTCGAGGAATATTCGAAGCGCTGGCTCACCATTATCCCGAAATGCGGCGGCGATCTGATCGGCTATTTCATGCCGCACGAGGGCACCAACAACATCGCGTTTGCGCTGATCACCTTCGAGAGTTTGGCTGCGTATGAGGCCTATCGCGCTCGGCTGCGTCAGGATACGGAAGGCATGGCGAACTTCCACTTCGCCGAGGAGCACAAATTCATCCTCGCGGAAGAGCGCACGTTTCTGCGCCAAGTGGTTTTGTAAGTGGTATCGTAGGCCATCAACTCAAGGAGAGACGCCCATGATCGCCGTGATCTTCGAGGTCTGGCCGAAGCCGGAACACCGCCAGGATTATTTCGACCTCGCGGCCGACCTCAAGCCGATCCTGCAAACCATCGACGGCTTCATCTCGGTCGAGCGTTTCGAGAGCCTGACCGACAAGGGCAAGATCTTGTCGATGTCGTTCTGGCGGGACGAGGCGGCCGTGCAAGCCTGGCGCAACACGATGGAGCATCGTCGCACCCAGGCCAAGGGCCGCGCGAAAATCTTCGCCGATTATCATCTGCGTATCGCCAGCGTCATCCGTGACTACAGCATGAATGATCGCGAGCAGGCGCCGAAGGACAGCCGCGCGGTGCACGACGCACACTAGCGCTCGCGGCGGCACGTCCCCATCTCTGCGCGGCAAACAAGGGAGAGAAACATGCATGTGACAACTGCTGACAAGCGCGCGACCTTCAGGAAGATGCACGAGAGCGGCTGCTTCATCCTGCCCAATCCGGTCGACGTCGGCAGCGCAAAAGCGTTGCAGCATCTCGGTTTCAAGGCGCTCGCGTCGTCGAGTGCCGGCTTTGCCTGGACCATCGGCAAGGCCGACAACCATGTCAGCGTCGAGGAGGTCTGTCAGCATCTGGCAGCACTGAGCACGTCCGTCGACATCCCCGTGAACGCGGATTTCGAGGGCGGCTTTGCGGTCGAGCCGCACCAGGTCGCGGACAATGTCGAGCGCTGTGCGCGCACCGGCGTTGCCGGCCTGTCGATCGAGGATTCCACCGGCGACAAGGACAAGCCAATCTACGAGCGCACGCTCGCAGTCGAGCGCATCCAGGCGTCGCGCAAGGCGATCGGCGATAGCGGCGTGCTGCTGGTCGGGCGCTGCGAGGCGTACCTGTGGGGCGTGACCGACCTCAAGCTCGTCATCGACCGGCTCACCGCTTACGCCGATGCCGGCGCCGATTGCCTTTACGCGCCGGGCCTGAAGAGCCGCGAGGACATCGCCGCGGTGGTGAAGGCTGTCGCACCCAAACCATTCAACCTGCTGATCGGCGGCTCTGGGCTGTCATTGCAGGAAGCTGCCGATCTTGGCGTGCGCCGGATCAGCGTCGGCGGTTCACTCGCTCGTGCCGCCTGGGGCGGCTTCATGCGGGCCGCGAAAGAAATGGCAGAGAAGGGCACCTTCGCGGAACTCGCGAGCGGATATCCCGGCGGCGAGCTCAACAAGATATTCAGCTAGAGACAGACGAAGGCGGCGGGATGTGAGTCCCGCCGCTGTCGCATATTGTTGCAAATCGTTACTTCGCGGCGCCAGCCGGTGCCGGCGTATCCGGGGCCGGCTTGCTCGGCGCGGCGCCCGTGGTCACGCCCGGCGCGGTGTTGGTGCGGGGCGTCACGTCACGCATGCCGGGCGGTGCAGCCGGATTGGTAGCCGGCGCCTGCTGGGCTGTCTGCGTTGCCGGCGTGGTGCTCGCCTGGTTGCTGGTGCCGGTGTTGTTCAGGCCATAGAATACGGCGCCCAGCACCAAGGCGATGGCCACTGCGAACAGGGCTATCTTGCCGCTGGAGGCGGGGCCTTCGCTAAGCTCAGGGTCGACCTGAAGCTGGGCATCCCGTCGCGCCGCATTGCGATACTCATCATCGGCGAGATTCGGGCGGTACGGATCGTTGGTAAAACGGTCGTCAGCCATCGATTGGTTCTCCTCGATTATTGCGGCTGGACAACCCTTAGATGCGAGCTTCTGTTCCGCCCTCCTTAGTGCTTTCGTCGTATGTTGCGCCCGCGGCGGGAATCGGGAACCTGTTCGCTGGGGTACCTGAAGGGTAAGTTCCGCTGGCGGGAAGGAACCAAACGATGTGGAGCTTGCCGCCGAGCGATAGCGTGCTGCATCTGTTGTCGCTGGTCGCGGTGGCGGCGCAAGGCATGACTGCCGCGCTCGCTGCCGGCCGCCGCAGCATGGATTGGCTCGGCGTCTGCTTCCTCGGCTGCATCACGGCGCTCGGCGGCGGCACCTTGCGCGATCTCTTTCTCGGTCATTATCCCCTGGCTTGGGTGCAAAACCCCATCTACCTCGCAATGGCCGGAGGCGCCGCCTTCCTCACCATCCTGATGGCGCGGCTGGTCCACCGGCTCAAACTGGCCTTCATCGTGCTCGATGCCATCGGCCTCGTCGTCTTCACCATGACCGGCTGCGACATCGCCTGGCAGATGGATGCCACGCTGCCGATCGTCATCGTCTCCGGCATGGTGACCGGTTGCGCCGGCGGGGTGTTGCGCGACGTGCTCTGCAACGACGTGCCGCTGCTGTTCCGCTCCGAGCTCTATGCCAGCGTCTCGGTGGTGACGGGGCTGTTCTATGCCACCGCGTTCGGTCTCAAGCTGAACGCCGAGCTCTGGACCATTTTGACGTTCGCCCTCGGCATCAGCTTCCGTCTCCTCGCGGTGCGCTACAAATGGGAGATGCCGAAATTCGTGTTCACGGAAGAGGAGGAGCGGGAGCCTTGAGCTAGGGCTCCTGCTTCCGCGCCCTCGCCACCTGCGCCGGCGTCACCAGCGGCGCGGCGTTGCCCCAGGAATTGCGGATGTAGTTCGTCACCGCCGCGACTTCTTCGTCGGAGAGCTGGCTGGAATAGGCCGGCATCTCGCCGGTGTTGGGCGCGCGCGGCGTGGTCACGGTGTGGGCGCCGTCGAGGATGATGCGCAAGGTCGAGGACGGATTGACCGATTGCAGCAGCGCGTTGGCAGGCAGCGGCGGATAGATGCGCGGTGCGCCTGTGCCGTCGGCCTCATGGCAGGCGATGCAGAGCTTGGCGTAGACGGCCTGGCCGGCTTTCATCTCGGCATCGTCGGGCGGCGTCACGATCGCCTCGCGCCGCGCCGGCGGCAGGTTCTTCAGGTAAACCGCGATCGCGCGCACGTCGGCATCGCTCATCTTTGAGGTCGAGTTGGCGACCACCTCTGCCATCAGCCCGCTGGCATGGCTCCTGGCGTTGCGCCCGCTCTGCAGATATTCCGTGACGTCCTCGACACTCCACGATTTCAGCCCGCTACGGGCCGCGCCATCGAGCCGTGGCGCGTACCAGCCGCCGACCTCGTTGCCCGCGAGGGCCTGCGCCTGCTTGTCCGCGCCGAAATAGTTCTTCGGCGTATGGCAGGCGCCGCAATGACCGAGCCCGGTGACGAGATAGCCGCCCCGATTCCACGCCGCGCTCTGGCTCTGGTCCGGCTCGAACAGGCCGGGTTTGAAATAGACCATTTTCCAGATCCGCATCAGGCCACGATAGCCAAACGGCCAGCGTAGTTCCGGCGGCTTGTTGCGGCTCGTGACGGCCGCGAGCGTTCCGAGATACGCCCGGATCGCCAGTGTGTCGTCCTTCGTCATCCGCGTGAAATAGGGGTAGGGGAACGCCGGGTAATAGTTGGAGCCGTCGGGCGCGACGCCGGTGCGCACGGCGCGGGTGAAGTCGGCGTCGGTCCAGGCGCCGATCCCGGTGTCGCGATCCGGCGTCAGGTTCGGCGCGTAGATCGCGCCAAAGGGAGTGGCGATGCGCTTTCCGCCCGCGAACGGTTTGGCGGGATCGGCGGTGTGGCAGCCCGCACAGCCGCCGGCCTCCACCAGCGCCTTGCCGGTGGCGATCAGCTCCGGTGACGGCTCGGCAGCGACGGCCGCGCTCGCAACCGCACTGCACAACGCCAGACCCACGACAGCCAAGCCAGCCAGAATCGTCCGCATCGAAAGCCTCTCCTGCGACCCATCGACGCCGTCCGGGATGACTGGGCGTCAATTCGTTGCGCGACGGCGGGGGTATGGTGACACAAAATGAAAATCGCGGATGCCAATGCAGCCACGAAATTGCGATTTTTACCCGGCGCTGCCTTTGGTCCAGAATTGTGATGCGGAGCGTGAAATATCCGACATAGAGTGGCGGAAATGGTCGGCGCGCCCTAGCTAAAAACAACGGGCAGGCAACGGCTTAAGCAGCCAAGCGCTCAAAAGGGCGGAAGAGGACATAATGGGCATCAACCAGGGTCCGATCAGTCTCGATCAGAAATACACCCAGGACACCGGACATATTTTCACGACCGGCATTCAGGCCCTGGTCCGCCTGCCGATGGCCCAGATCCGGCGCGACCGTGCCGCGGGGCTGAACACCGCGGGCTTCATCTCCGGCTATCGCGGCTCGCCGCTCGGCGGCTATGACCAGCAGCTGTTCGCCGCGCGCAAGCATCTCGAGCAGTACAACATCAAGTTCCAGCCCGGCGTGAATGAGGACCTGGCCGCGACCGCGGTCTGGGGCTCGCAGCAGCTCAACCTCTCGCCCGGCGCGCAGTATGACGGTGTGGTCGGCATCTGGTACGGCAAGGGCCCCGGCGTCGATCGCTGCGGCGACGTCTTCCGCCACGGCAATGCCGCGGGCTCCGCCAAGAACGGCGGCGTCCTGTGTCTGGCCGGCGACGACCACGGCGCAAAATCCTCAACGGTCCCGCATCAATCCGACCACGCCTTCATGTCGGCGCTCATGCCCTATCTCTACCCGTCGAGCGTCCACGAAATGATCGAGATGGGCCTTCTGGGTATTGCGATGTCGCGCTATTCGGGCTGCTGGGTCGGCATGAAGGTGATCACCGAGACGGTGGAGACCACCGCCGAGATCGACCTCACCGACGAGATGACGCCGTTCGTGATCCCGACCGATTTCGAGATGCCCGAAGGCGGCCTCAATCTGCGCTGGCCCGACGACCGCTTCGCCCAGGACCGCCGCCTGCAGGACTACAAGGGCTTTGCCGCGATCGCCTTTGCGCGCGCCAACAAGGTCAATCGCATCACCATGGACTCGCCGAACGCCCGCTACGGCATCATGGCGTCCGGCAAGAGCTACGAGGATATCCGGCAAGCACTGCGCGAGCTCGGCATCACGCCCGAGGTCGCCGCCAAGATCGGGCTTCGATTGTACAAGATCGGCATGCCCTGGCCTCTGGAGCCGGAAGGCGTCAGGCAGTTCGCCGTGGGTCTCGAGGAAATCTTCATCATCGAAGAGCGCCGCGAGATCGTGGAGAACCAAGTGAAGCAGGAGCTGTTCAACTGGCGCGACGACGTCCGTCCTCGGATCATCGGCAAGATGGACGACCACGACAAGCGCTTCCTCCCCTTTGCCGAAGAACTCAGCGTCGCCTCGCTGGCGAGTTCGCTCACAGAGCGTCTGCTTCGACTTGATCTCAATCCCGAAATTGCAACGATGCTGCGCGCCAAGGCCGATTGGTTCAACGGCCGCCAGGCGTCGCAAATGCAGGCGACCGCGCCTGTCGCCCGCACCCCGTATTTCTGCTCCGGCTGCCCGCACAACACATCGACCAAGGTGCCCGAAGGCAGTCGCGCCTTTGCCGGCATCGGTTGCCACTTCATGGCCCTGTGGATGGATCGCTCCACCGAGACCTTCACACACATGGGGGGCGAGGGTGTGCCGTGGGTCGGCGTTGCCCCCTTCACCAAGGAAGAGCACGTGTTCGCCAATCTCGGCGACGGCACGTATTTCCACTCCGGCAGCCTCGCGATCCGCCAGGCGATCGCCTCCGGCGCCAACATCACTTACAAGATCCTCTATAACGACGCGACCGCGATGACCGGCGGCCAGCATGTCGACGGCGAATTGTCGCCGCAGCAGATCACCTTCCAACTCCACAGCGAAGGCATCCGCGAGATCTATCTGGTCTCCGAAAATCCCGACGCCTATCCGGCGAACGAGATCGCGCCCGGCGTCAAGACAGCGCATCGTGACGAGCTCGACGCGGTCCAGAAAACGTTGCGCAAGGTCAAGGGCGCGTCCGCGATCGTCTTCGTGCAGACTTGCGCCGCGGAGAAGCGCCGCCGCCGCAAGCGCGGCACGATGGAAGATCCGGCGCGCCGTGTGCTGATCAATCCCGCGGTGTGTGAAGGCTGCGGCGATTGCTCGGTGCAGTCGAACTGCATTTCGGTCGAGCCGCTGGAGACCGAGTTCGGCCGCAAGCGCGCCATCAACCAGTCGACCTGCAACAAGGATTATTCCTGCGTCAAAGGCTTTTGCCCGTCCTTCGTCACCGTGGACGGCGGCAAGATGCGCAAGCGCGCGCCGGCGGGCGTTGGCGATATCGGCGCGCTGCCCGAGCCGGCATCGCGCCCGAACCTGGACAAGCCCTACAACATCGCGGTCGGCGGCGTCGGCGGGACCGGCGTGCTGACCATCGGCGCGCTGCTCGGCATGGCCGCCCATATCGAGGGCAAGGCCTCGATGATCCTCGACATGTCGGGCCTGGCGCAAAAGGGTGGGGCGGTGCTGAGCCACGTCCGTCTGTCCGATCATCCGGCCGAGGTGACCTGCTCGCGCATCGTCACCGGCACGGCCGATGTCGTGCTCGCCGCCGATGAGGTGGTCGCGGTTGCCAAGGACACCATCTCGCTTTGCGACAGCAGCCGCACCCGCGGCATCATCAACAGCCACGTCATCCCGACCGCCGACTTCGTCCTCAATCGCGATTTCAACTTCCAGACCCGCAAGCTGAATGGGTTGCTGGAAACCGCGCTGCACAAGGACTCGGTGTTCTTCGACTTCACCAAGCCGGCAGAGCAGCTCCTCGGCGACAGCATCGCCACCAACATGATGATGATGGGGTATGCCTATCAGAAGGGCCTCTTGCCGTTATCGGCGGAGGCGATCGAGCAGGCGATCGAGGTCAACGGCGTCTCGATCAAGATGAACAAGGAAGCGTTCAGGCTCGGCCGGCTCGCCGTCGCCGATCCCGCACGACTTGCCGACATGCTGAAGGGAACTGATGAGGCCGTTGCGCCCAGGACCCTGGACGCCATGACGCTCGACGAGCTCGTCGAGCATCGCGCCAGGCATCTCACCGCCTATCAGAACGGCCGGCTGGCCAAGCGCTACCGCAAGCTGGTGGACCAGGTCAGCGACGCCGCCAGGCAGGGCGGCTATGACGAGGCGTTGACGCGCGCCGTTGCGGTCAACTACGCCAAACTGCTGGCCTACAAGGACGAATACGAAGTCGCGCGCCTTTACTCCGACGGTGCGTTCGAAAAGCAGCTCCGCGATCAGTTCGAAGGCGACTTCAAGTTCAACTTCAATCTGGCGCCGCCTATTCTCAGCAGGGGCGTCGATGCGCTCGGCCGCCCGAAGAAGCGCGCGTTCGGCCCGTGGATGCTTCCGGTGTTCCGCGTGCTGGCGAAATTCAAGTTCCTGCGCGGTACGCCGCTCGACATCTTCGGTCGTAGCGCCGACCGCAAGCTCGAACGCGACCTGATCGTAGGTTACGAGAAGGACGTCGCCACCGTGCTCGGCCTGCTGTCGCCGCTCACGATCGACACCGCGGTGGAGCTGCTGTCGTTGCCCGACCGCATCCGCGGCTACGGCCCAGTGAAGGAGAAGGCCGTCGCGGACGCCAAGGCCCGCTACGCCCAGCTCGCCGCCGATTTGGCCAACCCGCCGCCCGCGCCGAGGCAGATCGCGGCGGAGTAGAATTTGTGGGGTGGGGGTCGCTAATCCACCCACCAAATTCCTGTTGGAAATCAACCACCCTTCTACTGTGCATGGGGTTGTTTTCGCGAAAAAGGGTTTTTCGATAAAACGAAATTACTTGTGCCGTCGGGCAAAACACCTTTAAGGTTCTGCCCGTCGTTCCCGTCATTGCGAGCGCAGCGAAGCAATCCAGAAATGCGTCCGCGGAAAGATTCCTGGATTGCTTCGCTGCGCTCGCAATGACTGCTCCGGAAGCAGAGGCGCTCCGACCGCACCGTCCACTTGCGCGAACCCGCTGCCCTCTCGCCCGGCGGAATATTTCCGCGCTTGCCAACAGGGCAGCAGCGGTTCAGAAAAAACCGGAAGTGAGACACGCCAGCGGAGACCTTATTTGACCATCAAGGGCAAGGCCTACATTGCCGGGATCTACGAACACCCGACCCGGCATGCACCGGACAAATCCACCGCGCAGCTCCATGCCGAGGTCGCCAAAGGCGCGATCGAGGATGCCGGGCTCAGCAAGGACGATGTCGACGGCTATTTCTGCGCGGGCGACGCCCCGGGCGGCGCCTGGCCGATGGTCGATTATCTCGGCCTGAACACCAAGAAACTCCGCCATGTCGATTCCACCGAGACCGGCGGCTGTTCTTACATCATCCATCTCGGCCACGCCGCTGAAGCGATCGCCGCGGGCAAGTGCTCGATCGCGCTGATCACGCTGGCCGGCAAGCCGCGCACCGGCGCGATGCCGCCGCGCGCGGCCGGCGCGGAAGCCGATTTCGAGACGGCTTATGGCGCGACCACGCACAATGCATACGGCATGTGTGCCATGCGCCACATGCACGACTATGGCACCACCAGCGAGCAGCTCGCCTGGATCAAGGTCGCGGCCTCGCACCACGCGCAATACAATCCGCATGCGATGCTGAAGGACGTCGTCACCGTCGAGGATGTCCTGAACTCCCCGATGATCTCCGATCCCTTGCACCGCATGGATTGCTGCGTCGTCTCCGACGGCGGCGGCGCGCTGATCGTGACCACGCCCGAGATCGCAAAAAGCCTGAAGAAGCCGCTGGTCAGACTGATCGGCCACGGTGAGGCGATGAAGGGCCCGCGCGGCGGCAAGGATCTCGACCTCACTTACTCCGCCGGCATCTGGTCCGGCCCGCGTGCCTTCGAGGAGGCCGGCATCACGCCGAAGGACATCAAATACGCCTCGATCTACGACAGCTTCACCATCACCGTCTTGATGCAGCTTGAGGACCTCGGCTTCTGCAAGAAAGGCGAGGGCGGCAAGTTCGTCGCCGACGGCAATTTGATCTCGGGGGTGGGCAAGCTGCCGTTCAACACCGATGGCGGTGGTCTCTGCAGCAACCATCCTGTCAACCGCGGCGGCATGACCAAGATTCTCGAGGCCGTGCGGCAACTGCGCGGCGAGGCGCATCCGAAGGTGCAGGTCAAGAATTGCGATCTCGCCATCGCCCACGGCACCGGCGGCCTGCTCGGCGTCCGCCACGCCGCCTCGACTGCCATTCTGGAGCGCGTGTGATGAGCGAAGCCAAGAAATATCCGGCGCCGGTGACGAACCCCGAAACTGCCGCGTTCTGGGACGCCGCCAAGCAGGGCAAGTTCATGATCAAGCGCTGCACCGCCTGCGGCGAGGCGCACTACTTCCCACGCGCGATCTGCCCGTTCTGCTACTCCGACAAGACGGTGTGGGAAGAGTCTTCGGGCGAAGGCACGATCTACACTTACAGCTTGATGCGGAAGTCGCCGACCGGTCCTTACGCGATCGGCTACGTCACGCTGAAGGAGGGGCCGTCGCTCCAGACCAATTTCGTCGATTGCGATCTGACGACGTTGAAGATCGGCCAGAAGGTGAAGGTGGTGTTCAAGCCGACCGACGGCGCGCCGCTGCCGTTCTTTACGCCGGCGTAGGGCGGTCCTCATCCTGAGGGGCTTGCGAAGCAAGCGTCTCGAAGGATGGCCACGACAAGAAAGCGTTTCGGGCATCCTCATGGTTCGAGACGGCGCAAGAGCGCCTCCTCACCATGAGGATGAGCACCACGGGGAGGAAAACAGCAAAAATGTCCGCCAGATACGACGAACTCAAAGGCCTCAAAAACCTCGGCCAGAAATATGCCTACACCGACCGCGAAGTGATGCTCTACGCCTACGGTATCGGGCTCGGCGCTGATCCGATGGACGAAAACGAGCTAGCCTTTGTCAACGAGGGCACGCTGACGCCGCGGCCGCTCAAGGTGGTGCCGACCTTTGCGTCCGTTGCCGCATGGGGCGCAGGGCCCGGCGAGATGAACCTCAACCGCGTGATGGTGGTGGATGGTGAGCGCGACATCACCTTCCACCAGTCGCTGCCGGTGGCCGCGCACATCACCGCCGATTCCTCCGTGGTCGAAGTCTACGACAAGGGCAAGGAAAAGGGCGTCGTCATCAGCCACCAGACCGTGCTCAAGAACGAGAAGGGCGAGAAGCTGGCGACGCTGGTTGCCTCGCGCTTCGCCCGCGGCGATGGCGGCTTTGGCGGGCCGAACCTGACCCAGCCGGATCCGCACAAGATCCCCTCGCGCGCACCCGACAGGACCATCGACATCGTCACGCGCCCCGACCAGGCGCTGGTCTATCGTCTCTGCGGCGACCGCAACCCGCTGCACTCCGATCCCGAATTCGCGAAGAAGGCCGGCTTCCCGCGCCCGATCCTGCACGGCATGTGCACCTACGGCATCACCTGCCGCGGCGTGCTCCAGACCTATGCCGACTACGACGCCTCCGCCTTCCGTCAGCACGTCGCGCGGTTCTCCTCGCCGGTGTATCCCGGTGAGACCGTGACCATGGACCTCTGGAAGGACGGCAGCGTGATCTCGTTCGAAGCCAAGGTGAAGTCGCGCGGCGTCACCGTGATCAAGAACGGCAAGACGGTGTTGGCGTAGCCTCCGCTGTCATTCCGGGGCGCGCGAAGCGCGAACCCGGAATCTCGCGCTACAACCTCCGGATTCCGGGTTCAGCGCTGCGCGCTGCCCCGGAATGACAATAGAAACCAGGGAGACGCCACCATGGGACTACTCGACGGCAAGGTTGCGCTGATCACCGGCGCGGGCGGGGGACTCGGTGAGGCCTACGCAAAGCTGTTCGCGCGGGAAGGGGCCTCCGTCGTCGTCAACGACCTCGGCGGTCCCCGTGACGGCTCCGGCGCCGACACATCGATGGCGCAGCTCGTGGCGGATGCGATCAAGGCCGAGGGCGGCAAGGCGGTCGCCAATGGTGCCGACATCTCCACCATGGAAGGCGGCCAGTCGGTGTTCGACGACGCCATCAAGCATTTCGGCCGCGCCGACATCCTCGTCAACAATGCCGGCATTCTGCGCGACCAGACCTTCGCCAAGGCCTCTGAGTCCGACTGGGACAAGGTCATCAAGGTGCATCTGAAGGGCACCTTTTGTTGCACCATGCCGGTGTTTCGCTGGATGCGGGAAAACGGCGGCGGCGTCATCGTCAACACCTCCTCGACCTCGGGCCTGATCGGCAATTTCGGCCAGAGCAATTACGGCGCGGCCAAGGGCGGCATCTGGGGCCTGTCCAACGTGCTGGCGATCGAGGGCCGCAAATACAACATCCGGATCTGGACGCTTGCACCGGGCGCGCTGACCCGCATGACCGCAGACCTGCCCCGCTATAAGGAGAACCCCGGCGCGGCGTTGGGGCCGGACGGCATCGCGCCGGCCGTGCTATACATGGTGAGCGACTTGTCCGGCGACCAGACCGGCAAGGTGCTGGGCGTGTCCGGGCCCCGCGGCGTGCGCGAAATGCGGATGATGGAAATGGACGGCTGGAAGCCGCCGCACACGGGCTGGAACGCCCGCGACATCGCCGATCATGCCGAGGAGATCTTCTTCTCCGAAGAGCAGATCAAGATGGGAGCGCGGCGGTTTTGACAGGCCGTCATCCCGGGGCACGCGAAGCGTGAGCCCGGGATCCATGGTAAAGCACGCGCAGCAGATAAATGGATTCCGGGCTCATGCTTCGCACGCCCCGGAATGACCGAGGAAGAGAGACCCAATGAAACTCACCGCCGACGCCAAGGGCACCTTCGCAATCGCGCCGACGCCGTTCCACGATGACGGCCGGATCGACGAGCGCTCGATCGACCGCCTAACCGATTTCTACGAGGAGGTCGGCTGCGACGGCGTCACGGTGCTGGGGATCCTCGGTGAGGCGCCGAAGCTCGATGCCGCCGAGGCCGAGCAGGTGGCGGTACGCTTCATCAAGCGCGCCAAGAAGATGCAGGTGATCGTCGGCGTCTCCGCGCCGGGTTTTGCCACCATGCGCTCGCTGGCGAAGGCATCGATGGAGGCCGGTGCAGCCGGTGTGATGATCGCGCCGCCGCCGTCGTTGCGGACCGACGACCAGATCATCGGTTATTACAAGCAGGCAGCCGAGGCGATCGGCCCCGACGTGCCCTGGGTGCTCCAGGACTATCCGCTGACCTTGTCGGTGGTGTTCACCCCCGCCGTGATCCGCAAGATCGTCACCGACAATCCGAACTGCGTGATGCTCAAGCACGAGGACTGGCCGGGGCTGGAAAAGATCTCGGCGCTGCGCAATTTCCAGAAGGACGGCTCGCTGCGGCCGCTCTCGATCCTCTGCGGCAATGGCGGGCTCTTTCTCGACTTCGAGATGGAGCGCGGCGCCGACGGCGCCATGACCGGCTATGCCTTCCCCGAGCTTCTGATCGACGTCGTGCGCCTTTCGAAGGAAGGCAAGCGCGACGCCGCCCATGATCTGTTCGACGCACATCTGCCGCTGATCCGCTACGAGCAGCAGCCCGGCGCTGGTCTTGCCGTGCGCAAATACGTGCTGCAGAAGCGCGGTATCATCGCCTCCAGCGCCCAGCGCAAGCCCGGCGCCACCATCACGCCGGCGGCGAAGGCAGAGGTCGAGTACCTGCTGTCGCGCGTCGCCCGCGTCGACAAGCGCGCCAATCTCGGCCCGCAATCCAGCGCCGCAGGTTAATCGAATGGCCGAGGCATCAGCATCACGCCCTGCGTCGACGATCCTCCTGCTGCGCGACGGCGCGAAGGTCGACGGCAAGAGCCGCGACGAAATTGAAGTATTCATGATGGTCCGCCATCATCAGATCGAGTTCAATTCGGGCGCGCTGGTGTTTCCCGGCGGCAGCGTCGATGCCGGTGATCAGGAGATCGTCAAGCGCTCCGACTTGTATTCGGGCGGCGAGGGCCTGAGCGAAGCGGACCGCGGGTTTCGGATCGCCGCGATCCGCGAGACCTTTGAGGAAAGCGGCATCCTGCTGGCGCGGTCGAAGGATTCGGGCACGCCGGTCGATGCCAGGCGCGCCGGCGAGATTGCGGAGGCGCATCGCGTCGCGCTCAACGAGCACAAGATCAGCTTTCTGAGCATTCTGGCCGACAACGAACTTCAGCTCGCGCTCGATACGCTCGTGCCTTACGCGCACTGGATTACGCCCGAGGGCATGCCAAAACGTTTCGACACCTGGTTCTTCCTTGCGGCGGCACCGCCTGACCAGCTCGGCGCCCATGACGGCAGGGAATCCACCGACTCGATCTGGGTCTCGCCGCGCGAGGCGGTGGAGGGCGGCGAGAGCGGCCGCTTCAAGCTGCCGTTCCCGACCACGCGCAATTTGATCCGGCTCGCCAAGCAGTCGAGCGTGAGCGCCGCGCTCGAGCACGCCCGCGGCATGTCCGTCGTGACGGTGATGCCTGTCATGACCAAGACCGAAACCGGCCGTCAGCTCCGCATTCCCCGCGAGGCCGGCTATGACGGCGAGGTGTTCGAGGTCGGTGCGATCGGCTAGGACACTTCGATACAAAACGAAGTATTGGCGAGGGCAGACGCGCTAGGTTCCGTCCCTGACAACGGGACGGGACGCGCGATATGGCCAACCGGCAGGACAATCGGCAGGACAACAACATCGCCGTCGAGCTGGCGCTGCTGCTCGCGCTCGCGACGCTCTGGGGCGGCTCCTACACCTTCATCAAGCTCGGCGTCGCCACCATTCCGCCGATCACGCTGATCGCGGCGCGCACCACGATTGCGGGCCTGCTGCTGCTCGCGATCATGTGGGCGCGGGGCATCAGGATGCCGACGGATGCCGCGACCTGGCAACTCTTTGCCTTCCAGGCCGTGCTCAACAGCGTGATCCCCTGGACGTTGATCGCCTGGGGCGAGCGCCACGTCGATGCCGCGCTCGCGACCATCCTCAACTCGGCCGGCCCGATCTTCACCTTCCTGCTCACGGCCGTTGTGACGCGTCACGAGGCGACGACACCGCGAAAGCTGATCGGCGTGGTCGCCGGCATGGCCGGCATCCTGCTGATCGTCGGCGTCGATGCCATCCATGATGTCGGAAGCGGCCTCGTCGCGGAGGCCGCCATCGTTGCCGCCACCATCTGCTACGCCTGCGCCGCGATCTTCGGTCGCAGCTTCAAGGGCCTCGATCCCATGGCGCCCGCGGCCGGCTCCTTGCTGGCGGGGGCAGCGGCGCTGATCCCGGCCTCGGTTATCGTCGAGCAGCCCTGGACACTGTCGCCTTCGCTGAGTTCCGTGCTGGCACTGCTCGCGCTGGCAACCTTCTCGACCGCCGCGGCCTTCGTGATCTATTTCCGCCTGATCCAGACCCTGGGCTCGGTCGGCACCACCGCGCAGGCCTATCTCCGCGTGCCGATCGGGGTCGCCATCAGCGTCGCCTTCCTCGGCGAGACCCTAAGCCGGACCGCCTGGATCGGCCTTGCCTGCGTCGTCCTCGGCGTCGCCGCCATGACCATCCCGGCCCGGCGGCCGGCCGGCGTCAAAACGTCATAGAACCGGGCCAAGGAGGGCGGCAGGGCTTCAATATTAAGGATATTCGGCGGCGAGAGGCATGTTCCCCCGGGACCGCAATACGTCGTATATTGGAGCTCAAATAGCCGGGTCCTCACATTACCAATGTCCGCTGAATTGACGCCGACCCCTGAGAAAAAGCGAACATTCTCGCTCTCCATCGGCCAGCTCACCTTCGGCAGCTTCCTTCTGGTGCTGGCGGTGATCATCGTCACCTCGACCGCGAGCGTGATCGCAATCCGGCACATCGACACGACCTTCGCCGAGCTGCAGCGGCTGCAGAGCGTCGGCGACCTCGCCGAAGACATCGACCGCCGCATGAACGAGCTGCGGCTCGCCGCGCGCGACTTCGTCACCGATCCCGGCGCCGGCATCCAGTTCAAGCAGGTGGGCGAGGCGGCCTCGACGCTCAGCGACATCCTGAAGAAGACCCGCATCGAGCTCGTGCCCGAGCAGCAGGATATGATCGACGGCGTCAGCGAGCGGCTTGCGACCTATCGCAGCGGCCTGGAGCGGATCTCGACCTTGATCGATCGCCGCGCCCAGCTGCTTGCCGGCCTGCCGCCGCTCCGCGACCAGTTCGACGCGGCTGTCTCCGGCACCGCGGACCGAGAGCTGGCGTCCCGCCTGTCGGAAGCGCAGAGCCGGATTGCGCTCGGGTTGCTTGCGCGCAACCCGTCTGCGGCCGAGCAGGCGGCCCAAAGCATGCGGGCGATGGGCGTCACTGATCCCAAGCTCAGATCGGCCGTCAACGACTACGCCGAGGCCATCATCGCGGTCGCTGTCCGTGAACGGCAGATCGCCGACATCGATCGCGAGGTGCTGGGAACGGAGGGCCGGCTGATCGGCCGGGTCACCGAATTGCTGCGCGAGGTCAGTGCCCGGCGCGGTCACGTGCTGTCGCGCGACTTTGCCCGCACGCTGACGGAGGCGCGCTGGCAGAGCATCGTGCTCGGTACCATCGGCGTGCTGATCGGCATTCTCGCGGCCGGCTTCGTGGTGCGGCGGACAGTCCGTCCGCTCGCCCAGATCGCGCGGTCGATCCGCGCGCTCGCAGCCGGCGAGAAGAACACCTCGATCCCGTCCGCCGACCTCGACAATGAGATCGGCGACATCGCACGCGCGGCCGAAGTGTTCCGCCGCGCGCTGGAGGAGGCCGACACGGCGCGCGAGGCGGCGGTGCGCGCACTGACCGAGCAGCGCCTCGCGGAAGAGAGCTACCGGAAACTGTTCGAGGGCTCGGTCGACGGCATCTACGTCACGACGCCGGCCGGCGACCTCCTCAACGCCAATCCGGCGCTGGCGCGGATGATGGGCTATGATAGCCCGCAGCAGCTGATCGACAGCATCAACGACATCGCCCATACCATCTACGTCAATCCCGAGGCGCGCGTCGAATATCAGCGGCTGATGGCACGCGACGGCATGGTGCGCGAGTTCGAATACCAGGTGCGCCAGCGCGGCGGCGACATCCTGTGGCTGTCCGACAGTGCCACCGGCGTCTGCGACGAGGCCGGCAACATCGTCCGCTACGAGGGCACGCTGCGCGACATCACCGACCAGAAGCGCGCGGAAGACGCCATCGCCGAAGGACGGCGCCTGCTCCAGCAGGTCATCGACACCGTGCCCGCGGTCATCAACGTCAAGGACCGCGACCTGCGCTACGTGCTGATGAACCGTTACATGGCCGGCATCTTCGGCATCGAGCCCGGCGATGCGCTCGGCCGCACCACGGCCGACCTGATGTCGCGCTACGGCGCGGCGAAGTCCGACGAGAGCGACAAGCGCGTACTGACGCTGCGAAAAGGTCTCGGCTTCTACGAAGAGGAGTACATTGATTCTTCCGGCCACATGCGGCAATGGCTCGTCAACAAGCTGCCGCTGCTCGATGCAGAAGGCGAGATCGAGCGGATCGTCACCGTGGCGCTCGACATCGGCGAGCGCAAGCGCGGCGAGCAGGAGATGAGGAAAGCCAAGGAATCCGCCGAGACCGCGCTGCGCAATCTGCGCGAGACCCAGGCCTCGCTGATCGAGGCGGAGAAACTGGCGGCGCTCGGGCGCCTCGTCGCCGGCGTCGCACACGAAGTCAACAATCCCGTCGGCATCAGCCTCACGGTCGCCTCCGCGCTGGAGCGCAAGACCGCGATGTTCACCGCCGAGGTCGAGCGGGGCGAGCTGCGCCGCTCCACGCTCAACGACTTCCTCCACACCAGCCGCGACGCGTCCTCGCAGCTCGTCTCCAATCTCAATCGCGCCGCCGAGCTGATCCAGTCGTTCAAGCAGGTCGCCGCCGACCGCAACTATTCGGACCAGCGCAGCTTCGATCTCGGTGACCTCACCGAGCAGGTAGTGATGAGTCTGCGGCCGGGCCTTCGCAAGCACAATCTGACGCTCAATGTCGAGTGCCAGCCTGATCTGACCATGAACAGCTATCCGGGACCGTACGGCCAGGTGCTGACAAATCTGTTTCTCAATGCGGTGGCGCACGCCTTCCCGGACGGCCGGCCGGGGACCATCGACATCCAGGTGCGCGAGTCCGGCAAGGACAATGTCGAGATCATCTTCTCCGACAATGGCTGCGGCATGTCGCTCGACGTCCGCCGTCGTGCCTTCGATCCGTTCTTCACGACGCGCCGCGACCAGGGCGGCACCGGCCTCGGGCTGCACATCGTCTACAGCATCGTCACAAACAGGCTCGGCGGACGGCTCGATCTGGATTCCGAACCGGGCAGCGGCACGCGTATCCAGATCATCCTGCCGCGCGTGGCGCCCCTCGAGCAGGCCGCGGAATAGCTCGAGCGTTCTCGAGCGAATTGGATGCCGGTCCGTGTGAAGAAAGCGCGTCGAAACAACAATTGAGAGCTTTGGTTGATTCGATCAGAACCGAAGCTCTAGTCGGCCTCTGCAAGCTTGTGCAGCGTCGCGCCGAAAATCTGGCTGGCCTTGCCGACCAGCGCGGTGCCCATCATGTCCCCGCGCGTCTCCGTGAAGGTGCCGCTGACGCCGATGCCGACCGCGGCAGGGCCGCCGAACAGCGGATTGTCGTCACCCCGCGGCGAGGTGTGACGCTGGACCAGCACCTCGCCCTTGAAGGTGTTGTCCTTCACCGTGTAGCTGCCGGTGTAATAGAGGTAGGCATCGCCGCCAAGAATCTTGCCGTCGCGAAAAAGAATCACGCCGCTGCCCTTGCCGACCCGACCATCGAGCAGGTTCACGTGAATCGAATAGAGGCCGTTCTTCATAACGTCCCGAGGCCGGCCGCCATCGCCCAATGGCGCAACCGGTAGGGCATTTATGCCAAAGGGGATGCGGCCACGCAACGCGGGAGTTTGGCCGCCGGCCTTGCGAGCCTGCCCGTGAGCCGTAGTTGTCCCGGCTTGTCTATGACACCGCCATGACGGTCTGATCATGAAGCGAGGCCAGTCGTTGCGAATCAAGTTGGCCCGCGAAATGCATAACCATTGTTGCACTGGCCGCGGGGTGCTGGAGCAAGACAAACGTGAGCAACTGGATCGATTCCGGCGGCGAGAAGCCGCGTCTGTACAGTGTGCGTCCCACGATTTGCGAAACACGACAACGGCGGACTGGCGGCGCGGCACGCTGGCGAAGCGTGGCGAGCCTCGCTTGCGCCCTGGCGCTGATCGCACTCGCAGCCCCCTTCGGGCACGCGCGCGACCGCGGCCAGTTCGTCAACACCAATGCCGAATTGAAAGCCTGGTTCGACGGACTGCGAAGCGGCAAGGGGCCTTGTTGCTCCGATGCCGACGGCTCGGCGCTCTCGGACACCGACTGGGACAGCAAGGACGGGCACTATCGGGTCCGCGTCCCGCGTTATGGCTACGTGATTGACGGCCGACCGCAGGAGCTCGTCTGGGTCGACGTACCCGAGGAGGCCGTGATCTCGGAGCCGAACCGGGTGGGGCGCACCATGGTCTGGCCGATCTACGGCTACATGGGCGTCGCGGTCCGCTGCTTCATGCCCGGCAGCATGACTTAGGCACGCGGGCCGGCAACGTCGCCCGGTGAGCCGATGCGGCGCGCGCCGTGTCAGGTGTATTTCTTGTCGCGCTCGAGCAGCTCGATGGAGATGCCTTCGGGGCCGCGGATGAAGCAGATGCGCACGCCGGGGCGGATCGTGGTCGGTTCGCGCGTGAAGGTGACGCCCTTGGCCTTGATCTCGGCGGCGACGGCATCGATGTCCTTCACCGTGAGACCGAAATGGTCGAGGCCCTGATGCGGGTGCGGCGGCGGCGGGTGGACCGCGTTGTCGCGCTCGAGTGGCGCAATGAAGATCCTTGCGCCGCCGAGGTTCACGTCAATCCGTCCGGGCGCTTGCATGATCTCGCCACCAAGGATGTCCCGCAGCCAGGCCGCCGTGGCCTCCGGATCAGGGCTGCGCAGATGGACGTGATCCCAAGTGACGATTGGCATTTCATGTTCTCCCGACGGGTCTTGATGTTGCAGCGCATGTTAGCGGCCTCGGCCGGTGACCGCCACCGCCCTTGCCGACTCGACAGCTGCGCGGGAACCTTAGTTCGTCTTCCGGATTAAGGTAAGCAGTGGCCGAATCCGTTGTCGAACGTGCTTCCGCCGCGATCGGTGAGGCAACCATGAACGCTGGGTTTGACCGCATCGGGATAGGGCGTCTCGCCGGAACCGGCGAGCGACTGGCGCGGGCGGTGACGATAGCGAGCGTTTCATTTGCGCGAGGCCTGCTGTGGCTGTTGGCGGCCATCATCGTCGGTTGCGGCATCTGGATGCTGCTCCCTCTTGCCAAAGGCAACAGCGCCGAACCGGTGAGGTCTGAGGTGGCGGCGGTCGAGACTGCGTCTTCGGGCGATGCGGCCGCCGCGTCGCCGCCTTCCGAAGCTCAGATTCCGACAATGGCCGAACTCGGTCGGATCAGGATTTCATCTCAGACGTGGCGCCGCGGCGGCCTTGGCTCGAAGGCGTTGGTGACGCTCACGCTGCGCAACGACAACGACTATGCCGTAAAGGATGTCGAGATCGTCTGCGCTTTTGCGCGGCGCGATGGGAGTCATCTCACCGACCGCAGCCGCGTTCTAACGGACCCTGTCGGCATGAAGAGCCGCAAGACTTTTGCGCGCATTCCTGTCGGTTTCGTCAACGTGAATGCCGATCAGGCGAAGTGCTCGCTTGTGGCAGCACGTCGGACATAAGGCCGGCATTGCCGGGTAGCGGAAAAGTTACTGTCCTGGGGGCTTGGCCGAAAAACTTGGCGTCGCCATTTGAACCGAACGGCTGGGGCCAGGAACCAATTAAGTGATCGCCTGCTAAGGCGGAGAGCCCACGCGGGGATGCGGCGGGCGGAGCGTGGCCAATGCCCATCTTTCGGTATTTCTTCTTTGTCGGGGGAGCCTTGCTCGCACTGCTGTTCGCGGCGAACTACGCTCTGCCAACTTCGGCTGTGACGCAGGCTATCGCAACAGCAAGCAACGAACAGCCGTTGATCCGGATCCGGTCCGATCGCCACCTGCCGGAGCGTGTCGTACTCGACACCAGTCAGCCGACTCTTGCCGCCCCTGCGGTGAAGATCGCCGCCGTCGCGGCTCCCCAGCCGCCCGTGGAGGGCATGTCACCGGCCTTCGCCGAAATTACAGCCAAGGCGCGGGTCCGCGAGACTTTCGCCCAATTCACGCCGGCCGCGAAGGCCGGTACCGCTACGGCCAAGAAGTCCGAAGCCAAGACGCAAATTCAGGCGCAGGCGCAGCTTCCTCAGGCCCAGCCACTTCAGACCCCAGCGCAGCAGCCCAAGCGCAAGGTCGCCAGAACGCATCCGGTGCCGCAGCAGGGGCGGCCGATGATGGTGATGGCCCAGCAGCCGCATTTCGGCTTCTTCAACAGCACCTGGTAAGAGCGGGTCTGACCCGTCTCGAATCGGGGCGGAAGGGCTTTTTATTGGCCGGCCTCTCTGCTAATTCGAACCCATCCGAACGTTGTCCGACCTGCTGGCTCGCCAGCAGCGATCTGAGGCGTCTCGGTTGCGGCCCAATCTCTGGGCCAGGGCGCTCGTAGCTCAGCTGGATAGAGCATCGGATTTCGATTCCGAGGGTCGGGAGTTCGAATCTCTCCGAGCGCGCCAATTCCGGATATGTTCCGAAGAGGGCGCTGACAACAACGACCGCCGCAGGGGGCTGCCTGGTCAGCCCGCCGTCGGACCGGCTTGCCGACCCCGCGCCAGCGTGTCGGACGGCGCTTCGTGGAAGGTCGCGCGGTAAGCTGCGGCAAACTCCCCCAAATGGTGAAAGCCTTGGGCGCGCGCGCATGTGGTGACGGTGGCGCCGCCGCCCTTGAGAAGGCGAGACCGGGTCGCCCACAATTTTTTCAGGCGAATGTACTGGTGCAAGCTCATGCCGCGCACCTTGCTGACGGCGCCGCCGAGCGTCCGGATCGAGACGCCGAACTCGCCGGCGAGATCGGCTGTATAGATCGGAGCAGTCGGATGTGCCGCGACGTAATCGTCGATCCGCTGCACGAGTTTGATCGACCGCTCGCCCTGGACGGAGGCACTCCGGTCCGAAAGCGGATCGATGCGAAACAGATCGTCGAGCGCGAGCAGCAGGCCTTCCTGGAGATGGGCGGCGACCTCGGTCGTTTCGAACAGGGCCGGCTGCACCGACGCGGTTCGCAGAATGTCGAGCAGGAGCTGGCGTATGTGGAGCAAAGCGGGGCGGTTCGCGCCAAAGGCCCGCAAATCGTCCGCCTGATCGAACCAGCCCCGGTCACTCAGGCCAGGTGAGAAGATGATCATCGCATGATGATTGGTCCGGCGCTCGACGAAATGGCATTCATCGCTGCCGCGGAGCGCGATGAAGAAACGCGCGTCCAGATCAATGCCCTTGGAATTGACCTGAAGGTCGTCTGTCATGGGCAGGATCACCATCCCGCCGGGCATCCGATAGGCCGCGTCGAGGATGCGCGCGAACGAGCGCATCATGACGATGCGGCAGCCGGGCAGGGAGACGACGGCGCGAGCCGCCGCGAAATTCTGGACGTCGAGCGGAATGCTTCTGGCGTCCTCCATCGACTCGATCGGCCGAAACGCATCGACGTCGGCAAAGCCGATCAATTGAAGCGCCGAGGAAGGGGCGAGGGCGTCGAACAACATGGGTGTGGCCGGTTGCCGCAATGTGACAATCAAATGAACGTCAGTACATCGCCATCAATGGCGAAACATCGCGCTTCAGTAAACCGGATTCCGGGCCGTAGTATTGCGGACATCATGGCATGAAGCCCGTCGTCGTCAACGGTCTCGCGTCATCGGCTGGCCGGTGGCGAGGTCGATGAAATGCAGCCGCGTGCAGGCGGGACAGGCGAAGGAGGCAAAGCTCTGCGCCTCCTGTTTCTGTTGCTTCTCGAGATGGGTCTGCACATTCATGCCCGTCTGGGGACATCGAAAAACGATCAAGTCGACCATCTTCGGAGAATGACGGCGTGGCGGATTTCGTCTTTGATCTAGATCAGTTTTGGAATGACTCCAGACCACCATCCTTGATCTCGCAAAGGCGAAGGGGCCCCGGAGGGCCCCTTTAAAATCACCAGCGGCGGTAGCGTGGTCCGTAGTAGCGAGGCCCACCATAGAAGCGCGGTGCATATCGGGGACCGTAGTAGGGCCGCGGCGCGTAGTATCCATAGTAGTTCGGGCGCCAGAAACAGCGTCCCCAGGCGTCACAGACCATGCGGACCTGCTCGACGTCCGAGACCTGCGGCGTCGCGGGAGCAGGCGCGATGGGCATGGCGGACGCCGCCGATGATGCAACCAACGCACCCAACAGGGACGCGGCGAGGAGGCCAATTCTAAGCTTCATGATGTCTTTCTCCGCTTACGCAATACAGGGATATCGAAGTTTGTTCTGATCAAATTGTGGCGGGACCGAAATGTAATGCTGATGAACAGGTCATCAGCCAGCCCGCCGCAGGCCTGACCTTTGGCTCCGGGAAACTATCCCAGGTTCGGCTCTTGACCAATGCTGCGCTTGCGTTTGCGTCCCCGCAGGACATTGCCGCCATCCTTGATCCCGCGCAATTCATCGGTGCGGCTTCGTCCCTAAGCTTGGCGTCGTGGCCAGCCTTTCGAGCATTTCGAAGCGCTGGCTCGCGAGGTCGCTTTGGAGCTGTGCAAATGGACAAAATGAGAATCGACAAGGGTGACTGGCTGGTCGTGTGCGACGGGCGCAAGGCGCTCATTCTGGAAAACCTCGGCGACGAGATGTTTCCGAACCTCCACACCAGGGAGGTGCACGAACAGCCCAATCCCGCGACTGCTGCGCAAGGGACCGACGCGCCGGGCAGGCTCCATGGCGCGGCCGGCAGCGCGCGCAGCTCGGTGGAGCAGACTGATTGGCACGACGAGGCCGAGCGCGCCTTCCTGCGCAGCCTGGCCGGACGGCTCGATGCCGCCGTCAGCTCAGGCGAGACCTCGGCCTTGACCATGGTGGCCTCGCCGCGTGCGCTTGGGATGATTCGCGCCGACTATTCGGATGTGGTGCGCAAGGCACTCCAGGGCGAGGTTGGCAAGGACCTCGTCAAACTGCCGGTCTACGAGATCGAGAAGCAATTGCTGCTGTCGGGCGCCGCCAAATAGCGGCCCCCCCCCCGCAGAGGACGCGCCTGCGCCACTCAGAAGCAGGGGTGCCGGCGGCGGTCCTGGCCGACATAGGCGGCTGCGCTCTGGTAGCAATGGTTGGTCGACGGGCCGTCGTAAAAGGCGAACGTTCCGGGCGTGATGCCGGGCCCGTAATTGTGCAGATAGCTGATCGGGTAGGGCAATGGGCTCGTGTAGTGGCGGTGGTACCGGTGATGTCCCCGCGCCTCTGCGAGTCCAGGGGCAAGGATGGCGGCCGACAGGGCAGCAATCGCGGCTACAAGCTTCAACTTGCTCATCTCGAATCTCCGGAACCCGCACGAATAGGTCAGCCGTTTATAGCCAGTTCGGCCCGCCGGAACACCCGTCTGCAGCCCGGAAATCGGGGCCAATCCCGCAGATTCCCGGGTGGGTGTGACAGAATTGCCGGTTCTGTGGTCCAGACTTGCCCATTTTTGGCCTTTTCGAGATGCTTAACGAATTCCCCACACAAGTGTGACCAAACAGAATTAGCTCAAGACTCCTGTTGCCGGCTTCTTGGGGTCCATAGGCCGGTCCATTCCTGAAGGCTTTCGCCGTCACCTCGCCATGCGCATCACG
The DNA here is from genome assembly GCF_000244915.1 of Bradyrhizobium sp. WSM471. NCBI lineage: Bacteria > Pseudomonadati > Pseudomonadota > Alphaproteobacteria > Hyphomicrobiales > Nitrobacteraceae > Bradyrhizobium > Bradyrhizobium sp. WSM471. Next base: position 5,068,377 of record NZ_CM001442.1, on the reverse strand, counting down.
CTTCTGAGCCTGCTGTTGCTCTCGGTCGTCGCCGCCACGCCGGCGCGGGCCGAGCTGCACATCACCCGCGACCACGGCGGCTATGTCGAGGAGTACAAGGCCAAGTACAAGCGCGTCCGCGAGAAGGGCGAGCGCGTCATCATCGACGGCATCTGCAACTCGGCCTGCACCCTGGTGCTCGGCATCGTGCCGATGAACAAGATCTGCGTGACGCCGCGCGCCAGCCTCGGCTTCCATCAGGCCTACTACGACAAGGCCTTCACCTTCGGCATCAAAGTCACCAGCGCGGAGGGGACGTCCGACCTGATGGCCTACTACCCCGATACGGTGAAGGACTGGATTCGCCGCAATGGCGGGCTCACCACCGACATGAAAAAGATCAAGAACGGCATCGAGCTCTGGAAGATCATCGATCCCTGTCCGGACGAATGGTGAGCGGCTGAACCGTCCCGTCCGTCGCAGCGCAGCATCGTCTGGACGAAATTGGCCGAAATTCGCATTGCCGCATTGGCCCCCGGTGGGGCAATGAGGCGGCAATGAACCATAATCAAGAAGCCCTGACCGCCCGTGCCGCGCCAATCCTGTTCGTCCTGCTCTGGAGCACGGGCTTCATCGGCACCAAATACGTCGTCAACAATGCCGATCCCCTGACCTACCTCGCCATCCGCATGGCGTTCGTGGTTGGTCTGATGGCGATCATCGCTGCCGTTGCGCGACCGAAATGGCCGGACCGTATCGGCATCGCGCACAGCGCGGTCGCGGGCATTCTCGTCCATGGCTTCTATCTCGGCGGCACCGCAATCGCGATCGCGCACTCGATTCCGGCCGGGCTCTCCGCGCTCATTCCGGGCCTCCAGCCGATCCTGACCTCGACCATCGCCAACCGCTGGCTCGGAGAGAAGGTGACGCCGGTGCAATGGGCGGGGCTCGTGCTTGGCCTCGGCGGCGTGGTGCTGATCCTGCACGGCCGTCCCATGACCGGCGAAGCCGGGCTCGGCTGGCTCGCCTCCGTGGTCTCGCTGATCAGCATCACGCTCGGCACGCTCTATCAGCGTCGCTACTGCAACCACATCGACTGGCGCGCCGGCAATCTCGTACAGTACGTGTCCGTCACGATCTTCTTCGCGATCGGCGCGTTCCTGTTCGAGGACCGCGTGGTGCACTGGACGCGCGAGTTCATGCTCGCGCTGGCCTGGCTCGCCGTGGCGCTCTCGATCGGATCGATCGGGCTGCTGTACTGGCTGATCCGCCACGCCGCCGCCACCTCTGTTGCAAGCCTGTTCTATCTGGTGCCCGCCGTGACGGCGCTGATGGCTTATCTGCTGTTCGGAGAAAAGCTCGATGCGCTGGCGATCGTCGGCATGGTGATGTGCGCGGCCGCGGTGTTCGTGGTCAACCGACGCTTCTAGGACCGGCGAGCCGGGCGCCGGAATACATCCCTGACGTGCGCGGCAAGATCGTGCTACGGTGGACACATTTCAGTGCCCCTTTCACAGGTGATTTTCCATGAAGAAGGCGAGACGCGCATTGCTTGGCAGGTCCCTGAAGCCAGTCCGGATTGCCTGCATCAACTACGCCGAGCCGATGATTAGCGGTCGCAAGATGTCCAGGCTCACAGCGGCGCTCCAGAAATGCTACGACAAGCACTTCCTGCCGGTGTGGGGCTATCCGGTCGACCTCTATGTCACCGAAAAGCCGAAGCCGGGTGACTGGCAGCTGGTCTATTTTGACGAGGCCTCCCACAAGAACATGCTCGGCCGCCATGAGCTGACGCATCGCCGCCAGCCGATCTCAAAGATCTTCGTCAAGGCGTTGGGCGACGAGCCCGTCAGCGTGGCGGCCTCGCACGAGCTGTTCGAGATGGTGCTCGATCCCATGGCCAATCTCTGGGCCGACAAAAACCCGAACACCCAATATGCCTATGAGGTGTGTGACGCCGTGGAAGAGGACACCTTCTTCGTAGCCGGCTTTGAGATGTCGAACTTCGTCTATCCCTCCTGGTTCGAACCCTTCAAGCACCCCCGCGGCACGAAGTTCGACCACATGGGATCGCTCAAGGAGCCGTTCTCGATGACCGAGGGGGGCTACGTCATCAAGAAGGTGAACGGCAGGAGATTGATCAAGCAGTTCGGCTCACCCGAGAAGCGCCGGCGCTTCAAGGCCGAGGACCGGCGCGGCCATCGCAGCGAATTTCGCGATCCGCAAGGCGAGCATCACCCGGGCCGGCGCGCAGCCAAGCGGCGAGGGTAGGTATCGCTGGAGCCGCCTCCGGGCGCGTCCGCCCCCGGAGACTTGGGCTTTGCGATCAGCGCTTGGCCTTCTTTTTCGACTTGGCAGCTTTCTTGGTGGCCTTCTTTGCTGTCTTCTTGGCCGTCTTCTTCGACGACTTCTTTGCAGCTTTCTTCGAAGTCTTCTTGGCGGCCTTCTTCGACGTTTTCTTCGCAGCCTTCTTGGCTTTCTTCTTGGAAGCCTTCTTCGGCGCGACCTTCTTCGCGACCTTCTTGGCGGCTTTCCTGACCTTCTTCACAGCAGTGACAGCGGCGTCCTTGGTCGTTTCTACGGCGGCGGTGATCGTGTCCATCGCCTGTTCGGTGATCGGCTTGTCGTCGTCCATATCGTCCCCCACGGTTGCATGGAGCGATGACGATAGCGCGTTTCATAATTGTGTCAAAGCAACGCTCAACCTTTGCGGATCTTTGCGTAGGCGGCGAGCGCGCGCGCTCGTCCCTTGGCATGATCGACGATCGGCTGCGGATAGCTCTTGCCCAGCGTGACGCCGGCGCTCGCAAGCTCGATCGGCGTCGCCCGCCAAGGCTGATGGATCAGCTTGGCTGGCACATCCCTCAACTCGGGCACCCAGCGTCGCACATAGGCTCCATCCGGGTCGAACTTCTCGCCCTGGAGCACCGGATTGAACACGCGGAAATAGGGCGCCGCGTCGGCGCCGCAGCCGGCGACCCACTGCCAGTTGGCGGGATTGCTGCCGGCATCCGCATCGACCAGCGTGTCCCAGAACCAGCTCTCGCCGTCGCGCCAGTCGATCAGGAGGTGCTTGACCAGGAACGAGGCGACCACCATTCGGACCCGGTTGTGCATCACGCCAGTGTGCCAGAGCTCGCGCAGGCCGGCGTCGACGATGGGATAGCCGGTGCGGCCGCGTTGCCAGGCCGCGAGTGCCTTGGCGTCGGGCTTCCATGGGAAGCCGTCGAAATTCGCTTGCAGGTTTTCGGTGGCAAGGTTGGGATGGTCGTGCAGCAGGTGCCGGCAGAACTCACGCCAGCCGAGCTCGCTCAGGAACTTGTCGACACCGGGTCCGATCGCGGGGTTCTCGGCCGCGGCGAACCGCGCGGCGTGCCAGACTTGGCGCGGGCTGAGCTCGCCGAAACTCAAATGTGGTGACAAATGTGAGGTGCCCTCCCGGTCCGGGCGGTCGCGATCGCCGACATAGCCACTTGCGGTGTGCTTGAGGAAGTCGCGCAGGCGGGCGCGGGCGGAGGCTTCGCCGGGGGTCCATGTCTCGCGCAGGCCACCGGCCCAATCGGGCTTGCCCGGCTCGAGCTTCCAGGTGTCCAGCGGGTCGCTGGCGACTCCCGGCGCAGGACGCAGCTCCTTCGGTGCCGGCAGGGGTTTCGGCGGATCGCCGAGCGCCAGCACGCGCCGCCAGAATGGCGTGAACACGCGCAAGCCGCGGCCTTCCTTGTTGCGGATTGCCGCGGGCGGAACGAGCAGGTCGCCGGGGAAACTGTGCGAGTCGACGCCGAGCTTTGCCAGCGCTGCTTCGAGCTGCCGCTCAACCGCCTGATGCGGCGCCTGTGCGATCCCGTTCCAGTAGACCGCACGCCCTCCGCTCTCACGCGCCACTTCCGTGATTACCCTGGCCGCCGGCCCCTTGCGCAGGATCAGCGATCCGCCGCGCGTGGCAATGTCGGCGCCGAGCGCCCGCAGCGACTGCGCCAGCCACCAGCGCGCCGCAGCGCCCGCCGTTCGCCCGGCCGCGTCGTCCAGCACATAGAGGCAGATCACCGGCGCGCCGGTCTTCGCAGCCACCTTGGCGGCAGCGTGGAGGGCGGGGTGGTCGGACAAGCGGAGGTCGTCGCGAAACCAGACGATGATGGGCGGAGCACTTGGCGTAGTCCTTGGCGTGGTCAGGGCGTCCTCGTTTACCATTTGGAAAGCATTGGCGTCCGGCGATTGGAACCGCCGTTAATGCGACCGTAAGCCGATTGCACGAATATGCAGGAATTACAGGAGTCATTCCATTCATGTACGGACGAGCAACGGCGAAGTTTCTGCCGCAATTCAAACTTGGCACCAAGGCGCTCCTGTGCGCGGTGCTGCTGATCGCCATGAATACGGCGCTCGTGGTCGGGGCCGGCTATTGGTCGCTCAGCTCCGTGTTCAACGATCGTGCGCTGCGCGATATCGAGGTGAGTCTGCGCACGCTGGCGCTGGCCTTTGCCGAGACCAATCCCGACGCGAAGATCACCATGAAGGATGGCGCGGTGGCGCGCGCCGAGATTTCCAAGATGCCGGATTTTAAGGATCACGCCATCGTCGATCGCGCGGTGTCCTATGTCGGCGGCAACGCCACCCTGTTCGTGTTCGACGATGCGAGCGGGCAGTTCGTGCGGCGCTCGACCAACGTGAAGAAGGAAAATGGCGACCGCGCCGTCGGGACCCAGCTTGCCGCCGATCATCCGGCGCAGGCGCTGCTGCGTCGTGGCGAGGCCTACAAGGGCCCGGCCACGCTGTTCGGCAAGACCTTCATGACCGCCTATTTCCCGATCGCCGACGCCAGCGGCAAGGTCGCCGGCATCCTCTATGTCGGCATCCCGATGGCCCAGTTCGAGAGCATGCTGGCCCACACGATCGAAAGCATGGCGATCGCCGCCGGGTTCGCCGCGCTGCTGGTGATGGTCCTCACCTTGCTGGTCGTCCGCCGTGTCACCAAGCCGCTCACCTCGGTGACGCGCTCGCTGACGGCGCTCGCCGAAGGTCAAAGCGACGTCGAGATCGATTGCGAGGACCGCGCCGACGAGATCGGCGAGATCGCCCGCACGGTCGCGGTGTTCAGGAGCAATTCGCAGGAGCGGGCGCGGATGCGCAGCGAGCAGGCGGCGGCTTCGGCTGCAGCCGCCGAGCAGCGCAAATCCGACCTGCGCAATTTCGTCGAAGAGTTCCGCGGCGGCGTCGGCGGCATTCTCGACAAGGTGCTGACATCGTCAGGCGAATTCGAGCGGGCGGCGCGACAGCTCACCGACACCGCGCGCTCCACCGCCGATCTGTCGGCGCGGTCGGCCGGAGCTTCCGAAAACGCCTCCGAGCACGTGCGTTCGGCGGCGTCGGCCTCGGACGAGCTGTCTCAATCGATCTCCGAAATCACCCGGCGGGTGCAGGAATCGAACGTCATTTCCGCTGAGGCCGTGCGGCAGGCCGAGGCGACCGATCAGCGCATCGCGCAGCTCTCCGAGGCGGGCGCGCGCATCGGCGATGTCGTCAAGCTGATCACCTCGATCGCCGAGCAGACCAACCTGCTGGCACTGAACGCGACCATCGAGGCCGCGCGCGCGGGCGATGCCGGCCGCGGTTTTGCGGTGGTGGCCCAGGAGGTCAAGACGCTCGCCGGCCAGACCGCCAAGGCGACCGACGAGATCTCGAACCAGATCGCCAGCATGCAGCTTGCGACCGAGGAATCGGTTGTCGCCATCAAGGCGATCAGCCAGACCATCGAGCGCATCAGCGGCATCGCCGGCTCGATCTCGGCGGCGGTCGAGCAGCAGAAGAGCGCGACCCAAAACATCGTCGCCAGCGTTCGCGCGGCGGTATCGGGCACGGCCGATGTCGCCGTCAACGTCCGTCAGGCCGCCGAGGGTGCGAACGAGACGGGTGAGACGTCCAGCCGGATGTTTGCCTCCGCCCAGGCGTTGTCGGGCGAGAGCCTGCATCTGAAAGCCGAGGTCGAGGGCTTCCTCGAACGCGTGCGCGCGGCGTAAGAGCTAACATCGTCATCCCGGGCGGCGCTGACGCATCGCCCGGAATGACAGTTTCGTTATTTCGGCTGCGGCACGATCCGGATGTAGGGCTTCGGCTCCTTCCAGCCCTGCGGGTAGATCGTCTTGGCCTCGTCGTTGGAGACCGAGCCCGCGATGATGACGTCGTCACCCTGCGACCAGTCGGCCGGGGTCGCGACGCGGTGCTTGGCGGTGAGCTGGAGCGAGTCGATCACGCGGAGGATCTCCTGGAAGTTCCGGCCCGTGGTCATCGGATAGACCAGCACCAGCTTGATCTTCTTGTCCGGCCCGATGACGAAGACATTCCGAACGGTCTGGTTGTCGGCCGCGGTGCGCACAAGGGGATCGCCCGAGATCGCAGCCGGCAGCATGCCGTAGAGCTTGGAGACGTTGTAGTCGGTATCGGCAATCATCGGGAAGTTCGGCGCTGCGCCTTGCGTCTCCTTGATGTCCTCCGACCATTTGGCGTGGCGGTCGACCGGATCGACCGAGAGACCCATCAGCTTGACCCCGCGCTTGTCGAATTCCGGCTTCAGCCTGGCGAGCGCGCCGAGCTCGGTCGTGCAAACCGGCGTGAAGTCCTTGGGGTGCGAGAACAGCAGCGCCCAGCTATTGCCGATCCAGTCGTGGAACTTGATCTTCCCTTCGGTGGTCTCGGCTTCGAAGTCGGGGGCGGTGGCGCCGATCGGAAGTGTCATGGTTCTACCTCATGCCATTGAATTTGCTTGCGAATTCATCTTTGACCGTCGGGACCATTATAGGGGCTCCACGATCCCAAGTGAACGCTAACTGAACCGCTTCAAGTAAAATGTGAATTCCTTCTTTGAAGGCCTGATTTCCTAGCACCTTTTTGTTACAGCCGCGCCTGCGGCGAAACATCTCCACCGGGGCTATACGGGCGCGATTGCCCCGAGAAAGCCTTTTATGACTTCCATCACGCTCGCCCGTCGCTTGTCAGAACCGAAATGGTCCTGACAGCGACCAATTGGCAACCATCTCAAAAAGTCGCGATCCCCGTACCGAATCATTAACCACCCCTTTACGCCGGCATGAAATTGCTGGCCGGTCAGAAGAAATCTGGAAGTGAACTATGTCTGCCGCTGCGCATAAGTCTGTTGAGTCGCCGTCCCTTGAACCGTCCTGCCGCGATACCTCGGCCCATGCACTGACTATCGTGCGCGACGGCGTGATCACTGGCGAAGGCCCCACCACCAAGGGAAGGGTGCATTTCTCCCGCTCGCTCGATGCCGATGACACCGCCTGGTGTGCCCGCATTCTCACCGCCTCGGCTGTCAACGACCAGCCGGTCAGCCGTGCTGAGGCCGAAGTGCTGTTCGAGATCAACGAAGCCGCGACCGAGCGCACCGATGGCGGCCGTTTCGACGACCTGCTCGCCAAGGCCGTGGCCCATTATGCCGCCAGCGCCTCCGGCCTGAAGGTGCCGCCGCGCAGCGTCGCGCTGTCGGCCGAGTCCGATATCGAAGGATGGGCGCCGTCCTATGCCTCCAAGGTCAACAGCGAAATGCTCGAGTGGATCGCCAGCCAAATGCGCGGCAAGCGCCAGAACAACCGTCGCCTGATGGCGATGGTGGCGACCTTCCTGGGCGCCACCGCGCTGCCTCTGGCGGGCCAATTGCCCAACGTGTTCGACATCGGCATGTAAGATTTTGGGCATGTAAAATTCTGCGCCTCTCACGAGGACGCATTTGAACGGCGGGGTTATTTCCCCGCCGTTTTTTGTTTGCCGGCGTCCGGCTCCAGCCCGAGCGTGCGGCCCGGGAAACCGGCAGCGTCGAAATAGCGCTGGCTGCCGACGCGCTGGAAGTTCAGCACGGTCTGCAGGCCGTTCTCGGACTTCTTGGACTTCTCGACCCCCTTGTACGCCTTCGGCATGATTCCGTTGGGCAGGGCCTCCGACATCACGCGGCCAACGAGGCCGCCGTTCTGCGAACTGCGCAGGCCGAGGAGCTGGGCGGCCGTCATGCCGACGTCGGCATTGCTGACCGGGATCTCGCTGACATAGCCGGCTTTGAAGTCCGGACCGATCGCCGCCATGAAGTTCATGGTGTCACCGCGGCTGAAGCTGCCATGCATGCCCTGGCCCTGGCGCAGCACGGTGTCGGCGACCTGTACCGAGCAGTTGGTCGGCGCCTCGCCGCAATCGCTGGCATAGGAGCGGAAGTTGACGACGATCGCCGGCGTCGGCGTCGCCGCCTTGCCGCGCAGGTTGATGCTCGACAGCGGCAGGGTGCCGGGGAAGCGGCCGAGCGAGTCGTCGACGAACAGGCCGGAGACGTAGTCCTGCTCGAGCAGCGTCTTGATGGTCCTGGCCGCCAGCTTCTTGTCCTTGTTCGGTAGATAGATCAGGTCGGAGCCGCCATTGGTGGCGACGACGAGATCGGGCTTTTCCGGATCCTTGCCGAGGACGCCGTTGCCGGCCTTCGGATGCTTGTTACCCTCGACCTTGGCGTTCTTGTCGTTGGGATCGAACAGCGGCAGGTCGAGCGCCTTGGCGAGGTCGAGCGCCAGAAAGCCCATCGGCAAAAAGTCCTTCGGCGTGTCGTCATAGCTGACCTTGGCCGAGGGGCTGGTCTTGCTTTCCTTGGAGATGGTCGAGAAGCCGTGGTCGGCCTGGACCATGATGTTGGTGGTGGCGGCAAGGCCGAGCTCGTCCAGCGCCCTGCGGAGCTGGGCGAGGTTGCTGTCGGCATTCTTGATGCTCGCCATGGTGCTCGGACCGTTGATGCCGGGCATGATCTGGTTGAGGCTGTCGCCCTGGTTATGCTGGGTGCCATCCGGATCGCGCGACCAGAACACCAGCACGAACGGCTTGTTGCGCGCCTTGAACATCGGCAGCACGACCTTGGCCGCGACGTCGGCGAAATAGGCCTGCTGCGCGACGTTGGCGACCGTTGTGCCGGGCGTCTTGGCATCGCCCGCCTTGGAGTTGTCGCCGCGCGGCGGCGTGGCGAGGGGCAGGCCGGCCTTGGTCAGCGCGTCCTTGACCTCGTCCGACAGCGCCACGCCATTTTTGCCGCCGGTCGCATCGTCGAAAACGACCGAATGCAGGCCGGCCTTTTCAGGCTTGTCGGTGTGGTCGAACTGATAGGTCGGGCCGACCTTGCCGATCGCCGCGGTGCTCAGCCCCTTGTCGCGAGCCAGCTTCAGGATGGTTTCTTCATTGAGATAGTCGCCCTTGAAATGCTCGTCGATGTCGCCGAGCACGGCGTCGTTCTCGATGAAGGGGACGACAGTGTCGCCGGCGGGCACCGAGGTGTAGTTGGTCCAGATTGTGTTGGAGAATACACCGGTATCGCCGAGATAGTGGCCGGTCGACATCGCCGAGCCGTTGGCCATGGTGAAGGTCGGGAACAGCGAGTGCGAATTCTTGAAGTTGACGCCCTTGTCGCGGATTTCGGCCATTGCGGGGGCGGTCTCGGGGGTGACCTTCAGCGCCCGCAGACCGTCCGGAATGAACAGGATCAGGTTGCGGGGCGTGTTGTTTTCGGCGGAGGCAGGTCCGGTCGAGAGTCCGGCGGACAACACTGTCAGTCCGGCTGACAGCAACACCAGTGAACGGCGCATCAAAATCTCTCCCTGCGAGCGGCTTGGCCGCCAACCGCGGCCCCGGCTTCGTTTAGTTTCGCTGCATGACGCTTTTGTTACAAGAGCGGAGCGTCATGCAAAGAAGGGTGGCGGCCGCTCGCGTGTCCCGGACGCGCTGCAGCGCGTAGCGGTGCTGCGCAGAGCCGGGACCCAGCAGGTCCCACGGCACGCTGTTGCATGGGTCCCGGCTCTGCAGCGCACCGCCAAGAGGCGCTGCGTTGCGTCCGGGGCACGAGACCGTTGTTGGACAACCGACATGGGATCGCAGCCTCGCGGCATTCCGCCCGAGCTTTGCTTCGTCGCCTCACCCTCAATTGAAAGAGGGCGCAGGGAAGACCGGGTGCCGGCTGGCACCCACGGTCCACTGTGCGAAGTTGCAATAAAAAATCTGCACAGCGGCATACAGGTGAAGCCAAAACATCCGGCCTTCCCTGCGCAGTGGCTTTACGGCTTATGTCGTGATCTCCCCGGGGAGCGATGCACTATTGCCCCCGTCGCCTTGCGGATGGCTGATGCGCGTGCCCGGTTGGGCAACCCACATCACCGCAACGCTTGGCGCACAGACCCCGGGCGCCAGGACCACACGATTTTGCCGTACGCCGATCACACCGGTCGTGTGCGCGACGCCTTCACTCACGGTTGCCCGCCCTGCGAAGTCGTTCGCGCCGATGTGACCAACGTCCACCGCCGTCCGGCCCGCGTTCGTGACGATCGCGATACGCCCCTCTTCCTTGGGCCGGAGTGAGGGATTCTTAACAAAAATCCGAATTCTAATAAAGAGAAATATTTTGTCGCCGGTCCGTTGACCCCGGACTTGGGTGTTTCACCCGAAATGACGCAAGAGATTGTGGCCCGAGCCGTCAATCCGGCGCGGTCGGCACCGGCGTAGTCTGCGCGACCGCCTTGGCCGGCGCGGCCGTCGTGGAAGTGCGGCCGCCATTGGCCAGGTTGCGGCGAAGCGATGGCGGTGCCGCGTGCAGGGCAAAGATGATCGCGATCTGGGTCCGGTTCTGGAGACGGTATTTGCGCATGATGTTGCCGATATGGGCCCGGACCGTGTTCTCCGAGATCTTGAGCTCGTACGCGATGTTCTTGTTCTGCATTCCGCGCGCGATCAGCATCATCAGGTCCCGCTCGCGTGGCGTTGGTGTGATCGAATTTTTCGGATCCGGACTCATGACTGCTCCTCCGTGGCCTTTGGTCGATGCGAACACCCCAGCATGTTCTCACTCCGTCTTGAGTGCCTCGATCGGACTGAGCTTGGATGCCTTGTGTGCAGGATAAAAACCGAAGATCAGGCCGGTCGCGATCGAGAAGGCGAGGGCAAGGCCGATCGCCTGGCCGTCGATCGAGGTGATCCATCCTGCCATGCGAGCCACCGTCATCGAGAGCGTGACGCCGGCTCCGACGCCGATCGCGCCGCCGAGCAGGCAGAGCACGAGCGCCTCGCAGAGAAACTGAAGACGGATGTCCCGCATCCGCCCGCCAAGCGCGCGGCGAATTCCGATCTCTCGCGTGCGCTCGGTGACCGACACGATCATGACATTCATGATGCTGATGCCGCCAACGAGCAGCGAGACCGAGGCGATAGCGACGAGCAGGAGCGCGACGGTGCGGATCGCTCCCTGCTGCGCTTCCATGGCGGCGGCCGGATCCTGGACCTTGAAGTCGTCTTCCTGACCAGCGGGGATACGGTGGCGCTGCCGCAGCAGGTTTTCGATCTCCGTTCGCGCCCCCGCCATCTGTCCATCCGCAGCCACCTTGGCGATGATGTAGGCGACCGAATCCCGGTTGATGTTGCTCGCGCTGCCGAGGAAGCGCAGCTTGGCCGTGGTGAGCGGCACGAAGGCGACGTCGTCCTGCGCCGGCCCCTTGCGATCGAGAACGCCGACCACTTCGAGCGGCACCTTCATGATCCTGATCTGTGCGCCGATCGGATCCTCGCCGGGCGCGAACAGCTCCTGCGCCACCGTGCTGCCGAGGATCACGACCTTGCCGGCGCCTGCCTCCTCGGTGCTGGAAAAATAGCGGCCGGTCGCAAGCTGCCAGTCGCGCACCATGAAGTGCCCGGTCGTCGTCCCGTTGATCGTCGTGTTCCAGTTCTTGCTCTCGTGAATGACCTGGGCCGTTCCTGCAATCGAGCCGGCCGCTGCCTGGATCTCGGGGATCTGTTCGAGGATCGCCTGCACGTCGCTCTCGGTCATGGTCAGCTTGCTGCCATCCTTGAGGCGCACGCCGCCCTGGTAGACCGCGCCGGGGTTGATCATCAGCACGTTGGCGCCGATCGAGCGGATCTGCTCCTGGAGGCGAAGCTGCGCGCCGGATCCGATCGCAAACACGGTCACGATGGAGGCAACGCCGATCACGATGCCGAGCATGGTGAGGATGCTGCGCAACGGATTGAGACGCAAGGCGTGCAAGGCGATCTGAAAACCCTGGAGCATCGTCATGGCGCAGCGCTCCGTTTCGGCAGGATCGGAGCCGGTGTTTCGTCAGCGACGAGCGCGCCGTCATGCAGGCGGATCGTGCGCCGGCACTGGGTCGCGATGCCGGGGTCATGGGTGATCATCACGATGGTCTGGCCGGTCCGGTTGAGCGCGGCGAACAGGGCCAGTATCTCGGCGCCGGTGCGGCTGTCGAGCGCGCCGGTCGGCTCGTCGGCGAGCACGATCAGCGGGGAGGCGATCAGGGCGCGCGCGATCGCGACGCGCTGCTGCTCGCCGCCCGAGAGCTGCCGAGGGAAGTGGTGGGCCCGGTGCACCATGCCGACGGCCTCCAGGCTCTGCTCGGCGCGGGCCAGACGTTCCTTGCGGCCGATGCCGCAATAGACCAGCGGCAGCGCGACGTTCTCAATCGCATTGTGGCGAGCGAGCAGATTGTAGGACTGGAACACGAAGCCGATGCTGCGGGCGCGCAGGGACGACCGGTGGTCTTCCGAGAGATCGGCGACGTCGGCACCCTCGAGATATAGCGCGCCCTCGCTCGGCAGGTCGAGCAGCCCGATCATGTTCATCAGCGTCGACTTTCCCGAGCCGGACGGTCCCATCACCGCGACGATCTCGCCTCGTTCGATGTCGAAGCTGACATTGCGCACCGCAGTCACCGCCACTCCATCGGCGCGATAGGTCCTGGAGACCGACTGCAGGCTGATGAGGGGCAGGGAGGCTGTCATGACCCAAACCTGATGCCGAGAAATTCCATGCCGGCGGGCCGAATCGCCTGTCCCACGGCGACCTGGCTACCCTCGACGAGGTCTCCGCTCCTGAGCGCGACCTGCTCGGTGCCGGCCGCGCCGACCGTCACGGGAATACGCCTGAGTGAGCCGCTTGCGGTGCGCGCCCACACCCCGCTGCGCGCCGCGGCATCCGGCGGCGTGCCGGAGGGCTGGAAGCGCAACGCGGCAAGCGGCACTTTCAGCACGTCGTCCTGCCGCTCGATCACGATCTTCACCAGGGCGGTCATGCCCGGCAGCAACGCGCCGTCGAGATTGGAGGTCGCCAGGACGACGGTGTAGGTCACGACGTGCTGCTGGTTCTGCGGCGCCTTGCGCACCTGCCGCACCACCGCCTCGAAGCGGCGGTCCGGGTAGGCATCCACCGTGAAATGGGCGCGCTGGTCGGGCGCGATGCGCCCGATATCGGCTTCGTCGACCTGCGCGTGAATTTCCATGTCCTCCAGCCGGTGCGCGACCACGAAGGTGGTGCGCGATTCCAGTCCGACCGCGAGGGTCTGGCCCTCGTTGACGAACCTGCCGACGACGACGCCATCGATCGGCGAGCGGATCACGGTGCGGTCCAGATCGGCCTGGGCCGCAGCGAGAACGGCCGCCTTCTCCGGCACGGCCATTCGTGCCTGCTGCAATTCCGCCTCGATCCGGCGGACGTCGGCCTGCGCGCCATCGACTGAGTAGGCGTTCAGGGACATAAGCACTTCGGCTTCGCGCTCTTGGGCAAGCCTCGCGGTGAACTCCGTCTGGGCGTCATCCACCGCCGTTACCGCCACGACGTTTTGTGACTGTAGAGCCAGCTTGCGCTGCAAGGTCTTCTGCGCCGACGCCTTGACCGCCTGCGCGCTGTCGAGCTTGGCCACGAGGACGTCTCTGCTGCCCCTGGCGTTTTGCAGATCGATCCTGGCGCGGTCGAGCTTGGCCCGCTCGATGTCGACAAAGGAGTTCGCCACCGCCACGGCCGCCCTGGCTTCGTCGACCTTGGCCGCAAAGCTGCGCGGATCGATCAGGGCGAGCGGCTGATCCTTGCTGACCGTGTCGTTGAAATCGACATAGACCCGGGCGAGCTGCCCGGACAGTTGGGAACCGACCTCGATCGTCTTGACCGGCTGCAGGGCGCCGGTGACGGTGATGGTCTGCTCGATGCTGCCGCGCTGGATCGAGGCATAGCGGAATACGGGGGCGTCCGATCCGAAGGTCCGTGTTTCCCGCCCGACAGGTCCGAGCAGCCGCTGGGTCGATTCATAGGCGCGAGCCGCCTTCTGCGCTGCGGCCCCGGCCGCGTCGCTGATCACGGCTGGCCGGACGGCGTAGACCGCGGTGAGGCCACATGCAGTTCCGAGCAAGGCAATAACTGGCACAAATCGCATATCAAAAACCCGCCTCTTGAAATGGCATCGTTGGCGGCACGGAGAAAGATCGCGCTATGGTTGTAAATCTCTCAAAGCGCAGTCCATCGTCAGTGTGTCGCCGCTGCCGGGGCGACGGTCGGGTGCGCCTGATGATCCAGAAGTAAAATCCGCGGGCGCTGATTTTCATGGCTTGCCGGAGATGCATACGGAGCGTATCGATATGACGCGCGCGGTATCGAACTCGACAAGCTGACTTAACGTCCCGTCTGTTCTGGCTGAAGCGGCCAGCGCCTGGCGTTCAAGTCGGCACGTGGGTGGCGACGCCATGACGCAGCGGGCGATACCGAAGTTCCGACGCCAGATTGTCGCATTGTCGATATCGCGCCTCGCTGTGATGCCGCAGCTCCCGAGCGCGAATCCCCGCAATCACGAAACCCGATATGTGAACACCTTCACTCGTCTTGAACGGGTGTTGGCCCTAAGACGTCGAAGCGGCGGATCGGAGCGACTCGCTCGATCCCCGCGAATTCATCCAAGCACCTTGATCTCGCTTGCAAGAAGAATGGATGGCTCGTTGCGTGTTCATCGAGCCCCAAGCCGGGGAGCCCGTTGCCATGAGTTCAGGTCAAGCTACAGTTTATATCATTGATGACGAAATTCAGATTCGAACTGCGATAGGAAGTCTCTGCGAGGAGACCGGGCATCAGGTAAAATTGTTTGCATCGACGGACGAGTTCGTCGCGGGCAGTATTTCCGGCGGACCTTCATGTCTCGTGCTCGACGTCCGCTTTCCCGGCACGGCGCCGACCGGCCTCGAGCTTCAGCGCCGGCTCGCCGAGACGGGCGTGCTTATCCCGATCGTCTTCATCAGCGGCCATTCCGACGTCCGCGTCTCGGTCGAGGCCATGAAGCGCGGCGCAGTCGAGTTTCTTCCAAAACCGTTTCGCGAACAGGAGATCCTCGATGCGATCAGGCATGGCATCGAGCGCGACCGCAGGCGGCTCGAACGCGAAGATAGCGTGCGCGAAGCGCGCCAGCGCGTCGAAACGCTGACGGCGAGGGAGCGCGAGATCATGCTGTTGATGGCCGAAGGTCTCGTCGCCAAGCAGATCGCGGCGAGGCTTGGGGTGAGCGAAGTGACGGCCAAGGTCCATCGCGCCAGGATGATGCGAAAGCTGGAGCTTCGCTCGCCGATCGAGGTGGTGCGGTTGGTCGACAGCATGGGACGCGAAGACGAGACGACACGAACCGGCGCGGGACAACCGTACAGCTAGTACTGCGGGCACCAAGGCGGCGCGCAACGTCTAGTCCGTACCGATTAGCATGAACTGCAGTCTGTCGCACGCAGCACGATCGGTTCAAAGTCTGTCCTGCGATGTCGGCCTCCTCCAAGACGGCATCCGAACCCAGTCAGAGATCTTAGCCAGAAAGGATATTCCATGCGCAAATTGTTTCTTGCTTCCGTTGCCGTGCTCGCCCTGTCCTCCGCCGCGCAGGCCGCCAACACCTCGACCACCGTGCAAGTGGGCCTCGTGAACGGTTCCAGCGTCTCGCAGCAGGGCCTCACCAACGACACCTCGTCGACCAGCCAGCTCGGCCTCGTCAACAGCGCGACCACGATGCAGGGCACCAGCGCGGCCTCGCTCAACAACGGCAGCACGGTCAACCAGATCGGCGTGCAGAACTCGGCGACGACCGGCCAGGTGGCGTTCGGCAACAACGGCAGCTCGATCACCCAGAACTCGTTCGGGCCTGCCCCGCTCCAGAACAACGCCGCCGCCGTCGGACAGCTCAGCGTGTTCGGCACCAACGGCAGCACCGTCTCGCAGACGGCGCACTAAGCCAGCCCCGTTTGGCCGGACGCGCCAATTGCGGCGCGTCCGCGCCATTCTTGAAAGCACCGCCTCGGGCAGGACGACTCGGTGAGAGGTTGTCCGCCGACTTTTGCGGAGGAAATGTCATGCATCAGAAATATCTCGTTGCCACGATCGTCGCGTTCAGCCTGCTGACCGCCGTCGATGCCCAGGCCGGCAACTCGGCCAGCGTGCTGCAATTCGGCACCACCAACAACTCCTTCATCTCGCAGAGCGGCGGCACCAACAACAGCGCCACCACGATGCAATTCGGCGCCACCAATACTGCGACCACCCTGCAGACGGGTTCGCTCCTCACCGTCAACACCTCGGTGATCGGGCAGGGCGGTACGACCGCGACGGCGTCGAACACGGCGCTGGCCGGCCAGGCCGGTGGCTTCAATTCGAGCCTGATCGGCCAGATCGGCGCGAACAACGCGGCTGGCGTCGGACAGCTCGGAATCCTGAACGGCTCGACGATTTTGCAGCAGACTCCGTGATCGCAATCCTTTTCGATAGCGAGGCATTTCATGAGACATTTTTCAGGCGCCGCCTGTGGCGCACTTTTCACCTTGTGTTGCGTGGGTGCCGGCTCGGCCAGTGCGCAGACCGCCGATATCAAGACCATCGTGTCGCTCGGCGGCCCGCCGGTCGTGCTGAACCAGAACAGCCAGCTCAACATGGCCGGCGTGTTCATGATCGGCGGCAGCACCAGCGCGACCGTCACTCAGAACGGTACGAACAATGCGACCGGAATCCTGCAATTCGGCGGGACGACCTCGGCATCGGTCGGGCAGGCGGGCGTGAACAATGTCGCGTTTGTCGGCCAGGCCGGCCAGTCGACCAGCAGTTTCCTGTCGCAGTTCGGTGCGTTCAACTCGGCGACTATTGTCCAGAATAGCCATTGAGCCGGTCGCGACCTCAGCGTCGTCAGAAATGTAATGGGGGCAAGGCGATGAAACGCGGTAGACTTCTCCTGGCGTTGGCGGCGTTGCTCGCCGTTGTCAGCGTCGCGTCCGAGGCCTCCGCCGGATCCGTCCAGCGTGGCGTGACGAACCGGAACGTGAGCATCGAAACGGTCGTGCAGTTCGGCAACAATGTCCAGCCTGTTACGATCGAGGAGAACAGCCGCATCAATATCGCGCGCGTCATCCAGATCGGTGGCACGGGAACGGTCGATGCGACGATCATCCAGAACGGCACGCGAAATTATGTCGACGTGATCCAGGTGGGTGGCACGACCAATTTGGCGATCGGTCAGTCGGGCGTGAGCAACATTGCCGATATCACTCAGGTCGGCACTTCCACCAACGCCCTCCTGCTCCAGATCGGAGATATGAACACGGGAACGGTGCAACAATTCGGGCGCTTCAACTGGCTGTCGATATTTCAGTTCAGCCGGTGATCGAGAAGGTGAGGTGCAATATGAGGTTCATCGCGCTCGCAGCAGGAATGAGCATCATGATGGCAACGACAACCGGGCCGGCCGGAGCCGGCGAGTCAGGTGACGGCCACACCACCGTAGTTCAGGACGAGAATGGCACGTCCGTGATTACCCAGAGCGGCGATCCGGCCCAGGCCGAGGTCAAGATCGAGAAGGAGCCTGGGCGCACCACGGTCTATCGCCGCAGCGGTGGCAACACCGCCATCGTGACGCAGGGCACCGGGAATCCGCAGGATATGCTGGACTGGCTGCGCAAGCAGCAGGGCCGCTGACGCACGAAGGCCCATCGTCCGTGATGGAGGATGGGCCGCATCGTGAGCGAGCGTTACCAGCTGCGATAGACGCCGGTCAGGGTGCCGTTGTTGTTGCCCTCCCGGCCGACATCGCCCTTTTCCCGGAACACGAGCGACATGAGCCGGGGATCCCGGGCGTCTTGCCGCAGCTTGTTCCCCGTTAATCCCGTGCCTTAACCAATAATTAATTATACGTTTGCGGGTGGGCGACAGCCCGGCCTAGCGTGCGGTGGGGAGCCGCTATCCGCGAAGCCAAACGAGTTGGTGCGTATCATGATGTCCAGATCATTTGGGGCGTTGCTCGCCTCGCTCAGCGCAGCCGCGCTGCTCCTTGCTCCCAGCGACAGTTTTGCCAGGTCCGGCGGCACCGTCGCACATGCCGCCACGCCTTCCGGTCCGGTGGCGCGCCCGCCGATTGCGCCAGGTGCCAGGTTCCGTGGACGCAACACGCCCTGGGTCTACTGGCCGGGCGGCGGCGGCTTCTTCTACGACAATGCAGGCTACGGCCAGCCTTTCGCAGAGACCGCCCAACCCGTCACCAGCGACGTGCGCTACACCTATAAGTACGACGTTCCCTGGGATTGGACGCATCGCTTCCCGCCGAACGTGGTGCCGTCAGACCGGCCCTACGTGCCGAGCTGTCCGACGGAACAGGTGACTGTGCCCGGCCGCGGCGGCGGCGAGCACACCGTCAACATCATGCGCTGCTACTGAGCTAGCCCAGCTCAAAACTGGTCACGCCGAAGACGCGGTCGATCCGCAGCGGCGCGATCGGCCCCGTGTACATCCGCGCCGTCTCGAACACCGGCTTCAGCCCGAGCTTTTCCGCAAGTGCAATCGCCTCGCGATTGACGGCGGGGACGTCGAGGAAGATTTCGCCGCCGCTTGCGCCCGCCAGCAAGGCCTGCACGATTGCGTCCGCCGCCGCGCGATCGTCGGCGACGAGCGGGCCGATCTTGCGGCCGGTCCGGCACGGCCGGATCACACCCCATGCAGCGAGCTTGCCGTCGCGCAGCAGCGCGCGACCGAGATGTCCCGATGTGCCGATCCAGGTACGCAGGAAGGCGCTGCGCGGAGCCGGGAACACCGTGGCATCGTCGGCTTCAACCAACGCGAACGGGATCGTGTCGAGCGCAACCACATCGCCGGGCGGCCTCGATGGCGCGGCGACGATGCCGCCATAGCGGACGTTCGCGTAAGCGAGCTGGAAGCCGGACTTTTTGTAATTGCCCTGCTGCGCCGCGACGCCGTCGAGGCCGATCACGCGAGCGCCTGCATGCGCGATCGCCGCGTTCCAGATGCGAAGGCCGTGGCCTCTGTCGCGAAAATCCGATCGCACGATATAGAAGCCGAGAAAGGCGAAGCGATCGTCGTAGTTGACGCAGGAGACGGTCGCGACCGGCTCGCCGTCGATCTCGCCGACGAAGAAGCCCTTCGCGTCGGGGACGGCGAAACAGGCGGCGTCGGAGAGGCCCGGATTCCAGCCCTCCGCCGCGGCCCACTCGACGGCGGTGGCGATCTCCTCGGGGCGTAAATTGCGGATCTGCAAATCGCTCATCTTTCCAGTCGCTTTCGACGGTGGACCTTCCGGCCGGTCAGGCGGTAGAAGGCCTCATGATAGGCCGGGCCTGCGGCTCGTCTCAACGATATCTCAGAGGATGATCGGTCATGGCAGCAGAGATGGCAGCGGAGAAGGTCGCACTCGTGACCGCCGGCGGCAGCGGCATGGGGGCAGGAGCTGCGCGTCGGCTCGCAGCCGACGGCTTTCGCGTCGCCATTCTGTCCTCCTCCGGCAAGGGCGAGGCACTGGCAGCCGAGCTCGGCGGATTGGGGATCACCGGTTCCAACAAATCGAACGACGATCTGAAGCGGCTTGTCGACGGGGCGATGGCCAAATGGGGACGCATCGACGTGCTCGTCAACAGCGCGGGCCATGGGCCCCGGGCGGCGATCACCGAGATCACCGACGAGCAGTGGCACACCGGCCTCGATACCTATCTGCTCAACGTAATCCGTCCGACCCGGCTGGTGATGCCGATCATGCAGACGCAGAAGGGCGGCGCCATCATCAACATCTCGACCGCCTGGGCATTCGAGCCGAGCGCGATGTTTCCGACGTCTGCGGTGTTCCGCGCTGGCCTCGCCGCCTTCACCAAGATCTTCACCGACACCCATGCCGCCGACAACATCCGCATGAACAATGTGCTGCCGGGCTGGATCGACAGCCTACCGCAGCTAGATGCACGCCGCGACAGCGTGCCGATGCGGCGCTACGGCAAGGTGGAGGAGATCGCCGCGACGATCTCGTTCCTGGCATCCGATGGTGCGGCCTACATCACGGGACAGAACATCCGTGTCGACGGCGGACTGACGCGTTCGGTCTGAAACGCGGGGGGCTCGAATTGCGTTTCGCGCACTTGTCGCGATGCGACACGGACGTGCGTCGTGCGCCGCGGATGCGTGGCCTCTCGGTCACACCAGTCACGCGTTCGCGTGCCGCACGGCGCGCACTACGTCTTAGTCCCTATGAACTTCGCCGCAGCCCAAGACGGCGAGGGACCGGTAGCCTATGCCCGATCTGCGCCGGACAAATTTCCGCCCGCGCGCATTCGAAACGCGAGATCAATCGCGTGAGGCAAGGAGACTGGAATGAAGAAGTTTTTGCTGGCAGTTGCCGCGGTCGTTTTGGGCTCCGCATCCGTGCAGGCGGCCGATCTCGCGGCGCACTACACCAAGGCGCCGATGATGGCGACGGCCTACAACTGGACCGGCTTTTACGTCGGCGGCAATGTCGGCGGGCGGTGGGGCAGCGCCGATCCGGCCACCTCGACGGCGTTCGATCCCGCTGCCTATTTCGCAAGTTCCAGTGTTTCCGCGATTGCGGCCGTCGGCGCCCAGCGGATCAACAGCTCCAGCGTCACGGGCGGTTTTACCGCCGGCTACAACTGGCAACTCAACAACGCCGTGCTCGGCCTGGAAGGCGACATCAACTATTTCGGCTTCAAGGGCAGTGCGTCCGGGTCGGCGCTCTATCCCTGCTGCGCGCCGACCGGCTTCACGGTGTCGTCGTCGGTCTCGGCCGACTGGCTCGCCACCATCCGCGGCCGCATCGGCTTCCTCGCGGCTCCGACCTGGTTGCTCTACGCCACCGGCGGCGCGGCGATCGCCGAGGTGAAGGGCAATTTCAACTTCACCGACACGTTCGCCGCGGCGACGGAGTCGGCCGCGTTCCGCGATACGCGCGTCGGCTGGACCGCAGGTGTGGGCACTGAATATGCCTTCGGCGGCGGCTGGTCGCTCAAGGCGGAATATCTCTATGTCGATCTCGGCCGCAGCACCGTGACCAGCACCAATCTGCTTGGCGGCGCATTTCCGACCAACGTCTTCACCCACTCGGTCGATCTCAAATCGAACATCGCGCGCGTCGGCGTGAACTACAAGTTCGGCGGACCGGTCGTCGCCAGATACTGAGCTTCATCCCGTTCCTGATCTGGCGTGGAAAGCCCTGGCTCAGCCGGGGCTTTCTCTTTTCAGGGATGTGTTCAGTGCGGGCCCATGAGCTTCGCCAGCGCGGGCAGGATCCTGTAGCGGGCGATCTCGTGCGGGTATTCGCCGCGATTGGCCAGCAACACGATGCCGATCCGCAGCGCCGGCACGAGTCCGATATAGCCGGAGGCATTGTTGAGGCCGCCCGGCTTGTCGACGACGGTGACCTCGGGAAGATGCACCGTCTCCCAGGCCATGCCTTGTCCGAATTTCTCGTTGACCCGGAAGGCCTCGTGCTGCGTCATCCGCAAAGCCTCACGTAAGTGAGGGTCGACCGAGTGGCCATCGACGCAGGCCGCCACGAATGCGGCGAGATCCCGCGGCGAGGAAAACATCTGGCCCGTGCCGGGAAAATCAAAATAGCTCTGCTGGTTGCCGATGGGGCCGATCGCCATGCCCTGATCCGAGTAGCCCTGGACCGCGCGCTGCATCCGGGCCTCGTCCATGACGGCACGGCTGTCCTCGCCGCGTTCGGGCAAGGAGGTCGCATTCATGCCGATCGGCTTGAAGATGCGTTGTTCGAACAGGCGTGCGATCGGAGCGCCGTAGCAGCGCTCGAGCACCAGTTGAAGCAGCACATAGCCGGCATGGCTGTAGACGCGCTGCTTGCCCGGCACTTCGCCGGCTTGCGGTCTCCAGCTGTTGAACATGTCGATGAGTTGCGCGCGAGAAAAAGTGTCGCTCGGCCACGGCGGATGATCGGTCGGCAGCAGCATGCCTGAGGTGTGCGTGACGAGTTCGCCCACGGTGATGCGGCGGACATAGTCGCCGGTGAGCTCGGGGAGATATTTCGCCAGACGATCGTCGAGCTGCAGCTCGCCGTGGAGGGTGCCGAGCGCGACCAGCGTCGCCTCGAACGGCTTGCGCAGGGAACCGAGATTGAACAGGGTGTCCGGCGTGACCGGTCTTTGCGTGGCGTCGTCGGCAAAGCCGTAGTTGAAGAACTCGACATGGCCGCCGGCATAAAGCGCGGCGGCGAGACCGCCCGGCTGGTCCGGCGTCGCGGTCGGCGCCAGTTCGTTCGCGACGATGTCGCGCATCTGCGCGATCATGTCGGAATCCGCGGCGGCGCCGCGCGGCCAGGCAAGCGCGAGGGGAACGAGCGCCGCCCGGGCGAGCGCCCGTCGGGTGAGGTACGATGAGGTGACAACAGACGGCACGGCTCTGGCGCAGGATTCGATGCGCCCCCAGTCTCTTGTAGCGGGAAGGACCGCGCCTCCCTATTCACGATCGCGCGTGGTGGGTTCCGCGCGAGTGGTCCGTAGCCCGGATGGAGCGAAGCGCACCGGGAAAGTGCGGCAGGCGAGCGAGCGGCCCTGGATTACGCTTCGCTTCATCCAGGCTACCAGTCGGTAAAAATTTAACTTAGCTAATTGGCTAACAATCGTTGACGCGGCACGGCGGCAACCATATAGTTAGCTCCATGGCTAACCAATTATCCCGGCTCGATCAGGTTTTTGCGGCCCTTGCCGATCCCACCCGGCGGGCGATCGTGATGCGGCTCTGCGCCGGCGAGGCGTCGGTCGGCGAGCTTGCCGATCCCTTCGAGATGGCGCTGCCGAGCTTCATGAAACACATCCACGTGCTGGAGACGAGCGGGCTCGTCCTGTCGGAGAAGTCCGGCCGGGTGCGCACCTGCCGTCTCAGTCCCGACGCGCTCCTCAGCGCGGAGGACTGGTTCCAGCACCAGCGTGCGATCTGGGAGGCGCGGCTCGATCGCTTCGAAGCCTATGTGATGAAGCTGAAGAAGGAGCGGACGGCTGCCAAGCGGTCGTCCAAGACAAGTAACAAGACGACCAAACGGAAAGGTTCCTGACGATGACGAATTCTGCCAATCCCGCCTTGTCGCAATGGTCGCTCGACCGCGAGATCGTGATGTCCCGCGTGATCGACGCGCCGCGCGATCTGGTGTTCGAAGCGTGGTCCGACCCGAAGCACCTGCCGCAATGGTTCGGGCCGAAGGGGTTCAAGCTCGAGACCTTCGAGATCGACGTGCGCGTCGGCGGCGTCTGGCGCTTCAACATGATCGGCCCGGACGGCACGGTCTACCCGAACCGCATGCGCTTTCGCCGCATCGAGCGGCCGTCGCTGATGGAGATGGATCACGGTACCGACCAGGACGAGGATCCCGGAATGTTCCGTTTCACCGTCACCTTCGCCGAACAGAGCAACGGCAAGACGGTTCTGATGATGCGGCAGCTGGCGTCGAGCACGGCGCAGCGCGACGGCATGATCAGCTTCGGTGCCGTCGAATACGGCTACCAGACGCTCGACAAGCTCGTGGCTTATGTGGGTGGGATGAAGAGATAGGCGAGCAGCCACTTCCTCCCTCATGCCGAGGAGGCCGCGGAGCGGCCGCCTCGAAGCACGAGCACCACCGGTGATGCCTTCAGGCGCGCGCCCCTCGGGATGAGGGGCGCTTTATTCCTTGGCCTCGTCCGTGACGATGTCGCCGAGTTTCTGCCAGCGCTGGCCGTCGAACTGCACCATCTGGAACTGCTTGTTGACGCGATAGTCGGTCGGCGTCGTCGTCACCGAGATTCCCGGCAGCGTCAGGTCGAGTGTGATGTTGTTCAGGCTGGCGGCCTGGCGCATCACGTTCTCGCGCGTGAGATCGTCGCCGCATTGCTTCAGCACCTGGACCAGCAGCTGCGCGGTGATATAGCCGTAGACGTTCAGGTTCGAATCCTTGTCGCCCTCCGGGTAGTACTTGGCCATGAAGGCGAGATATCGCTTCATGCCGGGATCGTCCTTCCATTCGGGATCGGCCGAATCCTTGACATACCCAACGCTGACGACGCCCTTGGCGTTGTCGAGTCCGGCGGGTTTCAGCACCGCGCTGACCGAGGAGGCGTTGATGTCGATGATGTGCAGCGGCTTCCAGCCGATCTCGGCGACCTTCTTGATCGCCTGCGCGGCCTGTTTCGGTGTCGTGGCGCTGAACAGCACGTCGGCACCTGCGTCCTTCAACCGCAGGATCTGCGAATCGATGGTCGGCTCGGTGATCTCGTAGGAGGTCTCGGCAACGATCATCTTCGCCTTGTCACCGAGACCTGCCTTGAAGCCGGCGAGGTAATCCTTGCCGAGATCGTCGTTCTGATAGAGCACGCCGATCCTGGCGTTCGGATGGTTCTTCAGAAGATATTGCGCGTAGATCCGGCCCTCGACGAGGTAGGAGGGGTTGAAGCCCATGGTCCAGGGGAAGTTCTTCGGATCGGTGAAACGCGCGGCACCGGTTGCCGCGAAGAGCTGCGGGACCTTCTTGGCGTTGAGATATTTTTGCACCGCGACATTCGGCGCCGTGCCGATGATCTGGAAGGTCAGCAGCACCTCGTCGCTTTCGACCAGCTTGCGGGTCTGCTCAACCGTCTTCGGAGGCGAATAGGCGTCGTCATACTGGATCAGATTGACCTTGCGGCCGTTGACGCCGCCCTGATCGTTGATCATCTTCATGTAGGCGGCCTGGCTCTTGCCGATCACGGCATAGGCCGAGGCCGGCCCGCTGAGCGGGACTGTCTGGCCGACCTTGATCTCGGTGTCGGAAGCGCCGGGATCGTATTTCTTCTGCGCCTGTGCTCCCGGGATCGATAGCGCGAGAGCGATCGCGCCTGCCGCGACATGTTTGAGAAGTATTGTTTTCATTTCCATTCCCTGTTCGTGACTGTCACTCGCCCTTGAGGCCGGCCTCGCGGATCAGCCCGGTCCACTTTTTTGTTTCGTTGTCGATGAACTGGCCGAACTCGGCCGCGGTGCCGGCGCGCACTTCGAGGCCCTGGGCGGTCAGCTTGCCCTTGATCGCCGGCTCGGCCAGCGCGCGCAAGACCTCGGTCTGCAGCTTGTCGACGATGGCGCGCGGCGTCGTCGAAGGCGCCATGAAGCCGTACCAGCCGGCCGCGGCCACGTTGGGAAAACCCTGCTCGCGCAGGGTCGGCGCTTGCGGATAGAGCGCGCTGGGTTCGGCGGAAGCGACGCCGAGCACGATGAACTTGCCGCTCTGGATGTAGGGCAGTGCGGTCGGCAGTGCCGTCAGCGTGGCATCGACGCGGCCGGCGAGCAGCTCGGTGTAGGACGCGGCATCGCCACGGAAGGGAATGTTGAGCCCCTTGACGCCGGCATCCCTGAACAGGAGTTCGCCGGCAAGATGCGGCTGCGAGCCGGCGCCGGGCGAAGCGAAGGTCAGGCCATCCGGCTTCGATTTGCCGTAGGCGATCAATTCGGGGAGCGTCTTGAACGGCGCGTCCGCGCTGATGATCAGGAACAGCGGCGCGATCACAGCCATCGCGACCGGCTGCAGATCCTTGCGCTCATAGGTCAGCTTGCCGAACAGCGCTTCGGCGGTGGCGTAGGGCGCCGCGACATATAGCAGGGTATAGCCGTCGCCCGGCGCATGCGCGACCGTGTCGTTGGCGATGCGGGTGCCGGCACCCGGCTTGTTCTCGACGATGAACTGCTGGTGCAGGTTGCGGCCGAACTCTTCGGCCAGCAGCCGCAGCGAGATGTCGTTGGAGCCGCCGGGCCCGTAAGGGGAGATCAGCCGCACCATGCGCGACGGCCAGGCGTCCTCAGCGCGTGCGGCGAATGGAAGTCCTGATATCGAAAGGGCGAGGGTGCCCAATAATGTTCGCCGTGTGACGGTCATGGTGGCCTCCCGGTGGCGGAGCGCCGATTGTCTTGTTCATCGTCTGGCGCTCTTCTTGTTTTGCTTTTGTGTTTCGGTCGCCGGCGCCGCCCCAATCATGGTGCGGATGCTGTCAGCAAGGGCGGCAATGCGCGGGCCGATCTCGCCCTCCAGCTGGCCGGGCTGGAGCCGGAATGCGGGAATGCCGCAATTGATCGAAAAGGCCTGCTTCGCCTCACGCGCAAGAAACAGCGGCGCGGCGACGGCGTGGATCGAGGCGATGTACTCGCCGAAGCAAGTGCAGAAGCCGCGGCTGGCGCATTGTGCGAGGCCGGCGCGGTAGGTCTCGCGGAACGCCGACCACAGCTCGGTGTCCTCGCTTGCAATGCGCTCTTCGAGCTGTGCGGCATCGGCTTGCGGCAAGGTCGCCGCCGCGGCACGGCCCATCGCCGTCATCACCACGGAAATGGGCATGCCGATGTCGGGGACGTGCGGGCCGACGTCGCCGGAGCGCGCGGTCTCGACATAGATCATGGAGGTCGCATCGAGCAGGCCGATCGAGACCGTGCCGCGCACGCTTTGTGCCAGCTCCTGCATCATGGGACGCGCAACCTGGCGGAACTGCATGTCGGCGAGCAGCGGATGCGCCATGCGAAGTGCGCGCGCGCCGACGCGATATTTGGCGCGTTCGGAATCGTAGCGGAGGTAGCCGAGTTCGGCGAGCGTATGCGTCAGCCGCGCCACCGTCGGGCGCGGAATTCCGGTCAGCGTCGACAGCTCCATGTTGCCGAGCTGCGTCGCCCCCGCCTTGAACGCTTCGAGCACCACGAGGCCTTTTGCGAGCGTCGTCGCGAACGCCGCGTCGTCGACGCTGTCCGCCAGCACGGCGGCGGCGGACGAGGAGGCGCGGATCGGTTTGGACGCGGTTCTGGCCATGCAGGCTTAATGAACCGGGCCGGGCTTGTTGTCCAATAGATTCAGAAAAGGCCGTCCTATGTCCACTATTCGGACATGTGGCGACTTTGCCGGCGGGGACAAATGTGCGCGAAGAGCCCCCGCCGCACACAGATTTTCGTCGCGATTCCGTGGCTTGTTGTGACAGGATTATTACGATTGAATGTCAGATCGATTACAGCGGAGCGATTCATGTTGCAGTGGCAGGCGCGGACAAATCCCCTCGCGTGGTGGTGGGGGTCCCTGACGCTGGTCAGTGCTGCCAACATTCTCGTCTGGTTCATGCTGTACCGCGAGTTCTACCCGACGCCTGCCGGCAGCATCGGTGGCGGCTCCGACATCGGGCTGATGTTCGTGCTCTGCGCCGGCTATGTCTTCGGCTGCGCCTTCCGCTCGTTCCTGCCGCGCGCCGACGTGCAGCGCATCTGTCTGTTCGACACCTGGCTCTCCAGCGTCTTCGTCGGCCGCACGGTCGCGACCGTGGCCGAACTGTGCTTCGCCGCGCAATGGGCAGTCATCCTGCATCAGCTCGGGACCATGACGGGCGCCGAGACGGTCGTGAACATCGCGTGGGTGATCGTGCCCATCATCATCATCGCGGAGTGCTTCTCCTGGTATGCGGTGGTGACGACCAACTTCCTCTTCAACGCGATCGAGAACTCGCTGTGGGCGGTGACATTCTTCCTCGCGGGCATCGCGCTGTGCCGGCTGATGCCGGAATTCCAGGGACCGGTGCGTTGGGCGTTGATTGCCGGCATCATCGGCATCGCCTGCTTCCTGGCCTTCCTCGTCACCGTCGACGTGCCGATGTATCTCAGCCGCTGGCGGGCAGGGCATGAAGAGGGCAACAGATTGCTCGGCTTCCTCGAAGGCCTGCATGACGTCTCGACGCGCTGGGTCGTGACCCACGACATCGCACACTGGAAGGGCGAGCTGACCTGGATGTTCCTGTATTTCTCCGCCGCGGTGTGGTCGAGCCTCGCGCTCTGTGCGCTCTACGCGATGGATGGCTATCTCACGCGCTATCTGGCCTGATGGCTTATTTGCCGACCAGGCCGCACTTGCTGCGCTCAAGCGGGCGGAAGGCCTGGTCGGGCGGGATGGTCGCGACCAGCTTGACGAAGTCCCAGGGCCCTTTGGATTCCTCCGGCGTCTTGACCTGCACCAGATACAGATCATGCACCATGCGCTGGTCCTCGCGGATGCGGCCATTGGGTGTGTAAGCGTCGGAGACGGGCGTCGCTTTCATCTTGGCCATCACGGCCGTGCTGTCGTCTGAGTCGGTATCCTTCACGGCCTGGAGATAGTGGCGTACGGCGGAATAGACTCCGGCCTGGATTTGCGCCGGCATCGCTTTGCGGCGGGCGAAGAACGCATCGGAGAATCTCCGAGCCGCCGGCGAGACGTCCTCGAAGAACGAGGTGACGATGAGATCGCCGCGCGTCGCCTTCAACCCGACGGCCTCGATATCGACATTCTGGAATGACATCGGCACGATCTTGATGCCCTGGTCGGCAAGGCCGAATTCTTCCGCCTGCTTGATTGCGGTGGCGTTGTCGCCGGCAACGTTGATTGCCAGGATTTTTGCGCCCGAGGACTGCGCCTGAAGCAGGAACGAGCTGTAGTCGGGTGTGCCGAGCTGCGCCTTGACGCTGCCGGCGACCTTGCCGCCGAGCTCGATGATGCGGGTGCGCGCGGTTGCCTCGATCGAATGGCCGAAGGCGTAGTCGCCGGTGATGAAGAACCACGGCTGCTTGCTGGTCTGCATGATGCCGGATACCACCGCGGTCGCGGTCGAATAGGCGTCCTGGGTCCACTGCACGCTACTCGCTGCACAGGCTTCATCGGTGAGCTGGTTGGCGCCGGCGCCGGAGACGAGGAAGATTTTTCCGTTGCCGCGCACCAGTTCCTGCACCGCGAGCGCGGCACCGGAACTGCCGCCGTCCGCGATCGCCTGTACGCCCTCGCTGAACCATTTGCGGGCGAGCGAGGCCGCAAGGTCCGGCTTGTTCTGGTGGTCGGCCTGCAGGATCTCGATCGGCTTGCCGTTGATCTTGCCGCCGAACTCCTCAGCCGCCATGCGCGCCGCCTCGACCGAGCCCGGGCCCATCGCGGTCGCAAAGATGCCGTTCATATCGGTGAGGACGCCGATGCGGACGGCCTCGCCCTTGATCTCGGCACGCGCGGGGGTACCTGCGAGCGCCAGCGTGATCAACAGAGTGGCGGCGGTTGTCGTGCGGAGGGTGGCCATGGCGTTTCCTGATGTTGTTAGTTTTGATTGATTGGCGTCGGCAGTCAGGCCGGCTCGGCGACGACCTTGTTGCGCAGGATGCCGATGCCGGAGATCTCGACCTCGACAGTGTCGCCGGGGCGCATCCACAGAGGCGGCGTGCGCTTGGCGCCGACGCCGCCGGGCGTGCCCGTGACAATGACGTCGCCGGGGACGAGGGGGCAAATCGTCGAGATGTAAGTGATCAGCTCGGGGATCGCAGTGATCAGGAGATCAGTGGTAGTGTCCTGCACCACGGTGCCGTTCAACCGTGTCTGCAAGGTCAGCTTCGACGGATCAGGGATCTCGTCCGCCGTCACCAGCCACGGACCAAAGCTGCCGCTCTCGGCAAAGGTCTTGCCGGAGAGGAACTGGCTGGTGTGGCGCTGCCAGTCGCGAATGCTGCCTTCGTTGTAGCAGGAATAGCCGGCGATGTAGTCCAGCGCGCGGCTTGCGGGGATGTGGCGGCCTGCCTTGCCGATGACGAGCGCAAGCTCGCCTTCGTAATCGAAATCGTCGCTGACCTTCGGCTTCACGATCGGCTGGAGATGGCCGACCTGGCTGCAAGGGAAGCGCACGAACAGGGCTGGCTTCTCGGTGACGGTCCGGCCGGTTTCGGCGACATGGTCGCGATAGTTGAGGCCGACGCAGATGATTTTGCCGGGATCGGGGATGACGGGGGCAAAACTGATCCGGTCGAGGGCATGATCGGGCGCAGTCGACGCGACCAGCTTTGTCGCTTCTGCAACCCGACCGGCTTCGAGTACCTGTCGCAGCGTGGTGCAGGGCGCCATACGCGTGCCGAGATCGACCACGCCATTGTCCTTGACGGCTCCGAACGAGGGGCGTCCGTCGGCGATGAAAGAGAGCAGCTTCATGAGATATCCTCGAGAGACGTCGGTCAGGCCGCGGACGGCACGTGGGTTGAAGGCGTGATGGCGGCGATGAGACGGGCAAGCTCGCCGGTGTTGCGGGCGGCGCCACGGACGTAACGGTCGGGGCGGACGAGCGCGGCGATGATGCCGTGCTCGCGCAGCCAGCGTCCCACGCCGTTGGACTCGTCGCTGGTCAGGATCTTGATTCCCGGTGGCAGCGCAGCCGCGTTTTCGACGAGGAGAACATCGCCGTAGCCGACCATGTCGTCGCTGCGGCGGCCGTCCTTCAATTCGAATTGCGGCGCAAGATGCCCGGCCAACGGCAGGTCGCCGAGCGCGAGCCCGGGGCCGAGCAGGGGTTTCTTCACCTCCAGCTTGACCGGTGCGTTCTCGCGCGCTTCGCCGGCGGCCAGGCCCGCTTCGATCGCCTTGGTGTTGATGACGCCGCCGAGGCGGATGGCAAGTTCGATGAATTGGCGCACGTGGGGCTGGCGCTCGCTCTGATAGGTGTCGAGCAGATCTGCCTCCGCCCGTCCGTGCAGGACCGCCGCCAGCTTCCAGGCGAGGTTGGCGGCATCGCGGATGCCGGCACACATGCCCTGGCCGAGGAATGGCGGGGTCTGGTGCGCGGAATCGCCCGCCAGCAGCAGCCGTCCGCTGCGCCATTGCTGGGCGATGACGGAATGAAAAGTATAGACCGCGGCGCGCTCCAGCTCGGCATCGTCGGGCGTGATCCAGCGCGACAGCAGCTCCCAGACCTTTGCCGGCTGCGCGACCTCCTGGGAGTCTTCACCGGGGAGGACCGTGATCTCCCAGCGCCGCCGCGTGCCGGTGCCGCGAACATAGGTCGCCGGCCGGCGCGGATCGCAATGCTGGATACTGTAGTCGCCGAGATCGTTGCGGTCGCGCTTGAGCAGCACGTCGATCACGAGCCAGCGCTCGTGAAAGCCGAGGTCGTCCATGCCGGAGCCGATGAAGCGGCGCACCAGCGAGCGGGCACCGTCGCAACCGATGACATAGCGGGCACGGACTTCGCTGAGCGTCCCGTTGGAAAGGTCCTCGTAGCGAACGCGCACGCCGGTCTCGTCCTGATCCAGCGCGAACACGTCGCAGCGGTTGCGCAAGGCGACGTGCGGCCAGCGCGAAAGGCCGGCGATCAGCACGTCCTCCAGCTCGGGCTGGTGGAAGCGATAGCTGAGATTCCATCCCATCGGCGTCAATGTCTGTGGCCGCGACCAGTCCAGCAGCATTTTGCCGTCGGCGTCGAGAAAGAGCATGCCGGGGCTGAGGATGACGTGCGGCAAGATCGCCTCGGCAAGGCCGATGGTCTGGAACACCCGCATGCATTCGTCGTCGAAATGCACCGCGCGCGGCAGATGATAGGTCCGCGCCTCGCGCTCCAGCACCAGCGTTCGCACGCCGCACAGGCCGAGCAGGTTGGCGAGCGTGGCGCCGACCGGGCCGCGGCCGACGATCACGACGTCGAAGAGCTCGAGGGTGGATTTATCTTGCATGGGATATTTCTTCCCCATGGCGCCGCGTCGCTTCAACACCGCCGCGCCAAGTGTCCGCCCAGCGGACGGATGCCGGCTGGTCGGCCATCCGAGGCAGATGCCGAGCTGTCCGCCAGCCGGACACCTTGGTGATGGCGCTACGCGCGGCGGCGTCGTTTGGCTAGGGACAATGAAAAGGAAGCGCGGGCCGCCCGAGAGCGGCCAAGGGGAGAAATGGTGATGCTGCGATCCGTTCTGAGCGTGTGTGTTGCGCTGCAAATGTTCGCGTCGCCGGCTGTTGCGGCCGATATCAAGGTCGGGATCATCCTGTCCGCCACCGGGCCGGCGGCCGCGATCGGCAATGCCGAACGTAACGGCACCGCTTTTGGCCCCACCGAAATCGCCGGCAAGAAGGTCGACTATCTCTTCCTCGACGAGGCATCCGACAGCACTGCGGCGGTGGCGGCGCTGCGCAAGCTGTTTCAGGAGAGCAGCATCGACATCCTG
The DNA here is from genome assembly GCF_000244915.1 of Bradyrhizobium sp. WSM471. Lineage (NCBI taxonomy): Bacteria > Pseudomonadati > Pseudomonadota > Alphaproteobacteria > Hyphomicrobiales > Nitrobacteraceae > Bradyrhizobium > Bradyrhizobium sp. WSM471. The sequence continues at coordinate 5,036,330 of NZ_CM001442.1, read as the reverse complement.
ATTGGCCCGACCACCACGCCGGGCTCGTTCGCCGCCATCGACCCCGCGGTCGAATACAAGCTGCCGGTGATCACGCTCGCCCCCGTCAATGCGCTGGTCGCGCCGGTCGACGCACGGCGTCGCTGGATCTTCAAGACCACGACCAATGACGACCACGAAGCGACGCCGTTGTTTGCGAACATGAAAAAGACCGGAGTCAAGAAGCTGGCGCTGATCGGCTTTGGCGATTCCTATGGCGACGCCTGGAGCAAGGTCAGTGCCCAGATGTCCGCAGCCGCCGGCATCGCGCTCGTCGCCGACGAGAAATATGCGCGAACCGATACCACGGTGGTCGGGCAAATCCTCAAGATCATCGCGGCGGCACCCGATGCTGTGTTGATCGCCGCCTCCGGCGCGCCGGCGGCGCTTCCGCTGCTGCAATTGCGCGAGAAGGGGTTTACTGGGCAGATCTACGGGACGCTCGGCGCGACGTTCGGCGACTTTCGCAAGCTGACCGGCGCGCAGGGCAACGGCCTGTTGGTGCCGCTCAGTCCCGCTGTCGGTGCAGCGTCCTTCCCGGACGAGTATCCCGCGAAGAAGGCTGCGCTCGAATTCATTCGACGGTACGAGAGCAGGTTCGGCGCCGGCAGCCGCAACATTTTCGCCGGCAGTGCCTATGATGCATTGATCCTGATCGAGCAGGCCGCGCCCGCCGCGCTCAAGGTCGCAGAACCGGGCACGGCGGAGTTCCGTGAAGCGCTGCGTGGTGCAATCGAGGGCCTCAAGGGCGTCGCCGGCTCGCGTGGCGTCTACAATTACGGCCCTGACGATCACACCGGTCTGGACCAGACGGCGCTGACGCTGGGCAAGCTCGAGAACGGCGAGTGGATTGCCGTGCGCTGAGGTGACGGTCGCGATTTGGGAGGAGCGCGGAGGATGTCGACCGTAACGAACTGCCCGGCCTATGACGTCGATCTCTACGACGACGACGTGCTTCGCGATCCGTATCCGCACTATCGCGCATTGCGCGAGCTGGGCGCCGTGGTCTGGCTGTCGCGCAACGGCCTCTACGCACTCGGGCGGTTCGAGGATGTTCGCGCGGCATTGCGCAATCCCGGCTCGTTCTCGTCAGCCGAGGGGGTCGCCGCCAACGCGGCGGTCAACGAAATGTCGAAAGGCACCACGCTTGCGAGTGACGCGCCGCTGCACGACCGGTTGCGGGCGATCATCGCCGCGCCGATGCTGCCGCGGGCGCTGGAGGAGATCGGTCCTCAGATTCGTGCCGAGGCGAGGCAGTTGGTCGACGGCCTCGTGAGGCGCGGGCAGTTCGACGCGGTGGCGGATCTGGCGCGGCATCTGCCGCTCACCATCGTCTCGAAGCTGGTTGGGCTCGAGGACCATGGCCGCGGCAGCATGCTGCGTTGGGCGGCCGCGACGTTCAACGTGCTCGGTGCCATGAACGAGCGCGCCTGCGCGGCCATGACGGACGTGCAGGAGATGCGGGGCTATCTCGGCGGCGCTGCGATCCGCGAGCGGTTGCGGCCGGGCAGTTGGGGTGAGCGGATTTTCGAGGCTGGCGATCGCGGCGAGGTCGAGCCGGAACGATGTCCGGTCCTGATGCGCGACTATCTGGGGCCGAGCCTCGACACCACGATCTTCGCCACCGCGAACCTGATCCTGCTGTTTGGGCGGCATCCCGAGCAGTGGGACCTGGTGCGTCAGGACCCCGCGCTCATCCCGAATGCGATTAACGAGGCGTTGCGGCTGGAATCGCCGATCCGCGGCTTCACCCGTTACCTGGCCGCCGATACAAAGATCGGGGAAGCCGTCATTCCCGCCGGAAACCGGGTGCTGCTGCTCTATGCTTCGGCCAATCGCGACGAACGGAAATGGCAGGACCCGGAGCGCTTCGACGTGCGCCGCCGCGCCAGCGATCATCTCGGTTTCGGCAACGGCACGCATATGTGCGCGGGCCTGCACCTGGCCCGGCTGGAAATGACCGCGCTGCTGGAGGTGCTGGTGGAGAAGGTGGCGCGTTTCGACATCGGCGAGCCCGTGCTGGCGCTCAACAACGTGCTGCGCGGGCTCGCCTCGCTGCCGGTTCGCGTGGCCTAAGGGCTGACTGGAATTGCGGAGGCGGTCTCACCCAGCAATGACACGAATTGCGCGATGGCCTCCTCGATCCCCAACGCAGAGCGGATCCAGATGATCGAGATGCAGCCGAACACGGCGCCGTCACGGACGATGGGGACGGCGATCGAGGCCGTCTTCGGATTGTATTCGCCCTCGCTGCGGATCGCGTATCCGCGCACCTGCGTCTCGGCGATCATTCGGCCGAGGCGGCCTTCTTCGAGGAAGGGGCGGTCATCCGCTTCGTCGATCCGGCGCAGATGGTTGACGATCAGGTCGCGCTCGCGCGCGGGGCAGGCGGCGAGATAGGCGCGGCCCGCAGAGGTCCGCAGCATCGGCAGGCGCTTGCCGATCATGCCGCGGTCGATCGAGAGCGGGCTGCGGGAATGCGTGGTCTCCTGGACCACCATCGCGGCGTTCTCATACGTTGAAAGATCGACCGGCCAGACCAGGGTCTTGCTGAGCTCGGCGAGGTAGGGCGCCGCTGCTTGGCAGATCACCACGCCAGGGTCGTAGCCATCGCCGAGGCTGAGTGCGAGGCGAGTGACGCGAAAGCGGTCGTCGCTGGCACTTCGAGCGACATAGCCGAGTTCCTCCAGTGTCTCGAGCAGGCGGTAGACGGTCGGGCGAGGCAGGTCGAGCGCGCGGGCCACGTCGCCGGCGCGAATGCCGCCGGAGCGGTTGACTTCGTGCAGCACGTCCAGCCCGCGCTTGAAGGCGCGGACGCCTTCAGACTGCCGCGGCTGACCGTTCGTCCGCTCCTTGGACACTTCGCATTTCCTCCCTTGTGGCCGGCAGCCCCGCGCTTATCGTCTTTGCGAACGCGAAGCGATCGCGGGACGCCACCGTAGGATCGCGCGCGGCCGGTATCAAGTTCGCCGCAGTGCGGCGGACGCGATGTCCTCGGGAGGAATTCGATGGAAATCACCGCGCTCGGCTATATCGGGATCAATTCATCCCAGCTCGATCAGTGGGGCCGGATGGCGACCGAGCTGCTCGGCATGCAGCAGGTCGATCGCGGCGGCAAGATGCGCGCCTTCCGCATGGATGACCACAAGCAGCGCCTGGTCATCGACGGCAGCAGCGATGCCGGGCTCGCGGTGATGGGATGGGAGGTTCCCTCGGCCGCGGACATCGACCGTCTCGCCGGCCGTCTGGAAAGCCACGGCGTGAAGGTGACCCGCGGCTCGCGCGCGCTGGCCGACGAGCGGCATGTGGCCGAGCTGGTCGTGTTCAGCGATCCCGCCGGCAACCGGCTCGAGGCCTTCTGCGAGCCGGAGCTTGCGATCGAGCCGTTCAAGCCTGGGCGGCCAATCTCCGGCTTCCGCACCGGTGCGCTCGGCATGGGGCACGTCGTGCTCAACGTCGAGGATGTCGAACTGCTGGTGCCGTTCTATCGCGACGTGCTCGGCTTTCAGGTTTCCGATTTCGGCCTCAAGCCCTACGGGCTCTATTTCTTCCACGTCAACGGCCGTCACCACTCCTTTGCAATGGTTGGCTCAGGGCGGAAAGCGCTGCACCATTTCATGGTCGAACTTGGCAGCCTCGATGATGTCGGGCAGGGCTACGACCTCGCGCAGCTGGACGACGGCCGCATCGCCTACACGCTTGGACGGCATACGAACGATCACATGACCTCGTTCTACGTGAACACGCCGTCCGGCTTCTTCATCGAATATGGCTGGGGCGCTCGTGTGATCGATCCGGAAACCTGGCAGCCACACGAAACCTTTGACGGCCCGTCGCTGTGGGGCCACGAGCGGCTCTACATGCCCGAGGAGCAGCGCAAGCGCCTGCGCGACATGAGATTGGATGCAGCGTCGCGCGGCGTCCGTGTGGCCGATCCCCGCGTGCCCCCACTGAATTGCGCGTGGCTGGATTCGGTGGTGGCGCGGGAGTAACCGGAGCGGACACGATCAGGCCTCGCCGAGATCGACCTCCGTCAAGATTCCCTGGCGCAGCGCCAGCCGGACCAGCTCGATGTCGGAGCCGACGCCGAGCTTGTCCTTGATCATGGAATGCAGGTTCGCCACCGTCTTCGGGCTGACATGGAGCGTCTCGGCGATCTCCTCTGTCGTGTTTTCGGCGAGCAGCAGCCGCAGCACCTCGAACTCGCGCGGCGTGAGGACGTCGGCGGCAGAGCTTTCCCCGGCGAGCCGGCTCAACGCGAGCTCATGGTCGATGTCGGGGCTGATCGCGATCTTGCCGGCGAGCACGTCCATCACGGCGCGCACCAGCGTCTCCGGCGGGCTGGTCTTGGTGACGTAGCCCCTGGCGCCGGCGCGGATCGCCTGCACGGCAAAGCCGGCATTCTCGTGCATGGTGAAGACCAGGATCCTCGCGCCCTTGTCCCATTGCCTGATGCGCCTGACCGCCTCGATGCCGCCGATGCCGGGCATGCTCAGGTCCATGATGACGAGGTCGGGTGCCTCCGATTTGTAGAGACGGTAGGCCTCGGCGCCATCGGCGGCTTCGGCGATGACGCGCAATCCCGGCTGCTTCTGGAGCACGGAGCGATAGCCCTCGCGGACGACCGAATGGTCGTCGACCAGCAGAATGGTCGCGTCGGCCGCGCTCATGCGGCGTGCTCCAGCGGCGGCCGATCGGCGGCTGCGAGCGGAATGACCACGCGCAGTGCGGAGCCGCCGTTCGGCGCGGCCTCGAAGCTCAACTGGCCGCGCAAGGCTGCGACCCGTTCGCGCATGCCGAGCAGGCCCATTCCGGATTTCGCGGCGGGATCGCTCGCGCGTCCGTCATCGTCGATCGCAAGCGCGATCGCGCTGGCCCCCATCGTCAATTCCAGGCTGACCCGCGTGGCGACGGCATGCTTGGCGGCGTTGGTGAGCGCCTCCTGCACGATCCGGTAGAGGCTGGCGCTGATCGTGGCCGGCAGGGTCTCGAATGCGCCGTCGAACCGGATCGAGAAACGCGTCTCGCCGCGGCTGCGCCCGTTCCAGCCCGCGACGAGGCCTTCGAGGCTGGCGACGAGCCCGAGCTCCTCGACATCGGGCGGCCGCAGCCGGAACAATGTGCCGCGCAACGTCTCCATCATGCCGGTTGCGGTCCGCGCGATGCCGTCGCATTCGCCAAGCAGGGAAGGGCAGTCCTGCGCGGCGGTCTGGCGGGCAGAGGAGGCGAGCGCGCGGATGGCGGCGAGCGACTGGCCGAACTCGTCATGCAGCTCGCGCGCGAGATGGCGGCGCTCCTCGTCCTGGAGCGCGATCAGCTTCCGCGTCAGCTCGCTGCGTTCGGCAAGCGCGGTCTCGAGGCTTTCGGCGAGATGGTTGAAGCCGTCGCGGATAGCGGAGAGCTCGGCAAGGTCGAACGGCGGCAGCCGCGTGGTGAGGTCGTTGGCGGCGATCCGCTCGAGGCCGGTGCGGATCATGCGGGTGGGGCGCAGCGCGCGTGCCAGCGCGGCGTAGACCAGCCCGCAGAGCAGCGGCAGCGCGATCGCGAGCGCCAGCATCAGGCGGCCGGCCTCGTGCCAGGCCTCCGCGGTCTGCACGGCCGGCTCGACCGAGACCACGGCGTCGCCGAGCTTCGCTCCGCGCACGATCACAGGCCGTGCCGCTTCGCGGCCGGGGTCGAACAAGCTGCGATAGAAGGCCGTGAAGGCTTGCGGCGGCGGGTTCGCCGGGGCGGGCGCGCCGCTGCAGAAACGCTGGAGGGTGTCGCCGCTCGTGCCGCGAAACGCCAGGCACAGGCCGGGCGTCATCACATAGGCCGAAACGGGATCGAGGTTGGGAAAGTCCGAGCGCGGGCTGGCGACCCACTGGATCTTGCCCTGCTGCAGCTCCAGCGTCTTGGCCACGATCGCGGCGATATCGTCGAGGCGCGAATGCGCCTCGCGGTCGGACGTAATCAGGAAGTAGGCGGAGATGGCTGCGAAGCAGGCGGCCGATATCGCGGCCACGCGCAACGTCAGACGGACTTTGAGATCGAACCTCGGGCGGTTCCACATCGGCAGGCACCTGGTGCGAACGGGTTGTCTCGCCCGCATTAAACGGCAGAACGCATCCGGCGCAAAGCCGCCAGGCGCGAGTGCGGTGCACCGTCGTGAAATTTTCCCGGCCATCACCGGGACCGGCGCCGCTGCATGGCATGATTGCGCCGTCCAGATTTGGCGCGCCGTTCCGTCACACGAGGCACATTTATGCACCTCCGCCGGTTGATCCTGTCAGTCTGTCTCCTTGTCGTCCTCCCGGCGTCTTATGCGCTTGCCGAAACCGCCATCGGCGTCGCCATGGACGATTTCAGTTATACCGATACGTCGGCTGAACCCGCCAACCAGACCGCCGCCCACGAGCGACGGCTGGCGGCCTTCATGGCGGCGCTCCGGCAAGACATCGGCGAAGACCGGCGCTACCGGCTCGCGCCGTCGGCCCAGGACGGCGCGGCGTTCAAGGTCATCGGCGGCATCCAGAAGACGAGCACGCTGGTACAATGGGCCAAGGTCGCCGTGATCGACGTCGGCGCCAAAAAGATCGTCATGGACAAGCTCTACACCTTCCGCGGCGACAATGATGAATCATGGCAGCGTGCCGAGATCTTCGTGTCGCGCGAGATCATGGCCGCACTCGCCACGCCCGCGCCGATCGCAATGGCCGTGTTCGATTTCGAACTGGAGGATACGACCGCCGCTTCGGCTGGCGCGTCGGCCACATCAGATGCGTCATATCTGGCCGAAGTGAGCGGGAGTGTTCGCGACGCCCTCGGCCGATCCGGCCGCTACCGCCTCGTCGATGTCGGCAGCGCGAACGAGAAGGCGGTGAAGGCGCGCGCTTTGCGCGACTGCGGCGGCTGCGAAGCGGCGATTGCGCAAGGGCTCGGTGCGGATCAGTCGCTGATCGGGGTGGTGCGGCGGGTCAGCCGTACCGAATATACGCTCGGCTTCCAGGTGCGCGATGCCAGGACCGGCGCGGTGCTCGCACGCGGCGACAGCGGCCTGCGCCTGGGCGCGGACTATTCCTGGAAACGGGGCGCGGTGCGGCTGGTCAATGATCGCATAATCGAGAACCAGCCGCAGCAATAGGCCTCAGGCACGGCCTCAAAACGTCAGCTGCACCTTCATCGATTGCGAGCGGTCGCTGGCGAGCTCGAACGCGGCGACCGCGTTCTCGAACGGCATGGTCGCCGTGATCAGCGGCTTGACGTCGATCAGGCCTTCGCCCATCAGCCGCACCGCCAGCTCGAATTCGGGATCGAAGCGGAAGGTGCCGCGCAGCTGCAATTCCTTGGCGACGATGGAGTTGATCGGCAGCGTCATCTCGCCGCCGAGGCCGAGCTGCACCAGCGTGGCACCGGGCCTGAGCACGTCGAGTGCGGTGCGGAGTGCGGCTTGGTTGCCGGAGGCCTCGAACAGCGTGTCGAACACGCCTTTGCCGGTGCGCCAGGGATCGAGCGCCGTGGCGTCGGCCGCGACATTGATGGCGTGAGTGGCGCCGAGCTTTCTGGCGACGGCAAGCGGCGCCTCCGCGACATCGGTGACCACGATCTCGGCCGCGCCGCCGAAGCGCGAGACCAAAATCATCAGCGCGCCGATCGGGCCGCAGCCGGTGATCAGCACGCGCTTTCCGAGGAGGGGCCCGGCCTGCTTGCCGGCATGCAGGCACACCGCGAGCGGCTCGGCGACCGCGGCTTCCGCCAGCGACAGCTTGTCGGCGATCGGAACGGCCTGCGCCGCATCGACCGTGATGAATTCGCGAAAGCCGCCCTGCACATGGGGAAAGCGCATCGCGCTGCCAAGGAAGCGCATGTCGAGGCACTGGTTGCGCATGCCTTCCTGGCAATGCAGGCACTGGCCGCACGGCTTGCTCGGATTGACTGCGACGCGGGTGCCCGGCTTCACGTTGGCGACGCCGTCACCGACGGCCGCGACCACGCCGGCGATCTCGTGCCCCAGCGCCATCGGCTGCTGGATCCGCACGACGCCGAAGCCGCCGTGATGATAATAGTGCAGATCGGAGCCGCAGATGCCGCCGTTCGCGATCTTGACGCGGACTTCACCCGGACCGGGCGCTGCATCGGGATAGAGGTCGATCCGCAGATCTTTCGGTGCGTGAATGACGACGGCGCGCATGGTGGGCTCCCTCAGCGTTTCGCGATTACATCGCGGCGATCATGCCGCCATCGACATAGATGATCTGGCCGTTGACATAGGTCGAAGCATCCGAAGCCAGGAAGATCGCAGCGCCCACCAGCTCGTCCGGTCGGCCCCAGCGCTTGGAGGGAACGCGGCCCATCAGCCAGGTGTTGAAGTCGGTATTGTTGACCAGCGCCTCGTTCATGTCGGTCAGCATGTAGCCGGGGCCGATCGCGTTGGCCTGGATGCCGTGCTGGGCCCATTCCACTGCCATCGAGCGGGTCAGGTTCTTGATGCCGCCCTTGGCGGCGGTGTAGGGCGCAATCGTGGGACGCGCGAGCTCGCTGCCGAGCGAGCCGATATTGATGATCTTGCCGTGCTTGAGCGGGATCATGCGTTTGGCCGCCTCGCGGCCGATCACGAAGGCGCTGGTGAGGTTGGTCTCGATCACCTTGCGCCACTCGTCGGTGGTGAACTCCACCAGCGGCTTGCGGTGCTGGATGCCGGCATTGTTGACGAGGATGTCGACCGCGATGCCCTTGTTGTCGAAGTCGTTGAAGGCGGCGACGATCGCAGGCTCGTCGGTGACGTTGAAAGCAGCACCCTCCGCCTGGTGGCCGGCGGCGCGAAACTCGGCGACGGCCTGCTCGACGCGCTTGGGATCGACGCCGTTGACGATGATCCTGGCGCCGGCCTTGGCCATGCCCTCGGCGATGGCGCGGCCAAGGCCGCGGGAGGAGCCGGTCACGAGCGCGGTGTGGCCGGAAAGGTCGAAGAGGGCGGTGCTCATCTCAAAATATCCTCACACGTTGGAACGGCGCACGGTCAAATCGGAACGGTCGAATACGGCGGGCAGAAGGTCGACGCCGAGGCCGGGGCCTTCCATCGGGTAGACGAAACCATCTTTGATCGTGGGCATGGTGGTGACGAGCTCATTGTACCAGCCCTTGTAGAAGGCGCGCACCGATTCCTGGATCAGCGTGTTGGGCTGGCTGAACGACATGTGGATGGCGGCGATGAAGCCGATCGGGCCGATGCAGTCGTGCGGTGCGAAGGGCCGGTGATAGGTCTCGGCCATCGCCGCGATCTTGCGGCCCTCGGTGAGGCCGCCGGTCCAGCACAGATCCGCCATCACCACGTGCATGGCGTCGCGGTCGAGCATGTCCTTGTAGGGGAAGCGCGAGCCCAGCGTCTCGCTGGCGCAGACCCAGACGTCGGTGCAGCGGGCGTATTCGGCCAGCGCCTGCGGCGAGTTCATCCGGATCGGGTCTTCGTACCAGGTCGGCTTGTAGGGCTCGAGCGCGCGCGCGATCTGTTTTGCGGTCGGCAGGTTCCAGAGCGAATGGAGCTCGACCATGATCTCCATCTTGTCGCCGACGGCCTTGCGGATTTTCTCGAACGGCTCGATCGCGTGCTTCATCTGGGCGGCAGTGATGTACAGGCCCTTGTTCTCCTGCGCCGCCGGATCGAACGGCCAGATCTTCATCGCCGAGATGCCGCTCTCCAGCAGGTTTTCGGCAAGCGCATCGGCGTGGTGCATGAAGCCGTCGAGATCCTCATAGGGCCCCTTGGCAGCGCCAAGATTCCAGTTCGCGACCGGGCTGATATTGGTCGAGCGGACATATTGGGTGCCGGCGCAGGTGTTGTAGATGCGCTGCTTGTCGCGGCAGAGGCCGCCGAGCATCTGGTGCACCGGCTGATTGCAGACCTTTCCGAACAGGTCCCATAGCGCGATGTCGATTGCCGACGCCGCGCGATATTCGACGCCGGTGGACGACTGCGCCATCGGCAGGTTCAGCATGTCGCGGTGGATCGCCTCGATGTGCAGCGGGTTGCGGCCGAGCAGGCGGCCGGCAAAGGTGTCGTGGATCTGGGCCTCGACCGCGCCGGCGCCGTAGAAGGTTTCACCGAGACCGATCATGCCCGTGTCGGTGTGGACGCGCACCCAGATGACGTTGGAGAATTCTTCGGTGCGCAGCGTCTCGATCGACGTGATCTTCACGGCAATACTCCTCCCATCGCAGGCGCGCGCAGCGCCGTCTTGTTGTCATTCCGCACCGCAACATGGTGCGGGCGCATGCCAAGTCTTACGCTCGCTTGTAATATATCACAACATGTTTTAGGGATATCACCAACAAGGCGCCGCCCTGCAACGACGGCGCGGGCTGAGGGGAGAGACGACATGGCAACGCGCAAGCGCGCGCTCGAGGTGGTGAGGAACGACGACGGCGAGGGCAAGCCCTCCCGGCGCAACCGTCTCAACTTCTTCGAGCTGGCCTATCAGAGGATCGAAGAGCTGCTCGTCCATTGCGAGCTCAAGCCCGGCCAGTTCATGACGATGCTGGAATTGCAGCACATCACCGGCTTCGGCCGCACGCCGGTTCATCACGCCGTCAATCGGCTCTCCGCCGATACATTGATCATCATCCGTCCGCGCCACGGTCTGCGCATTGCGCCGATCGATCTGGCACGCGAGCGCATGCTGCTGGCCTTGCGCCGCGACATGGAGCGCTTCGTGATCCGGCTTGCGGCCGACCGCGCCAGCCTTTCGCACCGCAATCAGGCGCTGCACATCGAGCGCCTTCTGCGCGAGCGCCGCGCCAATCTGACCCTCGACGAGTTCAACCACATCGACCGCCGCATCGACGCGCTGGTGCTGGAGGCGGCAGGCGAGCCGTTTCTGGTGCACACGCTGCGGCCGTTGCACACGCTGTATCGGCGCATCGGCTACATCCACCACCGGTTCATGCCGGGGCAGGCGGAACTGTCAGGAACAATCGATCATCATCTGGCTATTCTTAATGCGGTCGCCAGCCGTCGCGTCGAGGACGCGGTGAAGGCCAGCGATGCACTGATCGACTACATGGGCGAGATGTTCACCGGCATGGAGGTGGGGATCGACCCGCGCCTGCTCGATTGCAGCATCGAGCCGCTGCTCGGCACGTAAAAGTTCAGGAGGATCAAAGATGTCGACGATGGCGATGCCACAACCGACCGCGAGCGAAGCCGCGGTCCGCTACCTCATCACGAACTACAGCCCCAAGGGCAACAAGGTCGGCTGGCTGATGATGGCCTCGATCCTGGTCGAAGCCTGGGATCTCTATTCGATCGCCTTCGTGCTGATCTTCATCAAGGAGCAGTACAATCCCGATCCGCTGATGCTGGGCCTCGCCGCGGCCGGTACGCAAGGCGGCGCCATGATCGGCGCACTACTCGGCGGCTGGCTTTCCGACAAGATCGGCCGCCGCGTCATGTTCCTGGTGACGATGGTGATGTTCATCGTGCTGGCGCTGGCACAGGCCTTCGTGCCCAGCGTCGGCTGGCTCGTCGTGATCCGCTTCCTGCTCGGCATTCCGCTCGGCTCGGACATCTCGACCGGCTACACCTACATCATGGAATCCATGGCCAAGGGTGAGCGCGAGGTCATGGGCAACCGCTGGCAGTTCATGTTCGCGGTCGGTGAGGTCCTGACGATTGGCGTCATCGTGATCTTCCTGCTGTTCGACATTCACCACGAGACGCTGTGGCGGGTGACGCTCGGCCTCGGCGCGCTGCCGGCGCTGATTATCCTGATCATGCGGCACGACGTGCCTGAGACGGCGGTGTGGCTGGTGCAGAAGGGACGCTACCGCGAGGCCAAGCAGGTCGCGCGCGAGATGTTCAACGACGATCTCGCCATGCTGCCGGACCGTGACGTGGAGGTGCCCAAGGTCTCCACCCGTGCGTTCCTCGCCGACCTCAAGAAGGATCCGATCCGCTGGCGCGCCACGATCTACGGCTGGATCGCCTGCTTCGCGCAGGCCAGCGAGTTCTCGACCTTCGCGTTCTACCTGCCGGTGCTCTTTGTGATGGTCGGCGTGTCGAGCGTGCTCGGCATCAATCTGGTGACGATGGCGCTATTCTCCTTCGCCGCCGTGTCGGGCTGGGTCGGTCCGCTGCTGACCCCGAAGATCGGCCACCGCGGCATCTCGATCGCGGGCTTCTCGATCGTGCTGGTCTCGCTGTTGGTCGCGGCCTTCGCGCTCTACACCGACAACAAGATCCTGCTGCCGTTCGCGGCCGCCGCGATGCTGTGGGGCCATTATTGGGATGCGTCGAACTGCATGACGATCCCGACCATGGTCGCCAAGCCGAAATATCGCGGCACCGCCAGCGGCTTCGCTTACATGTTCGTGAAGCTGCCGTCGTTCCTGGCGATCTTCCTGTTCCCGACGGTGTTCGCCGCGATTGGGCAGGCGAATGCCACGCTGATGGTCGCGATCTTCCCGCTGATCGGATTGCTCGCCGCAATCTTTATCCTGCCGGAAGTCTACGGCTACGAGAACGATTGACGATGCGTGACCCGGTCGCGGCCGTGGTGGCCGCGATCGGGCTTTTCCCGTGGACGCGCCGGCGCGAACGGCTACGGGCTCAGGAAGATGGAATCGATCCCGGCGCCATGGCTGAGCAGGCCGATCGCCTGAAGCTGTGCGCTGTGCAGGTCGATCTCCACGATGGCGAACAGGGTCAGCAGCACCACGACCGAAAAGACCAATAGCGGGTGGGATGTTTCGCCCCGGCCCTGGTCCGCTGTGGTGAAGCCTTGAAACGTGCGGCGCAGGGAGAAGCTCTGCGGCAATGCTTTCGACTGGATCTGCATGATGAACCTTCCTTGCCGCGCGGTATCAGGCCGCGCGACAAGGTGCAGTATAGGCCCGGCGTCAGCGGCGACATTGATGCGCCGCAAACTGCGCGCGATTACCAGATCGCGGCCGCAAGCGCCGCGATCAAGGCGGGCGGCGTCACCAGCAGTCCGAGCTTCAGGAACGGCCAGGCGCCGACTTCGATCTTCTCCCGCCGCAGCGCCACCAGCCACAGGATGGTGGCGAGCGAACCGGTCACCGACAGATTGGGCCCGAGATCGACGCCGATCAGGATGGCGCTCACGACCGGCGCGGGCAAGTGATCGCTGGCGGCAACCGAGCCGGCAACGAGGCCGACGGGAAGATTGTTCGCGATGTTGTCGGCGACCGCGGTGGCGATGCCGACGCTCCACGCCGCCTTCGTCACGGATTGCCCGACGGCTTCATGCAGCAGCGCGCTGAGCTGCCCGATCACGCCCGTCTTGATCAGCGCTTCCACCATCACGAACAGGCCGCCGACCAGCGGCAGCACGCTCCAGGAGACGCCGCGCAGCACGGGGAGCGGCGATTGCCGGTTGAGCAGCAGCACGATTGCGGCTGTCACCACGCCGCAAACGAAGGTCGGCAGGCCCAACTCCTTGTCCAACGCGGAGGCCGTGACCAGCACGATTCCGATCGCCACGATGCCGATGGCCGTCAGCTTGCCGCCGCGGCCGAGCTTTGGATGCGGCACGCTGCTTGCGATCGTCTCTTCCTTCAGGGCGCGGTGCTGGGTCAGGCGCAGCACGACATAGGTCAGCAGGATCGAGGCCGCCGAGGGCAGGGCGAACAGGCGCAGCCATTCGGTGAGCGCAGGCATGTGGGCCCCGAACACGACCAGATTGGCCGGATTGGAGATCGGCAGCACGAAGCTCGCGGCGTTGGCGATGAAGGCGCAGACGAACAGGTACGGCAGCGGCTTGGCGCCGGCCGCGCGCGTCGCGGCATAGACGGCGGGCGTCAGCACGATCGCGGTGGCGTCGTTCGAGAGCAGGACGGTGACGAGCGTGCCGACGATGTAGATCAGCAGGAACAGCCGCTGCGGCGAGCCGCCGGCATATTCCACGGCGAGCGCTGCAAGGTAGTCGAACAGGCCTTCGAGCCGCGCCAGTTCGGCGATCAGCATCATGCCGATCAGGAAGAGATAGACATCCACGCCTTTCTCGATGCCGGTGAGCGCATCCCGCCACGGCAGCAGGCCGAGCAGCACGAGCGCACTGGCGCCGATGACGGCCCAGATCGCCTCCGGCAGGCGAAAGGGCCGGATGATGACGCCTGCGGTCGCGGCGACGATGATGCTCCAGGCCAGGATGGCGTCAGACGGCACGTTCGATCCCTAGGATGTGTCGGTTCATTCGGCAGCGATAGCGGAAGCCGACACCGCTGTCTTCCCCCGCGGGCGCGGACCGCCGTCTGCGATCTGCCGCGTCTCGGTGCCGAGTTTCGGTCTATGATTTTGTTCAAAAGCCTGTTGGGTTGGAGCGGCGCGATTGCGCCGTCATTGCGAGCGGAGCGAAGCAATCCAGACTGTCTCCGCGGAGCGAGTTCTGGATTGCTTCGTCGCAAGGACTCCTCGCAATGACGGAATCTGTGGAGGCGTCTCGCGATCGTCACACTCATCGCGCCATCGACGGCTTTGCCGTGATCGCCTTGCGCAAGATGCGCGACAGCGATTCGACCGAATACGGCTTCTGGATCAGCTCGAAACCGCGATCGGCGTTCTCGGCGAGAACGTTGCTGTAACCAGAGGTGAGCACGACGGGCAGGCCCGGATAGCGTTCGCGGATGATGCCGGCGAGCTCGACGCCGTTCATGCCGGGCATGATGACGTCGGAGAAGACGAGGTCGACGGCGAACTCGTTCTCGCCGAGGATGGCGAGCGCCGCATTGGCGTTGGCGGCACGGCGGACGACATAGCCGAGGTCTTCCAGCAGCTCCGTGGAGAACCGGCCGACCTCGTCGTCGTCTTCCACCACGAGCACGCGATAGCCGCGCCCGGTGGCCGCGGCCTCATAGGTCAGCGCCGCCGCTTCCTGTTCCGTGGCGGGGCTTTGCGCCTGCGGCAGATAGATGGTGAAGGTCGCGCCTTCACCAAGCGTGCTCGTCACGGCGATGTCGCCCTCGGACTGCTTTGCGAAGCCGAAGGCCTGGCTCAGGCCGAGGCCGGTGCCCTTGCCGACCTCCTTGGTGGTGAAGAACGGCTCGAAGATGGCCTCGATGTTTTCCGGCGCGATGCCGCTGCCGGTGTCGGCGACCGAGATCGCGACATAGTCGCCGCCGCGCGCCGATTGCGCTCGCAGGTTGGGGATGCCCTGAACTTTCCGGACCGCTATCGTAAGGCGGCCTTCGCCGTCCATGGCGTCGCGTGCGTTGATGGCGAGGTTGATCAACGCGGTCTCGAACTGCGCGATATCGGCGACCGTGAAGCAGTCGCCATCGTGAACCTCCACCGCGATGTCGATGCGGCCACCGACCAGCGGCCGCACCAGTTGCGCGACGCCTTCAACCTGGCTGGCGACGTTGAAGATCTGCGGTTTCAGCGGCTGCCGGCGCGCGAAGGCCAGCAGCTGGGCGGTCAGCTTGGAGGCACGCTCGACGGTGTCGGAGATGGCATCGACATAACGGCGGCGGCGCTCCTCCGGCAGCTCGCGGCGGCGCAGGAAATCGGTGGCCGAGCGGATGATGGTGAGCAGATTGTTGAAGTCGTGCGCGACGCCGCCGGTGAGCTGGCCGATCGCCTCCATCTTCTGCGATTGCCGCAACGCTTCCTCGCCGCGGCGGCGTTCGGTGATGTCGACAGCCTCGGGCACCGCGCCGGTGATGTTGCCGTGGCGGTCGAGCACCGGGCGCATGCCGAACTCGAAATCGCGCTCGCCGATGGGAAGGCGCAGGCGCATCTCCAGCCGCACGGCTTCGCCCTTGAGCACGGTGTCGAAGGCCTCGCGCACCAGCGCGCTCATGCCCTCCGTCGCGCTGAACCAGGGCGTCTGCCACAGCGGCTTTCCGATCACGTCCGCGGGGCTCGCCTTGATGCCGTCGAGTGCGTTCTTGTTGGCGTAAAGCAGCTCGCCCCTGAGATTGACGAGGCCCTGATACTGGTTGCTGGTCTCCAGGATCGCGCGCAGCCGCGCCTCGTTGGATTCGAGCTCGGCGGTGCGCTCGACGATGCGTTCTTCCAGCGTCTCGTTGAGCTGCCGGAGCTCGATCTCGGCCTGCTTGGCCACCGTGATGTCATGGGCAACGCCGATGAAGCCGATATGCCTGCCGGTCGGGTCCCAGCGCGGCTGCGATTCCGAACGTAGCCAGCGCCATTCGCCGGCGGCGTTCTTGTAGCGGGCTTCCAGCACGAACGGTTTGAGCGATGCTTCGCCCTGAACGGATTGCTGCAGCACGTGCGGCAGGTCGTCCGGATGCAGCACCTTGCGCCAGTCGAAGGCAATGGCCTGGTCGTAGGGCAGGCCGACGAAATCGACATAGGCCTGGTTGGCAAAGGACCGAGTGCGGTCGAGTTTCGTGACCCAGATCGGCACCGGCGCGCTGTTGGCGATCAGCCGGAAGCGCTCCTCGCTCTCGCGTAGGGTCTCGCGCACCAGCATCTGGTCGGTGACGTCGATATGGGCGCCGACGAGGCGGAGGGCACGGCCATCCGTGTCGCGCTCGATCTTGGCGACGACGCGGATCCAGCGGGTCTCGCCGTCGTTAGGGCGGATGATGCGGTATTCGGCGGTGTAGTCCTCGCTGGTGCCGGACAGCGCGTCGATGAAATGCTTCACCGTAGCGTCGCGCTCGTCGGGATGAATGCGATTGACCCAGTCCTCGTGCGACTCGTCGGCGGCTTCCGGCGGCAGGCCGTGGAGCATCAGATATTCCGGCGAACGGCGGTTCTTGAAGCCTTCGCGGAAGTCGACTTCGAGACCGCCGACCTTGCCGATGCGCTGGATGCGCGCAAGCTCGGCTTCGCGCTCCTGGAGCGCGCGATAGGCGTTGTCGCGCTCGCGTGCGACGTCTTCCAGGTGCTGGCGCAGCCTTTCGGCGGCGAAGGTCTCGGGCAAAGGATCGTTCAAGGCGGTGGCCGTTGTGATGCGGGAGCGCACGTGGCCGACCGATCTTCACACAGACGAAGCGTGATGGCCATTGCTCAAAGGAAATATGGAAAGAAAGACGTCGCCGAATGCAGTGTGGTGGGCATGAACGAACGCCGGGTCTGGCTATTTGTTCCGAACCTTGGAACGATGAGCCTTCCGGGCGCGTATCTCCGGGGCGCTACAACTTTCATTCCCAAAAGCTCCCTTTCCGAAGAGGCTAAATCTTGAAGCTTTTTGTCTGCCAGGCCTGCGGCAACGTGCTCTATTTCGAGAACCGCGCCTGCGAACGCTGCGGCCATCGGGTCGCGTTCCTGCCGGAGAAGGAGACGATGTCGGCGATCGAGCCCGACGGAGAGGCTCAAGGTGGGGCCTGGCGGACGCTGGCTACCAAGGGCGAAAGTCGCATGCTCTGCAGCAATGCCGAGCATGATGCATGCAACTGGCTGACGGATGCGGGCGATACCACCGGCTATTGCCGCGCCTGCCGCCATAACGGCGTCGTGCCGGATCTGTCGGATCCGGCGCAACTCGCCGGCTGGCGCGAGCTGGAGATGGCGAAGCACCGGCTGTTCTATTCCCTGATCCGCTGGAAGCTGCCGCTCCAGACCCGGCAGGACAATCCCGAACATGGCCTGATCTTCAATTTCCTCGCCGACGATCCGCAGAGCGGGCAGAAGGTCCTGACCGGCCACGACAACGGCCTGATCACGATCGCGCTGACCGAGGCGGACGACATCGAGCGCGAGCGGCGCAGGCTGGAGATGGGCGAGCCCTACCGGACGCTGCTCGGGCATTTCCGCCACGAGGTCGGGCACTATTTCTGGGATGTACTGGTGCGCGACGGCGGCAAGCTGGACGAATGCCGCGCCGTGTTCGGCGACGATTCCGCCGATTACGGCCAGGCCTTGCAGCGCCACTATGCCGAAGGCGCCCCGGCTGACTGGCAGCAGAACTACGTTTCAGCCTACGCGACCACGCATCCCTGGGAAGATTTCGCCGAGACCTGGGCGCACTATCTTCACATCGTCGACACCCTGGAGATGGCTAGCGAGTTCGGCATGGAGGTGCGGCCCAAGGTGGACCGCGACGGGGAGTTGACGACGCGTATCCGCTTCAACCCTTACGATGCGAGGGACGTCGAGGCCATCGTCAACGCATGGCTGCCTTTCACCTTCGCCATGAACAGCGTCAACCGCGCCATGGGCATGCGCGACCTCTATCCGTTCATCCTCTCGCCGGTCGTGGTCGAGAAGCTCGGCTTCATTCACGGCCTGGTCCGGGACGCCGCCAAGGCCGGGAAGCCGTAGGCCGTCCGGGGCCTGCCAGGCCCGTTTCGGTCTTGCTTCGGTCTTGCGCTGGTACGCCAGAGGGGCCGGATTTTGACCGTTGCCTCCGGCCTATTTTGATGTACCACGGGAGCCACACGGCCCCTCCCATAGGCTCCAACGGCCAGGGAAGGGTCCCGCCCAAGGTCGAGACTCAAGAAAAGCATGTTCAAACGCATTCTGATCGCCAATCGCGGCGAAATCGCCTGCCGGGTCATCAAGACCGCTCGCCGCATGGGAGTTCAGACGGTCGCGGTCTATTCCGAGGCCGACCGCGACGCTCTCCATGTCGAGATGGCCGACGAGGCCGTGCTGATCGGCCCGCCGGCTGCGGCCGAGAGTTATCTGGTGATCGAGAAGATCGTGGAGGCCTGCCGCAAGACCGGCGCCGAGGCCGTGCATCCCGGTTACGGCTTCCTGTCCGAGCGCGAGGCGTTTCCGCGCGCGCTGGAGGCGGCCGGCATCGTCTTCATCGGCCCCAACCCGGGCGCGATCGCGGCGATGGGCGACAAGATCGAATCCAAAAGGGCTGCCGCGAAGGCAAAAGTCTCGACCGTGCCCGGCTATCTCGGCGTCATCGAGGACGCCACGCACGCGGTCAGGATCGCCGACGAGATCGGCTATCCCGTGATGATCAAGGCCTCCGCCGGCGGCGGCGGCAAGGGCATGCGCATCGCGCATTCGACCTCCGAGGTCGCCGAGGGTTTCAACCTCGCCAAGGCCGAGGCCAAGGCCTCGTTCGGCGACGACCGCGTCTTCATCGAGAAGTTCATCGTCGACCCCCGCCACATCGAGATCCAGCTGCTGGGCGACAAGCACGGCAACGTGATCTATCTCGGCGAGCGCGAATGCTCGATCCAGCGCCGCAACCAGAAGGTCATCGAGGAAGCACCGTCGCCGCTGCTCGACGAAGCCACCCGCCGCAAGATGGGCGAGCAGGCGGTCGCACTCGCCAAGGCCGTGAATTACGACTCCGCCGGCACCGTCGAATTCGTCGCGGGGCAGGACAAGAGCTTCTACTTCCTGGAGATGAACACGCGCCTCCAGGTCGAGCATCCCGTCACCGAGCTCGTCACCGGCGTCGACCTCGTCGAGCAGATGCTCCGCGTTGCCGCCGGCGAGAAGCTCGCCATTGCGCAGAAGGACGTCACGCTGACCGGCTGGGCCGTGGAGTCGCGCCTCTACGCGGAGGACCCGTTCCGCAACTTCCTGCCCTCGATCGGTCGCCTGGTGAAATACCGTCCGCCGGCGGAAGCGAGCCAGGACGGCATCACCGTGCGCAACGATACCGGCGTGCAGGAGGGCGGCGAGATCTCGATCCATTACGATCCGATGATCGCCAAGCTCGTCACCCACGCGCCGTCACGCGCGGCCGCGATCGAGGCGCAGGCCACCGCGCTGGACTCGTTCTACGTGGACGGTATCCGTCACAACATCCCGTTCCTGTCGGCGCTGATGCATCATCCGCGCTGGCGCGAAGGCCGGCTCTCCACCGGCTTCATCGCCGAGGAATTCCCCAGGGGCTTTGCCGTCCGCGTGCCGGAGGGCGAGGTCGCACGGCGGCTTGCCGCGGTCGGTGCCGCCATCGATCACGTGCTCGGCGAGCGCAAGCGGCAGATCTCGGGTCAGATGGGCGGCCGCATCGTGCAGCGCGAGCGGCGCCGTGCGGTCTGGCTCGAGCGCCAGGAGATCCTGCTGGAGATCGCGCGCGAGGGCGAGGCGGTCGCGGTGCGTTTTGTCGATGCCGACGGCAAGGCTGGCAATGCGCATCTGTTGCAATCGCCGTGGAAGCCGGGCGATCCGGTCTGGCAGGGCACCATCGACGGGCACCTCGTGGCGGTGCAGGTGCGCCCGATCGCGAACGGCATCCGCCTCGCGCATCAGGGCGTCGAGGTGCCGGTCTATGTCTGGACCGAAGCGGAAGCTGCCTCGGCGCGGCTGATGCCGGTGACCACGGCTGCCGACACCGGCAAGAAGCTGCTTTGTCCGATGCCCGGTCTCGTGGTCTCGATCGCGGTGACCGAGGGGCAGGAGGTCAAGGCCGGCGAGACGCTCGCGGTGGTCGAAGCCATGAAGATGCAGAACGTGCTGCGCGCCGAACAGGACGGCACCGTAAAGAAGATCCACGCCAGCGCCGGCGCGACGCTCGCGGTGGACGCGCTGATTTTGGAGTTTGCGTAGGGGCCCAATGTCGTCCTGGCGAAAGCCAGGACCCATTACCCCAGGGAGTAGTTGTTGATGGCGATGGTGGCCGTCATTTTCTGCCACCATATCCAATTGTGGTAATGGGTCCTGGCTTTCGCCAGCACGACGGCGGGGACGCAATTCGCACTAACCGAGACATCACCATGGCCCTTCGTTCCCGCCGCGAAAAATTGCGATCGATCCTGTCGGGCGCGACTTGCGTCCATCCCGGCTCGGTCTACGACGCCATCTCGATCCGCATCGCCGAGGATCTCGGTTTCCCGCTCGGCATGTTCGGCGGCTCGGTGGCTTCGCTCGCGGTACTCGGCGACCCCGACATCACGTTGATCACGCTCACCGAGCTTGCCGAGCAGATGCGGCGGATGTCACGCGCGGCAACGCTTCCGGTGCTGGTCGATGCCGATCACGGCTATGGCAACGCGCTCAACGTGCGCCGCACGGTGCAGGAGCTGGAGATGGCGGGCGCCGCCGGCCTCACCATCGAGGACACGCTGCTGCCGGCTGGGTTCGGCGAGGCGAAGACGCAGCTGATCTCGCTGGAGGAGGGCGTCGGCAAGATGAAGGCGGCACTCGACAGCCGCGGCGATCCTTCGCTCGTCATCATGGGTCGCACCGGTGCGGCCTCGATCACTTCGACCGAGGATGCGATCCGCCGCGCCAGGGCTTATGAGGCTACTGGCGTCGACGCGCTGTTCTTCACCGGCATCAAGTCGCGCGCCGAGCTCGAGGCGGTCGCGTCCGCCACGCATCTGCCGATCGTGCTCGGCGGCGCGCCGGAGGAGTTGAACGTGCTCGAATACCTCGCTGGCCAGCGCGTGCGCATCGCGCTTCAGGGCCATGCGCCGATCGCGGCCGCAACACAGGCCGTCTACGAGACACAGAAGGCGCTGCGCGACGGCACTCCGCCGAAGAATCTCAAAGGCCTCCCGTCATCGGACTTGACCAGCCGCATCACGCGGGAGGCCGACGTCAAGGCGCGGAGCGCCGACGTCCTCGGACTGCAACAATGAGCCGGGCGATCCTCCAGGTCATGATCCGCGGCCGCGTGCAGGGCGTCGGCTACCGGGCCTGGCTCGAGTATCAGGCGACGACGTGCGGTCTCGAAGGCTGGGTCCGCAACCGCCGCGACGGCAGCGTCGAAGCGCTGTTCGCAGGGCCGCCGAAGCACGTCGCCGACATGGTGGCGCTGTGCCGCCACGGCCCGCCGTCCTCGCGCGTCGACAGCGTCACCAGCGAGACGGCCGACGCCGATGAGCTGAACTTGCGCCGGGCAGGCGAGGCGTTTTCGGTGTTGCCGACGGTGTAGCTCAAGAATCACCGCGGCAGCTTGGCGATTGCCTCGCTCAATTCGTGGATCTCGTAGGGCTTGCGCAGGATCGGGAAATCGCCGCGCACGCCTGCGGCGACTTCGCTGTAGCCGGTGGCGAGCAGGATCGGCAGGCCGGGGCGGATCTGGCGGAGGTGATGGGCGAGGCTGAGCCCGTCCATCTTGCCGGGCATGACGATATCCGAGAACACGAAGTCGACGCCGTTCTTCTCGATCTCGCTCAAGGCGGCTTCGGCGTCCGCGACGCGACGCACCTGATAACCGAGCTGCTCCAGAAGACCGATGCTGACGGCGGCGACGTCCGGATTGTCCTCGACCAGCAGCACCGTGCCGCTGCCCTGGAACGCCGGTTCTCCCGCCGCCTCGCGCGATGGCTCGTCTTCTCCGCGCGGCAGGAGGATGGTGAAGGTCGTGCCCTTGCCGAGCGCGCTCGCGACCCGGATCGTGCCGCCGGCCTGATGGGCGAAGCCGTGCACCTGGGAGAGACCGAGGCCGGTGCCCTTTCCGATCGGCTTGGTCGTGAAGAACGGCTCGAAGATCTTGTCGAGAACGTCGGAGGGAATACCGAGGCCGGTATCGCTGACGTCGATCGCGATGAATTCGCCCACGAGGGGATCCTCGTCGAGCACGAGATTGCGCGCTGCGATCGTCACCGTGCCTCCGTCGGGCATCGCGTCGCGGGCATTGATGACGAGGTTGAGCAGCGCGGTCTCGAGCTCGGAAACGTCGGTCCTGATCGGCCAGACGTCGTCGCTGACGTCGAAGGCCAGGCGCACGGAGCTGCCGACGCCGGCATCGAGCACCTCGCGGATCGCCGCGATGCGGTCGGCGAAGTCGATCGCCTGCGGATTGACGCTCTGCCGCCGCGCGAACGTAAGGAGCTGGTTGGTCAGCGCCGCGCCGCGCTTGGTAGCGGTCTCGATCGCCGAGATCGCGCGCTGAAGCTTGGCGTCGTCGTTGGCCCCTCGTTTCAGCATGTGGAGGCTGCCGCTGATGATCATCAGGAGGTTGTTGAAGTCGTGGGCGACCCCGCCGGTGAGCTGGCCGAGCGCATCGAATTTCTGGGATTCGGCGAGCTGCTTCTGCATCGCCTCGAGCTTGAGCTGGGTATTGCGGCGCTCGGTGATGTCGCGCGTGATCTTCGCGAAGCCGACCAGCTCGCCGGCCTCGTAGATCGGATCGATCACGACGCTGGCCCAGAAGAAGGTGCCGTCCTTGCGGACGCGCCAGCCTTCCTCCTCGTAGCGGCCCTTTTCCCGCGCAATCCCGAGCGCCCGGGCGGGCTTGCCGTTGGCGCGGTCGGTCTCGGTGTAGAAACGGGAAAAGTGCTGGCCGAGGATCTCCCCGGGCGAATAGCCCTTGATGCGCTCGCCGCCGATGTTCCAGCTGGTGATTCTCCCGGTGGGATCCAGCATGTACAGGGCGTAGTCCGCGACCCCTTCAACCAACAGGCGGAAACTGCGTTCGCTTTCGAACAAATCCCTCTGCTGACTAGACTTCTCGATCATTCCCGGACCCTGCCTTAACCGGGGCAAACGCGGTAGGTGGCGGATTGTTCCGAAGATTTGGAACCTTTTTAGGCAATATTGCGGGCCCGTATGCAGGGCGCAAGCTAGCGGACGCTCGCAGCGTTAGGCGATCTTGTAAACCGGTCTGGCGTCAGACCGCCGCCGCGCTCCGGAACGTCGCCGCCACCGCGCGCAGCGCCGCAAGCTTTGCGGGATCGCTGACCTTCGAATGCAGCATCACCTTGGAGCTGCCGAGTTTTGGCAGCTTCTGGACTGGCCCGATGTCGACCAGCCCAGGAGGTGCGATCCGTCGCGCCAGCGGTGCGATGGCAAGTCCGGCGAGCGCGGCTGCCACCACGGCGGTGACGCCACCGCCGACAAAACGCTCACGCCATGTGAGGCCGGCCTTGTCGAGCGCGCGCACGGCGATGGCGCGGACGCCGCAGGGCGGAGCGAGGGTTGCGAGCGGCAAAGGCTGCCCCTTTGGCACGGTGAAGCGTCTTGACGCGAACCAGCCGAATTCGTCCTCGGCCAGCCTCTCGCCGCCGCGGCGGCTGCCTTCCTGGCGCACGATCACCGCATCCAGTTGGCCGGAATCATAGGCCTCCTGCATCTCGCGTGAGAAGCCGATGGTGACGGCGAGGGTGAGGTTCGACGACATCGCATGCAGGCGTTCGAGCAGCGGTACCAGCTCCGGCCCCGCGGCATGGTCGGAGATGCCGAGCGAGAGCGACTGCGCGAGCGAGGCCTCGCCCGACAGCGCGCGGTCATGTGCCGCGATCAGCGCGCGGGCGCGATCGAGGAACGTCGCGCCGTCTGCCGTGAGCCGGACCGCGCGCGGCGAGCGCTCGACGAGGCGCCTGCCGAGCAGCGTTTCCAGCCGTTGCAGCTTGAGGCTGACGGCCGCCTGGGTCGTGCCAAGGACCTCGGCGGTGCGCGTAAAACTCTGGAGGTCGGCGACCAGCAGGAAGGCCTGGACAGTGGCGATGTCGAGCGTTGCTGTCATTATGATATCTTATCACTGGTATCAACAGAGATAAGATACCAAAATGTCGAGGGTCGGTCTAGCTTCTCATCAACGCCGCGCAACACCTGCGCGACATCCGAGGAGAACGACCATGCCGCTGATCACCGTGTCCTACACCACCTCCCGCCAGTCGCCCTCGCTGAAGGCCGACATCGCGAGCGCCGTGTCCGAACTCACCGCAAAAATCCTGCACAAGGACCCTGAGGTCACCGCCATCATCGTGAAACCGGTCGAGGCGGGCGACTGGTTCGCCGGCGGCAAGTCGCTCGCAGAGCAGAAGCTCGCGAGCTACTGGATCGACATCCACGTCAGCGAAGGCACCAATACCAAGGACGAGAAGGCCGCCTATCTCGCCGCGATGTTCCAGCGCATGGCCGGGATCCTGGGTCCGCTGCATCACGAGACCTATCTGCATGTCGACGAGGTCAAGGGCGACGCCTACGGCTTTGGCGGCCTGACCCAGGAGCGGCGCTACATCGCCGGCAAGCTCGAGGTTTCCCCCGAGAAGGCGTGAGGAGGGAGGCCGCGGGTGAACGATCTCACCCGCGGCCTGAACCGGTTGGGCCTCCTGATCGTCAGCTCGCTATGCGAAACTGAACTTCGTCCTTGTTCAGGAAACAGGTCTTGTCGAACAGCTTCAAATCAAGCGGGTTCGGCAGCCTGACATCGTCCAGGTCAGGGCAGGGTTTGAGCGAGGGATCATAGGAGCGGTCGATCTGCGAGATGAAGACGACGACCAATCCTTTGTCGCGCGCGAATGATTTCAACGCGCGCACCTGAACGGTGAGATCGGGATTTTCCCGCCGCTGATCGAGCAGTTGCAGATAGTCGATCACCACGACCGTGCCGCGCGGTGCTGCGGCCATCTGCTTGACGACGCAATCGGCACTGATGGCGTCGGAGCAATCGACCTCGAGGAGTTTTTCGAATTGCGCCGGGTCTACGCCGACCCTCCGAAGGCGATCCAGAACGTCTTTCTCGGTGTATTCGAGCGAGAAGAACGCGGCGCGGTGGCCCGACCGCATCGCCTCCACCGCAAGCTCGAGGCTCATCAGGGTCTTGCCCTGGCCGGCGCGCGCGCCCACCAGCACCAGGTCACCCGGTTGGAATTGCGGGAAAAACCTGTTGGCCGGGCTCGCTGCGGCCGCTTTCGCCGCGAGCATGCTCCAGGCGAAAAAGCCTTCCGTCGCGGCGATGCGGTCGAGCGCATCGTGTAGCGGAATGCCTTCCTCGCGAGACAGGCGCTTTGCTCTTCGCTTCAGATGATAGATGGGTGCAGACAGTCTCATCGCAAAAACCTCCCATTGCGAGCTGAAACGCAACCCCTCCTTATGCCTGGCGCTCGAACAGTCGGTCCGAAGATCAAATCGCCCGGCATGACATCTGCTTTCCCGGCGGAGGGGGGAGGCGTGGGCGACACCGGAATCGAGCCTAGCCGATTCCGCATTGGCGGAAAACGATAGAGGCGGGGCGCTCTACAGAAAGCGTTAGACGGCTTCCGGGATCAGCGCCCGGGTCGGCCCGAACAGCTCCTCGAAGGCCTGCCGGAGCGCGACGTCGACATCGGACATCGTCACGAGCTGGCCGAGATCGACCAGCGAGGTGACGCCGTAGCGGGGATCGGCGACGCCGCAGGGCACGATGCCGGCGAAATGCGACAGCTCCGGCTCGACATTGATGGCGATGCCGTGAAACGAGACCCAGCGCTTCAGTCGGACGCCGATCGCCGCGATCTTGTCCTCGTGCTCGGGTCCCTTGTCGGGCCGCTTCACCCAGACGCCGACCCGGTCCTCGCGCCGCTCGCCACGGATGTTGAAGGCGGCGAGCGTCCGCACAATCAGCTCCTCCAGGCTCGCGACATAGGCCCGGACGTCCGGCCGCCGGCGCTTCAGGTCGAGCATGACATAGGCCACGCGCTGGCCGGGCCCGTGGTAGGTGAGCTGGCCGCCGCGCCCGGTGGCAAAGATCGGGAATCGGGCATCGAGCAGGTCGGATTCCTTGCCGGAGGTGCCGGAGGTGTAGAGTGGGGGATGTTCCAGCAGCCAGACCAGCTCCGGAGCTTCACCCGCTGCGATCGCCGCGACGCGCGCCTCCATTTCGGCCACGGCCTCCGGATAGGGCACGGGCGCGTCCGAAATCCGCCACTCCACGGGCTCGCCGGAGGAGGCGGAAAACGCCGTCAAATCGAGCTCTTGACGCTGGTTTTGGCGGGGGTTTTGGGGTGAATTAACCATTGGCTAACCATAACCGGGTGATGATCCCAGGTGCAAATATCAAGTCCCTAGTCCTAGTCCCAAGTTGCGGTGGTGCTGCAGTGCCTACTCTCGACAAAGTCACCGTGGATCTCATGGTCGTCCTCGGGACGACCACCATGCCGATCCATCAGGTATTACGTCTTTCCCGCGGCGCCATCATCGAGCTGGACGCAACCGAGGCCGACGAGGTCAAGGTTCTGGCCAATAATTTGCCGGTCGCCTCCGGCGTCGTGCTGGTCGACCGCAACCGGATCGCGGTCGAGGTCAAGCAGATGCTGCCACGTATCCCGGGCACGCGGTAGCGGCCTGGGCATACGGTAGCGGCCCGGGCAGGCGGAAAAGGCCGATCCCGGCGCGAGGAGCCGGAACTTTCCTGCCAAGCTTGTGGAATTCAGGGCCTTTGGAGGCTTGTACCCCTCTGACGGATTTGTTAGATCGGCGCCGTTGATCCGGTTGGCCTTCAAGCCTCAAGCCGGCATCCCCAAAAGCGCTCGTGGCGGAATTGGTAGACGCGCTGCCTTGAGGTGGCAGTGAGTAAAATCGTGGGGGTTCGAGTCCCTCCGAGCGCACCATTTGGCCACCTCGGTATTGATATTCCTTGGTTATTGATGCCCTCCGGGGGCGTTGCTGCGCAGGGCCCGAATGGCGCTGCCGACGTGAGCCGGGGTCCCGAGCACCGTTCCGATAAAGCGATGATCGTCCTCATTCCATGGCGCCGGCATTGTTCGATTCGGCGCTGCGGCTGGATCGCGCGTGATGGGGAACGATGATCGTCGGGATCGCATTTGCAGTCGGTGAGGTCGCTGCGCAAATGCCGGCTGCGGCGCGTGGCTATGGTTCGACGGTGAAGGACGATGAGAGACAGCGCGTCGGAAGTGACCGACATCGGCGACGCCGTTCACTTGTGCATCGACATGCAGAACATCTTCGCTCCGGGCGGTCTCTGGGAGACGCCATGGATGGCGCGAGTGTTGCCGACGATCGCCTCGATCGTTTCGCGCCATCAGGCCAGAACGATCTTCACGCGATTTATCACGCCCGAGAACCCGGAGGATCGGCCCGGACAGTGGCAGCGCTATTTTCGTCGCTGGCAAGAGGCGACCCGCAAGCATCTGCCGCCATCCGGTCTCGAACTCGTGCCGGCCTTGAGCCGCTTCGTTCCGCCGGCTGCCGTCATCGACAAGCCGGCCTATTCGGCATTCAGCAATCCCGGCCTCGCGAGCCTGCTCATCGAGAAGAACGTCGGCACGGTCGTGATCACGGGCGCAGAGACTGACGTCTGCGTGCTCTCGACGGTCCTGAGCGCCGTCGATCTCGGCTTTCGGGTCGTCATCGTCGAGGATGCGCTGTGCAGCTCGTCCGACGTCGGCCATGATGCACTGATGACGATGTACCGCACCCGCTTTCACGGTCAGGTCGATCTGATGACCGCCGAGGAATTGGCCGAGTTCTGGCGCGAGTAGGGGACGATCCGCTCAATTGACATTGTCGCCGAGCATGTTGCGGAAGGCGGTGGCGACGACGGCAATGCCGCTGGCGCCGTGCATCAGCGCGATCTCGCCCTGCTGCTCGTGGCGGATGGCGTGGGCCATCACACGCAGGCGCAGATCGCCGCCGCTATGCCACATCTGGTCGGCCATCCTGACCGCGCCGGCGTGATGCTTGCTCATGGTCTCGACGAACAGCGTGTCGAATTGGTCCGCCGGCGCGGCCTTGACCTGTCGCATCTCGGCCTGTGTCAGGAAGCCCGGCATGGCGGCACGTTCGTCCGAGCTGCAATCGGGCATCTCGGTGTCGAACCAGCTCAGCCACCAGGTCTCGAAAATCCGGTTC
The DNA here is from genome assembly GCF_000244915.1 of Bradyrhizobium sp. WSM471. Classification (NCBI taxonomy): domain Bacteria; kingdom Pseudomonadati; phylum Pseudomonadota; class Alphaproteobacteria; order Hyphomicrobiales; family Nitrobacteraceae; genus Bradyrhizobium; species Bradyrhizobium sp. WSM471. The sequence goes on along the minus strand of NZ_CM001442.1, from coordinate 5,007,913 downwards.
TCGCCGGTCTGGCTTGCGACCATCAGCATCGCCAGCTTTCGCAGATGCGGGTCCTGCGCGCGCTCCGCGGCGATCCGCGCCAGGTCGATGCCCTGGGCGTGATGCGCGGTCATATGACGGATGTAAGTCTGGTCCGCGTCCCTGTCGCGGCCCATCCATGGCGGCTCGTAACCATGGCTGCCGAACAACGCGGCCGCGCCGAGCAGTACGATCAAAGCCATCGCGCCGGTGGTCCAGGCATTGGTGAAGCGAACATCGCGCGCGGGTGCCGCGCCTCGTCTCCAGCGCAACCGGGCGAACAGGGGATACATCACGGCGGAGGAGCCATGGACGAGCAGGCCGATCCAGTACGGCTGCTGCAGCGTGAACAGCGGCTGCCAGAACGGAAACAGCGGCACCAGCACGAACCATTCCATGCTTGACGAGAACACGGCCCAGGGCAGGGCGAGCAGCAGGATCGCCAGCGGCCGCAGGTCGGCGGTCCAGCGCCCGAGCAGGCCGAAGAACACCAGCGCCCAGGAGAAGTCCGCCCATTGGTGAAAGGCGATCCCGGCAAGGATCGCGCTCCACGACGGCTCTGCGCTGATCGCCCAATCGCGCGCGGGGATGGCGGCGACCGTCATCCAGTCGACGGCGGCATCGCGTCCGATCCGCGCGGCGAAGAGCTGGCTGACGATGGTCGAGAAGGTGCTGCTGATCAGGCCGAGTTCGGCGGCGGCGATCCAGCGCGAGCGTCGCCGTGAGGCGGCTTCATCACCGGGACGAATTGAACTGGAAATGGTTGACGGCGCGGCGGCGTTCACGTCAGCTGATTGAGTTTCTTCAACGGATTGAGCTCGCTCGGCTTGCTCTGTTCGTCCCGGCCGCGCTCGGCTTGCTCCTTGCCTTCCTCGTGGAGATCCTGATCGCCGACGATCTCGCCGACCGCCTGTTTCGCCTTGCCAGCGATCCGCTGACCGAGGCCCTTGGTCTTGCTCATGGTCTGCCTCCAGGCTCACGCCGCGGCGCCGGCGCTTGAAGGGGATGAGCGCCGGGGCCGCGGTTTCCTCTATTCAGCCTCCGGCAGGGGGGGACGTCGGAAGCGTTGATGAGACGCGCTGACGCGCGGATGGTTCCTCGGCCGTCATCTTGGCTCGAGTTCGATGATCACGCCTTCATTGCCGCGGAGCAGGATGGTGGCGCCCGGCAACGGCTCGGACGGCAGGTCGAGATGCGTCGACATCAGCAGGCGGCCGCGACCTTGCCAATGCCATTTCCGCGGCTCGGCGGCGATGTTGAGCGCGACCAGAATTTCCCTGCCGCCATCCGTCCGCCTGTAGGCAAGAACGTCGTTCTGCGAGCGTAGCGGCTCGTAGCCGCCGTGGCGCAGGCACGCGTGCTCGCGCCGCAGCGTCATGAGCGCGCGAAACAGCGCCAGGATCGAACGCGCATCGCGCTGCTGCGTGGCCACGTTGGCCGCGCCGTCGGGCGGCTCGAGCGGCAGCCATGGATCGCCGGTGGTAAAGCCGCCGTTGCTGCTGTCATCCCATCGCATCGGCGCGCGTTCGGGATCACGGCAAAGGCCATATCCCGGCACGAGCATCTCGAAGGGATCGCGGACGCGGTCGGCCGGAATGGGAACGCGCTTGCGGCCGATCTCGTCGCCCATGAAGAAGAACGGCGTTCCCCGCAGCGTCAGCAGCAGCATCGCCAGCACGCGCATTTGCGGCTCGCCGATCTTGCTCGCGATCCGTTGCTTGTCGTGACCACCGATCACCCAGACCGGCCATGCATGATCCGGGATGGCGTTGAAATACGCATCGATCGTTGCCTGCAGGGACAGCGCGTCCCATTGCGAGTCCAGCAGCGCGAAATTGAGCGGCAGATGCAGGCGCGGCCGGTCGTTGCCGTAGAAGTGGCCGATGCGGTCGGTCTTGCCCTGGACTTCACCGCATAACATGCGCCCTGGATAACCGTCGATCACCTCGCGGATGAATTCGATGCAATCCATCGTCTCCGGCCGATCGTCGGTAAAGACGGGTGTCTGGCGCTGCGGCGGCGGCTTGCCTTTCGCTTGCGGGTTATGCGGATTGTCGCGCAGCAGCGCGTCCTTGATCAGCACCGCGCTGGCATCGACGCGAAATCCGTCGACGCCGCGATCGAGCCAGAAGCGCATGGCATCGGCGATCGCGGCGCGCAGCTGCGGGTTGCGCCAGTTCAGATCGGGCTGCTCGACCAGGAAGGAGTGATAGTAATATTGCCGCCGCGCCTCGCACCATTCCCAGCCGCTGCCGCCGAAGCGGCTTAGCCAGTTGTTGGGCGGGCCGCCGTTCTCGGCCGCGTCGGCCCAGATGTACCAATCGGCCTTCGCGCTGTTTCGTGAGCTGCTGCTCTCGACGAACCATGCGTGATCGTTCGCAGTATGGTTGGGCACGAGATCGAGGATCACGCGGATCTCCGCGGCGTGCAGGGCCTTGAGCAGGCGGTCGAACGCCTCGAGGCTGCCGAACGCAGGGTCGATCGAGCAGTAGTCGGAGATGTCGTAGCCGAGGTCGCGGAACGGACTCTTGTAGATCGGCGTCAGCCACACCGCGTCGACGCCGAGCCATTTCAGATAGTCGATGCGCGAGGTCAGGCCGGCGAGGTCGCCCTTGCCGTCGCCGTCCGAGTCCTGGAACGAGATCAGTGCGATCTCGTAGATGACGGCGGATTCCCACCACGCACCTTCGTCACGGGACGCCTCGCTCATTGCCTTGCATCACCTCGTCGTGCGTCCTCAGGTCCGTGCCGCCGCGTGGGCTGCGATCTGCTTGGCCGCGGTTCGGGCGCTCTCGATGCCCTTGGGAAAGCCGCTGCGGTTCGGATACAGCTTGCGTCGGGCGTCGCGCGGCGGCCGTTGCGGCTTGGTGTCCTGCGCGGCGCGGTAGTCGAGCATCGCGATGCCGCCAACCATCAGCAGCGCCAGCGCGATATTGCCCTTTTTGGGATTGTCCGCGGTCATGCCCGAGAGCAGCGCGGCGGCATCGAGGCCGTCGCCACCGACGCGGGCCCACAGGCCGGCGTTCTTCTCGACCGAGAGGGTCATGACCCCGGCAAGGATTTCCCGCACGCCGAAGGCACGGACCAGCGTCTCGCTACCTTCCATGCCCAGCGTTTCCGTGACGCGCCGCGGCGCGAAGAATTCGACGACGCCGAGACCGATGCTGAACCAGCCGAGTGCGCGGGCGAGTTGGTCTTCGGGCCGCTTCAGGCTCGGGCCACCCTCGACGATTTTCGGATCGCCCTTGGTGCGAACGATGTTGGAGAAATGAAACATGGGCCTTGCTCCTCAGGGCTTCAGCACGACCTTGACGCAGGAGTCGCGCTTGTCGCGAAACACCTGATACATCTCGGGGCCTTGGCTAAGCGGGACGGTGTGGGTGATGACGAAGGACGGATCGATCTGGCCTTCCTCGATGCGATGGAGCAGGTCGTCGGTCCAGCGGTTGACGTGGGTCTGGCCGGTGCGCATCTGCAGGCCCTTGTTCATGAAGGCGCCCATCGGAAGCATGTCGGAGAATCCGCTGTACACGCCCGGCACCGAGATGATGCCGCCGGGGCGGCAAACATAGATCATCTCGCGCAGCACATGCGGCCGGTCGCTCTCCACCATGACCATCTGCTTGGCGCGATCGAGCAGCGTGTCGGGCAGGGAGGCCATCACATGCGACTCCATCCCGACGCAGTCGATACATTTTTCGGGACCTCTGCCGTCGGTGAGCTCCTCGAGCCGCTCCAGGACGCTTTCGGTTTCGAAGTTGATGGTGGTGGCGCCGCCGGCTTCGGCCATGCTGAGCCGTTCGGGCAGGCAGTCGATCGCGATCACCTGGTTGGCGCCGAGCAGGATGGCGCTGCGGATCGCCATCTGTCCCACGGGACCGCAGCCCCAGATCGCGACCGTATCGGTCGGCTCGATGTCGCATTGCGCGGCGGCCTGCCATCCGGTCGGGAAGATGTCGCTGAGAAACAGCAGCTTCTCGTCGGGAATGCCGTCGGGCACCTTGATGTGGGTGGCGTCGGCGAACGGCACGCGCAGATACTCGGCCTGGCCGCCGGGATAGCCGCCGGTCAGATGGGTGTAGCCGAACAGGCCGGCCGTCGTGTGTCCGAACGCCTTGTCCGCCAGATGGCGCTTGCGATTGGTGGTTTCGCAGACCGAGAAATTGCCGCGCTTGCACTGGTCGCATTCGCCGCAAATGATCGTGAAGGGCACGACGACGCGGTCGCCCTTCTTCAGCTTGCCGTCGACGCCTGAGCCGACCTCGACCACTTCGCCCATGGTCTCGTGGCCCATGATGTCGCCGGGCAGCATGCCCGGAATGTAGTTGTGAAAGAGGTGCAGGTCGGAGCCGCAGATGGCGCAGCTCGTGACTTTAATGATCGCGTCGCGCGGATCCTGAATCTCAGGATCGGTGACGGTGTCGCAACGAATGTCTTCCTTGCCGTGCCAGACCAGCGCCTTCATCTCTGTTCTCCCGCGAGCTACGAGGCATCCAAGTCGAACAACGAACGATGGTTGCTATCGCACGGTGCAAAATCTTTGCGCCGCACCGGCGTGCGTCCCGATAGGAACGAGCGGCGATTGCGGTGATTGGAGCGTCATCAATCCCACTCAAGGACTAGCGAAGGATACGCTCATGGCCGCCAACCAACTCGCCGTCGTCACCGGCGCCTCCACCGGCATCGGCCTGGAACTCGCCAGATGTTGCGCCCAAGGAGGCTTCAACCTTGTCATCGCGGCGGACGAGCCCGAGATCGAGAGGGTGGCCGTCGATCTCCGCAGGCTCGGCGGCGGCGTCGAGGCGGTCGAGGCCGACCTCGCCACCACCGAAGGCGTCGACAAGCTTTGCGCCGCGGTCGGCGACCGGCCGATCGACGCGCTTCTGGCCAATGCCGGGGTCGGCCTCGGCAAGGCCTTCCTCGATCAGGATTTTGCCAGGATCAAGCACCTCGTCGACACCAACATCACCGGCACGCTGTATCTGATCCATCGCGCCGGCAACGAGATGCTCCGCCGCAATTCTGGCCGTATCCTGATCACGGGCTCGATCGCCGGATTCACGCCGGGCAGTTTTCAGGCGGTCTACAACGCCAGCAAGGCCTTCCTCGATTCATTCTCGTTTGCACTGCGCGAAGAGCTGCGCGACAGCGGCGTCACCGTCACCTGCCTGATGCCGGGCGCCACCGAGACGGAGTTCTTCCGCCGCGCCGACATGATGGACACCAAGGTCGGCACCGAGCCGAAGGACAGTGCCTACGACGTCGCGAAGGCCGGCTTCGACGCCATGTTGCGCGGCGAATCCGACATCGTGACCGGAATGAAGAACAAGCTTCAGACCACCATCGCCAACGTCACGCCGAACGAGATGCTGGCCAAGCAGCATCGCAAGATGGCGGAGCCGGGCACGGCGAAGTCGTAGAACGACGCCGTCGCAATCTAAGCTGAGGGCCCGGCCGCTCCCGCGGACTGACAAAGGAGCACGCCGATTCACATAGCCTAATGCGCAAGGCTCCCCGAGCGCTCAGACTGGTCCGGCTGGAGTGAGGGGGCTGTGGTGCCGATGGATCGCGTTGAACAGGCCTTTGTCGCAACGGCAATCACAGGTTTCCTCGTGATGATGGCGGCGATCGTCTGGATGATGATGGGCTGATGGCCGGGAGGGTTGCTGATTGCGGATCGCGTTGCCGTATGCTGCAGTGCTCCTGTGCCTGGCGGTCACCGCCTGGCTCGCTTTCGCGCATCTGCTCTGATCGCCGTCCGGCTCAACCGTGCTGATCGGCGATCAGCGCGGCCAGCCTGTGGGCCATCGCCGGCATATCGATCGGTTTCTCCAGGATTGGCACGTCGTGGAATTCCGGACTGATGCTGATCTTGTCGTAACCGGTCGTGAACAGGAAGGGTATGCTGCGGGCCTTCAGTTCGCGCGCGACAGGGAAGATCATCTCGCTGTGGAGATTCACGTCAAGCACGGCGGCATCCAGGATGCCGCCATCTTGCAGGATCCTGAGTGCTTCATTGAGATCGCCGACTGGCCCCGCGACCTCGGCACCGAGCGCCTGACATGCCTTGCCAATGTCATCGGCGAGAAAATATTCGTCCTCGACAATGAATATCCGCCGCCCCGTGAGCGGCGACTGCGGATCTGACGATGTGGGCGCTATCGCCATGGCGCTTCCGTGGCTTCCTTCCGGTCCGTAGGAACATCGGGCGGTGACTGGCCTTGGTATAACCATACAACCGAAAGCGGGTTCCATGAGCAACCGCGATATCATCGTCATAGGTGGCTCGGCCGGCGCGACCGCACCGTTGAAGCAGATCCTCGGCCGGCTGCCGCCGGATCTGCCCGCGGCGGTGTTCATCGTGCTGCACATCCCGGCGCAGGGCATCGGCATCCTCTCGACGGTCGCCAGCAGCGCCGGTCCGCTCCCGGTCCGGCAGGCCGAAAACGGCATGAAGATCGAGCCCGGCCAGGTTTATCTGGCCGCACCGGACCATCATCTGCTGCTGTCCGGGGATCACCTGTTCCTCGGGCGCGGTCCGCGCGAGAACATGGTCCGGCCGGCCATCGACGCCTTGTTCCGCTCGGCCGCCATCAACTACGGCCCGCGCGTGATCGGTGTGCTCCTCAGCGGGCTGTTGTCCGACGGTGCGGCCGGTCTCAACGCCATCAAGCGTTGCGGCGGAATCTCGGTGGTTCAGGACCCCTCGGATGCCATCGCCGATGAAATGCCAAGGAGCGCCCTGGAGGCGAGCATCATCGATCTTTGCGTCCCCGGTGCCGGAATGGGCGACGTTCTGTCCGATCTCGCCAGGGAAGTTGCGGGTGCCGCGCTGCCGATCCCGCCCGAGATCCGGCTCGAGGTCGAGATCGCGGCGGGCGAACGGATCGGCAGTGACAAGCTCCTCTCGGTGGCTGATCCAGTTGCACTGACCTGTCCGGCCTGCGGGGGCGTGCTATCCGAGATCAAGGAGTCGCACCCGATGCGCTTCCGTTGCCAGGTCGGTCACGCCTACGCCGCCGACATCCTCGCAAAAGAGCAGGAGGGGCAAGTGGATGAAGCCCTGCGGGTCGCACTTCGCATCATCGAGGAGCGGGCTGAGTTGGTGCAGCGCATGGCCGCGGACGGACGGCGCAACGGCCGGCCCGCGGTTGCCGAGATGTACCAGGCGCGGGCTGCCGAATATCGCGAATATGCCGACATGATCCGGCGCGTGGTGCTAAAGTCGCTCGATCCTCCGGTTCGCAAGCGGGAGGCCTGAGGAGGTCGCCATGACCATTTCCCAGTCCGAATGGACCGAGCAGCTCGATACCGAGCGCCGCCATCTGATCAAGGCCGATCGGGATATCGAGGAAGGCTCTGAGCGCATTCGCGATCAGGAGAATCGGATCCGTGAACTCAGTGCCGGTGGTCACGACCCGGGCGAGGCGGAACGGTTGGCCGAGGTGCTGAAGCAGACCCTGACGGAATGGCTCCGGCATCGCGTCCTGATCGAGCAGCGGATTGCCTATCTTCGGCAGCAAGTCGGTCCGGAGTGATCCGGGGGACGTTGGCAGGCCACCTAAGCTCAATGCCGAACACCCAATGCTCGCTGTACGGAACGCAGCGTGACGTTTCCGCCTTGCATCTGTTGGGATAATATCAATTCTGCTATTTGCGGCGAGCGGGCGTCCTCTGGTTCCCGTCACTGAATGAGGCTATCGAGACCATGCATGAAATCGGCGACCAGCCGGTCGAAAGAGAGCGCCAGACCAGGTCTCCGCTGATTATCGGGGTGGGCGCGGCGCCGACAGCTCTGGATAGCGTCGAGCGGTTCTTGTCCAAGCTGACCGTGAGCGCCGACCAGGCGGTCGTGCTGGCGCTGCAACATCACGAGGCGCTCGACGAGCCGCGGCTGCGTCGGATCGTGCAGGATACCACCGGCGGCAAGATCGCCGACATCAGTGACGGCCAGACCATCGAGGGCGGCACGATCTATCTGTGCCCGCCGGCGATGATCACGACGATCCATGGCGGTCGCTTCGCGGTCCGCCAGGCCGAGCAGGCCCCCGGCGAGCGGGCCACGATCGACAGCTTCCTGGTGTCTCTGGCGGAAGAACGCGCCGAGCAATCGATCGGCGTGATCCTGTCCGGCGTCGGCGGCGATGGCACGCTGGGTACCGCGACTCTGAAGGATCACGGTGGCCTCGCCATCGCCGAGAAGGGCGCGAGCGACGAGGCTGATCATCTGAAAGAAGCCAACACGCCGGCGGCGATCGCCGACTACGTGCTCTCTCCGGAAGAGATCGCCGAGCACATCCAGGTCTATGCCCGTCACCTGCGGCGGCTGGAGGAGAAGCAGGGGTTCGACGAGGTGCTGGCCGCTGCGGCGACCTCGCTGTCGCGCATCGCCGACATCCTGCGCAGCAAGACCGGTAATGATTTTCACGGCTACAAGCAGAACACCTTCCTGCGTCGCGTGCAGCGACGGATGCAGGTGGTCCAGATCGCCGACATCGCCGCCTATGTCGATTTCCTGCGCAACGACCAGGACGAGGCGCAGCATCTGTTCAACGACCTCTTGATCGGCGTCACCCAATTCTTTCGCGACAAGCGCGAATTCGATGTGCTCGAGAGTCAGATCGTCCCGAAGCTCTTCGAAGGCAAGGACGCGCGCCAGCAGGTTCGCGTCTGGGTGCTCGGATGCGCCACCGGAGAGGAGGCCTATTCCATCGCTATCCTCCTGCGCGAGCACATGGCCAAGATGGACTCGCCACCGCAGGTTCAGATCTTCGCGACCGACATCGACGGACGGGCTCTGGCGACCGCTCGCGTCGGCCGCTACCGCACCAATATCGAGGCGGACATGACCAGCGAGCGTCTGGCGCGCTGGTTCGTGCGGGAAGGCGATACCTATTGCGTCGTCAAGGAACTGCGCGAGATGTGCATCTTCTCGCAGCATAACGTGATCAAGGACGCGCCGTTCTCGAAGCTCGATCTCGTCTCCTGCCGCAACCTGCTGATCTATCTCAATGCCGAATTGCAAAATCGGGTGATCCCGCTATTCCACTTCGCGCTTCTGCCGGATCGATTCCTGTTTCTCGGCAATTCCGAGAACGTCACGCGGCATCCAATACTTTTCGTGCCGATCGACCGCCGCGCCCGCATCTTCAAGAAGCTGGAGACCGGAACACGGCTGCCACCGGAATTTCCAATCACGACCGCTGCCGGGAGGGCGCCCGCCGAGGTGCCGCCGCTGCGCTCGTTCCGCCCCGACATCGGCCTGGAGCGCCGCGCACAGCGGATCGCCGAGCGCTACGCGCCCGCCTATGTCATTACCGACAGTAATTTTCAGGTGCTGCACTTTTCCGGGCGCACCGGCCGCTACATCGAGCCGACGGCAGGCGCTGCCACGCTCGATCTGCTCCAGCTCGTCCACCGCGATCTCCGCCTGGACCTGCGCGCGGTGCTCAGCCGCGCGACGGAGACCAACGAGCCGGCCCATGCCGAGCAGGTACAGCTCGGCGCCAACGGTCAGCACATTTCCGTCGACATCATGGTGGAGCCGATCCAGGAGGGCGGCAGCGACAACCGCAATTTCGTCGTCCTGTTCAAGGACGGCCCGGTGCGCGCAGTAGATGCCGGCGAGGGCAAGCCCAATGCGCTGGTCCAGTCCGAGCATGTCGAGCGTATCGAAGGCGAGCTGCGGGCAACACGGGAGCGCCTTCAGGCAACCATCGAAGAGCTCGAAAGCACCAACGAGGAGCTGAAGTCCTCGAACGAGGAATACCAGTCGCTCAATGAAGAGCTTCAGTCCGCGAACGAAGAGCTCGAAACCTCACGCGAGGAACTGCAGTCGGTCAACGAGGAATTGACCACTGTGAACGGCGAGCTGGCTCACCGCGTCCAGGAATTGACGCGCGCCACCAGCGATCTTCAGAACTTCCTGGAGAGCACGCAGATCGCGACCGTATTCCTCGACAACGATTTGCGCGTCATGAACTTCACGCCGGCGATCACGCAGGTACTGCATCTCGTCGAGACCGACACGGGCCGCCCCATCGCGCACATCAAGGCGCGCATCCCGATCGAGGAGCTCTATGACGACATTCGCGGCGTGCTGCGGACGCTTGCCAGTGCCGAGCGTGAGCTGAGGGACCCGGCCAGCGGCACGCGCTACATCGTGCGCATCCTGCCCTATCGCAGCATCGACAATTTCATCGCGGGTGTCGTCATCACCTTCGTCGACATCACCGCCATGACCCGGGCCGAGGAGCGGCAGCGCCTGCTGCTGGCCGAACTCCAGCATCGGGTACGCAACACGCTCGGCGTGGTGCGCTCGATCGCCCGTCGCACGGCCGATACGAGCTCGACCGTCGAGGAGTTTGCCTCCCATCTCGATGGCCGGCTCAACGCTTTCGCCCGTACCCAGGCGCTGGTGACCCGCGATCCCGAGGGCGGCGTTGATCTCGAATACCTCGCCGTCGAGGAACTGCTGGCTTATAACGCCAGGGAGGGGGAGCAGGTACGCGTCAGCGGCCCCACGGTGCGTTTCCAGTCGAAAGCCGCGGAAACCTTTGCCCTTGCCATACACGAACTCGCAACCAACGCGTTGAAATACGGCGCCCTGAGCCGGCCGACAGGGCGCATCGAGATTTCCTGGCGCCTCGAGCAGGGCACCGACCCGGCGGAGCTGGTGTTCGAGTGGCGGGAGCGCGGTGGGCCACCGGTTGCGCCCCCGCCGCACAAAGGATTTGGGACCGAGCTTCTGGAGCGCACACTCGGGTTCGAGTTCAAGGGGCAGACCAGGTTGGCATTCAATCCCAGGGGACTGGAATGCACGATCACCATTCCTCTCAGCAAACGGGCGTTTCATACACCGGCGGTGGCCAACTGATGCCCTTGTCGACGCTCGATCGCAGCCAGGTGGACCCGGTCATTCGCCGGCTGAACGTACTGAGGCCGTTGTCGACGGAGGCCCGCACCTCGCTCGAATACGCAATGCTCGAGGGACTCCAGCGCGCAGGGGCGGGCGAGGATCTGATCTCGGAAGGCGATCCGGTCGACAGCATCCGCCTCGTGCTGTCGGGCTGGCTCTGCCGCTACAAGACGCTCGAGGACGGCCGGCGGCAGATCGTCAATTTTCTTTTTCCCGGCGAAAGTTGCGATGCGCATGCGTTCCTGCTGCCGGTGATGGATCATTCCATCGCGGCGATGACGCCCGTCGTCTACACCGAAATCAAGCGCGCGCGGTTCGAGAGTCTGGTGGCTGCCGACCGTTCACTGGCGGAAGCTTTCTTGTGCGAGACTCTCATCAACAGTGCCATCCAGCGCGAATGGGCTATCAATCTGGGTCGCCGGGTGGCCTTCGAGCGCGTGGCCCATTTGTTCTGCGAGATCATCGAGCGGTTGCGTCCCGTCGGCATGGTCGAGAGCAATTCCTGCGTGATGCCGGTGACGCAAATGGATCTTGCGGACGCCACCGGCCTGTCGGTGGTCCATCTCAACCGCACGGTTCAGGAGTTGCGCGCCTCCGGCCTCATCGTGCTGCGCGATCGCACGTTGACCATCACCGATCTCGATGCGCTCAAGGACGCGGCGCTGTTCTCGCCGAGCTATCTGCAACTCTATCGGCGTGGCTGAGCGTTTTCTCTGGTGTTCCGGGAGACTTGATCCAGGTTAGCGTCCGCGGATGTTTTTTGAGCGGATGGCTGGTTTTGAGCAATTGACGTAACTTACGTAAAGGCGGTTTCGTCCCGAATCTTCTATCGTCGTTCCATGAACGACGTCCTGCTTGCCCGCGCTGAGCGCGCGATCGAAGCAAGCCGCGCCCTCCGGGCGCAGCGCAGAGCGGTCGCGGATCAGCTTGATGATGCCACGCGCGAGGTGCGCCGGGTGGTGATGGAAAGCGCGATGCTGCGCTCGGAGCTGAAGGCCCTCCGCGACAACCGGGAAGAGTAGGACCTCCGGCACCGCGTGCCGCCGGACTAGGGGCCGACGACACCAAACGTGCGGTACGCGCCGGGATGATGCCCCACTCAACGCCGCTTCGCTGCTTTGGATCGCCTGTTGTAAGGCGAGCGGTTGACGGGCTTGAGCGAAATGCCTTCGCGTTGCGCCTTGCTGCGAATGGCCGCCACCGGGCGCTGCAGCTTGATGCTCATGACGCCCGTGGGCGTGTTTCCTTTTGCGAGCTGCTTCAGCTTGCTCACGTCCGCAGGTGTCCACCGTTCGCGCGCCCGGCGCTTGTACGCGGGATTGGCCTTGCGCGGGCCTTTGCGGCCGATTGGTGAGCCCGGCCGCTTCCATGCTGCTTTCGCCATGATGATCCTCCTTCAAGTCCTTCATCAATCAGCGAATCAGCATTTCGGTTCCGGCGCAGACGAGGTGGCGCCGCGCGCGAAGGGAATGCGCGCATCCGTCGCTGCTCGGCCGCTTCGTTTCGCACCGGCAAAATCACGCACTGTTAACTTATTGAAATGCCGGAACCTGCGGTTGCGGCCGAAGCTGCCAACACTGCCGGGCTGGGCCGCCCCAACCGGCATGAACTGTGGCCCCGGCGCCGACCTCCCGCCGGGGCCAATTCCTCCCATCTCGATTCCTTCCATCTGAAGGGCTTTGTGAAAGTACAATGACCGCGAAACGCAACCGCAGGAAACAGACCCAATCGCTCCAGGAGCGATTGGCGGCATTCGCCCAAACCGCTCGCGAGCGCGCGCGCAGCCTGCCCCCCGGCAAGGAGCGCGACATGCTGCTTCAGCGCGCCATGCAGAACGAGGTGACCTCGAACCTGACGGACTGGTTGAGCGAACCCGTCTACCCGAGGCGAGGACCTTGACGATGCGGAGCATCAAGCACTACCGCGCGTTCCAGATCGATCCGGACGGGCATGTGTTTGGATGCATCAATTTGGCCTGCGACGATGATGAGCAGGCCAAGCGCGAGGCCGCCTCGCTGGTGCTGGTGCACCGCATCGAACTGTGGCGGCTGGACCAGCGCATCGCGCAGTTCGATGTGCCGCCGGTAGTTGTCCGCCAGTAGGGCGACGAGAGGAGAGCGAGAAGGAACCGCGCGCCGCGCCCCGGGTTGGTCGAACTGTACCGACCTCGCGAGGAGCCAGCATGACGGAAGCCGACATTCGCAAGGGGATGCCGCCCGTCAAGCTCTCGCGCGAGGCCTTCGAGCGCCGCTACAGGAGCCGGTTCGTCGATCCCGCCTTTGCACCGCTCCAGCGCGAGCTCGACGCCATCGTCGGCGCGGCCTGGGATGCCTACAGCAATTCACGCAAGGCCCCGCTGACGCGAAAGGCGGGCGCGGGTTTCTCCGATCCCGATTACGACATCGCCATCGACTGGCTCGATGCGCGCGCGAAGATCCTGGCGGCGCAGAGACGCCATGACGATGCGGACGAGACGCCGCGCATCCTCATCATCAACGGCTCGGCCCGTAGCGAGCACACCTGTCCCGGCGAGATGTCCAAGACCTGGCGTCTGGTCGAGCTCGCCGAGCCGGTCTTTGCCGAGCTTGGGTTTGCCGTCGACATCCTCGATCTGTCGCGCCTGGCTTCGGAGTTCGGCAAGACGATCCATCCCTGCAAATCCTGCGTCGGAACCGCGATGCCGCTCTGCCACTGGCCGTGCAGCTGCTATCCGAACTATTCGCTGGGGCAGACCGACGACTGGATGAACGATATCTATCCGCTGTGGGTCGCAGCCCACGGCATCCTGATCGTGACGCCGGTGAACTGGTATCACGTGCCCGCCGGACTGAAGGCGATGATGGATCGCATGGTCTGCGCCGACGGCGGCAATCCCGATCCGACCTCGACCCACGGCAAGAACGCGGACGAAGCCAAGGCGCTGGAGCTGAAGGGCTGGTCTTATCCACGCCATCTCGCCGGCCGTCATTTCGGCCTCGTTGTTCACGGCGATGCGGTCGGTGCCGAGGGCGTGCGCCGCGCCTTGTCGGATTGGTTGACCGACATGCAGTTGATCTCGGCCGGCCGCTTCGCCGAGCTCGATGGCTATGTCGGCTACATGGAGCCATACGCCACCTCGCACCGCGCGCTCGATGACGACAGCGCATTCCAGACAGAGGTGCAGAACGTCGCGCGCGCACTCGGCAATGCGGTCCGGCTGGCGCGGAGCGGACAGCTTCGCACGCCCGGTGCGGGCCTGTCGGATCCAAACCCCAAATGACGGCGAATGATCAGTCGTATGATTGCCTGATCGTCGGCGGCGGCCCCGCCGGGCTGATGGCTGCGATCTACCTCGCGCGATTTCGGCGCCGCGTCTGTGTCGTGGACGCAGGCGCGAGCCGGGCGGCGCTGATCCCGCGCAGTCACAATGTGCCGGGCTTCGTCCACGGCCTTTCCGGTACCGACCTGCTCGCGCGCATGTCCGCGCAACTGGGCGAGCTCGCGGTCACGCGCGTTGATGCCGAGGTCACCACTTTGCGGCGACACGCGCGAGGTTTTCAGGCGATCTGGAACGGCGGCGCGCATACCGCCGCCATCGTCGTCCTTGCCAGCGGCATCGTCGACGCCCATCCGCCGTTCGACGAATGGCGCGCGGCGGTCGCGGACGGGCTGTTGCGCTACTGCCCCGTCTGCGACGCTTTCGAGGCGATCGACCGTCGCATCGGCATCGTCGGTCCGCTTCACCGGGCCGCCGGCAAGGCGCTGTTCATGCGCGGCTACTCGCGCGACGTGACGTTGCTGGCAACAGGCGAGGATGACGGGAAGGCCACGGCATCGGAGCTGAATGACGCGGGTGTCGAGATCGTCGTCGCGCCCGGCCTGCGCCTGAGGCGGAGAGACCACGGCGTCGAAGCCGTCTTCGCCCACGGCCGGACGGCGCAATTCGAAATGGTCTACCCGGTGATGGGAGCGAAGGTGCGCTCGCAACTCGCGATGACGCTGGGGGCCGAACATACCGGGGAGGGATACCTGAAAGTCGACGACCATCAGCGCAGCTCGGTCGACGGGCTCTACGGGATCGGCGACGTCGTCACCGACCTGCACCAGATATCGGTCGCGTTCGGGCACGCCGCGCTCGCCGCCTGCACGATCCACCACAGCCTGCCGCGGCGGCTGGCGTGAGGAACGGGGTATCGGAGATTGGTGACAGAATCATCCTCGAAGACCGCGGTCTATGCGGCGCTGTTCGGCAATGTCCTGGTCGCGGTCACGAAGATCGGCGCCGCCGCGTGGACGGGAAGTTCGGCCATGACGAGCGAAGCAGTGCATTCGCTCGTCGACACGACCAACGAGATCCTGCTGCTCTACGGCTACCGGCGCGCGAGCCGTTCGCCCGACGAATCCCATCCGCTCGGCTATGGGCGCGAGCTGTATTTCTGGAGCTTCATCGTTGCGCTGCTGATCTTCGCGCTGGGCGCCGGTGTCTCGCTGTATCAGGGCATTCTGCATGTCGCCGCCCCCGAGCCGATCGAAAGTCCGATCGTCAGCTTCGTGGTGCTCGGGCTGTCGTTCCTGTTTGAAGGCGGCTCCTGGCTGGTTGCCCTGCGGCGCTTCAGCTCCGACGGCCAGCGGTTCGGATATTATCAGGCTTTCGTTCGGAGCAAGGATCCTCCGGCATTCATGGTGCTGCTCGAGGACAGCGCGGCGCTGATCGGCATCGCCATTGCCGCGGCGGCCACTGCGGCGGCCGTATGGCTGCGCCAGCCGGTCTGGGACGGGATCGGTTCGATCCTGATCGGGATATTGCTGGCGATCGTGTCGATCGGCCTCGCGCGCGAGAGCAAGAGCCTGCTGATCGGCGAGCCCGCCGATCCGGAGCTTGCACGATCGATCCTCGACATCGCAAGGCGGTCGCCCGGCGTGCTCAGGGCCAACGGCCTCCTGACGGTGCAGCTGTCGCCGGTCGAAATCGTTGCGGCGCTGAGCATCGAATTTGCGGATGACAAGCGCGCCGACGACATCGAGCGATGCGTCGTTGCGATCGAGACCGAGATACGCAAACGCCATCCAAGCGTGGCGGCGCTGTTCATCAAGCCGCAGACCGATGCTCGCTACCGGGCGGTGCGCGCGAGGCGTTACAGCTAGCTTTGCGAGGTTCCCCCTAAGCCACAATCGGCACGACAGCAGGAACGATCACAACATCCCACGGGTTGAGCGGTGCAGGGGCGAGCATTGGAGAAACCGGATGGCTCAATCCGAAGACATGACGCGCTGCATCGCGCTCTGCATGAGCTGCTATCAGACCTGCCTCGGCACGGCGATGAACCATTGCCTCGAGACCGGCGGCAAGCACGTCGAGCCCAAGCATTTCCGCCTGATGATGGCGTGCGCCGAGATGTGCCGGACGGCGGCGCATTTCATGCTGATCAACACGCCGCATCACCGGCACACATGTGGCGAATGCGCCGAAATCTGCAGCGAATGCGCCGAGGATTGCGAGCGGGTCGGTGGCATGGACGAGTGCGTCGCCATGTGCCGCTCCTGCGCACAATCCTGCCGTGCGATGGCGGCCTGAGGACAAGCCCATGCTGGAAGAGAAACTCACGGAAGCCATCGTCGAGGAGCTGAAGCGGCAGGCGGCCAACCGGCCGCAATTGCTGAAGGTCGAACGCGCGGACGATGCGAAAGACACGGAGGAGCTGATCGTCAACGGCCAGATCGACTTGGCCGCGCTGGTCATGGTGATCGCGGGATCGGTCGCCGGCGGGCCTTAAGTCCGGCCGTCAACGGCGCCCTCAGCCATATTCCTCGCCGATGCCGTATTCCCGGTAGATCTCCAGCGGATCGAGGTCGGGAAACAGCCGGCATTTGGCCTGGGCGAGATGCAGGGTCACCGCCGCCGGCTCCTTGCCGTTCGAGAGCATCTTGCGGATGTCGTCCATATGCGCGCTCGGCTGGTGCTTGGTGTCGAGCTGCTCCAGCGCGACCAGCGCAGTCGCCAGCGCCTCGGTCAGAACCCAGTCGTCGTGGCCGGTGATTCCCTTCTTCGGCATCGGCAGACCCCGCATGTGGCGGCCCCAGTCTATCGGGACTTCGGCCAAATCTCCAAGGAGCCGTTGCAGCCAGCAGGCCCGCGCACCGGACTGGCGGCCGTGCTCCGGCTTGCATTATGGCCGGGCGTGGCTAAAAGGCGGCATTGCCGGGGCAATAGTATCGTTGTCGAAACAAAGTTGGCGTAGACGGGCCTGCATTGGCATTCAGGCCGGGTGTTCCGGTTTGGGCTCCTGATCCCCGCATTTGCAACACGGTCCGGTTGCGCCACCCTTCAAGGCTTGAGCCCGCATGGTCTTTCTAAGCTTCGTCTATCGCTTCGTGACCAATTTCGCATTCATGGCGATGGTCTATTTCAGCCTGAATTTCATGGAGAAGTACCAGAACCGGGCGATCATCGCGATCCTGGTGCTGATCTATAGCGGCATGCGCGCGGCTTCGACGCTGCGGGCGTTTTACTTCTACCAGAAGATCGAGCGGCTGGAGGCTGAGACCAAGCGGCTACAAGGCCCGATCAATGACGGCGCGGGCGGAACGAACACGCGCAAGCAGGTCGTGGTTGACGTCGCGCGGCTGCGGCGCGACGGCGAGGTCAAGTCCTATATGGACCTGTTCTTCCTGGCGCTGATCGTATTGCTCTGCGTCGCCAACATCATGCGACAGTAGCGTCTGCTAGGCGCGCTTCTTCAGGCTCGCCACACGGGTCGGGCGCGGCGCGGTGCTCTTTGGCGCGGCGCTCTTGGGCGCAGTGCTCTTGGCTGCAGTGCCCTCGGCCTCTGCGGCATGCTTCGGTGTGCCATGAGCAGCGCGCGCGGTGCGGGGAGCGTGCGACTTGCCGGCTTTGCCCTTGGCCGTACGAGGCGTCTCGGCCGCCATTGCCAGGCGCGTCGCGGCGCGCCGCGACAGGGTCGTCGACAGCAGCACCTCGACCGAGCCTTCCGGGATCGCAAAGAGATCGCGGCCGGGCACGGGCAGGGTGGCCGCGACATCGGCGAACGCCATGGTCTTGCGCGGCAGCAGCGGTTGATGCGCGGTCTGCGCGTTGAGGTCGGCCAGCGCGGGCGCCGCAAGCGTCTCGGTCTGCGCGAACACGAAGTTCGGCACGGCGGGCCAGCGCGCGATCGGTGTGGTCTCGGTCGGCGGATGCAGCAGCCATTCCACCGGCGTCGTCGGCGTCGCCGGCTGCTCGGCGGTCGCGGGCACCACGTGCACGATTCGATAGCCGCGCGTCTTGAGATCGCGGATGATCTTCGGCAGCGCCGCCACGGTGCGGGCCTGGATGTCGTGTAGCAGCAGGATGCCCTTGCCCTTGGCCTCAAGCCGCTGCATCGCGAGCTGATAGACGCGATCGGACGACACATGGCGCCAGTCGTCGGCCGGGAAATCGGCGCTCCAGACCTGGATCCCGCGCGAGATCAGAAGGTTCTCGACCCCGTCGGCGCGCATCAGGCCGGGAATGCGGAAGAACGGCGCGAGCTTGGACGGATCGGTCATTGCGGCCGATGTCCACTCGATGCCGCCATTGATCTGCGCCTCGGCCTTGTCGAGCGGCATCCGGTCCATTGTGAGCGGATGCGTCATGCTGTGGGTGCCGACGGTGTGGCCCGCCGCGACCAGCTTGCGCACGCCTTCCGGGTTCGCCTTGGCCTGTTCGCCGATGATGAAGAAGGTCGCCTTGATGCACTCGTCGGCGAGGATCTGCAGCACCTGGTTGGAATATTTCGGCAACGGACCGTCGTCGAAGGTCAGGACGACTTCATGGTCCTTCAGCGGCAGCGTCTCGCGGTACTGCATGGTGCCGATGCGGGGATGCTCGTGCGGATCGACCACGAGCGTGCGGGAGGTCCCGAGCGCGTCCGGATGGCCGGGGCAGTCGGCCGCAATGGCCGGCGAGCCGATGGTCAGGACACCCAAAAATCCGCCGAGGAATCCGCCAAAGCAAAGGACGATCCACGATCGCGTCCGAGCAACAACGCTACTTCCGATCATGAACCCCGTCTGCCCTCTTACGCGATTGCCGCCATAGTAGGTCGGAGACATCGGCAAACGGTTCAGGCGCAAGAAACGCTACCCAGAACCCTGCCGCGACAAGTCCCCTCGATACTTGCATGGCGTAGCATGAACAGACTGTTAATAGGGCCCAAATCACCCCATTTTGCGCCGGCGTGACATTCCGGCATCAACGTGCGTCGGCATTCTTCTGTGATGTGCCCGCCGGCACGACGTGAACCACCCGATAGCCGTTCTCCCTCAGATACCGCAGGAAGGCCGGCATGATCGCGGCCGTGCGCGCCTTGGGATCGTGGAACAGGATGATACCCTTGCCGGCGGCGGCGAGCCGCTCGGTGACGAGCTTCAATTCCTGCTCCGGCGTTATCT
The DNA here is from genome assembly GCF_000244915.1 of Bradyrhizobium sp. WSM471. Classification (NCBI taxonomy): domain Bacteria; kingdom Pseudomonadati; phylum Pseudomonadota; class Alphaproteobacteria; order Hyphomicrobiales; family Nitrobacteraceae; genus Bradyrhizobium; species Bradyrhizobium sp. WSM471. Next base: position 4,988,568 of record NZ_CM001442.1, on the reverse strand, counting down.
CGTTCCAGTCGCTGGCCCACAGGTCAGCCCCGAACACCACGATGCCGCGGGACTGCAGCAGGTCGAGCTCGGCTTGCGTGGCCTCGAAATAGGGAAACCGGAAGAACGGCGTCGATGGTGTCGTCGTTGAGGTGCCGTGCAGCGCCATCTCGTCGGCGGCAATGCCGCGGTCGATCTCGCTCTTCGCCTTGTCGTGCGGGATCCGCGCCATGAACGGATGCGAGAAGGTGTGGTGGCCGATGCTGTGGCCCTCGCCGGCGATGCGCTTGACCATCTCGGGGTATTCGGAGGCGTGCAGGCCGATCAGGAAGAAGGTCGCGCGCACGCATTCCTGGGCCAGCGCCGCCAGCACCTTGGACGTCGTCGGCGGATACGGTCCGTCGTCGAAGGTCAGCACGACCTCGTGATCGGCGAGCGGCAAGGTCTGCGGAAAGCTCTTCAGGCCCACGCGCGGCGTGGTCTTGGCGTCGACGCTCAGAATGCGGGAGGTGCCGAGCGCGTCCTTGCGCGGGCACTCGGCGGCTTCAATCGAGGCGATGCCGGTGAGGGCGGCGAGGGCTGCGCCTGCCGCCATCGAGGCCCACCTCAGTCGAAGCATCTTTGTCATTGCGCTCAGAGTTGCCTTGTGGGTATTGCCTGAACCAACAGCTCAGACCACTCGTTCCAACCTGTCGGACGGCGAGGCGCGCCATGGATGAACATCTGGACGGTGCCGCGTTTGCCGCGGAATCGGTACTCGACCACGTGCCGATGCGCAATGAAGACGGCGAAATTCGTCACGAATTCGTCGCGGAAATTGCCCATGCGATCGAGGCCGGCGACAGCGCCGCGCTGCGCGCCTGCGTTGCCGAGCTGCACGAGGCCGATCTCGGCGATCTCATCGGGGCCCTCGAGCCCGACGATCGGGTCCGCCTGGTCGAACTGACGGGGCGCGATTTCGACTTCTCCGCGCTGAACGAGCTCGACGAGGGCGTGCGCGAGGAGATCCTCGAGGAACTGCCGCCGCAGACGGTCGCGGAAGGTGTGCGCGAGCTCGAATCCGACGATGCGGTCGAGCTGCTGGAAACGCTCGATCAGGCCGATCAGGAGGAGATCCTCGAGAAGCTGCCGCTCAAGGAGCGCGTCGTGCTCGAGCGCAGCCTGCTTTATCCGGAGAACTCCGCCGGCCGCCGGATGCAGACCGAGTTCATCGCCGTGCCGCAGGATTTCACCGTGGGGCAGGCGATCGACTACATGCGCGAGACGCCGGATCTGCCCGATCGCTTCTACGAGATCTACGTCGTCGACAAGGAGCAGCACTGGCAGGGCGCAGTCTCGCTCGATGTCCTGCTGCGCGCCCGCCGCCCGGTGGCCCTTGCCGAGCTGACCGACGAGGATCGCCGCCGCGTCTCCGTCCTGGAGGACCAGGAGGAGGTGGCGCGCATGTTCGGCAAGTACAATCTCGTCGCAGCCCCGGTACTCGACACCCAGGACCGCCTCGTCGGCGTCATCACCGTCGACGACGTCGTCGACGTCATCGAGGAAGAGGCGGACGAGGACCTCAAGGCGCTCGGCGGCGTCAACAGCGACGAAGAGCTGTCCGACACCGTGTTCACCATTGCACGCGCGCGGTTCAACTGGCTGCTGGTCAATCTCGCCACCGCCTTTCTGGCGTCCTCCGTGCTCGGCCTGTTCGAGGGCCAGCTCGAGAAGATGGTGGCGCTCGCCGTGCTGGCGCCGATCGTCGCAAGCCAGGGCGGCAATGCCGCGACCCAGACCATGACGGTCGCGGTGCGGGCGCTGGCGACGCGCGAGCTCGGCTCCTCCAACGCCTGGCGCGTGGTGGTGCGCGAGGGCCTGGTCGGCCTCGTCAACGGTCTCGCCTTTGCCGTGATCACCGGCGTCGCCGCGGTGGCCTGGTTCAGGATCCCGGGCCTCGGCCTGGTCATCGGGCTCGCCATCATCGTGAACCTCTTCGCCGGCGCGCTCGGCGGCATCCTGATCCCGATGGCGCTCGAACGTGTCAGGGCCGATCCGGCCGTGGCCTCCGGCACGTTCGTGACAACGGTCACCGACGTCGTCGGCTTCTTCTCCTTTCTCGGAATTGCGACGCTGTGGTTCGGGCTGAGGTAGGAGCTGTTGAAATCCATAGCCCGGATGGAGCGAAGCGTAATCCGGGGCCGCTGCATCCGTCGAGAGACGCCCCGGATTGCGCTTCGCTCCATCCGGGCTACCGGCCATCATCTTTAATCCGAACTTAAGCGACCTCCCGCATCATCGTCCCCGCTTGGGGGAATGAGCATGCGTGTGCGGCTGAAGGCGGACGGACGGATTGTCGAGTTGCGGGACGGACAAGAGTTTCCTGTCCAGCCACTTCCGATCCAGCCCTTTCCAATCCAGCCCGTACCTGACGCAGCGCCGCCCGACACCAGCTCGCTCGCCGTGCGCGATTTGCGCCGCCGCGCCTGCCTGACCCAGATGGAGTTCGCGGCCAAACTCGGCGTTCCCGTCGAGACCATCCGCAACTGGGAGCAGGGCAAGCGTGCCCCGCGGGGACCCGCCCGCGCGCTGCTCGCGGTGATCGCGCATGCGCCCGAGACCGTGTTCCAGGCGCTCGCCAAAGCATGAGCTCAAGGCCTGACGTCAAGGCTTGAGGTCAGAGCCTGGCGCGAACCTCCCGTTAGCATTGCGCGCAAGATCCGGCCCGGCGGCCGGTGTCGTCCGTTGGCAGTGTCGCCCGCCGGGTTCATAATGACGCCTGGATCATGATTTGGGGCGAGCGCGACAGAGAGGATTCCTCATGCTGTTCGTCGAGACCAATGGCGCAAGAATACCGGCGATCGGGCTGGGAACCTGGGAGCTGAGCGGGCGCATGTGCGCACGCGTGGTCGAGCAGGCGTTGCGGCTCGGCTATCGCCACATCGATACCGCACAGGTCTACGAGAATGAGCGCGAGGTCGGCGACGGCTTGCGCGCCTCGGGCGTGCGCCGCGACGACATCTTCCTGACGACAAAGGTCTGGACCAACCATTTCGCACCCCACGATCTCGAGCGCTCGGTCAAGGAGAGCCTGGCGCGCATGCGACTTCCCTCCGTCGATCTCCTGCTGCTGCACTGGCCCAATTCGCACGTGCCGCTGGAGGAGACGCTGGGCGCGTTGTCGCATGCCAAGCGCATGGGCCTGACCCGCCACATCGGCGTCTCCAATTTCACCGTCGCGCTGATCGAGCAGGCGGTGGCGTTGTCGCCGGAGCCGCTGGCCTGCAACCAGGTCGAGTACCACCCTTATCTCGACCAGGCGAAGGTGAGGGCGGCCTGCGATCAGCACGGGCTCGCTCTTGTCGCCTATAGCCCGATCGCCAAGGGGCGGATCAAGACCGACCAGACGCTCGCCGAGATCGGGCGTCTCCATCACAAGACGCCGGCGCAGGTCTGCCTGCGCTGGCTGGTGCAACAGAATGTCGCTGCGATCCCGCGCACCTCGCGCGTCGAACGCCTGTCGGAAAACATCGAGATCTTCGATTTCGAGCTTTCGGACGACGAGATGGCCCGGATCGCCGCGCTGGCCAGTCCCAGGGGCCGCCTGACCGATTTCGGCTTCGCGCCAAAATGGGATTGAGGGGGGACTGCCGTATGCTAGGACCAGCACGGCAACCTGAAGTCAGGCGATGGAACTGCGGAAGATCATACGGACGGACATTGCAGCGTCGGCGATCGCCCATCTGACGCTGGTCGCGCTGATCATCGTGATCAGCGAAGTCCATCCGTTTCACGCCAGCCCGCCCGAATCGGTTTCCGTCAGCATCGTGACGCCGGAGCAGGTGAAGCAGGAAGAAGCCAAAGCCGAGGAGAAGGCCGACGAAAAACTCAAGGCAAAGCCGCCGGATCCGATCCCTGACCTGAAACTGCCGAAGCTGGATTTCTCCGAGAAGGACAACGCGGCGGCCGCGCCGAAGCCCGAGGCGAAGCAGCAGGCCTCGCCTGAAGCGTCGCAACGGAAACAGCCGCAGCCCCAGCCTTCACAGACGCCTAAGCGCGCGGCAAATGCGCAGCCGCAACCGCAGCCTCAACAGCCACAGCCTCAGCCATCGCAGTCGCCGCCTCAGGCGACACCGCAGCCCCCGGCGCCACAGCTACTGCCACAAGCGATGCAGCAGCCAGAGGCCGCGCCGCCGCCGTCCTATCAGGCGCCGGAGCCCGACGTCACCGTCAAGTACGGCGTCATGCTGGGCCTGCCGCCGGAATTGCCGACGGAGCTGCCGAAAGATGCTCCCAAGGACGATGGCGGCGATGCCAAGGATTCAATCGCGGCCAAGCTGCCGGCCGAAATCATCGCCGAACTGCGTCGTCACTTGCGAAGCTGCGCCAAGCTGCCGGCGGGCGTCGCGCCGACCGACAACGTCAACATCAAGCTGCGCACGGTGCTCGCGACCGACGGCACGCTGGCGCGCGAGCCGATCCTGATCGAAGCCCCGCCGTCGGCAAAGGGCGTGGCGCTCGTGAAGTCCGCCATGAGCGCGCTTCAGGCCTGCCAGCCCTACAAGATGCTGCCGGCCGACAAATACGGGGAATGGAAGGTGATGGACCTGCCGTTCTCGCCGCGGGATTTCGGCGGGTAACAGGTGGTCATGTAGCCCGGATGGAGCGTAGCGCAATCCGGGGCCGCTCGCGCTGCGTTTCGCACCTTCCCGGATTACGCTTGCGCTCCATCCGGGCTACGGGACCGCGCCTGTGTCGCCCCGTCAACCCCTTCCCACAAAAATATTCCACTTTACCGAAATTCGGAAACGGCGTATGTGTCGCCCATCCCGGCTCATCCTTGAGGGGCGATCTCGTTGTCGTCTTGATTGCGAGCCGGGCTTGCGGTGGACGCGGCAGCGTCGGCATGAGAGGTGCGGGCAGGGCGGGTAGTCCCTGTGAGCCCGTGGCCAGGTGCGGACGAGCGGCGCTGTGAAGTTCGTCTCGTCGGTATTTCGATGGCCACGTGCACGAGGCGGTCGAACCCTGCGGCGAAATGGCGAATGCGCGTACGGCAAAACCGTGTGGTCCTGGCCGTCGTTGCTACGGTCAAGTTTTCGCGGAGGTGTGTGCGAGCCCAACCGGGCAGACAGCATCATCCAATTCGCGGAAGTGAGGGAGGCCAGAAGGAAAGTTCGGCTCCCGGGAGAGCACGGCATAAGCCGTCCAACCATCGCGCAGGGAAGGCCGAGTGATTGGCACCACCTGTATGCTGCTGTGCGGTTTTCCTGCGTGTGCTTTTCGCGCAGCGGACCGCAGGTGCGAGGTCAGCACCCGGCCTTCCCTGCGCCCTCTTGGATTTGAGGGTGGAGCGACCAAGCAGAGCTCGGGCGAAATGCGCCGCGAGGATGAGAAGCTGTGTCTGCAATTCAAAATGCGAGGTGGAAAAGTGGCATTGCCCCCTCATACTCCGTCACTGCGAGCGCAGCAGCGCGTCCGCACACGAGCACGTCAACGACCGCGCTTCATCTCCTCGCCATCCACCACCTCCGGCGCCATCGCCTCCCACGCGCTCGAGGCGAATTGCCGCCGCCAGGTCACAATCACCACAGCTGCCGTGGTCACGAACAACACCCAGGGGCTGACGAACCAGCCGAGATAGCCGAGTGCGAAGAAGAAGGCACGCTGGCCGCGGTTGAAATGGCGGCCGGCGGATTCGAACAGGCGCGAGGTGCGGATCACATGAGCTTCGGCCTCCGGCGTGTCACGCTGCGAAGCCGCCGGCATGCCGCCGAACAGGATCGCGACATAGTTGAACAGGCGGTACGACCAGGCGAATTTGAAGAAGGCATAGACGCAGATCAGGACAAGGCCGACGCATTTCAGCTCCCACATCGCCGGCGAGGTGCTGAGATCGATCGGCAGCTTGCTCAAGATCGTGATCGCGTCGTTGGTCGCGTGCAGCAACGCCAGCGCGCCGCCCAGCGCGATCAGGCTAGTGGAGGCGAAGAAGGCGGTGCCATTCTGCAACGAGGCCATGATCTGCATATCGACCATGCGCGCGTCGCGGTCGAGCAGCCGGCGCACCCACACCTCGCGGTAGCGGTTCATGCGCGCCGACAGGCTGTCGCGGCCATAGGCCGAATGCTCCAGCGTCAGCGCGTAGACCAGCCATTCGATGATGAAGAAGCCGACGGCTGTGATGTCGACCCAATGCCTGCTCATGTCAGTCTCCTGGCGAGGATCGCAACGCTTGCCACGCATGGCGAGGTGCAGCAACGATTGATTGGCGGCAGGCGATGGCGTTAAAAGCGGCTCGTTTCAAGGCGTATCGAGAAGGACTGATGACATGGCTGCGCTGAAACTCGCAATCGGCAACAAGAATTACTCGTCATGGTCGATGCGGCCCTGGCTCGCGCTCCGCGCCAACGACATCCCGTTCGTGGAGACCCTCATCCCGCTCTACACCGACAATCCCGCGGACAAGGAGCAGATCATCTCGTTCAGCCGCGCCGGCAAGGTGCCGGTGCTGCTCGACGGCGACATCACGGTGTGGGATTCGCTCAGCATCATCGAATACATCGCCGAGCGCTATCCGGAAGTGAAGCTGTGGCCGGACGACGCCGCCGCCCGCGCCCATGCCCGTTCGGTGTGTGCCGAGATGCATTCCGGCTTCATGGCCCTTCGCAACGAATGCGGCATGAACCTGCACCGCCCGGTGCGCCCCGTGACGCTGTCGGCGGAGGCTGAGGCCAATATCGCGCGCGTGCAGGAGATCTGGCGCGAATGCCGGACCCGGTATGGCGCCAATGGACCGTTCCTGTTCGGGCGCTTCGGCGCGGCGGATGCGATGTATGCTCCGGTCGTGCACCGCTTCCGCACCTACGCGATCGAGGTCACGCCGGAGACCAAGGCCTACATGGACACGATGCTGGCGCTGCCGGCGTTCCAGGAATGGACCCGGGACGGGCTCGCCGAAACGCTTCTCATCGAAAAGTTCGAGAACGTGTAATCCGTGGTTGCGATGGGGCCTCGCTTGACGCCGAACAAGCCGGCGGCGCTCGATCGCCCGAGTGGTCGGCAGGAGGGACCTCGCGGCCCAGGAACCGCCCAAGGCGGCGGATCACGCCAGCCCCGACGGTCGTTTGCCCCATACCCCGGAAGAACGGGTTCCAGCGGTATCATCGGCCGGCGGCATCACTCTGAAATAACTGCAAAATTCGTACGTTTGCCATGTCGCATACTGCTGGCCAAAAAAGCCCGCCGCATGCTATACAGCGGCCGGGTTTCCGGCCGGCCGACGCAGTGGGACCATGGGCGTGGCAGGCGTTGTTTGAGTGATGGAGAGGGTGTTGAAGCACAAATTCCCTATTGGCGCGCGCGTATTGTTCACCGCCAGCAATGTCGCACGCCCCGCTGCCAGCGGCTCGTATGAGGTCATCCGCCTCCTGCCGACCGATGGTGACGACTGTCAGTACCGGATCAAGAGCTCGACCGAAGCCTTCGAACGCGTCGCCAAGGAAAGCCAGCTCGCGCTGTCCTGAAGGCCGACGCTATCCGCGCATTGGCGCGTCACCGGGGAATTGTATTCTGCCGCCGTCAAAAGGCCCGCTTCACCTTCAAAAGGTGGGCCGGGGGCAGTTGCCGACTCTCGGTACTCGCTTTGACCATTCGCTCTCTGCTCGCGTGAGGGGACGTCGCGCATGAACTGGGCATGGGCCTCATCGCTCGACCAAATCTGGCGCTCGCCGGCCTTTCCGATGTGGATGATGCTGGCGGCTGCCGGCTTCTTCGGACTGATCCTCCTGGCCACGCTGCTACGCGCCGAGCGATCGGTCGCCAACGGCGCGCTGACCGTCGTTACGCTGCTTGCCATTGCCATCGCGCTGGCTGCTGTCGTGCGCGTCGATGGACCGGCGGGGCAGACCACGCCGACCGAGGCGCGCGCACAGGCCGCGATGACCGCGAGCCTGCCGGCGTTGTCTTGTCTCGACGATCTCGCCGGCGATGCCGTGGCCATTGGCTGCGAGAAAGCGCTGTTCGGGGCGCCTGACGCGGCGGCTGCGGCCGTCTCCACCACCGCGGCCAGAATCGACCGGCTGACGGCGCTCGGCGATGCCGCGACCGCCGAGAAGAGCCTGACGCCCGATATCAAGGTGCTGCGCAAATCGCTGGAGCGTGATCGCTACGGCCTGGTCGCGCAGGTGCTGGTCGTGCGCGACGGCTGCACGCAGTTCGACTGTGCGGCCTTCCGCTCGCTGACCGACCAGCAGCAGGTCGCCGCCAACATGGATTCCCATCTGTACGACACGCTGGTCGCGCGCTACGCCCCGACCTGGAATGCGCCTGCAGCCGCGCAATCGTTGCCGGCCACGGCCGCGCTCGCCGGACTGCCGCCGTCGATGCCGACGGGCAAGCCGACCAATGCGGAATTCCCGAGTGCCTCGTCGACGCCGCCGGTCAGCATCATGAATCCGGAGCCGTCGACCCGCCAGGCGGCGCCCACCGGGAACGCGGCGGCTCCGCGCCACCCGGCGGCGGCCTCGGCACAGGCCGCAGCTCCCGCCGCGAAGAAGCCGCCTGCGCCGAAGGCTGCGCGCGCGCCAGCGGCAGCACCGGTTCCGCTCGCGCCGCCGGCCGCGGCTCCCCCGGCTGCGGATAACGAGTAGATCGGCATTCCAAATGGGTGTCTGCCCGGCTAATGCTGGGGCATGCCACTACATCTGATCAAGCTCGCCGTCGGCTGCGAATCCGTCAAGGAATTGAAGGAGTGGACCGCCGAACGAATGCAGACCGCCAAGAAGAAGGGTCTGCCGCAACATCACATCCACATCACCCGCATGGTGCCCAAGCGCGACGCCGAGATCCTGTCCGGCGGGTCGCTCTATTGGGTGATCAAGGGCGAGGTCGCCGCGCGCGAAAAGATCATCGGCATCGAGCCGTTCCGCGACAAGGACGGCATCGGACGCTGCCGGATCGTGATGCAGCCGAAGGTGATCCCGGTGTCGCCGCGGCCGATGCGCCCGTTCCAGGGCTGGCGCTACCTGGCCGACGATTCGGTGCCGCCCGATCTCGGCAAGTCCGCCGCCGGCTCGATCGCGGCGATGCCGGAGCCGATGCGGCGCGAGCTGCGCGATCTCGGGCTGCTCTAAACCGCGATATTGTCGATCAGCCGGGTCGTGCCGAGCTTGGCCGCGACCAGGATGCGCAACGGTCCGTCGTTGCGCGAGCTGACCTGTGCCAGGGTCGCTGCATGGCGCACTTCGAAATAGTCGAGCTCAAAGCCGGCCGTCGTGATCATTGCGGCACCGCGCGCCATTGCGGCCGCGACCGCTTCGCCGGCGCGGATGCGCCCGGCGCTCTCCTTCATGGCGCGGTAAAGCGTGGTCGCGGTCTGCCGCTCCTGTGGCGACAAATAAACGTTGCGCGAGGACATCGCTAGCCCGTCGCGTTCGCGCACGGTGCGGGAGCCGATCACCTTGACGCCGAGGTCGAGGTCGCGGGCCATCTGCGCCACCACCCGCAACTGCTGAAAATCCTTCTCGCCGAAGATCGCGACATCCGGCCGGCACTGCGTGAACAGCTTGCCGACGACGGTGGCGACGCCGCCGAAGAAATGCGGGCGGAAGCGATCCTCGAGGCCGGCCAGCGCCGGTCCCTCCGGCACGATGCGGGTGGCAAAGCCCTGCGGATACATGGCCTCGGCGCCGGGATGCCAGACGATATCGACGTCCTCGGCGGCGAGCCTGGCGAGATCGGCCTTCCAGGTTCGCGGATAGGCGCCAAAATCCTCGGTCGGCGCGAACTGGGTCGGGTTGACGAAGATCGACACCACGACGCGGCTCGCGCGCCGCCTGGCCAGGCGCACCAGCGACACATGGCCGTCATGGAGCGCTCCCATGGTCGGGACCAGCGCGATCGTGGCCTTTCGCTTGCGAAGATTGCCGACGGCGCGTCGCAGGGTGGGGGCCGTGCGGGCGATCAAGGGGCTGCGTGACATCAGAACTCGATGGGATTGGGAATCGACGGGCGCGTCCCGGCGCCCGGCAGGCTAACCTTAACAAGCGGCGACCGTGGACGCCATGCATCCGGATGCGGCACAGCATCCCGCGCAAAGCCGCACAGGCGGTCGCGGCATTGTGGGTTGGATCACAGACGCGAAGCGGCGCGGCGATTCATGATGAAGGTCGGCGTGCCGCGATTTGTATTGCCTGTCACGCATTTCACTTGACCGCAGACGCGGCCAACTCGAAGATATTCGTTAGGGGTGTTGAGGATCGCGATGCTTGTGCAAGCTAGCCAAGGCCAGTCCGGCTCGGCGCATGTTGTCGTGCTCGGCAACGAGAAGGGCGGCTCCGGCAAGTCGACGACCGCCCTGCACATCGCGGTCGCGCTTCTGAAAGCCGGCCAGCGCGTCGCCACCATCGACCTCGACTGCCGTCAGCAGAGCTTTACTCACTACATCAACAACCGTTCCGCCTGGGCGCGCCGCACCAAGCTCGACCTCGAACTGCCGCTGCATCGCTGCATCAAGCTCGGCGAAACCATGCAGGTTGCCGAGAACGAGAATTCGGAGTTCCTCCAGTTCATGGAGGCGGTCTCGGCGGTCGAGAGCAGTTTCGACTTCATTGTCATCGATACGCCCGGCACCGACAGCTACCTGATGCGGCTTGCGCACTCGATGGCCGACACGCTGGTGACCCCGATCAACGACAGCTTCCTCGATTTCGATGTGCTCGGCACCGTCGATCCCGCCAATTACGCGGTGACGGGCGAGAGCCACTACGCCGAGATGGTGCGGGATGTCAGGCGCAAGCGTCGCCAGCTCGACGGCGCGACCACCGACTGGATCGTCGTGCGCAACCGCCTGTCGATGCTCGGCTCCCGCAACAAGCAGCTCGTTGCCGAGGGATTGAAGGATTTGTCGCTGCGGCTCGGCTTCCGCTACGTCGACGGCTTCGCCGAACGCGTCGTCTATCGCGAGTTCTTCCCGCGCGGCCTGACCGCGCTGGACGAGATCGACGAGGCCACCCTCGGCATGCGGCCCAATCTCGGCCATCTCACCGCACGGGAGGAGGTGACGAGCCTGCTCCGCCAGCTCAAGCTTCCGCTCGACGAGCGCGGACGTCGCCGCGCCGCCAACCGTGCCGAGTGGTTCAGCCAGGTCGACAAGCCGCTTGAGGTCCACGACATCCTCGGCGCCTGAGGCGGCGGTATATCGCTACTTCCAGTCGATCAAGCGGCCGGTCTCCCGTGGGAACCGAGCCCGCGCTCAACCGTTTTCACCCCGCGTTTACTGCAAAATTGAACCCGAACGAGACAGGTTGCGTCGGAAGGTGACGTGCACCCTGACGTAGCCGTATGAGAGCGAGATGCCCAAGAAACGTGTGCGCCGCACAATGAAAGGGCTGCCGGTTCACAATATTTGGCCTTCCTGTCACGCTGCTGTGACATATATTAGGGAATAGGCGACCAGGGGCCGAAGAGCCTCGGAAGAACACGATTTTCAACAGGGATTCAGGCCGCAAGAGCCTGAGGCTGAGGACGAAAATGAAGCGTGGAATTGCCGTTCTGGTTTCGGTCAGTGCCCTCTGCGGTGTCGCCTATTTCACGGTGAGCAAGTGGGCAATCAAGCACGAGACCATCACCTTCTACGATGCCTCGCGCGACAACCGTGCGGTGCCCGTCGATATCGCGATCCGTCGTGACAAGGAAATGCAGGCTAATGCCGGCATGATCACGTTGCCGGTCGCCGTGATCAACCACGGCAACACCGTCAAGAACACCGAGTACGGCTTCCTCGCCAACATTTTCGCCGCGCGTGGCTACCTCGTCATCAGCCCCCAGCATGACTTGCCGACCGATCCTCCGATGGTGACCAAGCCCGGCGAGATCTATGTCGGCCGGCTGCCGCAGATCCTGCGCGGCGTCGCCAACATCCATCTCGCCATGCAGGAGATGAAGAAGGTTCAGCCCAACGCCGACTACGACAGGGTGACGATGGTCGGCCACTCCATGGGCGGCGACATCACGATGTATTTCGCCAAGCAGTATCCGGATGAGGTCAAGAAGGTCGTCACGCTCGACAATCTTCGCGTGCCCTTCGTCACCGCCGGCAAGTTCAAGATCCTGTCGTTCCGCTCCACCGATCCGCAGTTCAAGGCCGATGCGGGCGTGATCCCGACCGACGAGGAATGCGAGAAGGCCGGCATCCAGGTCGTGAAGACCGAATTCCAGCACAACGACATGCGCGACACCGGTCCGGACGCTGCCAAGAACTCGATCCAGGGCATGCTCGACAAGTTCCTGAGCGCGACCGATAGCGAAGTGGCGCCGGTCGACACGCAGTCGTCCCCGCCCAAGATTCTCGAGCCCGGGCCGGTCGCTTTGATGGCGCCTGCCAAGAGCTGACGCCGCCCTCGTCGTCGATAGCGATTTTCAAAGCCTCCGCCGGCTGACGCCTGCGGGGGCTTTGCACATTGACCGGGTTGCATGTGCTGACCACATTAGCCGCTCACGCAAGGGTCAAGGAAATGTCCGGCGAACCCATCAAACCGCGCGGCCGCGATGCCGTCTCGGCGCAACCAGGCGGCGCTGTGCCGCAGGCGGGGACCTCGACCTCGGAGGACATCGCCGCCTTCGTCGCCAACGCGCGTGCGCTGTCACCGCATGCGCCCGGTGCGAAGGGGCGGCTGATCTTCGCGCTGGATGCGACGATGAGCCGGCAGCCGACCTGGGACATGGCTTGCGCGCTTCAGGCCGACATGTTCCGTGAGACCGCCGCGCTCGGCAGTCTCGACATCCGGCTCGTCTACTATCGCGGCTTCAACGAGTGTCGCGCCACGGGATGGATCTCCGACAGCGCCAGGCTTGCGGCGCTGATGAGCAAGATCGATTGCCGTGGCGGCGACACCCAGATCGGCAAGGTGCTGAGCGAGGCGCGGCGCGAGGCCGTCGCATCCGGCGTGCGCGCCGTCGTCTTCGTCGGCGACGCCATGGAGGAGAACGTCGACGAGCTCTGCGCCAAGGCTGGCGAGCTCGGCATGCTCAAGGTGCCTGTGTTCGTATTTCAGGAAGGCCATGACGCGGTGGCCGAGCAGGCCTTTCGCGAGATCGCGCGCCTGACCGGCGGCGCCTGGTGCCGGTTCGATCCGGGCGCGGCGGCGCAGTTGCGCGAGCTGTTGCGCGCAGCCGCCGCCTACGCGGCGGGCGGACGCGAGGCGCTATTGCAATTGGCGAAGACCGCCAGTGGCGCGGCCAGGCTGATCGGCCAGATGAAGTAGCGCTGGCGCGCGGTCGGCGGGGGCGCAAGGACACGATGCTTTTTGGCGGTAGGCCGACTATATTCCGGCCATGACCCTGATCGCCGGCGCTATCGCAATTATCACCCTTTATCTGCTGCTCCAGATGTTTCGTTCGGCCAATCCGGCCGTGCTGGCACGCGCGATCAGGTTCGGTGGCGGCGTGGTCGCGCTGGCTGTCGCAGCGTTCACGGGTTTGAAGGGCGAACTGGTGGTGGCGATCCCGCTCGGGATATTCGGCGCCGGGCTCCTAGGCTGGACACCGATGGCAAACGCCGGCTTCGGCCATATCGGCGGGCTGTTCGGGGGGGGCGCCACGCGCCCGGCCGGTCAGGCCTCGCGCGTGCGCTCGCAATTCCTGGACATGCGGCTCGATCACGATTCCGGCCAGCTCGGAGGCCGGATCGTCGCCGGGCCTCACGCCGGGCGTGATCTCGATGAGTTCGATCTCGCGGCCCTGCTGGCAATGGTCCCGGCGTTCGATGCCGAGAGCGTGGCCCTACTTGAAAGCTATCTGGACCGCCGGTTTCCCGCTTGGCGTCAGAACGCGCAGGGCGACGCGGCAAGGGGGCAGCGCCGCACGGTGGCGACCGGCAAAATGACGACGGAGGAGGCCTATCAGATCCTTGGCCTGCAACCTGGGGCGGGGCGTGACGACATCAGCCGGGCTCACAAGTCCCTGATGAAGAAACTGCATCCCGACCAGGGGGGCTCGACGTATCTCGCTGCCCGTGTAAACGAGGCCAAGGATACTCTGCTTCGCACGCATAACGGCTAACTCCGGCACCACGCTACAAACGCTCGTCCCGTGTGAGCCCCGCTTGCTCTGTTTGCCGTCGCCCCGATGCCCGCCATTGTCGGCGTGGTCGATCCCTTGCGTAAAGTTTTAACCGTAAATCCTTGACGAGAGGTTGTCGTGGAACAGCCTCGTCGGTCACCGCATCCCGAAAATGAAAATGCCCGCGCAAGGCGCGGGCATTTTCATTGGAGCGGTGCGAAAGATCAGTTGCGGACGGTCATGCAGGAGATATCGGCGCGCTTCAGGGTGCGGCAGACGGCTTCGGCCTGGTCGCGGTCGAGCCCGGCGAAGCGGGCGCGGTAGAGCTTGCGATTGTCTTTCGCGACGACCGGCTCGGTGAACGGGTCGGCCTTGCTGAGCAGGCCGCGAGCCGAGCTGCGCGCCGCGTCGATGCGCTGCTGGGCTTCGTTCTCGCTCTCGAGCGCGCCGACCTGGACGATCCAGCCGCTGTGGGTGGCGACCGGCTTGGTGGTGGCGCTCATTTGGATCGGCTGCAGCGCCGGGTCGGCTGACGCGAGCTTCGCAGCAGCCGGGGCGGGTGCGGCGGCCGGCAATACGCCGAGGATGCCGTTACCGGTGCCGAAGCCCGCCGGCTGCCGCGGCAGCTCGGTACGGGCGATCTCGGCCCTCGGGGCTTCCGGTTGGCTGGCGACCTCCGGCTTGTTGATAAGGTCTGCGCGGGCGACGACGGCACCGGAGGTTTCGGCGACGTCGGAGCGCGACGCGATCGTGCTCGTGACCTGCGGTGCGATCTGAGCCGGGGCGGCGGAGGCGACCTTCACCGCGCCGGCCTTGACCTGGACGGTCTTGACCCTGACCGGCTTCATCGGCTCGGACGAGCCGGGGATGATCGAGAGCGGCTGGCTCGAGATCACGCCATTCGTGAGCGGCGCAGGCTCGATCTTGGATTCTGTCGGCCGAACTTCAGGCCTGTTGGCTTCATATCTGGGCTGAGCCGGCGGCACCGCGGCAGTCGCAGCCGCAAGCGTCGACAGGCGCGCGGCGAGACGCGACGGGGCTGCTTCGGGAGCAGGGGCAGCAGCAGCCTGAACCTGCGGAGCGGAGCGGGCCGGGGTGTCCGATGCATCGGCAACCTCGACCGCGGCGTCGGAGCCGCTGCGCTCGGTGACCGCCGCGACGGTGTGGGTGGTCGCGGCCTTATCGAGGTTCTCCGCAAGCAGGTTGCGCATGATGGCGTCGCGCGAGCCGCCGCTGCGGCCGCCCAGCACCACGCCGATCAGGTGGCGGTTGCCGCGGCGCATCGAGGTCACGAGATTGAAGCCGGAGGCGCGAGTATAGCCGGTCTTGATGCCGTCCACGCCCTCGACATTCCCGAGCAGATGATTGTGGTTCCGGATCGACTGTCCGCGCCAGTTGAACGTCGAGGTCGCGAAATAGCGATAGTAGCGCGGGAAGCGCTCCTGGATGGCGCGGCCGAGCGTGGCCTGGTCCCGCGCGGTCGTGACCTGCTCGTCGTTGGGAAGGCCGTTGGCGTTGCGGTAAACCGTCCTGGACATGCCGAGCGAACGCGCCTTGCGCGTCATCATCTGGGCGAAGTCGTCCTCGTCGCCGCCAATCGCTTCCGCGATCACAACGGCTGCGTCGTTGGCGGAACGGGTGACGAGACCCTTGATCGCGTCCTCGACGCGAATGGTCTGGCCGGCACGCAGGTTCAGCTTGGTCGGATCCTGATCGGCGGCGTGCTGCGACACCGGCATCTCGGTGTCGAGCTTCATCTTGCCGGATTCGAGGCGCTCGAACAGTAGATAGAGCGTCATGATCTTGGTCAGCGAGGCCGGATGGCGGATCCCGTCGGGGCTCGTGGCCTGAAGCACGGAGCCGGAATTGCCGTCGACGATGATCGACGCGAATTTCGGGCTGGAACTCTCGGACACATCGTGCTGCACGCGGTGGTGCGCGGTGTGACGCCGGTGGCGCCGCGCCTCGGCAGCGTCGGTGGTGAAGATGACTGCGCTAGTGACCGCAAGAAGCCCAAAAACGCCAACCCGCGCCAAGCGCGAAGAAGACAAGTTTTTACGAAGCATGAAACCCCGTCCCCGTTTCTGACTTGATCACCGGCTCGTGAGGCGAAATTGTGCCCAAGGGACCCGGGATCATTACCTGCTCAGGCTGTCCTCCGCAGGTATTGGCCGCGGGGGACGTTGGGCCTGAGCCGCTGTTCTGGCTAAGGTGATGTTCTCCAACGGCTTTCGGCCGCTTCTGGAAGCTGAACACGTCCAGGGAATCAAAGTAGGGGGCCGCGGTTTCCAAAAGCTTAAGGAACCATTGCGGGAAACCTGGGGAATTTCTGCGATTTTGCATGTAATTTTGTGCGACGCACAAAATTCTTGACTTTTTTGTGCGTTGCACTAATTGTGAGCAGAGTCAGGGAGCCGGGGCTTCCCGACGAGAGCTAGGGAAAAGGATTCCGAATGTTCAAGGTTGAAGACTTTCAAGGCTACGGGAAAGAGCACTTCGAGCAGTACGTCGCCTCCGCGACCTCGATGCAGCACGGCCTTCAGGCGATCGCCAGCGCCTATGGCGACTACACGAAGAAGTCGTTCGAAGACACCAAGTCCTTCGTCGAGAAGCTTTCCGGCGTGAAGTCGCTGGACAAGGCCGTCGAAGCGCAGACCGAATTCGCCCGTTCCGCCTACGAGTCCTTCGTCGCGGAATCGCAGAAGATCGCCGGCCTCTATAGCGACCTCGCCAAGCAGGCGTTCAAGCCGGTCGAGACCATCGTGTCGAAGTTCACTCCGGCCGCCAGCTAACGTTTCCTGACGTCCTGGAATCAAAAGCCCGGCTGCAGCAGCCGGGCTTTTTTTGTGTCGCGGCGTGTCGATCTCAGCGCGCCACGCGCAGCTTGGACAGCGACGTGCCGATGTCCTTGAACACCGAGACGGTCTGATCTGCCTTCGTGACCAGATAGAACTTGTCGGTGCCGCTCGCGCAATGTTGCAGGACGCTGGAGGTCGGGTCGCTGCCGGTGTTCACCTGCACCGTATAGATCGTGATGTTCGCCGCCTTGGCGTTGTCGCACAGCTTCTTCTGCCGCGCGTCGATTTGCCAGGCGTTGCTGTACCAGCGGTTCTGGGTATTGAGACCGTCGGAGAGCAGCACGATCGCGTCCTTGTAGGTGTAGTTGGTATCTTTGGCTGGCGCGTTCATGGGATCGCCGGTCGACAGCGTCATCCAGCCCCAGGCGAGGCCAATGCCCTGGTTGGTGTTGCCCGTGGGCTTCATGGCGTCGATCCGGCTCTTGAGTGAGCTCCAGTCGTAGCTCAGCGGCATGATCGGCTGCAGATAGGACGAATTGCCGGTGTCGCAGTAGGAGTACTGTTCGGCCGGGAACAGCGTTCCCGCGTTGCCGCTCGTGGGCGTCGTGTTCTTGGTGTCATAGTCCTGGTCGCGGTCGACCACGCATCCCGTCCACGTGTTGTGGTTGGCGGACCTAGTGCCGCGGGCCGCGTCCCAATCGCTGAAATCGACCCAGTACTTATTGTAGTTGCCGGCGCCGACGTTGACGTCCTTGGCAAACGGAACGATCGAGATGTAGACGTCGCCATTGGTCTTGGCGAGTGGGCTGAGCTGGTCGACCAAGCTCTTCGCGGCGGTTTGCATCGCCGCCATCTTGCCGTCGTCAGCCATCGAGCCCGTGTTGTCGAGCACCAAGGCCACGCGCATGCGCACCAGGCCCCAGGCGCTGGTGGAATTGGCGCCGACGTCGAGCGTCGGGAAGCCTGCGACCTTCATGAAGGCGGTCGTGTAGGTGCCGGTGCCGGTGACCTCGATGGTGGAGCCCATGCTGGTGCTTGCGGTGTAAGTGGCCGCGATGCTGACCGACGGCAGGGAGTTGGTGGCGGTGAACAGGGCGTTGAAATAAGCCTGCGCCTTGGTGCTGATCTGCGATGTCGTGATGGTGCCGGACGACAGATCCTTGGAGACCATCAGCGAGGTCGAATCGAGGGCCGCCTGCATTGCGGAACGAGCCTGGGCCGCGCGGCTGTAATCGATTGCAGCTCCGACGAAGCCTAAAACCGGGAGCAGCGCGATGGCGAAGATCACGGCGATATTGCCTTGTTCGGCCGCTGCAAACCGGGAGAGGTGTCGACCAACAATACAGTTGACGAAGGGCAGGCGAGACATGACGATTCCCGGAAATCTGTGACTTTGCCCGTTTTCGCGCCACGCCATTGAACGCAGGGTAAATGGGTCCGTAGAAAACCGGAGATAACCCGCGCGGAGCCGCCGCAGCCGCGTTACCGGCCGGGTTCCTGGTCAACATCTTCTAAACCGGCGGGGCGGAAGCTTTTGTCAAATCAGTCCGGATTGATTAACCTTGGTGAGGATCGCCCGGACCGGGAATCGGGACCGCCATGGCCGCATCGGCCGAGCTGTCGCACGCTTGCGGCGAGCCGGGGGCAGGCCCATATTCGGTGAGGCCGATCCGGCTTGGACCGGACCGGCTGGAAGCGGCGATCCAACAAGGCGGTGCGCCTGTGCGAAGCTCCGAAGGCCGGGGCTGCGCGGCGAACCGTTATACGCTTCCGTGGGGAATTTGAACGCCTGAGCCATGCCGCAACTGTCTTCCAGACCAGATCCGTCCGCGGCCGCCGCCGCCCACGCTGCACTGATGAGCAACGACGAGAACCGTTCCGGCGGTCCTTCCGCGCCAAATACGTCCGTCATCACCAAGGTCAAGCCGAAGACCAAACGGCCGAACCTGTACCGCGTGCTGATCCTGAACGACGACTACACGCCGATGGAATTCGTCGTTCATGTGCTGGAGAAATTCTTCCAGAAGGACGCCGAGGCTGCAACCAAGATCATGCTGCACGTTCATCATCACGGGATCGGGGAGTGCGGCGTGTTCACCTACGAGATCGCCGAGACCAAGGTGACGCAGGTGATGGATTTCGCTCGCAAGCACCAGCATCCGCTGCAATGCGTGATGGAAAAGAAGTAAGACACGATACGTTACGGCGCGTTCGAAGCCGGTTCTTGTGCATGTCGCAGTCTGATTGCCGCGTGATGTCTGCGCGCGATGTTCGTTGCAAACGGCAAAACTACGGAATTTCGGACCGGTGCCGATCGTGCCCAAAGCGGAACGGGTTTTGCATCGAAAATACCGCAGCTGTGCAGCCGCCTGAGTCGCGGAACCGGTCTTTCGCCGCGATCTTGTATAACTATATGTGACAAAGGTTGTTGTTGCCTGACCGGGCGATGGCGATCATGATGGTGGGGGCCATAGAGGACGCGAATGCCGACTTTTTCCCAAAGCCTTGAACAATCCCTGCATCGTGCACTGGCGATCGCAAACGAGCGTCATCACCAATACGCGACGCTCGAGCATCTTTTGCTCTCCCTGATCGACGACTCCGATGCAGCCGCCGTCATGCGCGCCTGTAGCGTCGACCTCGACAAGCTCCGTACGAGCCTCGTCAATTATCTTGAGACCGAATTCGAGAACCTGGTGACGGACGGCGCCGACGACGCCAAGCCGACCGCAGGCTTCCAGCGCGTGATCCAGCGCGCGGTGATCCACGTGCAGTCGTCCGGTCGCGAAGAGGTGACCGGCGCCAACGTGCTGATCGCGATCTTTGCCGAGCGCGAGAGTCATGCCGCGTATTTCCTGCAGGAGCAGGACATGACGCGCTACGACGCCGTCAACTATATCAGCCACGGTATCGCCAAGCGGCCGGGCGTCTCCGAGGCGCGGCCGGTCCGCGGTGTCGACGAGGAGACGGAGACCAAGGGCAGCGAGGACGCCAAGAAGAAGGGCGAGGCGCTCGAGACCTATTGCGTCAACCTCAACAAGAAGGCGCGCGACGGCAAGATCGATCCGGTGATCGGGCGCAATTCCGAGATCAACCGCGCGATCCAGGTGCTGTGCCGCCGGCAGAAGAACAATCCGCTGTTCGTGGGCGAGGCCGGCGTCGGCAAGACCGCGATCGCGGAGGGCCTGGCCAAGCGCATCGTCGACAGCGAGGTGCCTGAGGTGCTGGCGGCTGCGACCGTGTTCTCGCTCGACATGGGCACGCTGCTCGCCGGTACGCGCTATCGCGGCGACTTCGAGGAACGCCTGAAGCAGGTGCTGAAGGAGCTCGAGGCGCATCCCAACGCCATCCTGTTCATCGATGAGATCCACACCGTGATCGGTGCGGGCGCGACGTCGGGCGGGGCGATGGATGCCTCGAACCTGCTCAAGCCCGCGCTCGCTTCCGGCACCATCCGCTGCATGGGCTCGACCACCTACAAGGAATACCGCCAGCACTTCGAGAAGGACCGCGCGCTGGTGCGGCGCTTCCAGAAGATCGACGTCAATGAGCCGACGGTCGAGGACGCGATCGCGATCCTCAAGGGCCTCAAGCCGTACTTCGAGGACTACCACCGGCTGAAATACACCAATGAGGCGATCGAGGCTGCGGTGCAGCTCTCTTCGCGCTACATCCACGACCGCAAGCTGCCGGATAAGGCGATCGACGTGATCGACGAATCCGGCGCGGCGCAGATGCTGGTCGCCGAGAACAAGCGCAAGAAGACCATCGGCATCAAGGAGATCGAGACCACGATTGCCTCGATGGCGCGGATCCCACCGAAGAGCGTGTCGAAGGACGATGCCGAGGTGCTCAAGCATCTCGAGCAGACCCTGAAGCGCACCGTGTTCGGTCAGGACAAGGCGATCGAATCGCTCGCCGCTTCGATCAAGCTGGCGCGAGCCGGCCTGCGCGAGCCGGAGAAGCCGATCGGCTGCTATCTGTTCTCGGGTCCGACCGGCGTCGGCAAGACCGAGGTCGCGAAACAGCTCGCGGCATCGCTCGGCGTCGAGCTGTTGCGCTTCGACATGTCCGAATACATGGAGCGGCACACCGTGTCGCGCCTGATCGGCGCGCCTCCCGGCTATGTCGGCTTCGACCAGGGCGGCCTGCTCACCGACGGCGTCGACCAGCATCCGCATTGCGTGGTGCTGCTCGACGAGATCGAGAAGGCGCATCCCGATCTCTACAACGTCCTGCTGCAGATCATGGATCACGGCCGGCTCACCGACCACAACGGCAAGCAGGTCAACTTCCGCAACGTGATCCTGATCATGACCACGAATGCGGGCGCGTCCGATCTCGCCAAGCAGGCGTTCGGCTTCACGCGCTCGAAGCGGGAAGGCGACGACCACGAGGCGATCAACCGGCAGTTCGCGCCGGAATTCCGCAACCGTCTCGATGCCGTCGTGTCGTTCGGCCATCTCAGCGTCGAGGTGATCGGTACGGTCGTCGAGAAGTTCGTGCTTCAGCTCGAAGCGCAACTCGGCGATCGCGATGTCACCATCGAGCTGTCCGACCCCGCCAAGACCTGGCTGGTGAAGCATGGCTACGACGAGCAGATGGGCGCACGTCCCATGGCTCGCGTGATCCAGGAGCACATCAAGAAGCCGCTGGCCGACGAGGTGCTGTTCGGCAAGCTCAAGGGTGGCGGCCATGTCCGCGTCGTTCTGGTCAAGGACGAGGCCGACGAGACCAAGGACAAGATCGGCTTCGAGTTCGTCGAGGGTCCGGTCACGCCGAAGCAGGAGAAGCTCCCGGGTGCCCGCAAGCGCCCGCCGGGCAAGTCCAAGCCCGGTGGCCCCGGCGGCTCGAAGGGGCCGACCAAGAGCCCGCTGGTCAAGGTTTGATCTGCACGCGAAGAATTGAGAAGGCCGGCTGAGAAGCCGGCCTTTCTTATGGGCAGTCAAATATAAGCAAGAAGATCCGGTATGACCAACACGCCTTCTGCAAACTCGTCGTCAGCTTCCTCGATCCCCGCCGACGATCCCGGCCGTACCCTGACGGTCGCCGATCCCGACGGCGCTGACGTGCCGCATATCTCTGTGGCCGGCGGCACCTACACGGTCCTGGTGTCGGGCGCGCAGACCGCAGGACGCTATTGCCTGGTCGACATGCTGGTGCCCGCCGGCGGCGGGCCCCCGCCGCACCGCCACGACTTCGAGGAAATGTTCACGCTGCTCGAAGGCGAACTTGAATTCACCTTTCGCGGTAAGTCCCACACCGTAAGTGCCGGGTCGACCGTCAACGTTCCGGCCAACGCGCCGCACGCGTTCAAGAACGTGTCCGGCAAGACGGCCCGTATGCTCTGCATGTGCACGCCAGCGGGACAGGACGAATTCTTCCTGGCGGTTGGCTTTCCCGTTGAAGGCCGCACATCGCCACCGCCGAAGCCGACCCCGGAAGAGATGGCCGAGAAAGGCAAGCTGATCGCAGCACTGCTGCCGAAATATCGCACCGAGATGGTGAAGATGTGAGGCGCGGCGGACGCAGCCGAAATCGGCCTTCCCAAATGGTCGTGCGCTATTCGCCGCGCAGACGCTGGTCGTCCTGCACCCGAACATGCTCGGCGCCGCGCGCTCCCGCGGGCGACAGCCGCAACATGCTCAGCGCCGCGCCGCAGAGCGCGAAGCCGACGCCGGTCAGCAACGCGATCCGGGTTCCCTCGATCGGATAGCGGCCGAGGAACAGCGCCACCAGCGCTGCGCCGGTGGTCTGGCCGAGCAGCCGCGCCGTCCCCAGCATGCCGCTGGCGCCGCCGGCACGCTCGCGCGGGGCGGCCGCGATCATGGTGCGGTTGTTGGGGGTCTGGAACAGGCCGAAGCCGGCGCCGGCCAGCGCCATCCGCCAGATCACGTCGAGCGGCGTGGGCGCCGCCGGCAACAAGGCGAGCGCAGCGAGGCCGCAGGCGAACAGCGTGAGGCCGATGCCGCCGAGCAGGCCGGCCGGATAATGCTCGACCAGGCGACCGGCGAGGGGAGCTGCGAACGCGACCGCGATCGGCCATGGCGTGATCAAGAGCCCCATATGCACCGCCGAATAGCCGAAGCGGCTTTGGAGGTAGAAGGGGATCGCGACGAAGGCCAGCATCTGCCCACAGAACGAGGCGATCGAGGTCGCAATCGACAGAGCGAACACCGGGATCCGCAACAGGTCGATCGGTAGCAGCGGCGAGGCCATGTGGGTCTCGCGGTAGATCAGCAGCGCGCCGGCGACGAGCGCGATGGCGAACTGCACGAGACAGGTGATCGCCGCTTCGCCATGACCGACGCTGTCGACGGCCGCGATGCCGACGCCGAAAGTGATCGCGGACAGCCCCGCGCTCTGCCAGTCGAAGGAATGGCTCGCAGGCGTGGTGTGCGGAAGGCTGCGCAGGCCCAGTACCAATGTCACCACTCCGAGCGGGACGTTGATAGCGAACAGCCAGGGCCAGCTGCCGAACGCGAGGATGCCGGCGGCGAGCGTCGGGCCGACCGCGGCCGAGAAGGCGACGACGAGGGCGTTGAGCCCGATGCCGCGGCCGAGCTGGCTGCGGGGATAAGTGAAACGCACCAGCGCCGCGTTGACGCTCATGATGCCGGCCGCGCCGAACCCCTGCACGATGCGTGCGATCGTGAGGAGCGGCAGCGTGTGCGCCAGCGCGCAGAATGCGGAGGCAAGCGTGAACAGCACCAGCCCGACCAGATAGACGCGGCGATAGCCGACGATCTCGCCGAGCGAAGCCAGCGGCAGCAGCGAGATCGTGATCGCGAGCTGGTAGCCGTTGACGATCCAGATCGAGAACGCCGGGCTGGCGTCGAGGTCGGCCGCGATCGTCGGCAGCGCGACATTGGCGATGGCGCTGTCGACCACTGCCATGATGATGCCGAGCGCAATGGTCAGGACCGCCTGGCTGCGCTGCGGCTGCGGCAGGCCGTCGGCGTGCTCCATGGGGGCTGGTGACATGATGGCGGCGGGCTTGATTCGAGCCGTGGTTCGTCTCCGGGTTAGGAAATTGCGAGATGCATCGCAACCCGGCAGGATACGGGCGGTTCCTGCGCCGGGCGCGGGTCTCCCGGCACCGCGGGCATGGGTCGGCACGGCCTCGCGGGTCACCAGCGCGAGGTCGACTTCCCAAACACATAGAGCGTGACGAGCCCAACCGTCACCGCGGTCGAAACGATCCGGATCGTGCGGTCCCAATCGATCCCGCTGCGCTCGGCGCGGTTGAGATTGAGAGCGGTGAACAGGGCCTTCATGGCAAATCGGCGCATCGGGAGTCTCGCGGGAGCCCACGATGCCACTGTCGGCGCGGGCCGGCTTGATGCAGTTCAAGCCGGACTGCGCCGCGCGCGGTCGCTACACCGCCGGCGGATTGCGGTCGGTGAAAGTTGTGCGCTGGTGCCAGTAAGGATAGGGCAGCGTCACCTTGCTCGCGGCATCGAGCTTTGCGACCTGGTCCTTGGTCAACGACCAGCCGACCGCGCCGAGATTTTCGCGCAGCTGCGTCTCGTTGCGTGCGCCGATGATCAGCGTCGAGACGGTCGGACGCTGCAGCAGCCAGTTCAGCGCGATCTGCGAGACGCTCTTGCCCGTTTCCTTGGCGACCTCGTCGATCGCGTCGACGACGCGGTAGACGTGCTCGTCCGGCACGGGTGGACCGAACTCGGCCGTCTTGGGCAAGCGGCTTATGTCAGGCTTTGGCTGGCCGCGGCGGATCTTTCCGGTGAGACGTCCCCACCCGAGCGGCGACCAGACCACCGCACCGAGGCCCTGGTCGAGGCCGAGCGGCATCAGCTCCCATTCGTAGTCGCGCCCGATCAGTGAATAATAGGTCTGGTTGGCGACGTAACGCGGGAAGCCATGCTTGTCGGCAACGCCAAGCGATTTCATCAGGTGCCAGCCCGAAAAGTTCGACACGCCGACGTAGCGGATCTTGCCGGCGCGCACGAGCACGTCGAGGGTGCTAAGCACCTCTTCAGGTGGCGTGAAGGCGTCGAAGCCGTGAAGCTGGAACAGGTCGATGTAATCGGTGCCGAGCCGGCTCAGCGAAGCATCGATGGCTGTGAGCAGATGCTGTCGCGACGACCCGATGTCGTTGGGGCCGTCGCCGAAGCGGAACGTCGCCTTGGTCGAGACCAAGACCTTGTCGCGGCGGCCCTTGATGGCTTCGCCGAGAACGCGCTCGGACTCGCCGAGCGAATAGACGTTCGCGGTGTCGAACATCGACACGCCCGCATCGAGGCAGATATCCAGAAGGCGCCGCGCTTCGGTCGCGTCAGTCGCGCCCCACGCAGCGAGGCGGCCAACGCCGCCGAAGGTGCCGGTCCCAAGACTCAAGGCGGGCACCATGAGGCCCGAGCGGCCCAAGCGTCGGTATTCCATCGATATGCTCCTCGGCTGGCCGCTGATTGATCCCCGCGGCCTCTGTGCGGATGGTAGAGCAAGCACGCGCCGTGTCCTACGCCGCGCTCACATACCGGCCCTGCTTGGGGACAGCCTGGTCGTGCAGACGCCTGAAGCGAAGGCTCGCACCAGTGGCTGCCCGGACCTCAATGCCGCGACTGGCTCTGCCGGAAGTCGCGCGGTGACATCCCGAAATGCTCGCGGAAGACGCGGCCGAAATGCGAGAGGTCGTTGAAGCCCCAGGCGAAGGCGATCTCGCTGATGTGGCGGCGAGCGAGCACGGGGGAGGCGAGGTCGCGCCTGCATTGAGCGAGGCGCTCACCGAGGACGTAGCGCTGGAACGAGGTATCCTCGTCGGCGAGGAGATCGTTGACATAACGGGACGAGATGCCGAGCGCCGCCGCTGTCTCGGACAGCGAGAGGTCGGGATCGGCAAGATGAGCCCGGATGTGCGCCTTCAGCCGGTAGAGCAGGGCGGAGCGATGGGTCGAGGACGGCAGCGGCGTCTTGCCCAGCCGTTCGCCCAGTGCCATCGCCAGGACATCGACGGCCTGTTCCGACAGAGCGGCGGCGTGGTGCGGATCGATCTGATCCGCGCTCTGGCAGAGCCGGTAGATGAAATCGTAGGCGATCCTCTGCAATGGCGAGTCCGGCCCGAAAGAGGTGGCGGTGAGAGTTTCGGTCGCGCCGAGCCGGCGCTGCAGCATCTCGCGCGGCACCTTGAAGATGGTCTGCGTGAAGGTGCCGTCGAATTTCAGCTCGTAGGGACGGGTGGTGTCATAGAGCGCAAGCTCTCCCGGATGCACCACGGCCTCGCGGCCGTCCTGCACCACGGCGCCGGCGCCGCGATTGCCGAGCGCGATCAGGATGAAATCCTGATCCGAGCGCGCGATGCGCGAGGGCGTGCGCAACACGTGTTGACGATCGGAGCAGACCTCGGAGCATTCCGTCTTGCCCAGGGATGCCCGGGTGACCGAGCCGCGAAAAGCGCTGCCAAGATCGGACTTGCAGTCGAGCCCGACGAAGACGTCGCAGACGATATCCTGCCAGAGCGCAAGCCGGCGGTGGCCTGGGCTGTCGTCTGTGGTGAACTGGATTGGCATCTGCAGAGCCTCCCTTTCACATCCCGCAACATCGCGCGTTGGCACAGGTCCCGCCTGGCCGGAGGCAAATCCCGTACCGGGCCGGCGTTTTCGTCCGGTCGAGTTTTTGTTCCGCCGCGGTAGAGCGCCCGCCGCCCAGCCTGGTCAAATAGACTGCATCGGACCTGGCTTCCGATCAACCGGCAAGGGAGGTGGGAATGGGCATCGAACACCCGAAATACAAGGTCGCGGTGGTGCAGGCGGCGCCCGCCTGGCTCGATCTCGACGCCTCGATCGACAAGTCGATCGCCCTGATCAGGGACGCCGCCGAGAAGGGCGCCAAGCTGATCGCCTTTCCGGAAGCCTTCATTCCCGGCTACCCCTGGCACATCTGGATGGATTCGCCGGCCTGGGCCATCGGCCGCGGCTTCGTGCAGCGCTATTTCGACAATTCGCTGTCCTATGACAGTCCGCAGGCCGGGCGGCTGCGCGACGCCGTGCGCAAGGCCAAGCTCACTGCCGTGCTAGGCCTGTCCGAGCGCGAGGGCGGCAGTCTTTATCTCGCGCAATGGCTGATCGGGCCGGATGGCGAGACCATTGCCAAGCGCCGCAAGCTGCGGCCGACCCATGCCGAGCGCACGGTCTATGGCGAGGGCGACGGCAGCGATCTCGCCGTGCACGCGCGGTCCGACATCGGCCGCATCGGCGCCCTGTGCTGCTGGGAGCATCTCCAGCCGCTGTCGAAATACGCAATGTATGCCCAGAACGAGCAGGTCCATGTCGCGGCTTGGCCGAGCTTTTCGCTCTACGATCCCTTCGCGCCGGCGCTCGGCGCCGAGGTGAACAACGCCGCCTCGCGCGTCTACGCTGTGGAGGGCTCCTGTTTCGTGCTCGCGCCTTGCGCAACGGTCTCGCAGGCGATGATCGACGAGCTCTGTGATCGGCCGGACAAGCATGCCCTGCTGCATGCCGGCGGTGGCTTCGCTGCGATCTACGGTCCCGATG
The DNA here is from genome assembly GCF_000244915.1 of Bradyrhizobium sp. WSM471. NCBI lineage: Bacteria > Pseudomonadati > Pseudomonadota > Alphaproteobacteria > Hyphomicrobiales > Nitrobacteraceae > Bradyrhizobium > Bradyrhizobium sp. WSM471. The sequence goes on along the minus strand of NZ_CM001442.1, from coordinate 4,961,243 downwards.
GCAGCCAGATCGGCGACAAGCTCGCGCCGGACCAGGAGGGCCTCTTGATCGCCGAGATCGATCTTGGCGCCATCGGCGTCGCCAAGAATGCCGCTGATCCAGCCGGGCACTATTCGCGCCCCGACGTGACCCGGCTCCTGCTCAACAAGAAGCGATACCAGCGCGTCGAGCAGTTTGCGCTGCCGGTCGACACCGTCGAGCCCACGGACATCGCCGCGGCGGCGAGCTGATCGCCGGAATCGAACGGGAGGCACGATCATGGAATCCGCAATTCCTCTGCACCTCGAGACCCCGCGCACGCGCCACAAGCGCGTGCCGGACGATTACCAGCCGCCATACCCGTCCTTCGTGGCGCGCTATAAGCCTGCGGTGAACCGGGTCGCGATGGCCTATTTCGGCCTGCAATATCGCGGCACGGCGCCGGCGGCTGCGACGGACGCGCTCGCTGACATCGCGGCGCGGTTTGCCGCGGAAGGCGGTCCCTCGCATTGGGACCGCGCCCGCTATGTCGATCAGGCCGGCTGCGAGAACGTCGTCTCTGTGGCCTATTGGGACGACATTGCCAATTTCGACAAATGGTTTGGACCGGCGCGCGAGGCCTGGACCGGAACGCAGCCCGAGGGCATCGGCACTTTCATCGAGGTGCTGCGCCCCATTGTGGCGCGGCACGAGACGCTGTTCTCCTCGCTCGGCCGGCCCGAAGGCGTCGCGGTGATTGCGCAGGGCATGAGCGGCGAGGTGCAGGAGCACGCCTATTGGGGCGGCATGCGCGACCGCATCCCGCTGTCGCAGACCGATCCGATGTCGCCGGGGGGCAATCCCGAATTGATCCGCGACGGCGCGCGACTGCGCGTGCAGGCACACGACAATCTCTGCCTGATCCGATCAGGCCAGGATTGGAGCGATACCGAGACCTCGGAGCGAAAGCTCTATCTCGACGACGTCGAACCTGTGTTGCGCGAAGGCATGGATTTCCTGCGCGATGAGGGCTTTGGCATCGGCTGTTACGCCAATCGTTACATGCGCGTGCTTGCAGCCGGCGGGGACGCGAGTGAAAAGTCCTATGGTCAAAGCTGGTGGAAGAGCCTGGCGGCGCTGGAACGGTGGGCGGAATCGCATCCGACTCACGTCAAGATATTCGGAGCCGCGATGAAATACCTTTCGACGCTTGGCCCATCAGCAAAGCTGCGGCTCTATCACGAGGTCACTGTGGCGGCAGCCGACGAACAGTTCTTCGAGTACCTGAACTGTCACGCCAAGACCGGCATGCTGGCGGCGGTGGAGACCGTCGCCGCTTGATAGAGTTAGATCACGCAATGGCCGAGCAGCTCGGGATGCGCGGCGCAGATGTGATGCGCCCCGGCGTCCCGCAGCTCGGTCTCGCTGCCGTAGCCATAGAGCACGCCGATCGCGGTCATGCCGTTGGTGCGGGCGCCGACCACATCATGGCTGCGGTCGCCGATCATGATCGCGCTGGCGGGATCGACCCTGGCTTCGTGGAGCGCGTAGCGCAGCAGGTCACGCTTGTCGACGCGCGTGCCGTCGAGCTCGGAGCCGAATACGCGCTCGAAATACGATTTCAGGCCAAAATGCTCGACGATGCGGGTGGCGTAGACCGCGGGCTTGCTGGTCGCCACGAACATGCGCGGTGTGGTCGCAGCAAGCGTTGTCAGCGTGTCCATGATGCCGGCATAGGCTTCGTTCTCGAACAGGCCGACATCGCTGAAGCGCTCGCGATAGAGCAACAGCGCCCGGTCGGCGAGTTCCGCGCTGCCGGTGAGCTTTTCCAGGCTGGCATGCAGCGGCGGCCCGATGCACCAGGTCAGCTCGTCCTCGCTCGGCACCACGACGTTGAGCCGCTCGAGAGCGTACTGGATCGAGCGTGTGATCCCGGGCTTGGGGTCGGTCAGCGTGCCGTCGAGATCGAAATAGACTGTCACCATGTTGCCGCGCCTGTGTTGATGCCGCCTCTATTGCTTGACCTAAACGACGCCGTGGACCAAGGCAACGCGCAACAATTGCCATGCCGAAAATCGCCTTCTTGATACCGCGTATCCCTTAAATCTCGCTATTCGCGGGAGGGAAGCGTAGGGTCGCGCCATCACCGCCCTTCCATTGGCATCGACCGGTGACTGAGGGTCACCAGCGCTCCCGCCGACTGAGCAGGAGCGTGCATGACTCGGTTTCGTCTGGTCGACTGGATCCGCCGGGGAGCGCTTCTCGTCGCATTGATGCTTGGCGCATTGTTACTTGGCACACGGTCGCAAGGCGCTGCCGCGGCAGGGCCGGACTGCCGGGCGATCGAAAGCACGAGCGGACGTCTCGCCTGCTACGATGCTGCGTTTCCCCCGAAGGAAAAAAAGCCCGCTGCTGCGGAGAACGATGGGTCCCGTGCTGCCTACAAGGACCCGTTCGTGGCGGAAGAGGCCAGAACCGCAGCGAAGCTGAAGAACATCTGCCGCGGCTGTTGAGGGTTTCTCGTTCGCCGCGTTCTCGTTGATCGGCGAGTCCGAACGAGAGATCGAGACGAATTTTTTCAGGAGAGGCCGGATGAGCGAGCGACTTGAAACTCTGAAGAAGGCCCGTGATCGCATGATCGAGGACAGGGACGCGCATGCGAAAGTGCTGGCCGCTCCCTTTGTGCGCGACACGGCCGAGCGCGCGCGCAACAAGTTTATCGAGATCCAGGCGCTGATCGATGCCCTCGACCGCGCCATCCGGGGCGAAATCCCGGTTCCAGTCGAGAACTAGGGCGGTAGGCAGCGACACCAGCGGAGCGTTCACCGCAGCTGCCGCTACCGCTCCCTCATTGCTGTCTCGCCCATTCGACGATGGCGGTCGCCTCCGCGCCTGCCCGGGTTTCCCAGGCAGCGATCGCCTCCTTTGCTGCCTTCCGCAGCTCCGCGACAAGCAACGCAGGCGCCGGCTCCGCGATATGGACGCCATTGTCCCGCATGCGCCCATAGTTCTCGCTGGTGCGGTGGGTCAATAGCGCGAGCTGGCTCTGTTCTGTCTCGGCCGCCGCGGCCAGCACCTCGCGCTGCATCGGCTCGGACAGTTCGGCAAAGGCGTCGCTGCGGATGAAGGCGATCGAGATCGGCATCGCATAGTTGATGGCCGTGAAATGCGGCAGGAAGTCCCACAGCTTGCGCCCCGCGCCGCCGTCGCCGGAGGTGAGGAAGGCATTCAGCCGGTGCTCCTTCAGTCCGGCGAGCGCCGCGTCCATCGGCAGGAATTGCGCGTTTGCGCCGGCCGCGCGCATGACCGCGGTGGAATTGGCATCGTAGGTGCGCAAGTTCAGTTTGGGCAAATCGTCGGCACCGTCGAGCGGCCGCTCCGACCAGAGGCCCGTGGCCGGCCAGATCGTCACATAGAGCAGCTTGAGGCCGCGTGCCGCGAGCACCTTCTCATAGAGCGGGCGCGCCCGCAGATTGGCGGCGCGGGCGAGATCCACCGATTGCACCAGGAAGGGCAGGGTAGACAATCCGAGCACAGGGTCGAGGCCCGAGAGCGCGCCCGCGAAGGCATCGCCGCCCGCGATCCGGCCGTCCAGCGCCGCGCGCGGCATCTCGCCCGAGTTGATCTTGAGCTGGTTGTCGAAGGCGTTTGTCACGGTTACGAAACCGTGGGTACGGTCGGAGACGCGGCTGGCGAAAGTCGCGAGTCCAATCCCGGAGATATTATTCTCGGGGTATTCCGTGGTCATCCGCCAAGTGACCTGGGATGCGATCTGAGACGCCACCTGCGCCGCGGCTGGCGCGACGCTCAGGATGAATACGGCGAGGACAAGGATCGCGCGGATCCGTTTGGCGGGGTAACGCATTGGGAGAAGCAGGTCAGGCAGCATATATTGGCAACTCGTCGAACCATGGCACGATGCCACAACATGGCAGATCACACTGTCGCATGCCGCGCCGAGGCGCGCCACCGCCATGCCTGCACAGGATGGGTGCAGATGGCGATGTGCATCATCCCCGCGCTGCTTGTCTCGGCGACACAGGCGGCGGCGTGGGACAGTTCGCCCGCCAAGACCGATGTCGCTGTCCCCAGCGTCGAAGAGCTCGCGACGCCGCCGGCGAAGCCCGCGGACGCGCGGGAGAGCGACACGCGGGAATCGATCTGCCTGATCGTCGAGGCCGCGGCGCGCGATGCCAATCTGCCGCTGGAGTTCTTCGCCCGCGTGATCTGGCAAGAGAGCCGCTTCCAGGCCGATGCGGTGGGGCCCATGACGCGCAGCGGCGAACACGCGCAAGGGATCGCGCAATTCATGCCGGGCACCGCGAGCGAGCGAGGGCTGCTCAATCCCTTCAATCCGGTGCAGGCGCTGCCGAAATCGGCGGAATTTCTGAACGAGCTGCGCAACCAGTTCGGCAATCTCGGCCTGGCGGCGGCCGCCTACAATGCCGGGCCGCGCCGGGTGCAGGAATGGCTCGCCGGCGCCGGTGGCATGCCGGAGCAGACCCGCAATTACGTTCTTGCCATCACTGGCACGAGCGTCGATGCCTGGGCCAAGGCGGGCGCGACCGGCAAGGGGCCGCCGAGCGCGCCGCCGACGAGCTGTCGCGATCTGATGGCGCTTTTGAAGCGCGCGCCAAATGCCTTCGTCGCCGAGCTCGAGCAGCATGTGGAGCTCGCGGCTGCAAAGATCTGGGGCGTGCAGCTCGCCGCCGGCTTCGACCGCAACCGGGCGCTGGCGATGTATTCCCGCGCGGTCACGCGGCTGAGCGCCGTGATCGGCGAACGTGATCCGAGCCTGCTCAGCTCAGTGATGCGCAGCCGCGGCACGCGCGCCTTCTATCAGGTGCGGATCGGCGCCGATACGCGGAGCGAGGCGGATGAACTCTGTGGTCGCATCCGCAAGGCCGGCGGGGCGTGCTTCGTGCTGAAGAACCGAGGTGTGAGCGGGTAGGGCACGCGCCGCGAAATGACAGCCACGCGTGCATGCCAGCCCCGCCGCGCGCTTTCTTGACGCCAGCCGCCGGATTGCCCGTTATGCAGGCACGATTCCTCACCGGCCAAGACTCCCGTGGCGCTTCCTCCGCTCGATTCACCTCAATGGCAAAGTCCCTGGCGCGCCTTTGCGTGGGGACTGCGCTCGATCACGCAGACAATCCTCACCCTCGTCCTGTTCGCGACCTATCTCGGCATCGGCGCGCTCGCCCACGACACACATTTCAGCCTCCTCTGGGCGCTTTGCTCGACGCTGTTCGTCTGGGCGGGGCCGGCGCAGATCATCCTGATCACCACGCTCGGCTCAGGCGCGACGATCGTCCAGTCCGCGATCGCGGTCACCGTCAGTGCGATCCGGCTGTTTCCGATGGTGGTCTCGGTGCTGCCCTTGATGCGCACGCCGACGACGAAGCGGCGCGAACTGTTTTTCGCGGCGCATCTCACCGCGGTGACACTGTGGGTCGAATGCCATCGCTTCCTGCCGCAGGTGCCGCGTGAACGCCGCATCGCCTTCGTCAACGGACTTGGCTTCGGTCTTGTCTCGGTGTGTCTCACCGCCAACACGGTCGGCTATTTCCTTGCCGCGAATCTGACCCAGACGCTTGGCGCGGCGATCCTGCTGCTGACGCCGCTGTCGTTCCTGTTCTCGACCGCACGCAACAGCCGGGAGGTCGCCGACGTCGTCGCCCTGGCGCTTGGGGTTCTGCTCTATCCGCTGGCTGCGAAGATGAACTCCGGCCTCGACATCCTCGTCAGCGGCCTCGTGGCGGGCACGATTGCCTATGGTGTGCATTGGTGGCGGGAGGTGCGCGCATGAGCTTTGCGCAGCTCATTGGCGACTGGCACGCGCTGGCGGTGCTGTTCGTCGCCGGCGTCGTTCCCAACCAGATATGGCGCATGCTCGGCCTGTGGTTCGGCGGCGGCATCGACGAGGGCTCCGAGCTTCTGGTCTGGGTACGGGCGGTCGCCACCGCGATCCTGGCCGGCGTCATCGCCCAGATCGTGGTCGAGCCGCCCGGGGCGCTCGCGAGCGTGCCGGATGCCTTGCGCTACGGTGCGGTCGGCGCCGGCCTCGTCGTCTTCCTGCTGACCCGCCGCTCGATCTTTGCTGGCGTGGTCGCGGGCGAAGTCTTCATGCTGGCCGGCAAGTGGTGGTTGGGCTAAAACCGCCGGCGAACAGCAGGGAATTGGAAATATGGTTCGCGAAAACCAGCTCCGCGAGGGTGAAGTCTCCATCGAGCTGCCGCCGACGCAGGATGCCGGCCTCGTCTTCATCGGCCGCATCCGCACGCCCTGGACTTCGCGGATGGAGACCCCGCGCCAAGGCCGGCATGACGGCCCGATTTGTCGGCTCGAGGTCTTCGAGCCGTTTGTGCCGGCGATCAAGGGCGTCGATTTCTACAGCAATCTCGAAGTGCTCTACTGGCTCGACAAGTCCCGCCGTGACATCATCTTGCAAAGCCCTAAGAACAACGAGAAGACCCGCGGCACGTTTTCGCTGCGCTCACCGGTGCGCCCCAATCCGATCGGCACGTCGATCGTGAAGCTGGTCGGCATAGAGGGCAACGCGATTCTGGTGCGCGGGCTCGATTGCCTCGACAACACGCCGCTGATCGACATCAAGCCGGATCGTTGCGAGTTTACGCCGCTGGCTGCGCCGCAGCCGGGAGATTTCCAGACGGAGTGAGGGGGCGGCGATCGTAGCCCGCATGGAGCGAAGCGGAATGCGGGAAGGTCCCGGATTGCGCTCCACTCCATCCGGGCTACAGGGCTGATAGCTAGCCCGCCTTCAGCGCTGCGATCAGCTTGGTCGCGTTCTCTTCCAGCACCTTGACGTCTTCCTTGCGGCTGGCGGGCGGAAGCATCGCCACGCCATCGTGGCGCGGCATCACGTGCATGTGGAGATGAAACACCACCTGTCCGCCGGCCGCCTCGTTGAACTGCTGCACGGTGATGCCGTCGGCGTTGAACGCGGTCATCGCTGCGGCTGCGATCTTGTGCGCGCCGCGGGCGACATGGGCGTAGTCATCAGGCTTGATGTCGAGGATGTTGCGGGCAGGGGCTTTTGGAATCACCAGCGTGTGGCCAGGTACCCGCGGCATGATGTCGAGGAAGGCGAGCACGTGTTCATCCTCGTAAACCTTGTGGCAGGAGAATTCGCCGCGCAGGATCTTTGCGAAGATGTTGTCGGGGTCGTAGGCGGTCATGGCGGCGGCTCCTCGAAACTTTGCGCTTACTGTCACCAGCCGCGGGGGACCGTCAAGGCGCCTCGTCGGCGCCTTTGCGGAACGGGCCGAGCTCGGCCAGCTCCCGTCCGGCTTCCGCGATATAGGCGCGCTCGCGCTTGAGGTAATCGTCGATCGCGCGGCGCAAGCCCGGATCGGCGATGAAGTGAGCCGAGTGGGTGGTCCGGGGCAGGTAGCCGCGTGCGATCTTGTGCTCGCCCTGCGCGCCGGCCTCGACATTCCCCAGGCCGCGTTTGATGGCGAAGTCGATCGCCTGATAATAGCAGACCTCGAAATGCAGGAAGGGATGATGCTCGACCGCGCCCCAGTTGCGGCCGAACAGCGTGTCCGAGCCGATGAAGTTGATCGCGCCCGCGATCCAGCGGTCGTTGCGACGGGCCATCACCAGCAGCACGTCATCGCTCATGGTCTCGCCGATCAGCGAAAAGAATTCGCGGGTGAGGTACGGCCGGCCCCATTTGCGCGAGCCGGTCTCCATGTAGAACATGAAAAACGCATCCCATGCGTCTTCCGTTATGTCTTTGCCTGTAAGCCAGTGGATCGTGACGCCGGCTGCCAGCGCATCGCGCCGTTCGCGCTTGATCGATTTGCGGTGGCGGGAGTTCAGCGTCGCCAGGAAATCGTCGAAACTCGCAAAGCCTTCGTTGTGCCAGTGGAACTGCTGGTCGGTGCGCTGGAGAAAGCCGTGCTGGGCGAGCAGCTTCCATTCCGCCTCGAGGGCGAAAGTGACGTGCACCGAGGAAGCCTTGCTGACTCCGCATAGCGCCACGAGCCCGCTCGCCAGGGCCTCCGTGATGCGCTCGCGGTCAACGCCCTCGCGGACCAGCAGCCGCGGTCCCGTGGCCGGCGTGAAGGGAACCGAAACCTGCAGCTTCGGATAGTACCGGCCGCCGGCGCGCTCATAGGCATCGGCCCAGCCGCGGTCGAAGACATATTCGCCTTGCGAGTGCGATTTCAGATAGCAGGGTACGACGCCGGCGACGCGACCGTCGATCTTGGCCACGAGATGCCGCGGTCCCCAGCCGGTGCGGATCGTGGCCGAACCCGATTTCTCAACGGCCGATAGAAACGCATGGGAAACGAACGGGTTATAGGCGGGCTTTGAGAGGCCGTGGGAATCGTCTGGGAGCCCGGATGCGGTTCCCTCGCCATGCCCGTTACAAGACTTGCCGGGATTGGCGCAGGCGTCCCAGTCGTCCGGCGATACTTCGCCAATGGAAGGTACGGCCTCAAGGGTGATTTCGGATGGTGCCATCGTGCCCAAGATCGTGCATTGCAGCAGCGACTTCAAGAGTGGGAAACATCAAGCCTACGGTACGAAGCCCTCGAAGATCATCTGATCCGCATGTTGCGCGACCCGCGCCCGCTGCTCGGTCGTGCGCACGGTCCAGCCGAGCAGGGCGCAGCCGAACACATTGCGGGCGATCCAGGGGGCAGGGGCGGGCAGGTCGTCGACCCTGAAGGCGACGAACTGCGGCTGGGTCTGGAAGCCGTGGCGCAGGTACAGCATGCTGTCGCGCTGCGGCTGGGTCAGGTAAGCCCAGTATTCGTCGTGATAGCTCCGCTGCGCGACGATGCCGCGCGGGCGGGAGGGCAGCAGCTCGCGCAGCGCCAGCACCTGGTCCGGGTCGAAGGACATGCCGACGGCTGGGCCGTCATAGGACGCCAGCACCTCGGCCATCCGCTTTACCAGCTTGCGGTCGCCATCAAAATGGCTCTTGACTTCGATCACCAGCGGCACGCGGCCGGCGACCAGGCCGCAGAGGTCGCTGAGCGACATCATCCGCTCGGCCGTGTCCTTGAACGTCAGCGCCTTCAGCTCAGTGGCGGTCTTGTCGACCAGCGGGCCGGTGGCTTCGGTGAGGCGGCCGAGCGCATGGTCGTGATGGACCATGGCCTCGCCGTCGGCGGAGAGCTGGATGTCGACCTCGATCGAGAAATTGCTCTCAATCGCGGCCTGTACCGCGCCCGGCATGTTCTCGACGATGCCACGGGAAATGTCGTGCAGGCCGCGATGGGCGACCGGGCGGGCTGTCAGCCAATCAGGAGCGCGCATTCGCCTCAGGCGACCTCGAACACGCCTTCGACCTCGACCGCCGCATCCGCGGGCAGGGAGGCGACGCCGACGGTGGTGCGGGCATGACGGCCCTTGTCACCGAAGGCGGCGACCATCAGGTCGGAGGCGCCGTTGAGGACCTTCGGGCCGTCCAGAAAGTCCGGCGCCGAGTTGATGAACCCGCCGAGGCGCACCACACGCACGACCTTGTCGAGGTCGCCGAGCGCCGCCTTGACCTGGGCGAGCAGGTTGACGGCGCAGCCGCGGGCAGCCGCGGCGCCATCTTCGATGGTCACGCCAGCGCCGAGCTTGCCCTTGGCGATCAGCTTGCCGGCCGGATCGAAGCAAACCTGGCCCGAGACGAACAGCAGATTGCCGGTGCGCACGAACGGCACGTAATTGGCCACGGGAGTGGGGGCCTCGTGCAGCTTGATGCCCTGTTCCGCCAGCTTCTGCTCGACCGTGCCCGCCATGTCCGACCTCGTTGTCCAAAAATCCATCCGCCCGGGCGCATCCCTTGCAGCGCGGGCGGGCCCTGTTTCGCCCATCGTGCCGCCACATGCAAGCAACCGCCGGGGGTGGCAATTTGTTGAGGCAGGGCAGGAGGTTCAACCCAAGGGCCGCAACTTTACGTGAAACGGCCTCAGTTGCGACGCAATGGAACGGTCATTAAAATGTCGAATCTGCGCTTTCCCCAAGGGACCAGACATGCTGCACCTTTTCCGGACTTCGCTCGGTGTGACGGCGCTCGCGGCGGCCGCTCTCGGCCCCGGAGGCGGGGCGCTGGCCGCGAACGGTCCGTTTCTCGCGCATCAGGCGCTCTATGATTTGAGCCTGGTGAAATCGCGCTCCAATTCAATCAACAGCGCGCGCGGCCGCATCCTCTACAATTTCACGGGAAGTTCGTGCGAGGGCTACACCTCCGAATTCCGCCAGGTCTCCGAGCTCGACAGCGGCGAGGGCAAGGTCACGCTCAGCGACCTCCGCTCCAATTCCTGGGAGGACGCCGGCGGCAAAAGCTACCGCTTCAAGATCGAGACCCGGATGAATGAGGCGGATGCCGGCCGGGTCGACGGCTCGGCCGAGCGCGACGGCGACCACATCAACGTCAAGCTGAAGCTGCCGGCGCCGAAGAGTTTCACGCTCGACGGCAAGATCGTGTTTCCGACCGAACAGATCCAGCGCATCATTGCCGCCGCGAAGGACGGCAAGTCGCTGCTCGAGCTCTCCGTCTATGATGGCTCCGACGATGGCCAGAAGGTCTACAACACGCTGACCGTGATCGGCCAGCCGATCCCGGCCGAGCGCGAAGGTTCGCCCGATCCCTCAACGTCCGATGAGCACATGAAGTCGCTCAAGCGCTGGCCCGTCACTGTCAGCTATTTCGACCGCGAGGCCCAGCAGAAGGAAGGCGAGCAGACGCCGGTCTACGCGATGGCATTCGAGCTCTACGAGAACGGCGTCTCGCGCCAGCTCGTGCTCGATTACAACGATTTTGTGATTTCGGGCGCGATGGGGAAGTTCGACGCGAAGGACAGCAAGCCCTGCAATTGAGGGGTCCGCTGGGTACCTCGCTCTCCACCATCACCGTCACCCTGAGGTGGCCGCTTCTTCAGCGGCCCTCGAAGGGCGACGGCCCGGCTGCAACGGCGGGGCCGTACATCCTTCGAGGCTTCCCATGCGCCGCTTCGCGCCGCATGGCGCGCACCTCAGGATGACGGTGAATAGGTGTTGCGCGTCGCATCTAGCTCTCGGCGTGCTCTGCGGCTACGCTCCTCCCAACCACAAATATCCGGGAGGCTCATCATGCCCAAGCTCGATCATCTTCGCCCCAGCGGCCTGCATCACAATCCCGCCTATTCGCATGTCGTCACCGCCACGGGGGCGCGGACGATCTACATCTCCGGTCAGGTGTCGGTGGACGAGGAAGGGCGGATCGTCGGTGAGGGCGACATCGCCGCGCAAACCACGCAGGTGATGCAGAATCTCGGGCACGCGCTGAAAGCAGCCGGGGCGAGCTACGCCAATATCGTGAAGATCACGACCTTCGTTGTGAACTACAAGCCGGAGCTGCGCCCGATCATCGGCAAGGCCCGCTCGGCCTTCTTCGAAGGGGTGGAGCCGCCGGCGAGCACACTGGTCGGCGTCTCGGCGCTCGCCGCGCCGGAATGGATGATCGAGATCGAGGCGGTGGCGGTCGCGGATTGAGATCTTTCCCGTAGCCCGGATGGAGCGAAAGCGTAATCCGGGAAGCTGCGTCCGCAGATGCACTGTCCCGGATTACGCTGCGCTCCATCGGGCTACACCTCTCTCGTGCGCGACATCTCCTGCAGAAGAACCATCGCTTTGTCTGCCCTGTCAGCCGGCACAAACAGATGATCGTGGTGGAACGCCGAAACGGCGTTCGCGCTAATGCCGGCTGCGGCGAGACGTGCCGTGATCGCCGCCAGAAAGCCCACCGCATCGAGTGCGGAGTGAACCGTCAGCGTGATCAGGCACGATGCAAATGCGTAGCGTAGTCCCGCCGTTTCGGCCTCTTCGCGAGGGATCACCAGCGTCGTTCCTTCCTGCTCGCGGAACGTCAGCAAAGGGCCGAGCGCCGCGGGAATCGGCTGGTCTGCCGGGATGGTGCAGAATACGAAGATGCCCGGCCGCACCTCCGGCTTCATGTGTCTCAGCAGTGCGTCGAGGTCGCGTTCGCCTGTCATCACTCCTGCGCCTTTTCCGGCCCCTCATATGCGATGCCGCGGATCACTGCGGCGCTGCCGAATTTCTTGCGCAAGCTGTCCACCGCGCGCTCGGCATGGGCGGCGCGGCGGTCGAGCATGTCGGTGTCGTCGGCGACTGAACCCTCGCGCAATGCGCTGACGCCGGCGCCCATCAGGCGGAAGGCGGTGCCGTCGATCTCTTTCGCCAGCATCTCGCGGCAGATCGAGAAGATCTTTGCGGCAAGCTGCGTCGGGGCCGTGATCGACTGCGAGCGGGTGCGTTGGCGGAAATCGGCGGTCTTCAGCTTCAACGTGACGGTCAGGCCGGCAAGCTCGCTGCTCTTGAGGCGAGATGACGTCTTCTCGCAGAGCCGCCACAGGATCTTCTCCAGCGTCGCGAAGTCGCGGATGTTGGTCTCGAACGTCGTCTCGCTCGAAATCGTCTTGGCGCCCCGATCAGGCTCGACGCGGCGGTCGTCGATGCCGCGCGCGAGCCGCCACAGCCTGCGGCCGTCGCTCGGGAACTGCCGCATCATCTCGATCTCGTCGGCCTTCTGCAGGTCGGCGATGATGCGGAAGCCGCGCTGCACCAGACGCTCCTGCGTTGCGGGCCCAACGCCGAAAATGAAACCGACCGGCTTCTCGGCCAGCATCGAACGAGCTTCCTCCTGGTCGAGCGCGGCAAACCCGCGCGGCTTGTCGAGGTCGGAGGCGATCTTGGCCAGGAACTTGTTGCAGGAGAGGCCGACCGAGACGCTGATGCCGATGTCGCGCTCGATGTCGCGGGCGAACCGCGCAAGCACCTTGGCCGGGATCATGCCGTGCACCCGCTCGGTGCCGGAGAGATCGAGGAAGGCCTCGTCGATCGAGAGCGGCTCGACCAGTGGCGTCAGCGCCTGCATGGCCTGGCGCACCTCGCGCCCGACCCGGACATATTTCGCAATGTCCGGCGGGATCACGGCCGCATGCGGGCAGGCTTCCAGCGCCTTGTACATCGGCATGGCCGAGCGCACGCCGTAGGTGCGCGCGATGTAGCAGGCGGCCGACACCACGCCGCGCTTGCCCCCGCCGATGATGACGGGCTTGTCGGCGATGTCGGGATTGTCGCGCTTCTCGACGGTCGCGTAGAAGGCGTCGCAGTCGATATGGGCGATGGTCAGGCTTGCAAGCGCGCGGTGGCGGGCGAGGCGGGGGGAACCGCAGGCGGAACAGCGCCGCACGCCCATATCCAGATCGGCCGAACAATCCCGGCAGAAGCAGCGGGGCCCGGCCGTCTCCAGGGAGGTCACGGCACGTCGCGCTCCCAATGGGGGTCGCCGAGCGCGTCACCGAGAACCTGCCGCGCTGCGGCAACGTTGGTCGGATGCAGTTCCGCAGCGCTGGCAAAGGCCTTCACGGTGGCGTCGTCGCGCATCACGAAATCGAGCACGCTGAGCAGGAAATTGGGGTCCGAGGCGGCCTTGCGCAGCATCTCCGGGCCGACCCCTGTCTCGGCCAGGAACAGGCCCAGCCGCTCGGGTTCGCCCGCGACGAAGGACAGCGCCTGAAGCGCAACGATTTCAGCGACTTCGCGCGGGTTGTGAACAGGCTTTTTCACGGGGCCGGTTTGCCTTTCCGTTAACTTTCGGTGTCTACTTTGGGCCACCATGCCCGAGTCTCGTTCGTAAGTCTTGCGACCCCCGACAAGCAACTGGAAACCACATCGCAGAAAGTCGGCCCTCGGGTTTAACGAAACTCAAGCGAATTCGAGGCTAGTTTGAATCCAGTTTTCGAAGCGCCGGCGACCGGCGCCTGAGGCGTCACATGCATCGGTCTGCGGACCAATCAGGAGGGCGGGATGGCTAAGACCGTCCTGATCGTGGAAGACAACGAGCTCAACATGAAGCTCTTCCGCGACCTGTTGGAGGCGCACGGCTACCAGACCACCGGCACCAGCAACGGCTACGAGGCGCTCGACCTCGTTCGCAAGATGCGGCCCGACCTCGTGCTGATGGATATCCAATTGCCGCAGGTCTCGGGCCTGGAGGTGACGCGCTGGATCAAGGACGATCCGGAGCTGCGCAATATTCCCGTCGTCGCCGTCACCGCGTTCGCGATGAAGGGCGACGAAGAGCGCATCCGCGAGGGCGGCTGCGAGGCCTATTTGTCCAAGCCGATCTCGGTCGGCAAATTCATTGAGACGGTCCGACGTTTCATCGGATAGGAAGTGAGTTCACAGTGTCCGCGCGTATCCTCGTCGTCGACGACGTTCCTGCCAACGTCAAGCTGCTCGAAGCCCGCCTGTCCGCCGAATATTTCGACGTGATGACCGCCGCGAACGGCACCGAGGCGCTGGCGATCTGCGCCCGCGCCGAATGCGACATCATCCTGCTCGACGTCATGATGCCGGACATGGACGGTTTCGAGGTCTGCCGCCGCCTCAAGACCAATCCGGCCACGCATCACATTCCCGTCGTGATGGTCACCGCGCTCGACAGCCCGTCCGACCGCAACCGCGGGCTGGAAGCCGGCGCCGACGATTTCCTGACGAAACCCGTCTCCGACGTCGTGCTGATCGCGCGCGTGCGCTCGCTGACCCGGCTGAAGATGATGACCGATGAGCTGCGCATGCGCGCCATCACCTCGCTCGAGATCGGCATGCAGGCGCCTGAGCGCAGTGCAATCTCCGACACCGGCAAGGGCGGCCGCATCCTGCTGGTCGACGACCGCCAGTCCTCCTATGAGCGGCTGGCGACGATCCTCGCCGCCGAGCACACCATCGACGTCGAGCCGAACCCGACGGAGGCGCTGTTCCACGCCGCCGAGGGCAATTACGATCTGCTGATCGTCTCGCTTGACCTCAACAATTTCGACGGCCTTCGGCTGTGCAGCCAGGCGCGCTCGCTGGAGCGCACGCGGCATGTGCCGATCCTGGCGATCGCCGACCCCGAGAACGCGACGCGGCTGCTGCGTGGGCTCGAGATCGGGGTCAACGACTATCTGCTGCGTCCCATCGACAAGATCGAGCTGCTGGCGCGTGCCCGCACCCAGATCCGCCGCCGCCGTTACACCGACCATCTGCGCGACAACGTGCAGAACTCGATCGAGATGGCGATCACGGATGCGCTCACCGGCCTGCACAATCGCCGCTACATGGAGAGCCATCTCGCGACGCTGGCCGAGCAGGCCGCGACCCGCGGCAAGCCGCTGGCGCTGATGATCCTGGACATCGACTACTTCAAGTCGATCAACGACAATTACGGCCACGATGCCGGCGACGACGTGCTGCGCGAATTCGCCGTGCGGGTGCGCAAGTCGATCCGCGGCATCGACCTTGCCTGCCGCTATGGCGGCGAGGAATTCGTCATCGTGATGCCCGAGACCGATCTCCACGTCGCCGGCATGGTCGCCGAGCGCCTGCGCCGCTCGATCGCCGGCGAGCCCTTTGCGATCCACAAGGGCACCAAGCGCATCGAGGTCACGATCTCGATCGGCCTGACCACGCTGGAGCAGAAGGGCGAGGCGGTTGGCGACGTCCTCAAGCGCGCCGACACCGCGCTTTATCGCGCCAAGCACGACGGCCGCAATCGCGTGGTGTCGCACGCGGCGTGAGGCCGCTCGCACAGGCCGGCGCAAAAAAGCGCGAAAACAACCCCATGCACAGTAGCCGACGCTAGCTAAATCAATGGCTTACGCGCGTTGCAAAACGGCTGATGCAGACAGCAATGCCGTTTGACTCGTCGGGCAAAACAGGAGCATGCTGCTAGCATCACGAACATCCTACGATCTTCGCTGTCATCGCGCAGGCGAGGAATCCGGCACGCCATGGCGAACAAGCGGGCGTCCACCCTTCAAGTCAGGGAGGATACGGCTCCGACCATTCTGCCTTGGCCAGGGCCGCGCCCGTGCTGGACTTTGCGATGATCTCGTAAGTGTACAGGCCGGAATTGCAGGGGCCCCAGGTTCGTAAGCTCTCCGGCTTCACGATGTTATCCGAGGGAAATGGGATCTCCTGGCCGCCCATCTCGTAGTTCTTCTCTCTGCGAAACTTGACGACGATCGTGCGCGTGCCGGGCGGAACACTTTTCAACTTGATTTCGGGATTTGGAAAGACGGTGGTGCAGGGCCGCGGAGGTCCAAACGTGAATTGGATCTTCATCTCGTCAGCCGCGGCCGGGGTGCAGATGATCGGGAATGAAATTAGCAGCAACGACGAAAATCTAATCATGGGCACGCCCCAAAAAGAAACCAGTGTATCGGCAGGGCCGCCTGATGCCAAGTTTACCCGTTTTTCGCTCTCGCAGCCCTCTTCGGGACGTCACAAAGAGGCCCGCCGTAGCGGGCCCTGTGGAGATGGAGAAAGTCCGGGTCACTTCTGATCGACGTTGCTGGTCCCCGAACCGGGCGTGCCGATCGGCAAGCCGTTCGCCGCGTGACCGACGCCAACGCCCGGCGCACTGACAGCTCCTGGAGTTTGATCCTGCGGAAGCGTCTTGATCCCCGTCCTTGCTTGCTCCGCGGGGCTCATCTGGCCCTTGTTGTCGCTGTTGGCACCGTTGGTTGCCGTGATGCCGGACTTGTCGGTCCCGTTTGGCGTGCCCGCCTGTGTCGACCCGGACGCGGTGTTGCCCGTGCCCGAGCTGCTTGGTGCGGCCGGTGTGCTCGCGGTGTTGCCGTTCGGCGTCGGGGCCTGAACGTTCGGGTTGGTTGGAGAGTTGTTGGTGTGAGCGCCGGTCGAGGTTCCGTTTGTGCCCATGCCGGATGGCGCCGAGGGGCCTCCGTTGGCGGCGCCAGACGTGCCAGTGCCTGCGCCAGAGCTGGCAGATGATCCGGACGCGCCGCCGCTCGCGGCCGCGCCACCTGCGCCTCCGCCGGCACCGCCACCACCACCTCCGCCGCCGCCGCCGCCTTGTGCGAAGACGGGAGCGGCAACAGCGAAGGACAGTGCGGCTGTAAGAAGAAGCGATTTTCGATTCATGACCTTCTCCGGTGTAAAGAAGGTCAACGACGCCGAAATGGCGATTGTTCCTTTCAGTTCGGTCATGCAGGTGACCGCTCCCGGATTTCCGAGAGCGGCTGTTTCGTGTGGCTTGTCAGGCAGCCTTTTCCTTGAGTTCGAAGTCCATGGTCCATGTCGATTTTCCCGGCTGCGTGCGGAATATCCATATCGTCACGCTCGAACCGGGCGGGATGACGATGCTGTCCCCTTCGTGCATCGTGAACTGCCGGATGTTGCTTTCGGTCGCCCAAATCGAATGAGAATAAACGTCCTTGTCGCTGGTCTTTGTGCAGGCCAGAACTCCTCCGTTCATAACGGCGCGGGTGGCGGTCTGGCTGACGGACGAGTCCATGTGGATGGTAGGCATCGTGGCAATCTCCAAGGGAATGAAAAAACGCCAGATGCTCCCTTAGGTTGTGGCTGGCTGTCAAGCGTCACGTGACGCCCTGTCCGCTCCCTTCAGGCGATCGAAGGTGAAGCGCGGCAAACGGACGTTGGAATGCGTGCTCGCCGATCCGGACTTCTTGCCGCGGGTCGATGGGGTTCTGATCTTGCAGCTGCTTCACGGATGCCGGGCCGCCCGCTTGCCTGACTTCACTGCGGCCTCATCCCCTACGTCCACCCCGGCATTCCGCAGCAACACCTTCGCCACTTCCTTCGCGGCACGCGCCATGGCTGGGTCGTCGCGGACGAGGTCCTGCGCGATGGAGCCGTCGACCAGCAGCACGAGTTGCGTTGCGAGCGCCTCCGCGTTCGTCACGCCAAGCTCGTTCAGGCGGTCGCGAAACCAGACGCGGCGGCTTTCCTTGAAGGCGATGGCGATCTTCTTCACGGCGCGGTCCGCCGGGCCAAGCTCGGCGACCGCATTCACGAACGGGCAGCCGCGAAAGTCTTTTGCGGCGAAGCGGCGCTCCAGCGAATCGAAGGTGGCGAGGATCTGCTCGGCCGGGGGCTTGTCGGAGGGGCGGGGCTGCACGAAGCGGCGCTCGAGATAGGCCGCGATCAGCGCGTCCTTGGAGGGGAAGTGGTTGTAGAGCGTGCGCTTGGAGATGCCGATCTCGGCCGCGATGGTGTCGACGCCGATGGCGCGAATGCCCTGCAGATAGAACAGCTTGTCGGCGGTCTCGAGGATCCGCTCTTTCATCGTCTGTGGGGCGGGCGGGGGAGCCATGCGGCGGTGAATGTCCTGTTGGCTTGACAGCGCACGCCAACCATAGCCTAAGTACACAGGTCTGTGTAACCAAAATCAACTGATATTGCAGACGACGGCGCTCGCGCCGCGCCCCCAAGGGAGACAAAAATGCCCCTGTTGCAGGTTCTGCGCCCGACATTGCCCATCCTGATCGGCGCCTCGATCATGCTGACGCTGAGCATGGGGCTGCGGCAGAGCCTCGGCATCTTCATGCAGCCGCTGACCCACGACATCCATCTGTCGATCTCCGATTTCACGCTGGCGCTGGCCGTGCAAAACCTCGCCTGGGGCTTTCTCCAGCCGCTCGCCGGCGCGATGACCACGCGCTACGGCTTCCGTCCGATCATGATCGCTGGCTCCTTCATGTACATCGCGGGCCTGGTGCTGATGGCAACCGCGAGCGGTCTCGTCGCCATCATGATCGGCGCCGGTGTGCTGATCGGGACGTCGCTGGCCTGCACCGCGGCGGCGATCGCAATGTCGGTGGCGGCGCGCGCCGTGCCCGCGACGGTGCGTTCCACCGTGCTCGGCATCGTCTCCGGCGCGGGCTCGCTCGGCGCACTGCTGTCGGCGCCGATCGGGCAGATGCTCAACGAGGGCTTTGGCTGGCGCGTTGGGCTGGCCGGCTTCGTGGTGATGTCGGTGCTGATGATCCCCGCGGCCTGGTATGCCGGACGCGTCGACGCGGTCCCGCTGCCGAAGCCCGCGACTGACGAGATCGTCGATGCCACGGCCATGATCGCGGCGAAGACCGCATTCGGCAACGCGTCGTTCGTGGTGATGACCTGCGCCTATCTCGTCTGCGGCATGCAGCTCGTGTTCCTCACGACGCACCTGCCGTCCTATCTCGCGATCTGCGGCCTCGATCCGATGCTGAGCGCGCAGACGCTCGGCATGATCGGCGGCTTCAACGTGCTGGGCTCGCTGTTCTTCGGCTGGGCCGGCCAGCGCTGGAACAAGCTCGCGCTGCTCGGCGGCATCTACGTCTTCCGCTCACTCGCGCTGGCCTGGTACTTCATGCTGCCGGCGACGCCGGCCTCGACCTTGCTGTTCGGCGCGATCATGGGCTTCCTCTGGATGGGTGTGGGACCGCTGGTCGCGGGCGCCGTCGCCGAGATGTTCGGCCTGCGCTGGCAGGCGATGATCCAGGGCCTCGCCTTCATGAGCCACCAGATCGGCAGCTTTCTCGGTGCGTATGGAGGAGGCGTGCTCTACGACGCGCTCGGCTCCTATACGATGGCTTGGCGCATCGGCGTCGCGCTGGGGCTGGCCGGCGGCATCGTGCAGGTGGCCTTCGCGCTGATCCGTCCGTCGCAACCGCCGGCGCCGGTGTTGCGGACGGCGTAGGCGAGCCGTGTCTTCAGTGGTGCAGGCTTTCGGGAGCCGAATCGAAGTCGCACGGCTTTGTTGTCATTGGGGGCTTCAGGCCGAAGCGGTGGTCATCACCCGCGAGCAAGCTTCATGACAGGGTTCGAAGCTCTTCGACACCGACCGGCGGTTTGCTTCGCCAGTCGACGATGAAGGCACGTTTTGCGAGCCCATTCTGAACGCGAGCTATCTGCGTCCGCTCCGCAGCGAGCCGAAGCCGCAACAGGGGATCGCGTGTCCCCGAGACGGTGAGGCTTTTATTGATGACCCAGCCATATGGTTCGACTTCGGCACGCCGCAAGTCATCCTGAAGGGAGGCGGCCTCGGAAACCGGCGTCGTCTCCGGCAGCGTCACCAGAATGACCTTTGTGTGGGTTGGGTCCTGCAGTCTCATCAGGGGGGTAACGATACGTCCCGGACCGCTCGTCGCAAGTTGGCTCGTCATCTGGCGATGATAGGCTCCGGTGGCGTCCAGCAGGAGCAGCGTATGGCCCGTCGGCGCCGTATCGAGCACCACGAAGGCGCTCCGGGCCTCCGCAACGACGTGCGAGAAGGCATGAAAAACAGCGACCTCCTCGGTACACGGCGAAGCAAGATCCTCCAGCAGAAGAGCCTTACCCTGCGCGTCGAGGTCACGGCCACGATTCGCCATGATTTTCGCGATATAGCGCTCCGTCTCGGCCCGGGGGTCGATCCGGTCGACCGTCAGACCTGGCATCACGCCATCGACGACGAAACTGACGTGAGCTGCGGGATCGGTCGTGCTGAGATGGACGGCGTGACCCCGCTTCGCCAATCCCACCGCGATGGCGGCAGCAATCGTCGTCTTTCCGACGCCGCCCTTGCCCATCACCATGATGAGGCCACGCTTGCCCTGCGCGATGTCATCGACCAACCGGTCCAGGCCCGGCAAGTCGACCGGTTCTGTGTTTGACTCGCTGGATAGAACCGATGGCTGATTGGTGGGCGACAGGAGCGCCCTTAGAGCGGTCAGGCCGACGATGTCGAAGCCAAGCAAAGGAATCTCGTCTCGTGGCAGTTTCGCGAGCGACGCCGGCATTGCGGCCAGCGCCTCGTCCTGGTCCCGCTCAAGGGCAACTGCAACGACATCAGTCGGGTCCGTGGCGTGGAAGCGCCCGTTCACCACGAGGGCCTGATTCGAGAGATTGAGCGCATCAAGTTCGCCCGATGTCCTCGCCGCCTCGCGGACGGCGCCGCGATCGGCGCGGGTGACCAAGATGATGGTGGTTTGCCTGGCATCGCCCAAGGCCTGGAGCGCCTTTCGAAAGCGGTCCTCCTGCATCTTCAGACCTGAATGCGGCCCGAGGCAGGACGCGCCCCGATCATTGTCCTTGAGAAAGCCCGTCCATGCCTTGGGCAGGCTAAGGAGCCGCAACGTGTGACCGGTCGGAGCGGTATCGAATATGATGCGATCGAACCCAGCCACATCGCCGTCCAGCAGTCCCACGAACTCGTCAAAGGCGGCTATTTCGGTGGTGCAGGCGCCGGAGAGCTGCTCACGCACAGTCGATCGCTCGCCGGTGGTAACTTCGGGTCCGAGCTGTTCGAGGACTCGGCTACGATAGTTTTCGGCAGCTGCCTCGGGATCGATATTCATCGCCGAGAGTCCGGTCACGTTTGGCACCGGCGTAGGGCGATCGGTCAAAGTGACTGCGAGCATCTCGTCGAGGTTCGATGCAGGGTCGGTGCTGACGATGAGAACGCGCAGTCCACGGTCGGCGAGGCCAACGGCCGTGGCGCACGCAAGAGAGGTTTTGCCGACGCCGCCCTTTCCGGTGAAAAACAGATACGGGGTTGGGGCGGTCAGCGCGCGAAAGTGCGGCATCGTAGGTTCTCTTGGGGCTGTCGCGGTCATGCGACGGATTTTCGCCTGGTCCAGGTGCCGCGATGAGCACTGCGTTCGAGATGATTCATCGGCTCAACGCTTCCGGCATGCCGGACGACCGCCGCGCCCAGGCAGCTCATACCTTCTTTTCGCGAAGACGCGCTCAATTCATCGATTCAAGCGCAAGCGCGATTCCCTGGCCGCCGCCGATGCAAAGAGTGACAATACCCTTTTTGACACCATCGCGTTTCATAGAATGCAGCAGTCGAGTGGTAAGCACCGCGCCGGAGGCACCGATCGGATGACCATGCGCGATCGCGCCGCCCTCCACATTGACGATGCTGGGTTCGAGGCCCAGATCCTTCGCAACCGCAATTGCGATCGCCGCGAACGCCTCGTTGATTTCAATGCGCTGGATGTCCGAGTTTTTCCAGCCGGCCCGTTCGAGTGCCTGCTTTACCGCCGGAACCGGCCCCAATCCGAACATGCCTGGTTCGACGGCGCCGATTCCGTAGGCGACCAGGCGCGCCATCGGCGCCAGGCCCTTCTTGTCGGCCCAAGCGCGATCGGCCACGATCATCGCCGACGCGCCGGTGTTGAGCCCGGGCGCGTTGCCGGCTGTAATGGTGCCATCTTTACGGAACGCCGGCTTCAGCTTTCCGAGGCTTTCCATCGTGGTATCGGGCCGGTTGTGCTCGTCCTTGTCGAACTTTGTCGGACCCTTGCGGGAGGCAATTTCGACCGCCACGATTTCCGCGGCAAATTTGCCACCAGCCTGTGCCGCAGAAAAGCGCCGCTGTGAGCGTTCGGCCCAACGGTCCTGCTCTTCGCGGGTGATCTGATGTGAGGCCGCGAGATCTTCCGTATGCCATCCGGAATGTTGACCGGAGAAAGCGTCATTAAGACCATCCATCAGCATCGCATCGAATATCTTCGCGTCACCCATGCGATAGCCCCAGCGCCCGGAGCCCATGAGATACGGGGCACGGTCCATGTTCTCCATGCCGCCGGCAATCGCGCTGTCTGTGAATCCGAGCATCACCTCCTGAGCAGCACTCGCAATCGCCTGCGCACCCGAACCGCAGACTCGGTTGACCGTCAGCGCCGGAACACTAACCGGAACGCCGCCATTGATGGCCGCTTGCCGGGCTGGGTTCATCTTGTTGCCGGCCTGAATGACGTTGCCCATGACGATAGTGCCGACATCGCCGGGAGACAGTTTCGCGCGTTCAAGCGTAGCACGGATTGCCACGGCACCAAGTTCGACCGCAGGTAGATCCTTCAGCGCGCCGCCATACGTGCCGATCGCTGTACGCACGGGTGAGCAGATCACGACTTCCTTATTGGCCATGGGAAAGAACACCAACCCCATGGTCGCCCATCCGAGCACGCCGTATGCCATTCCTTTGATCGCTCCGATATTGCCGGGCAGCCATCGATAGAGATGTCCAAAGGCGAGACTGACGAAGGTTGAGCCATTCAGGAATGAAAATAGCCACGGCACCACTGGATGGATTGCCGTGCCGGTCACATGGCTCAGCGTCGTTTGGAGGCTTTCGTAGGGCTGGAATGATGGAAGCAGTCCAGCCCAAAACTTGAAGTACATCAGCAGCGAATGCGCGATGCTTCCGCACAATCCTGCAACCACTGCCTTCCAAATCATGTTGCCTGAAGGCATGCCAAGTCGTCCATTCTCGGAAGTAGCTTTCCAACATGGGCGCGCGGTCGCTGCCACTCGTTGCAATCATGGGCTCAATTCGGTTGAGGGCGTCAATCTCGTCTCGGCTAGTACGGCAGGTGCATGTCGGTTCCCGACGACGACGATCGGAACGGCCATGAAGCCGCTAATCAGAAGCAGCCAATCCTGCCGAACGTCCAGGAAGATAGCTGCGCTCCCGCCGATGATTGACCAGATGAAGGGGATCACCAGGAGCGAGTATGAGAAGCGGTCGGTCGTCATAAGTAAAAAGCCGAAGGTGAAGATGGTAACAGGGCAAGGAGCTACACCGAACATCGGTAACGTCGGCCAAGAATGCCCCGCTGCAATTCCGATCATCGGATAGATGAGAGATGCGTAGAGAATAAACCCCGCGCCGATCACCGCTCGAAGCCCGAAACTCATCGCGAAGCGAAGTCGGCCGCAGACGACACCCGTGTAGAGCAGTGCCACGCCCTCTATGACGAACAAGACGCCAAAGGCGAACGCGGCCTTGTTTACCGAGGAGAAGAAGACGCCGTGATAGAAAATACCGGTGCTCAGCCACATCAATCCGAGGACGGCTGAGACAACGCGATCAGAGGCACGGCCTTTCCAGAGAACGGCGGCGACGGCGATGGCGCCAAGCGCATAGGCAAGAATTTGCGCGGGCCAGATCGCCGTATTGTAGGCCGCGAAGACGCTGAGGAACTGCTCAGGCGTGAAGGGAAGCATGGTGCGCTCCTGCCCGATCGTTTGAGCGTAGAGGACTGCGTTGCTTCGCTGCTTGATGAGGATCAACGTCCCTCGGGGTCAGCTCGCGGCCGAGGGGCGACATGGAGGCTGTCCGTCGCAGCCGCCGACACCGGTGTTGCGGATGGCCTTGCGGCCAGCAGAGCTCTTGTGAGAGCGCGGCTAGGACGCCGCGACCGTCACCTTGACCGAGACGGGCAGCGGAAGGCGCAGCCCTCGAGCCAACGCCGGACGTCTCGATTTCGGCTGTCTCTCCGGCAGCTTTCCGAAATACGCGACGGTCAGTGTCAGCGCGCTTCTGACGGCGGGCTCGACCTTCGCACAAATGAACCAGCAGACCAGAACAAGCATGCCCAACGCGACCCATACGGCCGAGGTGGCGTCCCAGCCGGCATCGATCAGGGCACGAATGATTGCCGTGCCAATGACGTTGTGGGTGAGATAGAGCGGATAGGTGATCAGTCCGAGCGTTCTCAAATAGGCTGGCGTCTTGGGGGACGCGATGCCCGCAGAATGCCTGTGCCGATTCGCGGCGAGGGCAATGAGGAGTACCGCAGCCGCCCAAACCGCGATCGGCACAAGGGCTGACTGATCCGAGATGGCGGGGATGGACGTCAAGAAGAACGAGGCGAAAAAGTAGATTTCCGCTGCGCCCGAAAGACAGGTGATGGCGATTGCGAGCTGTTCGAGCGCCGTCAATTGTCTGTTCGCGGAAATGAACAGCCATATCCCCAGCGCAAAGAAGCAGCCATGCGACAACAGGAATGCTGCGCATGGCACCCGAAACATCAGGATGATAAGATAGGGCAAGTCGGATGGCGTCGTGCATGACAGCACGAGCAGCGCGACGGCGTTGAAGATTGCGCTGTAGATGGTGAGACCCCAGGCCAGGTGCCGCAGGGTGATCTTCTTCGTGAGCATCGCGCAGAACACGAGGCCATAAAACGCCGTCTCGGCCGCCAGCGTCCAGTAGACCTCGTCGAGCCACTGTCCCGTGACTCCCTTGGGAACCATCAGCATCGCGTGAATGTAGGGCAGAACGAGTTCGGATGCCGGTCCGCTCCCGAAGATAAAAAGAACGAGGAAGGTCGCGGTGGCGCAAACCCAAACCGCCGGATAAATCCGGAGTGCGCGACCAAGAAGAAACTCGCCCGGCGAAGATGTGCTTGCAGAATTCGCGATGACGAAGCCGGAAATGACAAAGAAGATTTCAACGCCGACCCAGCCGAACCATGTGAAGGGCGCGGCGGACGGGTAGAGAACATCGGCGGCGACGGTGCGTTCGAAACCCGGGACGCCAATCGACACCCAAGCCCAGGACCAGAACATCTGGTGAAACACGGCGACGCCGAGGGCGGCGGCGAAGCGCAGCGGATCCAGCAACGGCAAATGGCTCTTCACGGGAATGGACCGGGTTCATGCAACGATCCCGCTGGAGGTATTGAATTGCTCCATCAAGCTCTTTGAGATGGGTCACACTTGCTTCCTCGCGCTCCAGTCCATTGCCGTCGCAGGTCGGATTTTTGCGTGATGGGCGTCACAGAGCCGGAACTTGCCTTTTGGCAGGCTCCGCCTAGGCTGCGCATACTGCTATCTGGGGCTGTCATGGGCGCGTTTCGCTGGCTTTTATCGTGTCTTTTCATCGGACTGTCCTGCGGCTCAGCACAAGCCGAGCGCCGCGTCGCGCTGGTGATCGGAAACTCCGCCTACAAGAGCGTGCCGAAGCTTGCCAATCCGGCGAACGATGCCGCCCTGGTCGGTGGCATGTTCAAGAAGGCGGGGTTCGACTGGATCGACGTCAGGGCCGATCTCAATGCCTCCGCGATGCGAAAGGCTCTGCGCGATTTCGGCGGACGGGCGCGAGACGCCGAGGTCGCCGTCATCTATTACGCCGGTCACGGCATCGAGCTCGACGGGACCAATTACCTGATCCCGACCGATGCCACTCTGGAGACCGACAGCGACGTTCTCGACGAGACCGTGGGGCTTGATCGTGCGCTGTTCGCGGTCGAGCCCGCGAAGCAGCTTCGGCTTATCATTCTCGATGCCTGCCGCGACAATCCGTTTGCCAAGACCATGAAGAGGACTGTTGCTGCACGCGCTATCGGCCGCGGTCTTGCCAAGATCGAGCCGACCAGTCCGAATACGATGATTGCATTCGCCGCGAAGGCGGGGTCAACGGCTTCGGATGGCGATTCCAGGAACAGCCCATTCGCTGCAGCGCTTGTCGAGCGCTTGCCGACACCGGGCCTCGACTTGCGCAAGGCGTTCGGATTCGTCCGCGACGATGTATTGAAAAACACCGGCTACAAGCAGGAACCCTATGTCTACGGCTCGCTCGGCGGCGAAGATGTCTCGCTCGTCCCCGCAAAGCCGGTCGTTGCCGGACCGCAGGCAAACCCCGACAGCGAGATCCGGCGCGACTATGAATTGGCGCTCCAGCTCGGCACTCGCGATGTGTGGGCCGCCTTTCTCAACCGATATCCAAGCGGGTTCTACACCGACTTGGCCAAGGCCCAGCTGAATCGGATTGCTGCCGAGGATGCGCGTGCTGCGGCCGCAGAGAAGGCTCGGCAAGCCGAAGAAGAGAAGGCCCGGCTCATCGTCGACCGAGCCAAGAAGGGCGAGCAGGACAAGGCGGCAGCCGCCGCCAAGGCGGCCGAGGATGCCCGGCTCGCCGCCGAGAAGGCCAAGCAAGTCGAGGAAGCCAAGGCGGCCGCAGCCGAGCAGCGGAGGAAGGAGGCCGAGGCGGCAGCTGCGACGGCGCTCGCCGACAAGCTCAGGGCCGAGAAGGCCCTCGCCGACAAGCTCGCGAGCGACAAGGCCGTTGCCGAACTGGTCGGGAAGCAGGCGGCCGAGAAACAAGGCTCTACCGCCGCGGAGGAGAAGATCGCAGCTGTAACACCTTCTTCGATCGTGCCAGCGATGTCACCGCAGGAAGTGACAAGACTGGTGCAGTCAGAACTCCGCCGCGTCGGTTGTCTGGCAGCCTCGGCGGATGGCGACTGGAACGCTTCGTCACAGCGCTCCCTGACGCTGTTCAACAAGCATGCGGGGACCAAACTAGACACCAAGCTCGCGAGCTTCGATGCGCTGGATGCCATCAAGGCGAAGTCAGGCCGGGTTTGTCCGCTGGTTTGCGATCAAGGTTTCAGAGCAGAGGGGGATGCTTGTACGAAGATTGTCTGCAAGAGCGGCCTTGAGCTCCAGGAGGATGGAAGTTGCACGCGGCCCAAGAGCGGGGCGACAGCCCGATCTTCGCCGGCGGACGCCGCAGGCACGAATGCGAAACCGCAACGATCGATTCCGTCCGTCGATTTTTCGTCCGGTCGCAAACTCCCCGGAGAGCCGCCGGACGGGTCAATTCCAACCGGTGCGCGAATGATCGTCCAAAGCAGCGCTTGCGGTCGCGGACAGGTGCTGGAGCTGATCGGAGGATCTGTCGCTCACGGCGTTCGTCGCCAGAAGCGATGCATTTCAGCTAATTGATCGCAGCGGCCCCGCAATGGTCAGTCGCGTGAGACCCCAGGGAGACCAAATGCATCAATTCCGCTCATTGATCGAACTCGGTCAATTTTGCTCGATCTCGCAATATGATTTGTCGCTGGGACTGCCCGATGAAGCTGAGAATGTCACGGTCCCTGAGTTGTGACAGGGCACGTGACACCGTTTCCAGCGTCAGCCCCAGATAGTCCGCGATATCGCGACGGTTCATGGGAAGGCTCATCACTCCGGCCGCAGTCAAGCGGACGTCCATTTCGATCAAGAAAGCCGCGACTTTCTCGATTGCCGTTTTCCTCCCGAGTAACAGCATGTGAGTTTCGGCATGTTGAAGGCTGCCCGTGACGAGCCTGAGCACATTGTTCGTCGCGGTCGCACTGCCACACTTCTGTTCGACGACATTCTGGCGATCGGTCAGCCGGACAATCGTTTCGACAATCGCCTCAGCGGTAAATCGGTGAGCTGAACCGTTCTCGACGCCGAAGATATCACCGGGTAGATGAAAGGCCATGATCTGTCGCCGACCGTCAGCCAACAATTTATAGCTCCGAACCGCTCCGCTCTTGACCTGGTAAAGATATTGGATCGGCTCCGCTTCTCCGAAGATCTCGGTGCCGCGTCGATACTTGAATTCGCTGCAAAACACCGCGTGCCCGGCGAGCGCATTCAGTTCGCTCGAGCTTGGCCGTTGAGGCACAATTTGTTGCTTTCTTACGAGCATCGTTCCTCCCCCGCGTTTTGCGGAACCCAACTGAGGGTATGGGAAAAAGCGGCAGGCAAGGTTGAGGAAGATCAAGTTCAATGTGATGAGCGCAGCGGTACGGAAGCAAGGCGACAAAGGCCGCCAGCTCTTGGGTGCGCTGGCGGCTCAATTGGGGGAAGTCGCTGGGTTCGCTAGGCACTGTTTTGGTTTAATGATCCGCCGGCAGACCATGTTGATCTGAATCGAGTTAAGCCCTTGCCGCAATGATCACGGGCGGAGGCGTAAACCAAGATGCCTGTGGTGGTTCAGATTTTTGAGTTCGCGGCCAACGCACGTCCGCTCGAAGATGTGCCGCAAAGCCGGGACCACGTCTCCGTATTGCGCTATGTAGCTTCTGGGTTCGGTTCTGCGCAGCCGCGCAAGGGCCCTGCAGCGCGTCCGGGACACGAGAGGATGGGGCGCATAATGAAACGGGGCCCGAAAGGGCCCCGCAAAAGTCTTCTACGTTCCGCGATCTTCTTACTTGATCTTGGCTTCGCGGAATTCGACGTGCTTGCGCGCGACGGGATCGTACTTCTTCTTGACCAGCTTGTCGGTCATGGTGCGCGAATTCTTCTTGGCGACGTAGTAGAAGCCGGTGTCGGCCGAGGACACGAGCTTGACCTTGATGGTGACCGCTTTGGCCATGTTCAGAACCTCAGGAATGAAGGGAATCTGGAGCCGGCCAAATGGCCCGCGTTGGCCGGCAACCTAGCCAGAAACGGCCTGATGTCAAGATTTTAGGGCTCGAAAAGCACCCAAATCGGCCCGATCAGGCCTCGAAGAACCGGTTTTTAGGCCGCGGCAGGCCGAGATTCTCCCTCAAAGTGGGCCCTTCGTACTCTTTCCGGAAAATCCCGCGGCGCTGCAGCTCCGGGACCACCTTGTCGACGAAATCGTCGAGGCCGGCGGGCAGGAACGGGAACATGATGTTGAAGCCGTCGGAGCCGCGCCCGACCAGCCATTCCTCCATCTGGTCGGCGATGGTTTTGGCCGTGCCGACGAAGGATAGCCCGCCATAGCCGCCGACGCGCTGGGCGAGCTGGCGCACCGTGAGCTTGTCGCGCGCGGCGAGGTCGACCATCCGTTGGCGGCCGCTCTTGCTGGCGTTGGTTTCGGGGATTTCGGGAAGCGGTCCATCCGGATCGAAGCCGGAGGCATCCGTGCCGAGGATGACCGAGAGCGAGGCGATGGCGCTGTCGTAATGCACGCGGCTGTCGAGCAGCGCACGCTTCTCCCTGGCCTCGTCGACGCTGTCGCCGACCACGACGAAGGCGCCGGGGAGAATCTTGAGGTGTTCGGGATCGCGGCCGACCTTCTCCATGCGGCCCTTGATGTCGGCATAGAGTTTCTGGCTGTCGGCAAGGCTGCCGCCGCCGGTGAAGACGGCTTCCGCGGTCTCTGCCGCGAGCTGCCTGCCGTCCTCGGAGGCGCCGGCCTGCACGATCACCGGCCAGCCCTGGACCGGGCGGGCGATGTTGAGGGGGCCGCGCACTTTCAGATATTTGCCGTGATGGTCGAGCACATGCATCTTCGCGGGATCGACGAACACGCCGCTTTCGACATCGCGCACGAAGGCGTCGTCGGCAAAGGAATCCCACAGGCCCGTGACGACGTCGTAGAACTCGCGGGCGCGCTTGTAGCGCTCGCCGTGCTCCATGTGGTCGTCGAGGCCGAAATTCAGGGCCGCATCCGGGTTCGAGGTGGTGACGATGTTCCAGCCCGCACGTCCGCCGCTGAGATGGTCGAGCGAGGCGAAGCGCCGCGCGACGTGATAGGGCTCGTCGAACGTGGTCGAGCCCGTCGCGACCAGGCCAATCCGCTCGGTCACGGCCGACAGCGCCGACAGCAGCGTGAACGGCTCGAACGAGGTGACCGTGTGGCTGCGCTTGAGCGCATTGACCGGCATGTTCAGCACGGCGAGGTGATCGGCCATGAAGAAGGCGTCGAACTTGCCGGCCTCGAGCTTCTGGATCAGCGTCTTGATGTGGCCGAAGTTGAAATTGGCGTCCGGCCAGGCCCCGGGATAGCGCCAGGCGCCGGTGTGGATGCTGATCGGGCGCATGAACGCGCCAAGCTTGAGTTGCCGTTGTGCCATCGCCCGGTGTCCGTTCTTGGTGTCGTTCCGGAAGACATAGGCATGCCGCGGAACTCCGCCATCGGGGAAGGCGGGAAGATTATTTTGTTTTTGAGTGGCCGCTCAGCACATTCCCGTCATTCCGGGGGGCCGCGTAGCGGCGAACCCGGAATCCATCGAGCAGCAAGGACGGTGATGAATGGATTCCGGGCTCGCGCTTCGCGCGCCCCTGAATGACGGAGGAGAGACGTGGGCCCGCGCGGCCAGTCAGCTCAAAATATCCTTCTGCATCTTGCCGCCGTAGAAATGGAAGAACGGCACCGGCGCATCGTGGCGGAGCGGGCCGGTGGCGAGGCGCGCGTCGAGTTCGTTGAGCACGTTGCGCGTCATCGGATGCAGATCGGCGAGCGGCTTTGAGCCGAGCTCGACCCAGACCAGCTCGACCAGCTCGGCATCGGCATGGATGACGCCGTCGACGCGATGGGCGATCGCGGAGGCGTCCGCCGTGAAGAAGCGCGTGTCGAAGCGCTTGACGCGACCGGGCGGGGTGATCGCGCGCGCGATCAGGAACAGGCTGGACGGGTCGGGCAGCAGGCCCGCATCCGCGAACGGCCTCCAGGCGCCTTCGAGCTTGGCCTTCACCTCGGCTTTGCGCCCGAGGCAGAGACCGGTCTCCTCGCAGGCCTCGCGGATCGCGGCAATCGCCAGCGACTTCGCGCGCGAGGCGGGCGTCTTCGGACTGCCCTTGGCGAGATTGGCTTCAAGCTCGGCGGTGACGGGCGCCGCGCACGGCACGCGATAATCGTCCTTGTCGACGCGGCCGCCGGGGAAGACGAACTTTCCGGGCATGAACACCACGTTGTCGTGGCGCTTGCCGACCAGCACTTTTGGAATGGCTCCGCTGCGATCGACCAGGATCAGTGTCGCGGCATCTTTCGGGCGGAAATAGGGATGGTGATCGGCTTCCTTGCCCTCGTGGATCTTGGCCTTGTCGGCTGTCTGCGACGTATCCGTCATGTCCTCACCCAAACCACTTCTTGCTTACTTTGCTTACACCGGCGGAATACCATCCGTCGGGTTGTCGTCAAACCCATGCATGCGCAGAGCCCATTGCAATCCGACCACGGCTCCCTTCACCGGCTGCAGCAGTGCCAGCGAGGCGGCGAAGGTGAAGGGCAGATAGGCCGCGAAGCTGATCCAGACCGGCGTGGAGTAATTGGTCTCGATCCAGAGGACGGTGGGCACCACGATGTGGCCGACGATGACGATGACGAGATATGCGGGCAAATCGTCGGCGCGGTGCGGCGTGACATCGAGGCCGCAGACCGAGCAATTGTCCGCGGTCTTGAGAAAGGCGCGGAACAGCTTTCCCTTGCCGCAGCGCGGGCAGCGGCCGCGAAAGCCGCGCCTCATCGCAGCAAAGACGTCGCGCTTCTCGACGAGGCCGGTCTCGCGGGTCCAGATCTTCGGCGCCGTGCTCACCATGCCTTGCCCTTCTGGCCCTTGCCCTTGCTTTTTCCCTTGGCTTTTTTGCCCTTCCCGGGCTTTTTCGGCCTGTCCGGCTTGCGCTTTTTGTCGGGGCTGCGCCCGGGATGCGCCTTGAACGAGGGGCGGCGCTGCGGACCGGAGGACCTGCGACCGCGGGGCGCGGTCTCACCGGTCGAGGACAGCAGCTCGAAGCGCAACGCGCCTGCGATGGGAGCCGCTTCGATCAGGCGGACGTCGACGACGTCACCGAGCTGATGCATGGTGCCGCTGCGTGTGCCGACCAGGGCGTGGCGGCCTTCGTCGTAATTGAAATATTCCGTGCCGAGGGATCGGATCGGGATCAGGCCGTCGGCGCCGGTCTCAGCCAGCTTGACGAACAGGCCGGCGCGCGTGACGCCGGAGACACGGCCCTGGAAGCTCGACCCGATGCGGTCGGCGAGGTGATGGGCGATCAGGCGGTCGACGGTCTCGCGCTCCGCTTTCATCGCGCGCCGCTCGGTCACCGAGATGTGGGCTGCGACTTCGCTCAACGTTTCCGGCGTCTCGGTGTCGGGCAGCGCGCCTTCGCCGAGGCCGAGCGCGCGAACCAGCGCACGGTGCACGACAAGGTCGGCATAGCGGCGGATCGGCGAGGTGAAATGCGCATAGCGGCGCAAATTCAGGCCGAAATGACCGTAATTCTCCGAGGAGTATTCGGCCTGCGCCTGGGCGCGCAGCACGACCTCGCTCACCAGCGGAAAGTGGTCGTGACCTTCGAGCTGCGCCAGCACGCGGTTGAACAGAGCGGGGCGCAACGCGCCGCCCTTTGCGAACGGAACGTCCAGCGTCGCCAGGAATTCCGCGAGCGCGTGGACCTTTTCCAGGGTCGGCTCGTCATGCACGCGGTAGATCAGCGGCAGCGATTTCTTCTCAAGCATCTCGGCTGCCGCGACATTGGCGAGGATCATGAACTCCTCGATCAGCTTGTGCGCGTCGAGCCTGTCGGGCACGACGACGCGGTCGACCGTGCCGTCACTCTTCAGCAGGATCTTGCGCTCGGGCAGATCGAGATTGAGCGGATCGCGCTCGTCTCGCGCGCGCTTGACGCAGGCATAGGCGGCATAGAGCGGCCTCAGGATCGGATCGAGCAGGGGGCCGGTGGTGTCGTCCGGCCTTCCGTCGATTGCGGCCTGCGCCTGGGCATAGCTCAGCTTGGCTGCAGAGCGCATCAGGATGCGATGGAAGCTGTGCGATCGTTTCCGCCCGTCCGGGGCGATGATCATCCGCACCGCGAGCGCGCCGCGCGGCTCGCCCGGCACCAGCGAGCACAGATTGTTGGAGATGCGCTCGGGCAGCATCGGCACGACGCGGTCGGGGAAATAGACCGAGTTGCCGCGGTCGAGCGCGTCGCGGTCGAGCGCGGTGCCGGGCCGCACGTAGAAGCTCACGTCGGCGATGGCGACATCGACGATGAAGCCGCCCTTGTTGTTGGGATCGGGATCCGGCTGCGCGTGCACCGCGTCGTCGTGATCCTTGGCATCCGGCGGATCGATGGTGACCAGCGGGACGTCGCGCCAGTCCTCGCGCCCCTTCAAATTGGCCGGCTCCGCCGCTTCGGCCTCGCGCTCCGCCGCGGGGCGGAATTGCAGCGGGATGTCGTGCGCGTAGATCGCGATCAGGCTGATCGCCTTCTCCGACTTGACCGAGCCGAGCTTCTCCTTGACGCGGCCTGACGCCAGCCCAAAGCCGCGCGAGCGGATGATGTCGACGCTGACGAGATCGCCGTCCTGCGCGCCGTGCGTCTCGGTCGGGGCGATGTTCAGCTCGCGGTCGGCGGACTTCTTGTCGACGGGGATGATCCGCCCGCCGCCTTCGGGCAGGCTGCGGAAGACGCCGAGGATGCGGCTCTTGGTCTTGTCGAAGACCTTGATGATGTGGCCGCGATAGGCCGGGCCTTCGGTTTCATCCGAGCGCTCAACGCGCAGCAGCGCGCGATCGCCAACGCCGGCCGCGGTGCCGGGCTTGGGCCGGCGCGGCATCGTGATGAGGATCTTTGGCGGTTCGCCGCTTTCGACCTCGTCCCATTCGGTCGGGGAGGCGACCAGCTCGCCGTCGGCGTCGCGGCCGGTGATGTCGGCGACCAGCGTCGGCGGCAGGCTGTCCGGCTCTGAAATCGTATGGCGCTTTTTCTTGACGAGCCCGTCGTCGGCGAGCTCGCGCAGCATGCGCTTGAGCTCGATGCGGTCGGCGTTCTTCAGGCCGAACTCGCGCGCAATTTCGCGGGTTCCGACCTTTCCGGGATTTGCCTTGATGAAGGCGACGATGGCTGCCCGGTCGGGAAAGCCACGGTCATTCTTGCGTTTCACTTAACCTCTATTTGGTGCCGGCACTTTTCTTGGCCGGAGCTTTGGCGCCAGCTGCCTTGGTCGGCGACGTCTTGATGGCCGAAGTCTTGGCCGTCGACGACACGGCGGCGCGCGCCTTGCTGGTGGATTCGGATTTGGGTTTGGCCGCCTTCTTCGCGGCCGGCTTTTTGGTTTTTGGCGCGGCGTCATCGCCGTCGGCGGCCTTCGCCGCAGCCTTCTTGGCCTTGGCCGGCTTAGCCGCCTTCTTCGGCTTCTTGCCGCCGCCCTTGGCCGCGCGCTCGTCGATCAACGCGATCGCCTGCGGCAGCGTGATGGCGTCTTTCTCGATGTCGCTCGGGATCGTCGCGTTGACGCCGCCGGCCGTGACGTAGGCGCCGTAGCGGCCGCCCTTCACCGTGACGGTGCCGAGGGTGGGATGATCGCCGATCGCTTTGCCGGGATCGGCGCCGAAGCGGCGGCTCGGGCCCTTGGCGATCTTCTCCGCGATCAGGGTCACCGCGCGGTTGATGCCGATGTCGAACACTTCGTCGCCGGCCTCGAGGCTGGCATAGGTCTTCTCGTGCTTCACGAACGGCCCGAAGCGGCCGAGACCCGCGGTGATAGGCTCACCGGTTTCCGGATGCTTGCCGATCTCGCGCGGCAGCGACAGCAGCTTGAGCGCAAGCTCGAGCTCGACATCTCCAGGGGACGTCCCCTTCGGAATGCCTGCGCGCCTCGGCTTCTCGCCCTCCGCATAATCCTTCTGCTCGCCGAGCTGGATGTAGGGGCCGAACCGGCCGGCCTTGACCCAGACATCGCGCCCCGTATCAGGGTCCTGGCCGAGCGAGCGGTCAGCCGTGGCCTCGCCGTCGGCGGCGAGCTGACGGGTGTAGCGGCATTCCGGATAGTTCGAGCAGCCGACGAAGGCGCCGAACTTGCCGGCCTTGAGATTCAGCCGCCCGTTGCCGCAGCTCGGACATTGCCTGATGTCGCCGCCGTCGGTGCGCGCCGGATAGATGTGCTGTCCCAGCATGTCGTCGAGCACGTCGAGCACCTGCGCCACGCGCAGATCCTTGATCTCGTCGACGGCGCCGATGAAGCCGGTCCAGAAATCCTTCAGCACCTGCTGCCAGGAGATCTCGTTGTTGGAGATGCGGTCGAGCTGCTCTTCCAGATTGGCGGTGAAGTCGTATTCGACGTAGCGGGCAAAGAAGCTTTCGAGGAACGCGACCACGACGCGGCCCTTGTCCTCGCCGTGCAGGCGCTTCTTCTCGAGCTTGACGTAGCCGCGGTCCTTGAGGACCTGGAGGATCGAGGCATAGGTCGAGGGCCGGCCGATGCCGAGCTCTTCCATGCGCTTGACCAGCGAGGCCTCGGAGAAGCGTGGCGGCGGCTCGGTGAAGTGCTGGGTGACGGCGAGCGACTGCCGCTTCAGCGCGTCGTTGGGGCTCATCGCGGGCAGGCGGCGGGAGTCCTCGTCCTCCTCGTCGTCGCGGCCTTCCTGATAAAGTGCGAGGAAGCCGTCGAACTTGACGACCTGGCCGGTGGCGCGCAGGTCCAGCGTGCGGCCGCCGACCTTCGCCGTGATGTCGACCGTGGTGCGTTCCAGCTCGGCCGATTCCATCTGGCTCGCGATGGTGCGCTTCCAGATCAGTTCATAGAGTCTCGCCTGGTCGGATTCGAGCTTGCGGCTCATGCTGTCGGGGCGGCGCGACATGTCGGTCGGCCGGATCGCTTCGTGGGCTTCCTGGGCGTTCTTGGCCTTGGCCTGGTACTGGCGCGGCGCGTCCGGCACGTAAGCGTTGCCGTAATCCTCGCCGATCACCTTGCGTGCCTGGGTGATCGCGGACGGATCGATCTGCACGCCGTCGGTACGCATATAAGTAATGAGTCCGGTGGTCTCGCCGCCGATGTCGATGCCTTCATAGAGCCGCTGCGCGATGCGCATGGTGTGCGCCGGCGCAAAGCCATATTTGCGGCTGGCTTCCTGCTGCAGCGTCGAGGTCGTGAAGGGCGCCTGCGGATTGCGCCGGGCCGGCTTGGCATCGACCGCGGTCACGGCGTAGGCGGCTGCTTCCAGCGCCTTCTTGAAGTCCTCGGCTTCCGCGCCGGTGCCGATGTCGAGGCGCTGGATCTTCTTGCCGTCGGCGCCGACCAGACGTGCCTCGAAGGCGTCGCCGCGCGGCGTCAGCAGGGTCGCGATCAGCGACCAGTATTCGCGCGCAACGAACTTTTCGATCTCGAGCTCGCGGTCGCAGACCAGCCGCAGCGCCACCGACTGCACGCGGCCGGCCGAGCGGGCGCCCGGCAGCTTGCGCCACAGCACGGGAGAGAGGGTGAAGCCGACCAGATAGTCCAGCGCGCGCCGCGCCATATAGGCGTCGACCAGCGCACCATCGATCTGGCGCGGATGCTTCATGGCGTCCGTGACGGCCTGCTTGGTGATGGCGTTGAACACCACGCGCTCGATCTTGTGGTCCTTGATCGCACGCTTCTCTTTCAGGACCTCCAGCACGTGCCAGGAGATGGCCTCGCCCTCGCGATCAGGGTCGGTGGCGAGAATCAGGCGATCGGCGTTCTTGAGGGACTTGGCGATGTCGTTGAGCCGGCCGGCCGCCTTGGGGTCGACCTCCCAGATCATCTTGAAATTGGCGTCGGGATCGACGGAGCCGTTCTTCGCGGGCAAGTCGCGGACATGGCCAAACGAGGCCAGAACCTCGTAGGACGAGCCCAAATACTTGTTGATCGTCTTGGCTTTCGCCGGCGACTCCACAATGACGATATTCATGTAGTTCCAGTAACTTATGGGGAAATTTGGGGCCGAATTCGATGAGATTCGGGTCGACCCTTTCGTCCCGAACATGGGTGGTGAGGCCCTCGCTGTCAAATCGAGGGGTGTTGAAAGCCATCCCGATGGGAAAAGTTTCATATCGAGAAAGTTGCAAATTACCACCTTTGAGTTGCGGCCGATGTCGGCGTAATGTTTCTGCGGGGCGATGGATTCGGGTGGGGGCTGGTGACTAAGCCAGGAAAGAAACGGGCGGGCGCCGCAGCGCGCGCGGCGGGAGGCTCGCGTCACGAGGAACCGGGGGAGGGTGGCGTCGAGGAGGCGGTCGCCTTCATCGCCGAGCAGGTCGGGGCACTGCGCGAGCTTGCCGAGCGGCACAAGCTGGACGTGCTGCATTATCTCCTGGGAATGACCAAGCTGGAGGCCGACGAGCATCTGCGGCTACGGAGCAAGCGCAAGCTGTCGTGAAGCCACCCGGCCAGTATCAGACCCGCCATCCGCGCGCGAGCGCGTAGCAAAGCATCGCGCCGGGAGCCTCGAGGATGAGCGGCCGGGATTCAGCCGGGCTGTCGTCCTTCGAGGCTCGCCCTGCTTTGCACGACGAGCACCTCAGGATGAGGGCGAGAGATTGGAGCTTGCTGCGCCAAAGTCCTTGTGCGAGCCAGGGAAGAAACGGGCGCGCGCCGGATCTGGTACGCCGGGCCTATCTGGGCTGGTGAACTGCCGCGCTCGCGCCGGCGACCAAACGGACATGAAGAACGCCTTCAACCCAGAGTCCCGGGCGGGCAGGCTGCCCAGCGACGTTCGCGGCCTGGTCATCGTCGCCTCGCTGATCGGAGGATTGATCCTCTGGTTCACGATCACCGGCCGGACGGACCGCGCCATCTATCGCGGCTTCGACCCGGCATGGGCGGAGACCGGTGTCGTCCGTCTCAAGACAGATCCGGCGGGCAATTACGTGATCGAGCGCAATGCGGAATTCGACGCAATGAAGATCGGCTGCGTCTACGATCTCAACTATGACAACGTGTTCGGCCGCCATAATCAGAGCAGCACCCGCATCAAAACGGTCCGCCAGGCTACTCTCGTAGGATGCTAGCGAGACCGCCTCTGGCTGCCTTGCTGCGATGAACGACGCGGTTTGAGCGTCGTATCGGCTTGCGTCAGCAGCCGCCCGTCCTCCGCGCGCAGCTCGAGCTTTTTCACCGGGCGGCCTTTCTCGCGATCGACCAGGATGGTCGCGATCTCCGACGGGCGATCGTCGAAGGCCTCGCTCCATTGCCGCAGGGCTACCAGGATCGGGAAAGTACCGCGGCCCTTTTCCGTCAACACATACTCCTGATAGGCGCTGCCGTCCGACGCGGGGGCCGTCGTCAGGATTCCGTGGTCGACCAGTGCGCTCAGCCGCGTCGACAAGATGTTTTTGGCCATGCCGAGCTTGCTCTGAAACTCGCCGAAGCGGCGCAGGCCGAACAGCGCCTCGCGGATGATCAGCACCGACCAGCGGTCGCCGATCGCTTCCAGCGATCGCGCGATCGGACACGCATCGCCCTCGAAGCTCGTTCGTTTCACCATGGTCTGGTCCTTTCGCGATCGCACGGTCCTGTCGCCGATCACGCGCTCGTGTGGTTGCATCATAAAACCATATGTCCTAGATGGCAATCGTAGTTTTATGATGCAACCACTGGAGGCGAACGTGAGACTGAAGAACAAGACGGCCCTGATCACCGGCGGCAATAGCGGCATTGGACTGGCAACGGCAAAGCTGTTCGTGGCCGAGGGCGCCAAGGTGGTGATCACCGGGCGCAACAAGGAGACGCTCGAGGCGGCCGCGAAGGAGCTCGGTCCGAACGCGCTCGCGCTGGCCGCGGACGCCACCGACATCGCCGCCACCGAAGCTGCGATCAAGAAGGGCGCCGAAAAGTTCGGCAAGTTCGACATCGTGTTCGCCAATGCCGGCATCGCCGGCGGCACGCCGCTCGGTTCGGCCACGCTGGAGGTCTTCGAGAAGGTCATCAGCACCAATCTGACCGGCGTGTTCTTCACCGTTCAGTCCGCGCTGCCTTATCTCAACGACAACGCTTCGATCATCCTCAGCGGCTCGGTGATCTCCGTGCTCGGCATTCCCGGCTATTCGGCGTATGGCGCCGCCAAGGCCGGCGTGCGGGCGATGGCGCGGATCATGGCATCAGAACTGTCGCCGCGCGGCATTCGCGTCAACGTGGTCGCGCCCGGTGCGATCCGCACGCCGATCTGGGGGCCTGCGACCGCGACGCCCGAAGCCGAGAAGGCGTTCGAGAAGCGGATCGCACTGACGACGCCGCTGGGGCGCATTGGTGAAACAGATCACGTCGCGAAGACGGTGCTGTTCCTCGCCTCCGACGATTCCGCGCATGTGCAGGGCCAGGAAATCTTCGTCGATGGCGGCGCGGTCGCCTCGCCGAGCGGCGCGCCGATCTATCGCGGCTGATCGATTGAAGTGAAAATTGAATCGGTCGGCGCGCGCAAACCGGTTGCGCCGGCCGGTTCCCACGCCTCGCGAGCTGTATTTTCTGAACCTTGCGTGAGGCGTTGAACCTTCGCTTGCGCTGCCAAGACACTTTTACGGGCAGGGTCACGAAGACTCATTTTCAAGGGAGCCCGATATGCCAAAGGCAGCTCGTATTATTTCCCCGATTTCAGCACCGCGTATTTACACCGAAAACTCCGCAGCTCCCGCCAAGCGTTCCGACACCTCCGAGTTCATCGGGATCGTTCTTTTCTCCGGCATCGGCCTGTTCGTTTCGCTGG
This sequence comes from Bradyrhizobium sp. WSM471, assembly GCF_000244915.1. NCBI lineage: Bacteria > Pseudomonadati > Pseudomonadota > Alphaproteobacteria > Hyphomicrobiales > Nitrobacteraceae > Bradyrhizobium > Bradyrhizobium sp. WSM471. The sequence goes on along the minus strand of NZ_CM001442.1, from coordinate 4,921,740 downwards.
TCGCCGTCATCCTGGGCATTCAGGGCGCCTGGTTCTAACTTCGCCGATCGCGCGCCGTTCAATCAGCCGCCGCGACCGAGTTGCGGCGGCTGATGATGTGCGGGTTGCCTCAGGCCGCGCGCAGGGTGGTCGCCGCCTCGAGCGCGCTTGCGAGCGACTTCTCGCGATGCTCCGGCCCGACCTGGATTCCATCGGCGGTGATGAATTCGGGATGATGAATCCCGATGAAACCGAACACGCCACGCAGATAGCTTTCGAGGTGCTCCAGCGACGCGGTGGGCGTGCCCGCGCCGTAATAGCCCCCACGCGAGATCGCGAAGATCACGCGCTTGCCGCCGGCAAGGCCCTGCGGTCCGTTCGCGCCGTAGCTGAACGTCTTCCCCGCCACCAGGATCCGGTCGATCCAGGCCTTGAGCTGGCTCGGAATCGTGAAATTGTACATGGGCGCGCCGATCACGACGATGTCGGCGGCGAGGAACTCGTCCAGCGCGGCCTTACTGGCGGCGAGGTCGGGGCCGAGTTCCGCCGGTGCAGGCGCGCCTTGCGCGGCCGCGAGATGCGAACCGGAGAGATGGGCGAGCGGGCTCTGCGTCAGGTCGCGATAGACGATGTCGAGCGATGGCGTCGCCTGCCTGAGACGGTCGACGATGGCGGCGGAGACCTGCCGGGAAACGGAGTGGGGGCCGAGCACGCTGGAGTCGATGTGGAGGAGTTTCATTCGGGATCACCCTGGTATAAGTTTGTAACCAGAGCTACATGAGTGACTATCGAAATCCTCGCAAGAACGCACCTTTTTGAGCCATGGGCACATCCCTGAAACCTGCGCACATCGATTTGCCCGCCGCACCAAGGCCGGATCCCAACCATGCGGACTGCCGCGGCGTCGCCTCGATCCTCGCGCGCGTCGGCGACAAATGGAGCGTGTTCGTCATCATGATGCTCAGCGATGGGCCGAAGCGCTTCAACGAGCTCAAGCGCATGATCAACGGCATCTCGCAGCGGATGCTGACCTTGACGCTGCGCGGGCTCGAGCGTGACGGCCTGGTCACACGCACGATCTTCCCGACCATTCCGCCGCGCGTGGATTACGAGCTGACCGATCTCGGCCGCGGGCTGCAGCAGCCGGTGAAGGCACTCGGCGAATGGGCGATCACGCATCAGGAGCAGATCGCCTCGGCGCGCACGCGCTTCGACGAGCGGAACACTCCTTAAAGCAGCGAGACCAAGCCTCCGCCGTGGCGTTCGAGCCGGCCGGCGAGTTCGAGCTCCAAGAGCACGGTGCGCACGATCGCAGGCGAGGCGCCGGACATCCGCACGAGATCGTCGATCGTGACAGGGGCAGGGCCGAGCAGGCCGGTGATCTGGTCGCGGTCGTGTCCTTGCGGGTCGCTTTCGAACGGCTCGCTGTCCGGCTCGCGCGCGGTGCGCATCAGCGGCCGCTCCATGATCGGTGCGACAGCGTTGACGACGTCGGCGGCTTCGGTGACGAGCGTCGCGCCCTGCTTGATCAGATCATTGGTGCCGGCGGCGCGCGGATCGAGCGGCGAGCCCGGCACAGCGAACACTTCGCGGCCCTGTTCGGCGGCCATGCGCGCGGTGATCAGCGAGCCCGAGCGATGCGCCGCCTCCACCACGACCACGCCGAGCGCGGCGCCCGAGATCAGCCGGTTGCGGCGGGGGAAGTCGCGGGCGCGCGGCTCGTGGCCGAGCGGCATCTCGGAGATCGCGGCACCCTTGCGGTCGAGGATCGCTGCGAGCAAATCGCCATGCTCGGGCGGATAGATGCAGTCATGGCCGCCGGCGAGCACGGCGATGGTGCCGCTCTCGACGCTGGCGCGGTGCGCGGCCTGGTCGACGCCGCGGGCGAGGCCGGAGATGACGACAAAGCCTGCTTCTCCAAGTTCGCGGGCGAGCTGACCGGCGAATTTCAAGCCTGCACCGGAGGCGTTGCGCGAGCCGACGATCGCGATCATCGGCCGCATCAGCGTTGCATTGTCGCCGCGCACGGCGAGCAGCGGCGGCGCATCGTCGAGGGTTGCCAGCCGCGCGGGATAGCCGTCCTCGCCGGGCGCGAGCCAGGCGATGCCGAACTTGCGGCTCGCGGCGAGTTCGGCTTTCGCCTCTTCGGCGCTACAGATGCGCGCCGATCGCTGCGCACCGCCGCGGCGTGCGAGATCCGGCAGCCGCTCCAGCGCCGCGCGCGCCGTGCCGAAATGATCGACCAGCGACCGGAACGTGCGCGGCCCGACATTGTCGGACCGGATCAGCCGCAGGCGGTCGATCCTGTCGGCCTCGGTCAGCTCCACGCTGGGATTGATGGCGTCCACGGCAGCTCCTTGCAGGCGCAGCATGGAACAACCTGAGGGCGTAGGCAACAGCGACGTGCGCTTGCGCGGCGTCGGCCCGATGCTAAAAGCGATACCAATAAGAAGGGTATTGCCATGATCTCACTCGCCGATCTCCAGCGCCGCATCGAAGCGGGCGAACTTTCGCCCGAGGCCGCCATCGCGCAATCGCATGCGGCCATCGAGGCCAGGGAGAAGGACGTCCACGCCTTCGTCCGTCACGACAGCTCCGCGAAGGCGCAAGGCGCCGGGCCGCTGCGCGGCATCGCGGTCGGGATCAAGGACATCATCGACACCGCCAATTTTCCGACCGAGATGGGATCATCGATCTATCGCGGCTGGCAGCCGCGCGCGGACGCGCCTGTCGTGATGATGCTGAAACGGGCGGGCGCCACCATCATCGGCAAGACCACCACCACGGCGTTCGCCTCGCGCGATCCGACCCCGACGCTCAATCCGCACAATCTCGGCCATACGCCGGGCGGCTCGTCCTCGGGCTCGGCCGCGGCCGTCGGCGCCGGCATGATCCCGCTGGCGCTGGGCACCCAGACCGGCGGCTCGGTGATCCGCCCCGCCGCCTATTGCGGGACCGCCGCGATCAAGCCGTCGTTCCGGATGCTGCCGACGGTCGGCGTCAAATGCTATTCATGGGCGCTCGACACGGTCGGCCTGTTCGGCGCGCGCGCGGAAGATCTCGCGCGCGGACTGCTCGCGATGACCGGCCGCACCGAATTCGCCGGCATCGTCCCGGCGAAAGCGCCGCGCATCGGCGTCGTCAGGCAGGAGTTCGCCGGCGACGTGGAGCCGGCCGCGGAGGAGGGGCTGCAAGCCGCGATCAAGGCGGCGACGCGGGCGGGCGCCAGCGTGCAGAACATCGATCTGCCGCAAGCGGTGCAGGAGGCCTGGCGCATTCATCCGATCATTCAGGACTTCGAGGCGCATCGCGCGCTCGCCTGGGAATTTTCCGAACGCCACGACGAGATCGCACCGATGCTGCGCGCCAGTCTCGATGCGACGGTCGGTCTCACACCCAAGGACTACGACGACGCACGCCGGATCAGCCGTCGCGGGCGTCGCGAGCTTGGCGAGTTGTTCGAGGGGTTCGACGTGCTGCTGACCTATTCGGCGCCGGGCACGCCGCCGGCCAAGGAGCTCGCGAGCACCGGCGACCCCCGCTACAACAGGCTGTGGACGCTGATGGGCAACCCTTGCGTCAACGTGCCGGTGCTCAAGGCCAATGGCCTGCCGATTGGCGTGCAGGTGATCGCGCGGTTCGGCAACGACGCGCATGCGCTGGCGACGGCGTGGTTCCTGGAGCAGGCGCTGGCGAAATCAGGCTAGCGCAGGTTCGCGGGCAACGATGCGCTGGCCGGATGCGGCCGGCGCTGCGCCGTGATCGGTACCTTGCTTGAGCCAGCGCCCGGCGGCCTCGCGGCCGCTGCGGTGAAGCGCGCGAATGAAGCCGCGGCCGAGATCGGTGGACGAGCGCTGCGCCAGGCCGTCGACGAAATCTTCCGCGGCGATCCTGGAGAGCCTCAGCGACGATGCGGCCTGCGATTGCGCCCATTCAATCGCCGCGATCTCGGCATTGAGGGCGGCGTTGGCCGCGATCTGGTCCAGCCTGCGGTCGATCGCGGCGAGCGTGATCGGCACGTAGCTGTCGCGCGCCGGCGTGACCTGGACCAGCAGGATTTCGGCGCTCGTCGTGTCCTGCACGAGCCGCAGCAGGGGCGGGTTGCCGCCGAGGCCGCCGTCCCAATAAGCCTCGCCATCGATCTCCACCGCGCAATGAACCAGTGGTGGACAGGTCGAGGCCAGCGCGACGTCGGCGGTGATCACGTCGTTGCGGAAGATCTGCTGCTGCCCGTCGCGGATCCGGGTTGCTGCGATCAGCAGCTTCGGGCAGCGCGGGTCGCGCAAGGCGGAAAAGTTGATGTCGCGCGACAGCGCCTGCCGCAGCGGATCGAGATCGAACGGATCGAACTGGCCGGAGCGCAGCGTCGGACCGAACGCGACCGAGCTTCCCGCCGGCGAGAAGCCGCCGATCAGCATCAGCGATCGGAACGAGGCCTCGTGCATCAGCCGGATCCAGAACCGGTTCAGCCGCGCGCGCGCGCCTTCACGGCCACCCTCGGCGAAACCGGAGGCGAGCAACAGCGCGTTGATGGCGCCGGCACTGGTGCCGCTGATGGTGTCGATCGCGATCGATGGCTCTTCCAGCAGCCGCTCCAGCACGCCCCAGGTGAAAGCGGCGAAGGTGCCGCCGCCCTGAAGCGCCAGCGACAGTTTTTGCGGCGGCCATGGGTTGGCGCGGAGCCGCGCGGGTGCAACTGGCGCCGCAGCGATCACGGCCTCAACTGTCAGAGGAGCTTGCGCGATGCGAGCAGGCGGCGGCGCTGGTGGCGCAACGGGCAGAGGCTTGGGAGCAGGAGCCGGCGAGGGCCCCGCGGACCAGATATCCGTCGTCGAGAGCAGCCGGCTTGCTGCGGTGCAGGCAGCACCTCGCAAATCGCCATCGTCTTGCGCGCTGACAATCTTCTCGCTCATTCTGAGCAACCGCGTAGAGCCATGCCCACGATCAGGGCCAAGGCCTGGAACCCGTTCGTCCATACAGCCGTGATTCGGCCGCAAGTTGCGAACACCATTTGCGATATAACGCAGAAGGGGTGCCGCGGTATCCGTGGATTCCCGGCTTATGCCTTCTCGCCGATCCGGCTTTCCTTGCCCGATTGCAGCCGCTTGATGTTCTCGCGATGAGCGTAGAACAACAGCAGCGTCAGCACTGCCGCCAGCGCCGCGAGCGCGGGTTGGCCGAACCACAGCAGGAACAGCGGGGTGATGAACGAGGCCACCAGGGCCGAGAGCGAGGAATAGCGGGCGGTAAAGGCAGTCGCCAACCAGAGCAGGCAGAACACCACCGCGGCCGGCCAGAACAGCCCGAGCATGATGCCGATATAGACGGCGACGCCTTTGCCGCCTTTGAACTTGAGCCAGACCGGGAAGAGATGGCCGAGGAAGGCGCCAAGCCCGGCCAGCATCGCGGCATTGGGACCGGCGATGTAGCCGGCGATCACCACCGCCACGGTGCCCTTGAGCGCGTCGAACAGCAGGGTCGCGGCGGCAAGGCCCTTGCGCCCCGTGCGCAGCACATTGGTGGCGCCGATGCTGCCGGAGCCGATCGAGCGGATGTCCTGGGTGCCGCCGAGCCTGGTCAGGATCAGCCCGAACGGAATCGAGCCGAGCAGGTAGCCAATGGCGAAAGCCACCGGCAGGAACAATTCAAGCGCCATGTCTGCAAATTCCCTGGCTGCAGCTCCGCACGTCAGACATGCTCGTACACCGTCCGTCCGCCGACAATGGTGCGCACCACGCGCCCTGTAAAGCGGGCCTCATCGAACGGCGTGTTCTTGCAGGGCGATTTGAGGTCGGCGGGATCGACCACCCAGGGAACATCGGGGTCGATCACGATGACGTCGGCGGGGCTGCCCGTGCGCAGGGTTCCGCCAGGCAATCCCAAAATCTCGGCTGGCCGGGTCGACATCGCCCGGATCAGCGTCTTGAGGTCCAGCTCATCATTGTGCACGAGGCGAAGGCCCGCCGGGAGCATGGTCTCCAGCCCGATGGCGCCGGGGGCTGCTTCCGCGAAAGGCAGGCGCTTGACCTCGACGTCCTGCGGATTGTGGTCGGACATGATGACGTCGACGAGGCCGGAGGCGACGGCGGCGACCAGCGCGCGGCGGTCGTCCTCGGTGCGCAGCGGCGGCGACAGCTTCAGGAACGAACGGTAAGGGCCGATGTCGTTCTCGTTCAGCGCAAGGTGGTTGATCGAGGCCGAGGCGGTCACGGCGAGGCCGGCGTCGCGGGCGCGCTTGAGCACGTCGAGCGACTCGATGCAGGTCAGTGAGGCCGCGTGATAGCGACCGCCGGTGAGCGCGACCAGACGCATGTCGCGCTCCAGCATCACGGCCTCCGCCGCGTTCGGGATGCCCATCAGGCCGAGCCGCGATGCGAACTCGCCCTCGTTCATCACGCCTTCGCCGACGAGATCGCGATCCTCGGTGTAGTGCACGATCAGCGCGTCGAAATCGCGCGCGTAGGTCAAGGCGCGGCGCATCACCTGCGCATTGATCACGCTCTTGTCGCAGTCGCTGAAGGCGATCGCGCCGGCCGCCTTGAGCAGGCCGAACTCGGTCATCTCCTCGCCGCGCATGCCCTTGGTCAGCGCCGCCATCGGCTGGATGTTGACGATGGCGGTGTCGCGGGCGCGGCGCATCACGAAGTCGACGGTCGCCGAATTGTCGATCACCGGCAAGGTATCGGGCTGGCAGATGATGGTGGTAATGCCGCCGGTCGCTGCCGCCTGGCTCGCGGACGCAAAGGTCTCGCGATGGCTGAAGCCGGGCTCGCCGACGAAGGCGCGCATGTCGATCAGGCCGGGTGCGACGATCTTGCCGGCGCAGTTGACGACATCGGTGCCCTCGGGGACGCCGGCAGCGCCAATGCCGCGGCGGGCCTCTCGGATGATGCCGTCGGCGATCAGGACATCGCCGGGGCCATCGAAATCCCTGCTGGGGTCGACGACGCGGGCGTTGGCAAGCAGGATGGGTCGGCGGTCGGTCAACATGAGCATCACGCGTTCGGCAGGTTGCGGGCGAGCGCTTCCAGCACCGCCATGCGCACGGCCACGCCCATTTCCACCTGTTCGCGGATCAGGGACTGCGCGCCGTCAGCAACCGCAGTGTCGATCTCGACGCCGCGGTTCATGGGGCCGGGATGCATGACGAGGGCGTCTGGCTTGGCGTAGGCGAGCTTCTTCTGGTCCAGCCCGAAATAATGGAAATACTCGGAGGTCGACGGCACGAAAGAGCCGTTCATGCGCTCGCGCTGGAGCCGCAACATCATCACGATGTCGGCACCGTTGAGCCCCTCGCGCATGTCGCGCGCGACCTCGACGCCCATCCGCTCGATGCCGGGCGGCAGCAGCGTGGAGGGGCCGACGACGCGGACGCGGGCGCCCATCGCGTTGAGCAGGATGATGTTGGAGCGGGCGACGCGCGAATGCAGCACGTCGCCGCAGATCGCGACCACGAGGCCTTCGAGCCGGCCCTTGTTGCGGCGGATGGTCAGCGCATCGAGCAGGGCTTGCGTCGGATGCTCATGCGCGCCGTCGCCGGCGTTGATCACGGAACCGTCGACCTTGCGGGCCAGCAGTTCCACCGCGCCCGAGGCGTGATGGCGCACCACCAGGATATCCGGGTGCATGGCGTTGAGCGTCATGGCGGTGTCGACCAGCGTCTCGCCTTTTTTGATGGATGAGGAGGACACCGACATGTTCATGACGTCGGCGCCCAGCCGTTTACCGGCGAGCTCGAACGAGGATTGGGTCCGGGTGGACGCCTCGAAGAAGAGGTTCACCTGCGTCCGTCCACGCAGGACGGTGCGCTTCTTGTCAACCTGGCGGTTGAGCTCGACATATTCTTCGGACAGGTCGAGGAGGCCGGTGATGTCGGCCGCGGAAAGGCCCTCGATGCCCAGCAAATGCCGGTGGCCGAGGACGAAGGTCGATTTCGATGTCATTAAAGCGAGAGCTATAGGCGGGGATGGCCGGGGGGGCAAGGGCCAAAGCCCGGGCGGGGAGTTATCCCCCGACACTTGCCGGAGGGAGGGCTCCGCCCGCCCGTGTTCGGGGCTACCGCTTTGCGCTAGACTCGCGCCATTCGTTGCGTCACGGGCCGGAGCATGACGGGCATGCGGTATTTTAATCGACTGGTGCGCAATGCTGCTGCGCTGGCGGCGGTTTGCCTTGTCGGCGTGGCGACACCGGCGCTGGCGGAGAAGCGCGTGGCGCTCGTGATCGGCAACGACCTCTATCCTAACCTCCCGCCGGACCGTCAATTGAAGAAGGCGACCAATGACGCAACCACCATCGCGGATGCGCTGCGATCACTCCGTTTTGAGATCGTGCTGGGGACCAACCTCGGCCGCCAGGGCATGATCGACCGGCTCGCGGATTTCACCGCGCGGCTCGAGCCGGGCGATACCGCTGCCGTGTTTTATGCGGGGCATGGCGTTGCGATCGCCGGTGTGAACTACCTCGTGCCGAGCGATGTGCCTGCTGTCACCGAGGGCGCTGAAGCGCGGGTGCGCGGCGCCTCAATCGCGGAGCCCGATGTGATCGCGGAGCTCCAGGCGAAGTCGGTGCGCGTGGCCTTCGTCGTCATCGATGCCTGTCGTGACAATCCGTTTCCGCGCGCCGCGGGTCGTTCGATCGGGAACACACGAGGGCTCGCTGATGCCCGGCCCGCGCGCGGGATATTCACACTCTATTCGGCGGGGATCGGCCAAACCGCGCTCGACCAGCTCGGTAGCAACGACACGGCTCATAATTCGGTGTTCACGCGGATATTCGTCGAGCAGCTGAAACGGCCCGAGCTGCATCTCGGAGATCTCGCGGTTGAGGTGCGCGAACGCGTGGCAGCTCTAGCGCTGATCGCGACCGATGGCGGCGGCCAACCCGCGCCGCACGAGCAAACACCGGCCTATTACGACCAGACCCTCGGCGGGCGCATCTATCTCTGGGCGCCGCTGTCGTCGGAGCGGCCAGTGGCGGGCATGCTGGTGAAGCCGCAGGCCGGGCCTGCGGTCGCGGAGCGCGCGACCATGCGTCCACCGCGCCCTTCCGCGCCAGGTGAAAGCTGCGCCCGCAGCGGCTTTGAAACTTATTGCGTCAGTTCGATGCTAAAGCCGCAATTCGGCAATTCATACGGCGCGACGAACCTGTTTGACGCCTCGACGGGGACGGCCTGGGTCGAGGGCGCGCCAGGCAACGGTATTGGCGAATGGGTCACGGTCGAGTTCGAAACCCTGCGACGGGTCAAATCGATCCATGTGCAGAACGGCTACCAGAAGAGCCCCGACATATTTGCCAAGAACAACAGGGTTCGCCAGCTCCGCGTGTTGTTCTCCGGCGGCGAGTCGCAGATCTTCATCCTCGACGACAAGCTGTCGGCGCAGCTGCTGGGATTGCGCTCGCCAATAGCCGCCTTTTGGCTGAAATTCATCATCGACGACGTCTGGGCCGGCAATAAATACACGGATACCGCGATCACAAAACTTCTGGTCAACTCGGATACGGTGCAATGACCGCAAAGACTGGGATCGCGGCGCGCGCAGCGCTTATTGGGCTGCTGGCGACGTCAGCCCTCGCGCCGGTGCGGGCACAGACATTGCCCGGCGGTTTCGTCTATTTGCGCGACATCGACCCCAGCATCATCCAGGACATCCGCTACGCCACCGCGAACAATTTCGTCGGCCGTCCGCTCGCCGGCTACGGCGCCGGCGAATGCGTGGTGAAGCGGGAGGTGGGCCTGCGGCTGAAGGCGGTGCAGCAGGAACTGGCGGCGCAAAATCTCTCGCTGAAGATGTTCGACTGCTACCGGCCGGCGCGGGCCTCGCTCGACATGGTCAAGTGGTCGCAGAACGGCCACGAGACCGCCGCCGAGCGGCGCTACAATCCCAAAATTCCCAAGACCGAGCTGTTCCGCCTCGGCTACATCGCAAGCCGCTCGCAGCATTCGACGGGTGCTGCGCTCGACCTCACGCTGGTCGATCTCAAGGCCGACAATTCAGGCAAATACGACCCGTCAAAGGCCTACGCCGACTGTACCGCGCCGGTCGAGTCGCGCCCGCCCGAGGGCAGCGTCGACATGGGCACCGGCTATGACTGCACCGACGTGAAAGGGCACACCGCCGCACCGTCGATCAGTCCGGACCAGCGCGCCTGGCGCAAGCGGCTCGTGGCAGCGATGGCGAGGCAAGGCTTTGTGAACTATGCGAAGGAGTGGTGGCACTTTTCACTGCCGGGGGCGGGAGGGGCGGCCTATGATTTCCCGATCCAGCCCCGGCGGAACTGATTCCGCGCCGAGGACACGAGATGACCCAGCCCAGCTTCGCGACCCACGAGGTCTTCAACCAGTCACCGCCGTTCGAGGACGTCGATCTGTTCGCCGTGGACCAGCCGCTGGTCGCGGCGGTCAGGACCAATGGCGGCGCGGCTGCGGAGCGGGAACTATCCGAGTTCGGCAAGCATTGGGGCTCGGCTGCGATGGCCGACCGGGGGCGCGCCGCAAACGAGAACACGCCGAAGCTGCGCAGCTTCGATGCCAAGGGCAATCGGCGCGACCAGGTCGAGTTTCATCCGGCCTATCATGAACTGATGGCCCACAGCGCCCGGGCCGGCGTGCACAATTCGACCTGGACCGCGGATGGAAGACCCGCGGGCGATGCCGCCGAGGTCGTCCGCGCGGCAAAATTCTACATGGCCGCGCAGGTCGAGACCGGCCATCTCTGCCCGATCACGATGACGCGCGCCTCCGTGGCGGCGCTGGCGATACAGCCTGATCTGCTCGCCAAAGTGATGCCAGTGCTGTCGACGAAGAGCTACGATCCCTCCTTCGCGCCGTGGTGGGAGAAGCGCGGCATGACGCTCGGCATGGGCATGACCGAGAAGCAGGGCGGCACCGACGTGCGCGCCAACATGACGCGCGCGGTGCGCGACGGCGATGCCTACCGCATCACCGGCCACAAATGGTTCATGTCGGCGCCGATGTGCGACGCCTTCCTTGTGCTGGCCCAGGCCGACCAGGGACTGACCTGTTTCTTCATGCCGCGCTTCGCGCCGGATGGCTCGGTGAACGCGATCCAGTTCCAGCGGCTGAAGGACAAGCTCGGCAACCGCTCCAATGCGTCGTCCGAGGTCGAGTTCGTCGGTGCCTATGCGGAAGCCGTCGGCGACGAGGGCAAGGGCATCCGCACCATCATCCAGATGGTGCAACTCACCCGGCAGGATTGCGCGATCGCCTCGGTTGGCCTGATGCGCTCGGGGCTCGCCCACGCGCTGCATCACGCCCGGCACCGCAGCGTGTTCCAGAAACATCTAGCCGATCAGCCCTTGATGCAGGCCGTGCTCTCCGACATGGCCTTGCACGTCGAAGCAAGCACAGCCTTGGTGATGCGGCTCTGCCGCGCCTTCGATCGGACGCCGCACGATCCGGCTGAGGCCGCCTACATGCGGCTGCTGACGCCTGCGATCAAATACTGGACCTGCAAGAGCGCGCCGCCGTTCCTCTACGAAGCCATGGAATGCCTCGGCGGCAACGGCTATGTCGAGGACGGCGTTCTGGCGCGGCACTACCGGGAGGCGCCGGTCAACGCGATCTGGGAAGGTTCGGGCAACGTCATGTGCCTCGACGTGCTGCGCGCGCTCTCGCGCGAGCCGGAGGCGGCGATGGCGGTGCTGCAAGCGCTTGCTGCCGAAACGAACGGTCTGCCAGGGGCAGGTGATGCCGTCTCGTTCATCGGCAAGACTTTCCGACGCTCGGACGGCGAACGCGTCGCGCGCCTTGCGGTCGAGAAGCTGGCGCTGCTTGCGGCCGCCGCCGCCCTCAACGGCGTGTCACCGCGTCAAGCCGAACTGTTCGCCGCCACGCGCCTCGCCACGAACCACGCCAGCATGTACGGCGCGGTCGATCTCGAGAGCGGCGATGTACGCGCGCTGCTGGAGCGGGCGCTGCCGTGAGCCTTCCTAACGAAAGCGCTTTAATGGACTCCCTCAATCCCGATCATCCTCCGCTCACCGGGACGCCGGCGCCACCGCGGGTCTGGAAATTCTGGGGCACGGCACTGTGGGGCATCGCTATCTTCGCAGCCATGTTCGTCGGGCAGATCGGGGCCATCGTCTATCTGGTCTGGGTCGCCCGCGACCCCATCGACCTCGCGTCGATGCAGCACGTCGGCGGCGAGCCGGCGTCGCTCGCGTTGTCGGTCACGATGGGCCTGCCGGCGACGCTGGTCGCCGTGTGGCTGGCGATCCGCATCAAGAAGGCCTCCTTCGTCGACTATCTCGCGTTCTATTGGCCGTCCTGGAAGCAACTCCTGTTCGGCGCCGTCGGGCTGATCCTGATCGTGGTGGCCTGGGAGACGATGTCGCGGAGTCTCGGCCGCGAGGCGACGCCGGGCTTCATGACCGATCTGTTGAAATCCGGCCGTGACAAGGGCGCCGCCGTGATGCTGCTGTTCGCCTTCAGCGTGGCGGCGCCGATGTCCGAAGAGGTTTTGGCGCGCGGCTTTCTCTACCGCGGCTGGTCGGCGAGCTTCCTGCGCGTCCCCGGCGCGATCATCCTCTCGTCGCTGGTGTGGACGGTCGTGCACCTGCAATACGACCTGTACTTCCTCGCCGAGGTCTTCTCCATCGGTCTCTGGTTCGGCTACATGCGCTATCGCAGCACCTCACTGTGGCTCACGATCGTGCTGCATGCGCTGAACAATCTGACGGCGGTGGTGCTGACGATGTGGTTGGGGAGCTGAGGCCCCATACTCCGTCATTGCGAGCGAAGCGAAGCAATCCAGAATCTTTCGGCGGAGACAGTCTGGATTGCTTCGTCGCAAGAGCTCCTCGCAATGACGAGTTCTGGGCCACCAGCGCGATCGCGATCGGCATGGTGATCGCCGCCAAAATCGTCTGCAGCGTGATGATCTGCGCCAGTAGCGGTGCATCGCCGCCCATCTGGCGGGCCAGCACATAGGCGCTGGTCGAGGTCGGCACCGCGGCGCAGATCGCGACGATCGCGAGGCTGTCGCCGGACAGTCCGAACCAGACGGCGAGCACCAGCGCGATCACGGGCATCAGCACCAGCTTGAACACCACGCCGATAGCGGCACCCGTGCTGGGGCGCAAAAGGCCTTCAAGATGCAGGCCGGCGCCCGTGACGAGCAGGCCGATGGCGAGCGAGGAGCGGCCAAGTGCGTCCGCCACCTCATGCCAGATCTTCGGCAGGGGCAGATGGATGACGTTGACGACGAGCCCGATCACGCAGGCCCAGATCAGGGGATTGCGGACAACCGTCATGACAACGGTGCGCGCGGATTGCTTCTCCGGCGCTGCGTAGTGGGCGAGCACCGCGACGCTGAGGACGTTGACCAGCGGAATGATCGCCACCATCGCGACGGAGGCGAGCGCCAGCCCGACCTCGCCGAACATATTGGCGGAAACGGACAGCGCCACATAGGTCTGCCAGCGGATCGCGCCCTGGAAGATCGAGGTGAAGGCGGGGCCGTCGATATCGAGCCGCGACAGGGCCGGGCGGAGCGCGAGGCAGAGCAGCGACATCGCGAGCGCCGAGAGCAGCAGCGCGCCGCCGACGCCTGCGACCGGGACCTTGGACAAGTCGGCCTTCACCAGCGTCTGGATCAGCAGCATCGGAAACAGCACGAAATAGGTCAGCCGCTCCAGCCCGTTCCATTGCGTATCGAGCCGCATCAGCGTGCGCTTCAGCACCACGCCAAGGACGATCAGGATAAAGACGGGGAGGAGCGCCGCGATCACGACGGCCATGGATCAGTCAGGCCCCGGGGCTGCGCGCAGATTGGCGAGGCGGTCGAGCGCGCCTTGCAGGATGAAGATCGCGGCGTGCTCGTCGATCACTTCGGCGCGCTTGGCGCGGCTGACGTCCATGCCGATCAGTTCGCGCTCGACCGCGGCGGTCGACAGGCGCTCGTCCCAGAGGCCGATCGGCAGCGCGGTCAGGCCGGCGAGGTTGCGAGCAAAGGCCCGGGTGGATTGCGCGCGCGGGCCCTCGCTGCCGTCCATGTTGATGGGCAGGCCGAGCACGAAGCCGACGGCCTTGCGTTCACTGGCAATCGCGAGCAGCCGAGCGGCATCCTGCTTGAACGCCTTGCGCTGGATCGTCTCGACGCCGGTCGCCAACCGACGGTCCGGATTGGACACGGCAACGCCAATGGTCTTGGTACCCAGATCAAGGCCGACCAACCCGCCGCGTTCGGGCCAGTGGGTTGCAGCATCGACGAGAGGCAGGATAAGAGCCGGCATGGGATTAGCGCATATCACGCGTCGCGCTGCGGAGTGAACCCGGAACATGGATGCGCTGACATTATTCGGCTTGTTCGCCGTGACAGCCATGCTGGTCACTTACGCTCTGGAAGACCGCAGCCACTGGTTCGTGCTGCTGTTCGCAATGTCCTGCGTGCTCGGTTCGGCTTACGGCTTCCTGCAAGGGGCCTGGCCGTTCGGCGTGGTCGAGGCGATCTGGGCCGTCGTGGCGCTGCGGCGGTGGCATCTCAGGCCGGAGAGATAGGCCGGGCGAGGGCGTCTGCGGACTGCAGGCTCCTCGCCCGGTATCGGATCAACGGATCGCGATCGGGTTGATCATCGCCTGCACGCCGCCGGTCCAGCGCGGCTGGCCCAGCACGAACAGGAATTCGTAGCCCTTGTCTCGGGCGAGCGCGGCCGTGTCCATGTTCTCGAGGATGTAGGTCCCGTTCATCGCGAGCAGGATCTGGTGCACCTCGAACACGTTCTTGGATTCGAACGGCAGCACCTCGAGCGCCCAGGTGTCGGCACCGATCGCGACGACACCCTTGCTGGTCAGGTATTTTGCGCCTTCGACGCCGAGACCGGGCTCTCCGGCCGAATAGCGCTTGTCGTCCTTGCCGATCAGGCTGAGCCAGCCGGTGTGGAAGATGACGACGTCGCCCTGGCGGATCTCGACGCCCTGCTTCTTGGCAACCTCGTCGATCTCCTTGACGTTGAAGGCGGTGCCTTCCTTCACGATGTCGGTGCCGTAATAGGCCGCCATGTCGAGCAGCACGCCGCGGGTCACGATCGGCGGGACCTTCTCGATCCCGAGCTTCTTCAACCCGTTCGGGTCGGCGAAGTCGGCGAGCTTGTTGCCGTTGTAATAGACGTGCTCGACGCCGAGATGGCCGAGGCCGTCGATCTGGCTGCCGATGCCGACCCAGGTGTCCAGGATATCGTCGTTGTAGGTCGCCTTGTTGGGACCGAGACCCGGGATGCCGGCCTGTCCGGGTTGCACGATGGTGAGCTTGAATGCGCGCGGCGGATAGGCGGGCGTTTGTGGTGTAACGGGAATGCCGAGTGCGTAGGTCTTTCCGGTCTTCACCAGAGATGCAGCCTTCAGCACGAGTTCGGGCGTCATGTAGTTGGCGGCACCGATCTCGTCGTTCGGTCCCCATTTCGACTTGGTCCAGTCCTGGGCGCTTGCTGTTTCGATCGTCGCAGACAACGCGGCGACACAGCACAACACGAGCGTATTGCGCATCGATAGTCCTCCCGATGTTTTTGCCGATGTTTGGCTTCGTTATGATTTCGCGCTGGCCAGTCGCTCATCCTAACGTAGAAAAGCCGCGGGCTTCAAAACTTTTTGGGGGGCCATGCTGCGGCGGCTGAACGCAGCACTCACCGCGCGCAGCGTCGATTGAATTAAGTGCGACACATTTGTGACATTGAATTTCGCGCGGTGGAACGCGCTGGTATTCAGGCCGCGATGACCTCGTCGTCTTGCTTGAGGCAGGCGGCAAACCCGTTCAGCGCGCTGGTTTGATGTCCGGCACGACGCTGGATGAAGAGCGTCTCGACCTGCGCGTGCGAATGGCTCAGCGCGTGGATCGACACGCTGCCGTTGATCGCACTGCGTTCGACCACGGCGCGCGGCAGCAGCGTCACGCCCATGTCGGCGGCGACACAGCCGATCATGCCGTCGAGCGTGCCGAGCTCGAAGCGTGCGGCCGACGGCCAGCCGAACTCGACAAAGATCTGTTCCAGCCGCTGCCGGTAGGTGCAGCCGGTGCGGAACGCCAGCGCGGTTGGACCGGATTCCGGCGTGCCGGCGCGCAGCTCGGCGAGCGTGGCCCAGCGCCGCGCGCTCACCAGCACCAGCTCTTCGCGGAACGCGCTTGTCGCGGTGAGATCTGCATGCGCGATCGGACCTGCGACGAAGGCGCCGTCGAGCGTGCCTTCGAGCACGCAAGCGACGAGGTCGGCGGTGGGCGCGGTGCGCAGGCTCAGCCGGACGGCGGGAAAGCGGTGATGAAAGTCCGCGAGCAATGGCGGCAGCCGCACCGCCGCGGTCGTTTCCATCGAGCCGATCGCGAGCGGTCCCTTGGGCTCGCCGTCGTCGCAGGCGGCGAGCACGGCCTCGCGCGCTAGTGCGGACATCCGTTGCGCGTAGGGCAAGAGGCGCTTGCCCGCGCCGGTCAGGGTCATGCCGCGGCTATGGCGTTCGAACAGCGGCGTGCCGATCTCGGCTTCCAGCGCCTTCACGCGCTGGGTGACGTTCGACTGCACCGTGTTGAGCTCTTCGGCAGCACGGGTGATGCCCCCGGTACGGGCGACGGCAGCGAAGGTCTGGATGTCGCTGAGTTCCATAATATCGTTTCTCTTTTGAGATGGCAGCGTTCGCAAGAATTCAATTTCAGAGAATGGTATTCGCGCCTAGTCTCCCTGTCCAGACCTGGGAGGAGCCATGCCGATCGCGACGTCGCTGACCACGCTGTTGGAGATTGAGCATCCGATTTTGCTGGCGCCGATGGACGTCGTGGCAGGCAGCCGCCTCGTCGCGGCGGTGAGCCGTGCCGGCGGCTTCGGCATCCTGGGCGGCGGCTACGGCGAGAGGATTTGGCTGGAGCAGGAGATTGCCAAGCTCGCTGGCATGAAGGCGCCGTTCGGGATCGGCTTTATAACTTGGAGCCTCGCCAAGCGACCCGAACTTCTCGATATCGCGCTCGCCGCAAACCCGTCCGCGATCATGTTGTCGTTCGGCGATCCCGCACCCTTCGCCGCCAGCATCAAATGCGCCGGTGCACGCCTGATCTGCCAGGTGCAGGACGAGACGATGGCGCGGCAAGCGCTCGATGCGGGCGCCGATGTCCTGATCGCACAGGGGACGGAGGCCGGCGGTCACGGCGCTTCGCGCACCACGATCGATCTCGTCCCGGCAATCGTCGATCTTGCCGCGGGTCGTGTGCCGGTGGTTGCGGCCGGCGGTATTGCCGACGGGCGGGGACTTGCGGCCATGATGATGCTCGGTGCAAGCGGCGTGCTGCTCGGCACGCGCTTCTACGCGAGCCAGGAGGCCGATGGCGCAGACGAGGCCAAGCGGCGCATCTGCGCGGCAGATAGTGGCGCAACGGTGCGGGGCATCATTTTCGATCTCTCCCGCAACAATGTCTGGCCCGCGCCGTTTACCGGCCGGTGCCTAGTCAACGATCACGCCAGACGCTGGATCGGCCGCGAGGTCGAACTGATGCAGAATGTCGCCGCAGTCGGGCCCGACTATGCGGCTGCGAAGGCCGCCGGGAATTTCGACATCGCCGCGGTGATCGCGGGCGAGGCGGTCGGCCTGATCCATGATATTCCGACGGCCGCCGAAATCGTCGAACGTATCGCGACCGAGGCCGGGCAACTGCTAGCCGGCCGGCGTAATTCCAGCGTGTCCGCCTAAACTGCGAGAGAACAACCATGTGGCCGAACCGTCGACTGATCGATCTCTTCAAGACCGAATTTCCGATCGTGCTGGCGCCGATGGCCGGCGTAATGGACGCGGAGCTGGTGATCGCCGTTGCGCAAGGCGGGGGGCTCGGCTCGCTGCCGAGCGCGATGCTGTCGCCGGAGAAGGCGCGCGAGCAGGTCAACATCATCCGGCAGCGCGTCTCCGCGCCGGTGAACATGAATTTCTTCTGCCACACCCCGGTCGAGCTCACGGCCGAGGCGGAGGCGCGCTGGAAGCAGCGCCTCGCGGGCTACTACAATGAGCATGGCCTCGATCCCGCCGCACCCATCAATGCCGCGAACCGCGCGCCGTTCGACGCCGGCTTCTGCGAGGTCGTGGAGGAGCTGAAGCCGGAGATCGTCAGCTTCCATTTCGGCCTGCCGGAGGCCGCGCTGCTCAAGCGGGTCAAGGCAGCAGGATGTCTCGTCATCTCCTCGGCGACGACGGTGAGGGAAGCGGTCTGGCTCGAGCAGCACGGCGCTGATGCGGTGATCGCACAAGGTGCGGAGGCCGGCGGCCATCGCGGCATGTTCCTGACCGACAAGATCTCGGAACAGCCCGGCACCTTTGCGCTGGTGCCGCAGGTGGTCGACGCGGTGAAGGTCCCGGTGATTGCGGCGGGCGGCGTTGCGGATGGCCGCGGCATCGCGGCGGCGTTCGCGCTCGGCGCGGCAGGCGTGCAGATCGGAAGTGCCTATCTGCGCTGTCCGGAATCCAAGGTCAGTGCGGCGGCCCGCGCGGCGCTCGCCGAGGGACGGGATGATTCCACCGTCATCACCAATGTCATGACCGGGCGGCCGGCGCGCGGCGTCCAGAACCGCCTGATGCGCGAGGCCGGCCCGATTTCGCCGGACGCGCCGCCATTTCCCCACGCCGCAACGGCGCTCGGACCGCTGAAGGCGGCTGCCGAAAAGCAGGGCAGGGTGGATTTCACAAATCTCTGGGCCGGGCAGGCGATCGCCTTGGGCCGCGAGGTCCCGGCAGCCGAATTGACCCGGGATCTGGCCAAATCGGCCCTGGCGCGCCTGCGCCAGATGGCTGGTTAGATTCCCGCCGCCGGTTGCGGCGCAAAAGCGGCCTCTGCTATACGGCACATAGGTTTTGCCGTGAGAGGCCTTGTATAATGTCCGTTGACGCCGCTACCGTCCGCCGCATCGCGCATCTGGCGCGCATTGCGGTTTCCGAGGGCGAGGTTCCGCATCTGCAGGGCGAGCTCAACGCCATGCTCGCCTTTGTCGAGCAGCTCTCGGAGGTCAATGTCGAGGGTGTGGAGCCCATGACCTCGGTCACCCCGATGCAGATGAAGAAGCGGCAGGATGTGGTCAATGACGGCGAGATCGCCGACGATATCGTTGCCAACGCGCCCGCGACCGAGGGTCACTTCTTCCTGGTGCCGAAAGTGGTCGAGTAATTCTTAGGACCAAGTCCGATGTGCATGCTTTGCGACGACGAGAAGGCCTATCAGGCCTACATGAACTATCTCGACAAGATGGAGCGGCAGGGCAAGGCTGCCGATCCGAACGTCGCCGTCAATGCCGTGCTCGACGAGATCGAGGCGGCTGCGAAAGCGGCCGCCAAAAAAGACGACCCGGCCAACGACAAGTCCCTGTCTCCCTTCTTTTGCAGCCCGATCAATAAATGACCGATTTGACATCGCTGACGCTGGCCGAGGCCCGCAAGGGCCTCGCGGCCAAGACTTTCACGTCCCTCGAGCTGACCGACGCGCATCTGAACGCGATCGAAGCCGCGCGCGTGCTCAATGCTTTCGTCATGGAGACGCCGGACCAGGCGCGGACCATGGCGCGCGAAGCGGACGCCAGGATCGGGAAGGGCGATGCGGGGCCGCTTGCCGGCATTCCGCTCGGCATCAAGGACCTGTTCGCGACCAAGGGCGTGCGCACCACCGCGTGCTCGAAAATCCTCGGCAATTTCGTGCCGACCTACGAGTCCACGATTACCTCGCAGCTGTGGCGCGACGGCGCGGTGATGCTGGGCAAGCTCAACAATGATGAGTTCGCGATGGGCTCGTCGAACGAGACCTCGTGCTTCGGCCCGGTCGGCAATCCCTGGCGGCGCGACGGAAGTAACACGACGCTGGTGCCGGGCGGCTCATCCGGCGGCTCGGCCTCGGCCGTGGCGGCGCTGCTGTGCATGGGCGCGACCGCGACCGACACCGGCGGCTCGATCCGCCAGCCGGCGGCGTTCACCGCGACCGTCGGCATCAAGCCGACCTATGGCCGCTGCTCGCGCTGGGGCATCGTGGCCTTTGCCTCCTCGCTCGACCAGGCCGGTCCGATCGCGCGCAGCACGCGCGATGCCGCGATGCTGCTGCGCTCGATGGCCGGTCACGATCCGAAGGACACGACCTCCGTCGACATGGCCGTGCCGGACTACGAGGCTGCGATCGGCAAGTCCGTGAAGGGCATGAAGATCGGCATTCCCAGGGAATACCGTCTCGACGGCATGCCCGCCGAGATCGAAAAGCTTTGGGAAGCGGGTGCGGCCTGGCTGAAGGCGGCCGGCGCCGAGCTCGTCGAAGTGTCTCTGCCGCACACCAAATACGCGTTGCCGGCCTACTACATCGTGGCCCCGGCGGAGGCGTCCTCAAACCTCGCGCGCTACGACGGCGTGCGCTTCGGCCTGCGCGAGCAGGGCCGGAACATCAACGAACTCTACGAGAACACCCGCGCAGAAGGTTTTGGCGCCGAGGTGAAGCGCCGCGTCATGATCGGCACCTACGTGCTCTCGGCCGGCTATTACGACGCCTATTATTTGCGCGCCCAGAAGGTGCGCACGCTGATCAAGAAGGACTTTGAGGATTGCTTCGCCAAGGGCGTCGACGCGATCCTGACGCCGGCGACGCCGTCGGCGGCGTTCGGCATCGGCGAGAAAGGCGGCGCGGACCCCGTCGAGATGTACCTCAACGACATTTTCACGGTCACCGTGAACATGGCGGGCCTGCCGGGCATCGCCGTGCCCGCCGGCAAGGACGCGCAGGGCCTGCCGCTCGGCCTGCAGCTGATCGGCCGTCCCTTTGACGAGGAGACGCTGTTCTCGCTCGGCGAGGTGATCGAGCAGGCCGCCGGCCGCTTCACGCCGGCGAAATGGTGGTGAATGTCGCGGCTTTCATCGCGAGCCTCGGCGGCGCTACGCCGGCGCCGGACCTGAACGCGCCGCTCGCCGGTCTCTGGTGGGCTGCGAAGGGCGACTGGGACCAGGCGCACAGAATCGTTCAGGACGACAATGGTCGCGACGCCGCCTGGGTGCACGCCTATCTGCACCGCGTCGAAGGTGATCTCGGCAATGCCGGCTACTGGTACCGTCAGGCCGGCCAGCCCACGGCAAATGATTCATTACAGGCAGAGTGGGAGCGGATCGCTGCCACGCTGCTCGGGAGCAAGACATGAGCACGGCCACGCACAAGCTTCTCAAGGGCTCAACCGGTGACTGGGAGATGGTCATCGGCCTGGAGGTCCACGCTCAGGTGACGTCGAGCGCGAAGCTGTTCTCCGGAGCCTCCACCGCGTTCGGCGGCGAGCCGAACTCGCATGTGTCGCTGGTCGACGCGGCGATGCCTGGCATGCTGCCCGTCATCAACGAGGAATGCGTCAGGCAGGCTGTCCGGACCGGCCTCGGGCTGAACGCGCAAATCAATCTGCGCTCGGTGTTCGACCGCAAGAACTATTTCTATCCGGACTCGCCGCAGGGCTACCAGATCAGCCAGTACAAGTCGCCGATCGTCGGCGAAGGCGAGGTCGTGGTCGAGCTGGATGGCGGCAAGACCGCCACGATCGGCATCGAGCGGCTGCACCTGGAACAGGACGCCGGCAAATTGCTGCACGATCAGTCGCCGACCATGTCCTATGTCGATCTCAACCGCTGCGGCGTGGCGCTGATGGAGATCGTGTCGAAGCCCGACATCCGCGATGCCGAGCAGGCCAAGGCCTATGTGACCAAGCTGCGCTCGATCCTGCGCTATCTCGGCACCTGCGACGGCGACATGGAGAAGGGATCCTTGCGCGCCGACGTCAACGTCTCCGTGCGCAAGCCCGGCGCGCCGCTGGGCACCCGCTGCGAGATCAAGAACATGAACTCGATCACCTTCATCGGCCAGGCGATCGAGTACGAGGCCAGGCGCCAGATCGAAATCCTCGAGGAGGGCGGTGCGATCGACCAAGAGACCCGACTCTACGACCCCAACAAGGGCGAGACGCGGTCGATGCGGTCCAAGGAAGAGGCGCACGACTATCGCTACTTCCCCGATCCCGACCTGCTGCCGCTGGAGTTCTCGCAAAGCTTCGTCGACGAGCTGAAGGCTGAGCTGCCCGAGCTGCCGGACCAGAAGAAGACGCGCTTCGTCGCGGATCTCGGCCTGTCGGCCTACGACGCCAGCGTGCTGGTCGCCGAGCGCGAGAGCGCGGTGTTCTACGAGACCGTGCTGGAGAAACTCGCCAACCGCGCGCGCGACGGCAAGGTCGCCGCGAACTGGGTGATCAACGAGCTGTTCGGTCGTCTCAACAAGGAAGGCCGGGATATTACGGACTCTCCGGTCGATGCCGCACAGCTCTCGGGGATCATCGACCTGATCGGCGAGGGGACGATCTCCGGCAAGATCGCCAAGGATCTGTTCGAGATCGTCTGGCAGGAGGGCGGCGATCCCCGCGCGCTGGTCGAAAGCCGCGGCATGAAGCAGGTCACGGATCTTTCGGCGATCGAAAAGGTTGTCGACGACATCATCGCGGCCAATCCCGACAAGGCGGCGCAGGTCAAGGACAAGCCGCAATCACTCGGCTGGTTCGTCGGCCAGGTGATGAAGGCATCCGGCGGCAAGGCCAACCCGCAGAGCGTCAACGAGCTGCTCAAGTCCAAGCTCGGCATCTGACCTCGCGCGTTTGAACGAGGTGACGGACAGGCGTCGTCACCTCGCTTTCGGTTCGCGATGCGACGCTCGCGCGCATCCTCCGCGACGAACTTCAGCCGCATCGAACGCGATACGCCGACCGAATCGCCGTCACGCGATTCGCGCAAAACGGCGACTTGCACACGCTCTGACGAGCGCTCGCGCCGTTAATCATGAAAATATTTTCGTTGCCAAAAGTCGCGACTCAGAGTCCGCGAAGCGCCTTCGCGAGGCGCTCGCGCGATCGGCAGGATGCATCGTTGCAACGATCGCGCGCGATGCACGCGTGCAAGAAAATACTTGCTGCATAGTGTTTTTCTACAATCGCATCTTTTGCAACGGTCGATGCCGCGGGCACTCTCTGCGATCGCGCGCACACCTCATGCAGTCCGTTTGCATCGCGTTCGCCAGCGCAGGCGCGTTTCGCCGTCAACACTTCTTTAAGCGAGACGCTGTTTTTTTCGTTGTGTTGGTGTATTCGGGATGAGTGTGCACTCGATCCCCGACTGCATGCAGCGATTAAGCCATCTCACACATCGGAGGGCAACATGGCCAAGAAAGCTAAGAAGGCAAAGAAGGCGAAGAAGGCGAAGAGCGCAGTGAAGAAGACTGCGAAGAAGACCCGCAAGGTCGCCAAGAAGAAGTAACTTCGCTTTTTGAAGTTGCCGGCTCCTAGAGAGCCGGCACGTCATCAGCGCCTCTCAAAAGGTTCTGGTCGACGATAGAGGGTGTCGGCGAGACATCAGGTCAACGGTCGGATCGTTCTCTTCGCGGGTTCGCTCGCTAAGCCCGGTCCGGCAGAAGAAACAAGTTTTCTTCGTTCGGTGCGGTTCTCCGTAAGGGCTCCGCAATTTCACTGGCGGTCTTCGGGCCAACGTGGAATCTGGTCCTGACGTGTTCGCCGACGCCCTCGTTCTCTTGAGGCCGGGGTATTGCCGGCATTCCCATATCCCGACATTGCTGATCTGACCGCGGCGTGGCCGTTCTGCTCTTGAGCAGTCAGGCTCTCGCATATGACGTCTCAGCGACGCCTGGGCGAGCGCCTCGTCCTTCGAGACGACCGCTTCGCGGCCTCCTCGGGAGGAGGCTCAGCTGCATCCATCTGCGTTGAGCTGCCGCATCCTCATCCTGAGGGCCCGCCGGAGGCAGGCGGGCGTCTCGAAGGATGGCCGCAGTCGAGCTTCCAGCCACATGTTTCTTCATAAGCGCGCCCTGCTTGAGCAGGGAGGCTGCGGCGCACTTGCACGCCGTTCGCGCGCCGCTTGTAGTGAAACAATTGCTGTCTCTGGAATACGGTGACGACGTCGGGCGGGGACACAACAGGACGCGCCTCACCGTGCGCGATGGTTATCGTTCTCCCAAAATCCCAAGGTAAACCGAATCTGACGAATTGCAGAAGTGCCTGCAAAACCGGGACTTCTTGCATTTGTCGTGCGCGCGTGGCGCGGGCGCGTTTACGTCTGCTTCATCGCGATACTTAAACTGCCATTCAAATTTGCCCGCCATCATTACCTCCAACAAGCCGGCAAACGGCACGGGCAAAAAGCCTCGGGGATGAGTTGAACAGTTGATTGGACGGGAGCCGCGCTCGGGGGACGAGGCGGCATAAAGAAAAAAGGGGATGCGTTATGTTTCAGGGTACTTTCGATCTGGAGACCGCGACGCCGATCGACGCAGGCGCGCTGTCGGACGTGCTGTTCGAGCGCGGCCTCTACTGGGCGAGCGGACGATCCGGTCTCGTCGATCTCGTCGCCGCGCACAAATGGTTCAACCTCGCCGCGCTCAAGGGCCGCAAGGACGCCGTGACGCTGCGCCAGGAAGTCGCTGGGCAGATGTCGGACGCCGATATCTCGGCGGCGCAGCGCGAGGCGAGGGCGTGGGTCTCCGCCCATTGAGCGGAGAATCACGTCCCGGCCGTCGTTTCGCAGGTGAAGCTGATTTGTGCTGAATCAGGTTCCCTCGTGGTCAGCCACCGGATTCGGAGCGGCATGAGGCCACCGTCGCGTGTCAGGTGAAGGAACGCACAGATCTCGGATTCTGCCGCGGAGTGGCGGAGAGGGAGGGATTCGAACCCTCGATACAGCTTGAGACCGTATGACGCTTTAGCAAAGCGTTGCCTTCAGCCACTCGGCCACCTCTCCGGTGCGAGCCTTATGCATCTAATTACTTGGCCTGGTCAATTTGGAAGCGTGTGTTTTTACTCGAATATTCCCAGCGAATTCCGAGACCAAGCGGTTTGCTCCCGGGGCGAGAACGTAACGCCGCGATAACGGACACAAAGCCGGAGGTTCTGGCGCTTGTATTAAGCGTGGTTCTGGCGTGGACAAAGGCTCCCTTCATCTACATAAACGATTGATTTTGCTCTGATTTGATCGGATGCCTCGCGCGGGGGACGGCTGCCTTCGTCGGGATAACTCGCTCGCCGACCGAGGAGCCGCCCCGTCGCGCCAGGCGTCGCCGCAATCAGGAAGAGTCTGTCCTGGCGCGCTTTCGGTCGGAACGGCGCCCGGGAGATCAAGCGAGGAAGGCTGCCGGGCTGGCACGCTTCGCTCGTCCCTCGACCGCCCGGCTACCTGCAACGGTCTCATCTTGCAATGGGTTGGCCGAGGTGAAGTTTTCACCGATCTCAATCGCTAGGACGAGGCGCTTGCCGCCTTCGACAAGGCGCTCTCGATCAAGCACGACATCGAGGGGGCCTGGAGTGGCCGGGGCAATGTCTTTACCGAGCTCGGGCGCTATGACGAAGCTTTCATCGGCTTCGACAAGGCGGTGTCGATCAGGCCTGACCTCGAGGGCATCGAGGGTTGCGTCTTCTTGTGAAGATGAACCTGTGCAATTGGGACAATCTGGACGAAGAGATCGACCAGTTGATTTTCGCAAGCATCCGGTCGGGTACCTCACTGCCGAGAGCTCCGAGAGTCACGATCCCGACTGTTTCCGAGACGTCCACGTTTTCAATCGGCTCCCGACGACAACAGCGATCTGCGCGAGCGCCTCGAAAACTCATTTCATCGCTGCGTCGATTGCGAGCACGAGCCCGACGGCGAAGTCCTGAAAGCGATCGACGATGGGTCGATATTCTTGTCGATTTTGCCGGCCGTACGCACAACAGCCGGGCTGTCCTTGTTTGCGTCCAGTCCGGCTCCGATCGCCGTCAACTATCTTGGGTTCGCGGGAACGTGGGGGAGCAGGGAGCTCTTCGACTACATCATTGCCGGTCCAATCGTGCTGCCAGATCAAAACAGCAATTCTTCGACGAGAAGGTCGTTGGTTTGCCCGGCAGCTTTATGCCGCGGGATAACACGTCGGGACAATCGACGATGCTGCGTCCAATCGGGTCCATCACGATTTGCGGCAGGAATGGATAGTGTTTTGCTGCTTCGACAATGCCGGGAAAAATGCAATCCGGCTGTCTTTGGCTCCTGGATGAATATCTCGAAGAGCGTGGACCAGTGGGTCTTGTGGCTGTCCGACGTGGGCGAGATCGCAAAATCGAATCTGCGGAAGGAAGCCGATGGCCGGGGCGTCGATCCAGATCCCCTGGTGTTTGCAAGGCGCGTTGCGTCTTCACGAGGCTATGTATCAACGACATCAGGCCGGCTTGCCGCCGGAACATATCGACGTTCAAGCGCGCGGATGAAGGCGACCGTCGCGGCCGCTGATTAGTCAGGCCGGCCAGTTCCCGAAGGGGAGCGCCCGCCGAGTCCCAAGTTGAATCCACGATTCGGACGCCTCAGACCCACAGCAGAGCGTCTCCAGGGATGTGAGGGGCCGGTGTCGGAACTTTTGACGCAAATGGAACCTGTCTAAAAAAGATAATGGATTCAAGGTGTTACAAGGCCGCTCCGATCACATCTGCGTGTTATTTGTGCAACACCCGTCGGAAAACACGCTCCATCGGCTCGTTCTGAAGCGTTCTGTTGTTGTGTGTGCAAGGGCGTTCGGTAATTGTGACTGAGCGACGGAGGGGGGCATCCCGAGGTCGTCCCGTCTTAGGTGGTTCGCTTAAGTCCCTCGCGTTCAGCGGGTGTGTCCGAAGGCGCGAAGCGACTAAGCGGTGAATTTAAGGGACAAGGGAACCAACCTTAGGGTGTCTTCACCCAGCGGATCCGGAACCTTCCCTATGGCAAACTTGGAGGTTTAACATGAAGTTGGTTAAGAGCCTTTTGCTCGGTTCCGCGGCGGGTCTCATCGCCGTTGGCGGAGCGCAGGCAGCCGATCTCCCCGTAAAGGCCAAAGCGGTCGAATACGTGAAGATCTGCTCCCTGTACGGTGCGGGTTTCTACTACATCCCCGGCACCGACACCTGCATCAAGCTGGGTGGTTACTTGCGTGCTGACATGGTTTTGGGCGGCGCCGGTGACTACGGCTTCAATCAGAGCCAGGGCGCTGTGGCCCCTGCGACTGCTGGCAACGGCGGTTCGAACAACCGTCTGACGAACTACTTCTACAGCCGCGCTCGTCTGGACTTCAATATCGATACCCGCACGGCGACCGAATACGGCGTTGTTCGTACCTACGCCGACACGATCTTCACCTATGATACCGGCACCATCAACGGCAGCAACCCGGCGACGTTCGCTGGTGCCGCTCCGTCGCTCGGCCTCTACCATGCGTTCATCCAGTTCGCTGGCTTCACCTTCGGCCGCACGGTCTCGATCTTCGATGCCCCGTGGCAGAGCTATCCGGCTGGCGGTCCCGATTCCATTCCGGGCGGCTCCAACCACGTGACCGGTATCAACCAGGTCGCTTATACGGCTGACTTCGGACAGGGCATCACCGCTTCGATCGCCTTGGAAGACCCGACCACCCAGTCCAACGGCCAGGGCAACCTGTGGAACGTCAACGCTGCCAACGCGGCGACGTTTGTTCAGGGCATCTACGGCAACAACGGTTGGGGTGGAACGCGTTCCCCGGACATCGTCGGTGCGGTCCGTGTCGACCAAGCCTGGGGTCTGTTCCAGCTGTCGGCCGCCGCGCATGACCTGCATCCTGGCTACTACGGCACGACGGAACCCACCGGTCACCCGTCGGACAAGTGGGGCTGGGCTGTGCAGGGCGCCTTGTCGATCAAGAACATCCCCACCGGCGCTGGCGACTCGCTCAACTTGCAGGCCGTCTACACCGATGGCATGTCCAGAGAGAACTTCCAGATCCTGTTCCCGCAGGCGTTCTTCATGTACAGCGGTTCGGGCATCGCGTACCAGAGCGTCGGTTTCGCTGGTATCTCTGACGGCGTGTTCAGCACTGCCGGCGGTGGCATCGAGACGACCAAGAGCTGGGGCGTTCGTGGTGGCTTCACCCATAACTGGAACCCCAACTGGGCGAGCGCAATCTACGGCGGTTATGCTGCGTTGAGCTACAGCACCACTGCCAAGGGCATTATCTGCGCGAACTTTGCTGCCCTCGGCCCCTCCGCTGGTGCGACTTGTAACCCGGACTTCAGCTTCGGTGTTGTTGGTGTCAACACCGTCTGGACCCCGGTCAGGAACCTGGCGTTCACGGCCGACCTGAGCTACTCGCGTCTTGATCAGAAGTACTCCGGTACGGTCAGTGGCGCGAACACGGCGGTTGCTACTGCTGCGAAGCCCGTGGCGGTGTACGAGCTGAAGGATCAGAACTCTCTCACTCTGCTCCTTCGCGCTAACCGCACCTTCTAAGATCAATCTTCGGATTGGTTAGAGACCCCGGCAGGAAACTGCCGGGGTTTTTATTTGCGGGCCGTGCACCGAGTACCTAAATGGTAAATCGTCGAGAGCACGGTAAGGGAGCTTCTGGTCATGACCATTTCGTCGACATGGGGACGGATGCTGAGCGTGCTCGCCGGGACATCAATGCTTGCTGTGATCGCGCCGGCAGCTGCCGCGCCCTTGGACTCCAGCTATCCAGTGTGCCTCCAGCAATGGGAGTGGGGCGGCAGCAGCAAGACGTACTGCGGTTACCGGTCATGGGAGGATTGCCAGGCTTCTGCACGGGGATTGCCGGCGATGTGCCTCACGAACCCATATTGGTCACAGCCAACTTCAGTTCGCCCGCCTCACCGCCGGTACGTCCCCGACAGGATGTGGTGAGAAACGACCTGCGCTCAAGGAAGCGGGGCGTCGGCTTGCCTGCGAGCTGCGCCCTCTCGACGAGCGGATAGCGCTTGTTCCCATCGCCATGTGGTCTGCACAGTAACGGAATTTTGCCAAGCCTGCCGCATCACGGCCCCGGGATCGGCTTCATCGACGGAGGCTATTCCACGCTGCCGGCGCCGCGGCGCAAATCGGCCTCGATCTGCAACCGCGTGCCGCCGCCGAAGCGAGCGCGGTAGACCTGAAGGTTCTCCATGATCCGCTGCACATAGTTGCGCGTCTCGGAGAACGGGATCAGCTCGACCCAGTCGACCGCATCGACTTTGGGGTCGCGCGGATCGCCGTAGCGATCGATCCACTTCTTCACACTGCCTCGGCCGGCATTATAGGCGGCGAAGGTCATGATGTAGGACCCGCGGTAGTCCTCGAGCAGCCCACCGAGCTCGGCCGAGCCGAGCGTGGCGTTGTAGGCCGAATCGTTCTTCAGACGCGCCAGATCGTAGGTCCCGCCGTGCCGCTTGCAGACATAGCGCGCGGCGTCCGGCGTCACCTGCATCAGGCCGTAGGCCTGTGCCGGCGAGACCACACGGGGATTGAAGGCGCTCTCCTGCCGCGCGATGGCGTAGATGATGCTGCGCTCGACCTCGGGGCCGATCGGCGTGAACTGCGGAATGCCGTTGACGGGATAGGCATAGAAATCGAACGGCAGGCCGCGATTGAGCGCGGCCTTGCCGAGCAGCAGCATGCCGCGCGCGTCGTTGTGGCGCTGGGCGAGCTCGCCAAGGCCAGCAAGCGCTTCGGGATCGCCGTTCTCGCCCATGTCGGCGAGCAACGGTATCGCCATCTCGCGCTCGTCGAGTTCGTAGAGCAGCTGCGCGGCGCGCACGATCTCCAGCCGTTCGGCACCGCGGCTGCGCGGCGGAGCGTTGAGCTCGATCTGCGGCAGGCCGAGCTTGGCGCGTGCGAGCTGGCCGTAATAGCTGGTGGATTGCTCGGCGGCGCGCGCGTAGGCGTTGCGCGCCTCCTGCTGACGGCCTGCAGCTTCGGCGGCGCGGCCCTGCCAATAGCCGGCGCGCGCCAGCGTGGTCGGATTGACGCTGCCGATCCCGATGCGGGCAAAATGCTGGGTGGCGGCCGCGGGATCGTTGAGGAAGCGCAGCGCGATCCAGCCCGCAGTGAACTCCTGCTCGGTCTTGTAGATGTCGCGCGAGGGCAGGGCCGCATCGCGCGCGATCAGATAGGCGCTGCGGAATTCCTCGGTGTCTATCATCTTGCGCGCCAGGAGACGCCGCTCGATCCACCATTCGTCGAGATTGTAGAGCCGGCCCGGATCCTTCGGTGCCGACAGCATGAGCTGGGCGGCCTCCGCAAATTTCTCCTCGCGGCGCAGCAGCTGGATCTTGCTGAACATGAAGCCGGGATCGCCGTGCAGCTCGCGCGGCACGGCGTCGAGCAGCGCACGTGCGTTCGGCGCTTTCTTGAGGGAGGCGATGCGAGCCTTGGCGAGTGCGACATAGCCGGCCCCGAGGCGCTTCGCGGCACGCAATGCGGCTTCGTTCTCGCTGCCGTAGAGCAGCGTGTCCATCCGCGCTTTCTGATCGCCGGGCGTCAGCAGCGCGCCGAACTGGTCGAGTGCGTTGTTCTCGGTCTCTTCCGACATCGGGTCACTGCGCCAGGCATCGCGCACCAGACGTTCGGCGTTGGCGCGGTCGCCGCGCGCCAGCATCGCCTTGGCGAGCGTGAAGCGGCCCTTGGCGGACACGGGGGATTCGTTCTCGAACCACGACCACGCGACGGAATCGTCGCGCCTGTCGTCCCACATCGCGGCCTCCAGGCGCCGGCGCAGGAAGGTCTGCGAGGGCCAGCTCGGATTGGCCGACAGGAAGGCGCGGTAGCGCTCCACAGTCGCGCCATTGTCCTCGCTGCGCAGGATGATCCATTCCGCGAGTTTTCGCGCGACGGGATCCGAGATCGTGCCCGCGGCATTGGTGGCCTCGCCCGCCTTGCGCTTGCGCACGAGCTCGATCACGGTCTCCAGCGTGTCCTTGTCGGCTTGCGACGTCGAGGAGGTCGCAGCGACCGCAGCCGGTGTGACCGGCTTGCGCGGGGCGGCATGCTGGCGGGTCGCCGGAGCCAGGACCGGAGCAGCGACGGGCTTGGCAGCGGCCGGGGCGGTCGGTCTGACGGTGGCCGTCGCCGCCGGCGCGGGTGCCGTCTTCGGGGCCGAGCCACCAGAAGTCGGCTGAGATTTCGGCGCGGCAGCCGTAGGCTTCAGCTTGTCCTTCGCAGGTTCCTTGCCTGCGTTCTTGGCTGCGTTCTTGCCAGCATCCTTGCCGGCGTCCTTGGCAGACTTCTTCGCGGCATCCTTGGCGGGGGCACTGGTCGCGCCCTTGCTTGCGCCCTTACTTGCCCCCTTGGCGGCGTCTTTCGAAGTTTCCTTGCCGGTTCCCTTGGGCGCGCCCTTCGCAGCATCCTTGGCGGCTGGCTTGGCGGCGGGTTTGGCGGCTGGCTTCGCGGTTTCCTTCGCGGTCTCCGCGGTTGTCTCATTCGATTTGGCCCAGGCGGCGCAGCCGGCCGACAGCCCTGCCATCAGGCACACGATCAGACCGGTGGATCGCCATGCGGCGCGCGGAAAGGAGATCACGGCGTTTCGTCGCCCCGAATCAGTCAATTGGCTCAAGACCCAGCTGTACAAGATCTGGCTGTATTTGATTGAATATGCGGACAAAATACCAACAGCCGCTTACCTTTGCCCGGTTTGCACCACCACCGCGGCAAAATCGCGGCCTAAAGCCGTGCGTCACACCGAAGCGGGTCTTTTACCGGCGGGATAGACCCGATATGAATGCGGCTTGCTCGAGATCGCCGCGTACGGAGGAAGTCCATGGCAGCCAAGACAAAATTCCGGGGATCGTTCACCGCCTTGGTCACGCCGTTCAAGAACGGCTCGCTGGACGAGGCGGCGTTTCGCTCCCTGGTCAACTGGCAGATTTCAGAGGGCACCAACGGCCTGGTCCCGGTCGGCACCACCGGGGAGAGCCCGACGCTGAGCCATGACGAGCACAAGAAGGTCGTCGAATGGTGCATCGAGGAAGCGAAAGGCCGCGTGCCTGTCGTCGCCGGCGCCGGCTCCAACTCGACCAAGGAGGCGATCGAGCTCGCCCAGCACGCCGAGAAGGCGGGCGCGAACGCGGTTCTGGTCGTGACGCCCTACTACAACAAGCCGACCCAGGAAGGCATGTACCAGCACTTCAAGGCGATCAACGACGCGATCGGGATTCCGATCATCATCTACAACATCCCGCCGCGCTCGGTGATCGACATGTCGGTCGACACCATGGCGCGGCTGTGGGAGCTGAAGAACATCGCCGGCGTCAAGGACGCCACCGCCAGCATGGTCCGCGTCTCGCAGCAGCGCGCGGCGATGGGCGAGGATTTCAACCAGCTCTCGGGCGAGGATGCGACCATCCTCGGTTACATGGCGCATGGCGGCCATGGCTGCATCTCGGTGACCTCGAACGTCGCGCCGCGGCTGTGCTCGGAGTTCCAGGCCGCCTGGGCGAAGGGCGATCATGCCACCGCACTGAAGCTGCACGACAAGCTGATGCCGCTGCACAACAACCTCTTCATCGAGAGCAATCCGGCGCCGATCAAGTACGCGCTGTCGCTGCTCGGCAAGCTGGACGAGACGTTGCGGCTGCCGATGGTGCCGGTCACCGAGCCGACCCGCGTTGCCGTGCGCAGCGCGATGGTTCATGCCGGCCTCATCAACTGACGCGCTAGCCGATCGGGGAGCTTTTATGGCGATCGAGGAAAGAGGCACGCGGATGCTCACGGAGTTCCGCGAGTTCGCCATGAAGGGCAACGTCGTCGACCTCGCGGTCGGCGTCATCATCGGCGCGGCCTTCGGCGCGATCGTCACATCGCTGGTCGGCGACGTGATCATG
This sequence comes from Bradyrhizobium sp. WSM471, assembly GCF_000244915.1. Taxonomy (NCBI): domain Bacteria; kingdom Pseudomonadati; phylum Pseudomonadota; class Alphaproteobacteria; order Hyphomicrobiales; family Nitrobacteraceae; genus Bradyrhizobium; species Bradyrhizobium sp. WSM471. The sequence continues at coordinate 4,889,109 of NZ_CM001442.1, read as the reverse complement.
CCGATCATCGGCGCGGCCACCGGCGGTCTCGACTTCTCGAACTACTTCACGCCGCTTTCGAGCAAGGTCACCGCCGCAAATCTCGCGGACGCGAAAAAGCAGGGCGCCGTCTTGGCTTGGGGCAACTTCCTCACGCTGACGATCAACTTCATCATCATTGCCTTCGTGCTGTTCCTGGTGATCCGTGCCATGAACAAGTTGAAGCGCAAGGACGAGGCGGAGCCTGCCGCTCCGCCGAAGCCGTCGGCCGAGGTCGAGCTGCTGACCGAGATCCGCGATCTCCTCAAGAAGTCTTGACGCGCGGGCTTCATCCAAACTGTTAGCGTCCTCGCGCATCTCGATCAGGTTTGTCTCCCATGGCCGACAAGAACGAACGTCCGATCAAGGTCATGGCGGAAAATCGCAAGGCCCGCTTCAACTATGCCATCGAGGATACGATCGAGGTCGGCATTGCGCTGACCGGCACTGAGGTCAAGTCGATCCGCAACGGCAAGAGCACGATCGCGGAATCCTACGCCGATTCCAAGGACGGCGAGATCTGGCTGATCAACGCCACCATTCCGGAATATCTCCAGGGCAACCGCTTCAACCACGAGCCCAAGCGGCCGCGAAAACTGCTGCTGCATCGCAAGCAGATCAACAAGCTGATGGGCGCGGTCGACCGCGAAGGCATGACGCTGATCCCGCTCAAGCTTTACTTCAACGAGCGTGGTCGCGCCAAATTGGAGCTCGCGGTTGCAAAGGGCAAGAAGCTGCACGACAAGCGCGAGTCCGAGAAGAAGCGCGACTGGAGCCGGGAGAAGGGCCGCCTGATGCGGGCGAGGGGATAGCGGGATGACTCAGAGAAACCTGCTCGAGGTCGATTGGACCCGGATTCCCGCCCCCGCGGATGATGGCGGCGCCGCGCACCTGAAAGGCATGACGCTGCCGCCGGTCAGCCTGCTTGCCACTGACGACACCTCAGTCGCGCTGTCGGCGCTGCGTGGCCGGACCGTGGTGTTCGCCTATCCGCGCACCGGCGAGCCCGGCAAGATCGCGCTGGTCGACGATTGGGACATGATCCCGGGCGCGCGCGGCTGCACGCCGCAGACTTGTGCATTTCGCGATCTGTTCGCCGAGCTGAAGGCCGCCGGCGCCGCGCAGGTGTACGGCCTCTCGACCCAAAGCAACGCATACCAGACCGAGATGGCCTCGCGGCTGCATCTGCCGTTCCCGGTGCTCTCGGACGAGAAGCTGGCGCTGACGCGCGCCCTGAATTTGCCGACGATGGAGGTCGCCGGCCTGACGTTGATCAAGCGCCTCGCGCTGATCATCGACGACGCCAGGATCACGCATGCGTTCTATCCGGTGTTTCCGCCCGACCGGAACGCCGGCGATGTCCTGGACTGGCTGAAGGCCAATCCGGCCAAGGGCTTGTCGAAGGATTAGTCGAGGTCGGCCTTCACCTTCGCGAACACGGAGCGGAACATGTCCGGCGTCAGCACGCGGGTGTTCGTGTTGTAGCGGGAGCAGTGATAGCTGTCGTACAGGCTGAATGCGCCGGCCTGATGCACGGCGCCGTGGCCGAAGGGGGCTTGCGATCCCTTCAGGTTCAGCGGCTTGAGCACGGTGTCGTGCGCAATGCGCCCGAGGGCGACGATCGCGCGCAGGTTCGGCATCGTTGCGAGATTCGCCGCGAGGAACTGCCGGCAGGTGTTGATCTCGACCGGCAACGGCTTGTTCTGCGGCGGCACGCAATGCACCGCATTGGCGATCCGGCAGTCGACCAGCTTCAGGCCGTCGTCGGGACGCGCCTGATATTGGCCCTTGGCGAAGCCGTATTCGAGCAGCGTGGCGTAGAGCAGGTCGCCGGCATAATCTCCGGTGAAGGGACGGCCGGTGCGGTTGGCGCCCTGCATCCCCGGCGCAAGGCCGACGATCAGCAGGCGCGCCTTGATGTCGCCGAAAGGCGCAACCGGTGCATTGTGCCACAATGGCTCGCGCGCGCGGTTCGCCTCGCGAAAGGCGACCAGGCGCGGACAGAGCGGACAGTCACGGTCGGGGACGAGGCTGAGAGGCTGGCGGCTTGACCGGGCCGCCTCACTCCTCGAAGTCGTCATCGCCCCTCGCCGGCGCCATCGTGGTTGCGCGCTGGAGGAACTGCGGAGCGTGGTGGCGCGCCTCGCGATCGCCGCGGTCACGCGGGGCGGGGCGTTCGGACGGGTCGCGGCCGAGCTTGGACTGCAGCTCGACGAGGTCGGTGAAGACGTCGGCCTGGCGGCGCAGCTCGTCCGCGATCATCGGCGGCTGGCTGGCGATCGTGGAAATCACGGTGACCCGCACGCCGCGGCGCTGAACGGCCTCGACCAGGGAGCGGAAGTCGCCGTCACCCGAGAACAGGACCATCTGGTCGATGTGCTCGGCGAGCTCCATGGCGTTCACGGCGAGCTCGATGTCCATGTTGCCCTTGACCTTGCGGCGGCCGGAGGCGTCGATGAACTCCTTGGTCGCCTTGGTGACGACGGTGTAGCCGTTGTAGTCGAGCCAGTCGATCAGCGGCCGGATCGAGGAGTACTCCTGATCCTCGATGATCGCGGTGTAGTAGAACGCCCTAAGCAGCGTCCCGCGGCTCTGAAACTCCTTCAGCAGGCGCTTGTAATCGATGTCGAAGCCCAGAGTTTTCGCCGTCGCGTAGAGATTGGCTCCATCGATGAAGAGCGCGATCTTGTCGGTAGAGGAAGGTGACATTCAGTTTGCTCGCGTAGAGTTCGTGATTGATCGTTTATTGTTGGCGCGGCGACAGCAAGCCGCGCACTTCTAAAGTCCCGCCGAAACCCGTCGAAACCGCAAATCCGGAGAAGTCGGGGCAATCAAGGTATAGTTATGGCCAACTTGCACAGACCCGGCGCCGCCGTCGCCGGCAGACCGCGAAACCACCCATCCCAGCCCCAATGTGGGGGTAGCAGAGCCGTTTGGCGAGGCCAAATCACAAATTGGCCTTGCGAAACCCTCCCGGCCCCTATAACTAGCGGCATTCATCCACATATTTCGTCCCACCCACAACGGAGCGACAGTCGATGGCTCGCGTCACCGTAGAAGATTGTATCGACAAGGTCGACAACCGGTTTGACCTGGTCCTGCTGGCCGCCCACCGGGCCCGCATGATTTCGTCTGGTTCACAACTAACGGTTGACCGCGATAACGACAAGAACCCTGTTGTGTCTTTGCGCGAAATTGCAGAGACCACCATTTCGCCGGAAGACCTCCGCGAGGAGCTGGTGCACTCGCTGCAGAAGTTCGTCGAGGTCGACGAGCCCGAGCCGGACACTGTGCCGCTGATCGGTTCCGCCGGTGCAAGCGTGGATGCAGACGATACGGAAGTCGCGGTTGAGCGCATGACGGAAGAAGAGCTCCTGAAGGGTCTCGAAGGCCTCGCGCCGCCCGAGGAGCAGCCCGAGGAAGACGAGTAAATCGTCCCGTCGCTCTCATCGACTTCTTTGTGATCTGATCAAAGGCCCGAACCGTCGTTCGGGCCTTTGCTTTTGTTGGCGTTTTCGTGGTTACCATAGCGTCGTCGGTTCGCGCCTGTCCCTGTCACTGAATTGATCGGACACGCGCGCGATCGGAGCTAAGATGTATACAACGGGCCGTGTCGTGGTCCGTTTGAAGGCAGGACGGCATGGTATATCGACGCCGCACACCAACGCAGATGCAGGCCGCAACCGAATCGGTTGCCGTGGCCCCGACTGCGCCGGTGGCGCGCCCGGCGAAGCCTCGCGCCCGCATGATGCGTCAATATGACCTCGTCGAGCGCGTCAGGTCCTACAATCCCAACACCGACGAAGATCTGCTGAACCGCGCCTATGTCTACGCCATGAAGGCGCACGGCTCGCAGACCCGCGCCTCGGGCGACCCGTACTTCTCCCATCCGCTCGAAGTGGCGGCGATTCTCACCGACCTGAAGCTCGACGACGCCACCATCGTGGCTGCGCTGCTGCACGACACGATCGAGGACACGGAAGCGACGCGGGCCGAGATCGACCAGATCTTCGGGCCCGAGATCGGCGCGCTCGTCGAGGGCCTGACCAAGCTGAAGCGGCTGGAGCTGGTGTCGCGGGAGGCCAAGCAGGCCGAGAATCTGCGCAAATTGTTGCTGGCGATTGCCGACGACGTCCGCGTGCTCCTGGTGAAGCTCGCCGACCGCCTGCACAACATGCGCACGCTGGACTTCGTGCCGACGGAATCGCGACGGCGCATTGCCGAGGAGACGCTCGACATTTATGCGCCGCTGGCCGGGCGCATGGGCATGCAGGAGATGCGCGAGGAGCTGGAGGACCTGTCGTTCCGGACCCTCGACCCGGAAGCCTATTCGGTGGTGATGCAGCGGCTCGATGCGCTGGCCGAGCGCAACCGCAATCTGATCGGCGAAATCGAGGACCAGCTCTCCAACAATCTGCGCCATCGGGGCCTGGGGGCGCGGGTCTATGGCCGGCGCAAGAAGCCATTCTCGATCTGGACCAAGATGGAGCGCAAGTCGGTCGGCTTCGAGCAATTGTCCGACATCTTCGGCTTCCGCGTCGTCGTCAACGACATCGAGGCTTGCTACCGCGCGCTCGGCATCGTCCACACCAACTGGCCTGTCGTGCCCGGGCGGTTCAAGGATTACATCTCGACGCCGAAGCAGAACGACTACCGCTCGATCCACACCACCGTGATCGGCCCCGGCAACCAGCGGGTCGAGTTGCAAATCCGCACCGAGGCGATGGACCAGATCGCCGAGCGCGGCATCGCCGCGCACGTGTTCTACAAGGAAGGCGTGGGCTCGCCGACCGAATTCCTCAAGCGGGAGTCCAATGCGTTCGCCTGGTTGCGCCACACCATCGGCATCCTCTCGGAGAGCGCCAACCCCGAGGAATTCCTCGAGCACACCAAGCTCGAGCTGTTCCACGACCAGGTGTTCTGCTTCACCCCGAAGGGCAAGCTGATCGCGCTGCCGCGCCACGCCAACGTGATCGACTTCGCCTATGCCGTGCATACCGACGTCGGCAACAGCGCGGTGGGCTGCAAGATCAACGGCCAGTTTGCGCCGCTGTCCTCGGAGCTCCAGAACGGCGACGAGGTCGAGGTGCTGACCTCGGAAGCGCAAGCGGCGCCGCCGTCCGCCTGGGAAACGCTCGCGGTCACCGGCAAGGCGCGCGCCGCGATCCGCCGCGCCACCAGGACTGCGGTGCGCGATCAATATGTCGGCCTCGGCCGGCGCATCGTCGAGCGCCTGTTCGAGCGAGCCAAGATCGAATACGCCGACGACAAGCTCAAGGGCGCGCTGCCGCGACTGGCACGAACCTCGATCGAGGACGTCATGGCGGCTGTGGGACGCGGCGAGATCAAGGCCTCCCACGTCGCGCGTGCGATGTATCCCGACTACAAGGAGGAGCGCATCGCGCGCTACGGCGTCAAGAAGGGGCTTGCCGCCAAGCTCAAGGAGAAGTCGTCCGAACCACCGCGCAGCCCGGTCGCGATCCCGATCCGCGGCATCAATTCCGACCTGCCGGTGAAGTTCGCGCCGAACGGCGGCGCTGTGCCCGGTGACCGCATCGTCGGCATCGTCACGCCGGGCGAGGGCATCACCATCTACCCGATCCAGGCGCCGGCCCTGAAGGATTTCGAGGAAGAGCCGGAGCGCTGGCTCGACGTGCGCTGGGACATCGAGGACTCCGCGCCGCAGCGCTTCCCGGCCCGTATCAAGGTCGAGAACGTCAACGAGCCCGGTGCGTTGGCGCAGATCGCGACCGTGATCGCCGAGCACGACGGCAACATCGACAACATCAGCATGCAGCGCCGCTCACCGGATTTCACGGAGACGACGATCGATCTCGAAGTCTACGATCTCAAGCATTTGAGCGCGATCCTGGCCCAGCTGCGCGCGAAGGCGGTCGTCGCCCGCGCCGAACGTGTTAATGGATAGACGCCTTCCGTCTTGTCTATTCCTATGATTCCGTGAGTCCTGAAATGCCTGCACCTCCGCTCCGCCTCGGCGTCAATGTCGACCATGTCGCGACCCTGCGTAACGCGCGCGGCGGCCGCAATCCCGATCCGGTGCGCGCGGCGCTGCTGGCGATCGAGGCCGGCGCCGACGGCATCACCGCTCATTTGCGCGAGGATCGCCGGCACATCCGCGACGAGGACATGGCGCGGCTGAAAGCCGAGATCTCCAAGCCGCTCAATTTCGAGATGGCGGCGACCGAGGACATGATGCGGATTTCGCTCGCCACCAGGCCGCACGCGGTGTGCCTCGTGCCGGAGCGGCGCCAGGAGGTGACGACCGAAGGCGGGCTCGACGTCGTCGGCCAGCACAATGCGCTGGCGCCTTATATCGCGCGGCTGAACGATGCTGGCATCCGGGTGTCGCTGTTCATCGCGGCCGATCCCGCCCAGATCGAGATGGCAGCGCGGCTGCGCGCGCCTGTGATCGAGATCCACACCGGCGCCTGGTGCGACGCCGTCGTCGACGGTCACGCCGACAAGGCCGAGGCCGAATGGCGGCGGATCGTGGCAGGGGCGAAGCTGGCGAGGGAAGCGGGGCTGGAGGTTCACGCCGGACACGGGTTGGACTACGCGACGGCGGAGACGATCGCCGGCTTGCCGGAGATCATGGAGCTCAACATCGGCTACTACATGATCGGCGAAGCCCTGTTCGTCGGTCTCGCCGAGACGGTTCGCAGCATGCGCGCGGCGATGGACCGCGGCCGGAGCCGGGCATGATCATCGGCATCGGCTCCGATCTGATCGACATCACCCGTGTCGGCAAGGTGATCGATCGCCATGGCGAGCGCTTCCTCGACCGCATCTTCACCGCGGCGGAGCGGGCCAAGGCGGAGCGGCGCGCCAAGAACGAGAAGATGGTGGTGGCAACCTACGCCAAGCGCTTCGCCGCCAAGGAGGCCTGTTCCAAGGCGCTCGGCACCGGCATCAGGCGCGGCGTGTGGTGGCGCGACATGGGGGTGGTCAACCTGCCGGGAGGGCGGCCAACCATGCAATTGACGGGCGGGGCGCTGGCCCGGCTCCAGGCCCTGACGCCGGAAGGGTTCGCGGCGCAGATCGACCTGTCGATCACCGATGACTGGCCGTTGGCACAGGCCTTCGTCATCATTTCCGCCGTGCCGCTGGCCAAACCCTGACGCCACTCCGATCATTTTATAATTCGCATTCAAAATCAAACGCTTATGCAGTTTTGATGCGATCCTTGATTGCGTGGCCTCCGACAACCGTCTAAAAGTCCGCGGACGCAAATCAGGCTGGGCGAATTCGGCTTTACGCCGGAATTGGCCCTCATTATCAGAATCAGGACAATCTCCTTGGGCCGCGAGCGATGGGCTGCTCGCGCGAGGAGGGCGCGCTGTGACCGCCCGCCGGAATTGAGAGAGCAATGAGCGTGACTTCAGGAACGAAAACTGAGAGCGGCGTCGGCGAAACGATCCGGGTCGTGATCCACGCTCTCCTGATTGCGCTGGTGATCCGCACCTTCCTGTTCCAGCCGTTCAACATCCCATCCGGCTCGATGAAGGCGACGCTGCTGGTCGGCGACTATCTGTTCGTCTCGAAATATTCCTACGGCTACAGCCACTACTCGATCCCGTTCTCGCCGCCGCTGTTCTCGGGGCGGATCTGGGGCTCGGACCCGAACCGCGGCGACATCGTCGTGTTCCGCCTGCCGAAGGACGATTCCACCGACTACATCAAGCGCGTGATCGGCCTTCCCGGCGACCGCATCCAGATGCGGGACGGGCTGCTCTACATCAACGACACGCCGGTCGAGCGGCAGCGCATGAGCGAATTTGTCGGCGAGGACCCCTGCGGCGCCGAAGGCAGCGGCGTCTCCCGGGTGAAGCGCTGGAAGGAAACGCTGCCGAACGGCGTGTCCTACGAGACGCTGGACTGTGCCGACAACGGCTACGTGGACAACACCAACGTCTACACTGTGCCGACCGGCCATTTCTTCATGATGGGCGACAACCGCGACAACTCGACCGACAGCCGCTTCCTTGGTCAGGTCGGCTACGTGCCGAAGGAGAATTTGATCGGGCGCGCCCAGATGATCTTCTTCTCGATCGCCGAAGGCGAGCATGCCTGGATGTTCTGGCGCTGGCCGTGGGCGGTGCGCTGGAATCGCTTCTTCAAAATCGTCCGATGAAAGACGAAGCCAAGGACATCGCGACCCTGCCGACCGAGGCGCAAGCGGGCCCCGACGGCGAAGCTGCGACCAAGAGCCTTGAAAGCAAGACGCCTGAAAACAAGACGCCTGCGAAGAAGAAGCGGGTGCGGAGCAGCAAGGTCAGGGGCTCGGATGCGAATGCGGGGCTCGAGGCACGCATCGGCTACAGCTTTGCCGATCCGAACCTCTTGATGCAAGGCATCACGCATGTCTCCGCGCTGAAGTCCGGGCGCAAGCGCGGCGACAGCTATCAGCGGCTGGAATTCCTCGGTGACCACGTGCTCGGGCTCGTCGTCTCCGACATGCTCTATCACACCTTCCCGAACGCCGACGAAGGCGAGCTGTCCAAGCGACTTGCCGAACTGGTGCGCAAGGAGAGCTGCGCCGATGTCGCCAAGTCGCTCGGTCTGCTCGACGACATCAAGCTCGGCTCGGTCGGCTCCAGCGCCGACGCGCGCCTGCGCAAGAGCGTACTCGGCGACATCTGCGAGGCCGTGATCGGCGCCGTCTTCCTCGACGGCGGCTACGCGGCGGCGGCCGATTTCGTCAAGCGCAACTGGACGGAGCGCATGCACAAGCCGCGACGTCCCTTGCGCGATCCCAAGACCGTTCTCCAGGAATGGGCGCAGGGCAAGGGATTGCCGACGCCCGTTTATCGCGAGGTCGAGCGCACCGGCCCGCATCATGATCCGCAATTCCGCGTCGCGGTCGATCTTCCGGGACTCGCTCCGGCGGAAGGCATCGGCGGCAGCAAGCGCGCGGCAGAGAAGGTGGCAGCTTCAGTGATGATTGAACGTGAAGGCGTTGGCGGCGGCAATGACGGTTGAAGCAAGCGGCGAGGCGCCCACTGCTACGCGCTGCGGCTTCGTCGCGCTGATCGGCGCGCCCAACGTCGGCAAATCCACGCTGGTCAATGCGCTGGTCGGGGCCAAGGTCACGATCGTCTCGCGCAAGGTGCAGACCACGCGCGCGCTGATCCGCGGCATCGTGATCGAGAACAACGCACAGATCATCCTGGTCGATACGCCCGGCATCTTCCTGCCCAAGCGCCGGCTGGACCGCGCCATGGTCTCGACCGCCTGGAGCGGCGCGCATGACGCCGATCTCGTCTGCGTGCTGCTGGATGCCAAGGCCGGCATCGACGAGGAAGCCGAGGCGATCCTCACCAAGGTCGCCAGCGTCAAGCACGAGAAGATTTTGGTCATCAACAAGGTCGACCTGGTCCAGCGCGAGAAGTTGCTGGCGCTGGCGCAGGCCGCCAACGAGCGCATGGCCTTCGCAAAGACCTTCATGATCGCGGCGATTTCCGGCGACGGCGTCGACGACCTCCGGCATACGCTGGCCGAGATCGTGCCGCCGGGGCCGTTCCTCTATCCCGAAGACCAGATGTCGGACGCGCCGATGCGGCAGCTTGCGGCCGAGATCACCCGCGAGAAGATCTTTCGCAAGCTGCACCAGGAATTGCCCTACCAGTCCACCGTCGAGACCGACAAGTGGGAGGAGCGCAAGGACAAGTCGGTGCGCATCGAGCAGACGATTTTCGTCGAGCGCGAGAGCCAGCGGAAGATCGTGCTCGGCGCGGGCGGCGCCACCATCAAGTCGATCGGCGCGGACTCGCGCAAGGAGATCGGCGAGATCCTGGGCGTGCCGGTGCACCTGTTCCTGTTCGTCAAGGTGCGCGAGAACTGGAGCGACGATCCCGATCGCTACCGCGAGATGGGCCTGGAATTTCCCAAAGAATAACCAAGAAAAGATCGGTTGGCGATGAGCGTACCCAGCAACGTACGGCGCTTCGAAGCGTTGCTCTATGCATCGTTGATGCTGGATGCCTTGTCGATGGCGGTGCAGGACCGCACGCCGAATGCCGAGATGACCGAACAGATGATCATGACGTCGACGCTGCTTGCCGGCGGCATGATCCTGCTGCTGGTCTATTTCGTCCGGCTGGCCGCGCGCGGGCGCAAGAACTGGCCGCGCTGGGTACTGGCTGCAGCACTCGTGCTGTCGGTGATCTCGCTCGGCCAGATCATCGGCCAGAAGGGCATGGAACTCGACAGCGCCATCGAGATCGTCTCCTGCGTGCTGACGGCGATGGGATTGTATTTCTCGTTCCGCGGCGACGCGCAGGGCTGGTTCAACGCGTGAGGCCGTGTCGGGTGGATCGGCGGCGCGCAATTCACCTTCCAGGAGTGCATCCGCGATTGGCCGATTAGGCCTTCGGCCATCCGCCCTACGATTGAAGACCGGAATCCGCTAGACTTCACCCATGGAATGGACCGACGAAGGCATCGTGCTGGGGGTGCGGCGGCATGGCGAGAGCAGCGCCATCGTCGAGCTGCTGACCCGCGCGCACGGCCGCCATCTCGGTCTCGTCCGCGGCGGCGCCGGCTCGCGGATGCGGCCGCTGCTGCAGCCCGGCAACAGCCTCAGCGTGGTGTGGCGGGCGCGGCTCGATGAGCATCTCGGCACCTATGCCATCGAGGGCCTCAAGCTGCGGGCGGCGACGCTGCTGGGATCATCCCACGGCGTCTACGGCATCACCCATCTCGCCTCGATCGCGCGGTTGCTGCCGGAGCGCGATCCGCACGAAAACCTCCTGGCGCTGCTCGAACATTCGCTGGACGATTTCGACGACATCGGCAGCGCGGCCGTGCACGTGATCCATTTCGAACTGGCAATGCTCACCGAACTCGGCTTCGGGCTGGCGCTGGAAAACTGCGCCGTGACCGGAGAAACCAACGACCTGATCTACGTCTCGCCCAAATCCGGCGGCGCGGTGTCGCGCGGGGCGGGCGAACCGTGGCGCGACCGCCTGTTGCGGCTGCCGCCGTTCCTGCGCCAGGGCGAGGTGCAGGGCGACCTCACCGATCAGGATCTCCAGGACGGCTTTCGACTGACCGGCCTTTTCCTGCTGCGTCACGTGCTGGAGCCGCGCGGGCAGGGCCATTCCGACGCGCGGGCAGGCTTCATCAACGCGCTGATTCGACAGCAGGCAAAGGCCGCCATTCCCGCGCCATGAGCCTGGCGCGGCCCTGCGTTGCCTCAGCGGGCCAGCCGTTGCTGGAACAAAACTGGGTTCCCCGGACTTGCCAATTTGGGTTCCAATCGGGGATAGGCTCATGCTGATCAAGGGACTTGTGATATCGGCAGCGCTGATCGCGCTGGCGCCGGACGCCCTCGCGGGTGAGCAGCCGGGCGTCTTTCGCCGTGCCTCCTGCACCGTCGTCAGGTTCTATGTGGCCAAGTATTCGGCTGCGGCAGCCGAGGCCTGGGCCCGCTCAAAAGGCGCGACGGAGGCCGAGATCGAGACGGCCCGGCGGTGTCTGACCAATGCCCCAGCCACCACCCAGGCCAAAAACGCCCAACCCACCCAGACCTTCACCGCAGGCTGGGCCGGCCAGTAGGCCGCCCCCAGGGAACCAATCGATCCTTGCCCGATTCGCTTCCACGGTTTAACCGGGCGGCATGGGAAAACGATTGATTCCGCCGGAGGAACCGGCCGAAATTCACGAGGTGCCGCTGCGTGAGGCGCTGGAAGAGCGCTATCTTGCCTACGCGCTCTCCACCATCATGCACCGCGCGCTGCCGGATGCGCGGGACGGCCTGAAGCCGGTGCACCGGCGCATCCTCTATGGCATGCGCCTGCTCCGGCTCGACCCGGGCACGGCGTTCAAGAAATCCGCCAAAATCGTCGGCGATGTGATGGGCTCGTTCCATCCGCACGGCGACCAGGCGATCTACGACGCCATGGTGCGTCTCGCCCAGGATTTCTCCTCGCGCTACCCTCTGGTCGACGGCCAGGGCAATTTCGGCAACATCGACGGCGATAATCCCGCCGCCTACCGCTACACCGAAGCGCGCATGACCGACGTCGCGCGGCTTCTGCTCGACGGCATCGACGAGGACGGGGTCGAATTCCGTCCCAATTACGATGGTCAGTCGAAAGAGCCGATCGTGCTGCCCGGCGGCTTCCCGAACCTGCTCGCCAACGGCGCGCAGGGTATCGCGGTCGGCATGGCGACCTCGATCCCGCCGCACAACGCGGCCGAGCTCTGCGACGCCGCGCTGCATCTGATCGAGAAGCCCGACGCGAAATCCAAGGCGCTGCTGAAATGGGTCAAGGGTCCGGATTTTCCCACCGGCGGCATCTGCGTCGATTCCAAGCAGGCGATCGCTGAAGCCTACACCACCGGCCGCGGCTCGTTCCGCGTCCGCTCCCGATGGGAGCAGGAAGAGGGCGCGCGCGGCACCTGGGTCGTCGTCGTCACCGAGATTCCCTTTCTGGTGCAGAAATCGCGGCTGATCGAGAAGATCGCCGAGCTGCTGGACCAGAAGAAGCTGCCGCTGGTCGGCGATATCAGGGACGAGTCGGCCGAAGACGTCCGCATCGTGATCGAGCCGAAGTCGAAGAACGTCGATCCCGCGCTGATGATGGAATCGCTATTCCGGCTGACCGAGCTCGAAAACAAGATTCCGCTGAACCTCAACGTGCTGATCAAGGGCCGCATTCCCAAGGTCGTGGGGCTGGCGGAATGCTTGCGCGAATGGCTCGACCATCTGCGCGACGTGCTGATCCGTCGCACCAACCATCGCAAGGCCGAGATCGAGCGCCGGCTGGAGATTCTCGGCGGCTTGCTGATTGCCTATCTGAACATCGACGAGGTGATCAGGATCATCCGCAATGAGGACGAGCCGAAGCCCGCGCTGATCAAGGCGTTCAAGCTCACCGAGGTGCAGGCCGAAGCCATCCTCAACATGCGGCTGCGAAGCCTGCGCAAGCTCGAGGAAATGGAGATCCGCAGCGAGGACAAGGATCTTCGCAAGGAGCTGAAGGGCATCGAGGGACTGCTGGCGTCCGAGCCCGAGCAGTGGAAGAAGGTCGGCGAGCAGGTCGGCAAGGTCCGCGACATGTTCGGACCGAAGACCCCGCTCGGCAAGCGCCGCACCACCTTTGCGGACGCGCCCGAGCATGATCTCGCCGCGATCGAGGAGGCCCTGGTCGAGCGCGAGCCAGTGACGGTGGTCGTCTCCGACAAGGGCTGGATCCGCACCCTCAAGGGCCATGTCGAGGATCTCTCGGGGCTGGCCTTCAAGCAGGACGACAAGCTCGGGTTCGCGTTCTTCGCGGAGACGACCTCAAAGCTGCTGCTGTTCGCCACCAACGGCAAGTTCTACTCGCTCGATGTCGCAAAACTTCCGGGCGGCCGCGGTCATGGCGAGCCGATCCGCCAGTTCATCGATCTCGAGCCGGAGGCCGCGCCGGTCACGCTGTTCGTCAACAAGGGCGGGCGCAAATTCCTGGTCGCGAGCCACGAGGGCCAGGGCTTCGTCGTCAACGAGGACGATTGCGTCGGCACCACCAAGAAGGGCAAGCAGGTTCTCAACGTCGACATGCCGAATGAGGCGCGCACGGTCACCGAGGTGCTCGGCGACACCGTCGCGGTGATCGGCGAGAATCGCAAGATGCTGATCTTCCCGCTCGACCAGGTGCCGGAGATGGCCCGCGGTCGCGGTGTGCGTCTGCAGAAGTACAAGGACGGCGGCCTCTCCGACATTGCCGTGTTCGACGCCAAGACGGGCCTGACCTGGAAGGACTCCGCCGGCCGCGAATTCTCTGCGACCATGAAGGAGCTCGCCGAGTGGAAAGGCTCCCGCGCCGACGCCGGCCGTCTACCGCCGAAGGGATTCCCGAAGTCCAACAAGTTCGGCAGGGTGATCGGGTAGTCGGGCGACAGTCTGGTTCCGCCGGTGCGCGCGGTCTGATACCGTCCGGCATCCCGGTGTTCTGGAATCTTGAGAAGTAGCCCGATGTACGATGTCATTGTTGTCGGCGGCGGCTCCGCCGGCGCCGCTGTTGCGGCGCGGCTCACGGAGGATCCCGCACGGCGCGTCCTGCTGCTCGAAGCCGGTCTGGACTGGCGCGCCGACGAGGCGCCCTGGGAGGTGAGGACGCCAAATCCCATTCCGATCATCCACAAGCGCGAGTACCAGGAGAAATGGCAATGGCCGGATCTTCTGACGCGCCGTGTGGCGGGGCAGGAGCCGCGCTTCTACTGGCGCGGCAAGGGGCTCGGCGGCTCGTCGATGATGAACGGCCAGATCGCCATCCGCGGCGTTGCCGATGCGTTCGACGAATGGGCCGCCAATGGCTGCACCGGCTGGTCCGCCAAGGACGTCATGCCGTTGTTCTCGGTGATCGAGGATGATCTGGAATTCGGCGACGCCGCCGGCCACGGACGCGGTGGACCGCTGCCGGTCTATCGGGCGCCGCCGGACAAATGGGGCCCGATCGATCGCGGCTTGCGCGATGCGGCGCTGGGGAGCGGCTATCCCTGGTGCGCCGACGTCAACGGCCCCGACGGTGAGGGCGTCGCCTGCTATCCCATCAACAGCCGCGACAGCCGCCGCATCACCACCAACGAGGGTTATCTGGAGCCCGCGCGCGGTCGCGCCAATCTGGAAATTCGCGGGCATGCGCTGGTCGACCGCGTGCTGATCAGCGACGGCCGGGCGACCGGCCTCCGTGTTCACATCGAGGGGCAGGGCACCCACGAGATCAGCGCGCGCCAGATCGTGCTGTGCGCCGGCGCCATCCACAGTCCGGCGATCCTGTTGCGCTCGGGCCTTGGACCGGCCGGTGAGCTGCAGGCGATGGGGATCGCGGTCGAGCGCGACCTGCCGGTCGGCCGTCACTTCTTCGACCACCCGCTGTTTCGCGCCACGATCCAGCTCCACGAAAATCTGCGGCCCACCGATCCGGACACGCGTCATACCAATTGCTGCGTGACCTATTCCTCGGGCCTCGCCGACGGCGGCAAGCGCGACATGATCCTGATCGCCTTCAACCACCGCGGCATCGGTGTGCCGGGCGCGATCGGCGCCGGACTGTTCAACGCGTATTCTCGTGGCACGCTCAAGCTGACCTCGACCGACCCCGCGATCGATCCGGTCGTCGAGGAAAACATGCTGGCCGATCCCCGCGACATGCTGCGCATGATGGATGCGGTGAAGCGGCTGGCCGTGATCACCTCCCAGCCGGCGCTATCAGGCATCGCCGACTGGATCCGGCTCGCCGACACCGATCTGAGGCTGCAGCAAGCCGCTGCGCTGCCGGAGCATGAACTGGATGCGCTGCTGCGGCGTGAGACCGGCGACATCCAGCATGCCGCCGGTAGTTGCCGGATGACCGGCATCAACGACGCCGACGGCGTGGTCAATCCTGATGGTACGGTGAAGGGCATCGCGGGCCTGCGCGTCGCCGACGCCTCGATCATGCCGTCGGATTGCCGGGCCAACACCCACTTCACGACGGTGGTGATTGGGGAAGCGATTGCGCGGATGATGATGAGGTAGAGCGACAACGACGGTGTCATGCCTCGGCTCGACCGGGGCATCCAGTACGCCGCGGCCTCTCTTCTCGATCGCGACTGTCTCGGAGTACTGGATCGCCCGCCTTCGCGGGCGATGACAGTGAGAATAGGGCTAGGACCTACTGTCGCGCCGATCCACGCTTCAAACAGCGGACGAGAGTTCGCGATCTCGCGGCTGCTTCCGCCCGAGTTTTGCGTCGTCGCATTGCCCTTGTTGAGACAAGGGCGCAGGGAAGGCCGGGCGCCGGCTGGCACCCGCAGGTCCGTGCGCGATAGAAATGCACACGGGGTGGACCACAGGTTCGCCGGATCGCCCGGCCTTCCCTGCGCGATGGTTTTAACGTGTCCTTCGTGCTCTCCTCGGGGAGCGATGCACTATTGCCCCCGTCGTCCTGCAGATGACTGATGCGCGCGCCCGGTTGGGCCGCCACATCGCTGCAGGACTTGACGCACAGACCCCGGGCGTCAGGACCACACGACTTGTTCGTCCGCGCACGTCTTCGCATGTCGCTTCGAGTGCTGGCGTGTGCTCACACCCGAAGCCATGCGAAGGCGCTGTCGGCATCGTGTCGTAGGCACGAAAGCCTGTGCTCACGGTTTCCCGCCCTGCAAGGCTCGCCGCGCCCGGCGCCGTCGCGTCCATCGCTGCCCAACCCGCGGTTCGTGACGATCGCGATCCGCCCCTTGTCCCGGGTCAGGGTATGTCGTACGTACGACAAATCCGAATTTCGGTAAAGTGGAATATTTTGCGAGGTGGGCTTGACAGGCGATGTGGCGGAAGTGATCGCGGCTGTTTTGCCCGACGGGCACGGGGAGGTGCTCAAGGACAAATTCCAGATAAGCTCCGTTAAGGCGAATGCAGAGGCAGTCGCCTCGATGCGTTCACATCGCCTTCGCGAGCGCGAACAGCCGGAAATCCTCGAGCGCCGCGTGCCGATGCGGGGCGGCTTCGCGCCGGTAAATCTCGGTGTCGACGATCGAGCGGAAGGTGGCGAAATCGCCGTATTCATTGATCGCCGCTTCGTCCCAGCGTTCGCCTGGCGAGCCGACGAGGCTCGTTAGGACCGGCCCGGAAAACATCCGCACGAGCGGCTTACCGGCCGCGAGACGCCGGAATGCCGGCCTGTAGCGTTCATGGAAGGCTTCGCGGCCCGAGCAGGGCGCGGCGTCGAATCCGTCCTCGTAACGCGCAAACGCGCGGTAGCGCAGCAGATTGAGCATATAAACCGGCTGGCCGGGTGGAATCGCGCGCTCGGCGGCGTCAAGGGCTTGCAGGGTGATTTCGATGGGGTTCATGGGACTTCCCGCGTTTCCAGCGCCGCAGAATGCGGGCTGACGCTTCCTGTTTAGCCGTTCGGGAAGGGCTCTTGTAGTGACCACGCAGCCATGACTATGTGGACTGCATGTCCACAACGACTTTACCTCCCGACCTCTCTCGTCTCCTCGCCTTCGTCCGCGTCGTCGAGGCGGGCTCCTTTGCCGAAGCCGCGCGGCGCGCGGGGACGACCACCTCGGCAATGTCCAAGGCGGTCGCCCGCTTTGAAAAGGCTCGCGGGTTGCGGCTTTTGCATCGCTCCACCCATTCGTTGGCGCTGACCGAAGAAGGCGACAGGCTGATGGCGGCGGGACGCGCGTTGGTCGAAAGTCTCGCCCATGTCCAATCCGCGCTCGGCGAAGTCGCGGGCGACGATGGCGGACGGGTGCGCGTGACCGCCCCCGCCTCGTTCGCGCGCGCCTGCATCCTGCCGCGACTGCCCGCGTTCCTGCGGGAACGGCCGGAAATCGAGATCGAGGTCAAATTCCGCAACGAGATTCTCGATCTCGCGGCGGAAGGCGTCGACGTCGCGATCCGCTCAGGGCCCCTCGACCGCGCGCCCGGCCATCAGGCGCGGCGGCTGTGCACGTTCTCGTGGATCGCTTGCGCCTCGCCTGCCTATCTGAACGCGCGCGGCGCGCCGGCGACTCCATACGAGCTTTCCGCGCACGACCACGTCGGCTTCCGGAATCCCGCGAGCGGTCAGATCCTGACCTGGCGCTTCGCCGACCCGCGCGGCAAAGGACCCATTCGCATCACGCCCAAACCCAAGCACATTTGCGACGACGCGCACGCTTCGCTCGCTTTGATCGCGAATGGGTTTGGGGTCGGCTGGGGGCCAGCGTGGCTCGTCGACGAAGACCTTCGCGCCGGCCGGCTGGTCGAAGTGCTTGCGCCCTGGCGCGCGTCCGGGGAACCCCTATGGATGCTGCGCACCTCCGACCGCCGCCCGCCGCTGCGCACACAGCGCGTCATGTCGTTCCTCGCCACGCTTCCCGCCGCGTTCAGCGACAAGAGGGTGTGAAGCATCGGTCGTCACCGAAATTCAGGCGCCAAGAAACTGAGCTCAAGGTCCTGGGGATTCGTAGGGAAGCCCCCCTTGGCCTATAGCCGCCATGCAAACCTGACGGCTTAGTGACGCCTTCCATTGGCAAACCGGGACGCAACGAACCACTGAGTTCGCGTCCTAGATCACCCCCGCCAGCCGCAGCGCCACGCCAGCGGTACACGAGCCGGCGAGCACCGTCAGCATGCCGAGCTTGAAGCGGAAGATCGCGGTTGCGGCAGCGATCGACAGCGCGAGCGCGGGGATATCGACGCTGGTCAGGACCGGCATGTCGAAGGCAAACGGAAACGCGTGCACCGGCACGGTCTCGCGGAATAGCGTGTGCAACGCAAACCAGATCGAGAGGTTGAGGATCACGCCGACGACGGCAGCGGTGATCGCACTGAGCGCACCGCCAAGGCCCTTGTTGCCGCGCAACCGTTCGACGTAAGGGGCGCCTACGAAAATCCAGAGGAAGCAGGGCGTGAAGGTGACCCAGGTTGCGAGCAATCCGCCGAGCGTAGCCGCGAGCATCGGCGACAGGCCGCTTGGATCACGGAAGGCGGCCATGAAGCCCACGAACTGAAGCACCATGATCAAAGGACCGGGCGTGGTCTCGGCCATGCCGAGGCCGTCGAGCATCTCGTGCGGCTTCAGCCAGTGATAGTGCTCGACCGCCTGCTGGGCGACATAGGCCAGCACCGCATAGGCGCCGCCGAAGGTGACCAGCGCCATTTTTGAGAAGAACAGAGCAATGTGGCTGAAGACATTGTCTTGTCCAACAGCGAGCAACAGCGCGATCACCGGCACCAGCCAGAGCGCCAGCCACAGCGCGCCGACCCGGATCGCGCGCGCGGTGTTGGGGCGGACATGCTCGGGCACAGCGTCGCCGAGCATGCTGTCGATCACGGCGCTGCTGCCGCCAGGGCCGTGACCGGCCGGCGCGAATTCCGGACGGCCCTGTTTGGCGCCGATATATCCGATGATGCCTGCGGCGATGATGATGACCGGGAAGGGGATCGCGAAGAAGAAAATCGCGACAAAGGCGATCGCGGCAAGCGCGATCATGACGCGGTTCTTCAGCGCGCGCTTGCCGACGCGCACCACGGCCTCGACGACAATGGCGAGCACGGCGGCCTTCAGCCCGAAGAACAGCGCCTCGACGAAGCTGACATTGCCGAAGGCGGCGTAGATATAGCTCAGGCCCATGATGGCGATGATGCCGGGCAGGATGAACAGCCCGCCTGCCATCAGCCCGCCGGCGGTGCGGTGCATCAGCCAGCCGACATAGGTCGCCAGCTGCTGTGCCTCCGGACCGGGAAGCAGCATGCAGTAGTTCAGCGCGTGGAGGAAACGGGCTTCGGAGATCCAGTTCTTCTCCTCGACCAGGATGCGGTGCATGACCGCGATCTGGCCCGCGGGCCCGCCAAAACTCAGGCAGGCGACACGGAGCCAGACGCGAAAGGCTTCACTGAAGCTGACGCCGTGACCGGCGTCAGCTCCTGTTTCGGTCGTACGGGTGTCCATCAAGCCTTTGCCTTGTTGGTCGGCCAGTTATGGGTCTCAGACGTCGCGTCACGGCACCAGCGATAGAAGGCGTCGTAGAGCAGCATGCCGGCCTCGAGCTGTTCGAGATCGTCATCATACATCCGCGACAGCCCGAGCGAAGCCGCGAGCAGGCCGGGGGCCTCAGGGGCGAGGTCGGGGCGCCCGGTGTCGGCGCCGCGCACCAGCGTTGCGAGCCGGAGCAGCGCAGGCGCGGCAATCCCGAACTCCTCGATCATTACATCGAAGGTGCAGAGCTCGCCACGGTGGCTCCAGAACACGTTCTCGATGTCGAACGGGGCTGCGTTGAAGCGTTGCCCGACCGCCACCACTTCCGAAGGCGCCACGAACAGGAAGACGGCCGTGGGATCGACGAAGCGTCGGATCAGCCAGGGGCAGGCGATGCGGTCGACCTTTGGCCGCGCCCGCGTCACCCAAACGGTGCGTCCCTTGGCGTCGCGCGGCGGCAGCTTGCGGGTGTCGACCAGCGGCAGTTTTGCCGCCTTCCAGCCCTCGAAGCCGCCCTCCAGCGTCTCGGCTTGCACGCCGAGCTGCCTGAGCCAGGCGGCGGTGCCCTGCGCGAGTTTTTCGCCGCGCAGGCAGGAGACGATCGCGGAGCGGCCGGCGAAGTTGGCGCCCCAGTCGGGAACATTTTCGTGGCTGAGCTTGATGGAGCCGGGGATCAGCCGCCGGTCGGCGGCAAAATCCTCGTCGGTGCGGACATCGATCAGGACAGGCGCATTCGCCGTGCCGATCAGCCGTGCCATTTTTTCAGATGATATCGTCGTGTAGGAAGACATGATGCGCCCTCGTAAGAACAAACGGGACGCGATACTTGGGCATGTCGCCTCGTGGGGAGATCGCTCAAATCCCCATGACCTTTATTACATCGAAACGGCACCCGCCTGTCAATCGGCTCGTTTCGCCGATTTTGTCCGAGGACCCCGCAGGTCTATATTGCGGGTCAACGGACCAGACCTTCCGGAGAATTTTCGATGCATTCCCATTCCATCGAACAATGGACCCATGACCACGCCTTTCTGGGCGACAAGCACGACGAGAACGAGCGGCGCACCTGGCTCGTCGTCATCCTGACGCTGGTCATGATGGTCGGCGAGATCGTCGCCGGCTCGATGTTCGGGTCGATGGCACTGCTCGCCGACGGCTGGCACATGGGCACGCATGCGGCGGCGCTGGGGATTGCGGCGTTCGCGTATCGCTTTGCGCGGCGGCACCTGGGGAGCTCGCATTTCAGCTTCGGCACCGGCAAATTCGGCGATCTCGCCGCCTTCGCCAGCGCGATCATCCTCGGCCTGATCGCGGTCGAGATCGCCTATGAGAGCGTGCTGCGGCTGATCAATCCGGTGCCGATCGTCTATGGCGAGGCCATC
The DNA here is from genome assembly GCF_000244915.1 of Bradyrhizobium sp. WSM471. Taxonomy (NCBI): domain Bacteria; kingdom Pseudomonadati; phylum Pseudomonadota; class Alphaproteobacteria; order Hyphomicrobiales; family Nitrobacteraceae; genus Bradyrhizobium; species Bradyrhizobium sp. WSM471. The sequence goes on along the minus strand of NZ_CM001442.1, from coordinate 4,868,252 downwards.
GTGGTGGCCGCCCTCGGTCTGTGCGTCAATCTCGCCAGCGCCTGGCTGCTCCGCGGCAGCCACGATCACCACCACCACGGTCATGCGCATGATGATCACGATGATCATGAGCATGATCATCATCACCATCATCACGACAACAATCTCCGCGCCGCCTATGTCCACGTCATGGCGGACGCGGCGACCTCGGTTCTGGCGATCGCCGCGCTGGTGGTCGCCATGTATTCGGGATGGGCCTGGGCCGATCCGGCGGTCGGCCTGATCGGCAGTGCCGTGATCGCGAGCTGGGCGTTCGGCCTGATCAAGACATCGGGCGCGGTGTTGCTCGACGTGCGCGCCGACGAGAAGCTCGAGCGTGTGATCCGGGCGCGTATGGAGACCGGTGATGACCGCGTCACCGATCTGCATCTGTGGCAGGTCGGCCCCGGCCATTGCGCCGTGTTGGTGTCGGTGGTGTCGGACAAGCCGAAGCAGCCGGCCGTCTACAAGAGGCGGCTCGCCGGGTTGAAGGGGCTGAGCCACGTCACCGTCGAGGTCGAGACCTGCCCGCATTGAAGCGGGTTGCGGGAATTCTGCGAACGGACCGGGGTTGATCCTCGGTCACAGCCGACAATGGCTGCAAGGGAGGAACGAATGACGCCAAGGATCACGCTCGCTCTCGCCGTCGCTGCCCTCGTTCTGTCCTGTCATGCGGCGCTGGCACAGTCCGAAAAGACCGGTGTCGAAAGGCTCTACGTCCTCAATTGCGGCGAGGGCACCGCCGGCGACATCTCGCGCTGGACGCCCGGCCTCAACGAGGGCAAGACGATGGACTTCGTCGACAGCTGCTATCTCATCAAGCACGCCAAGGGCTGGTTCCTGTGGGACACCGGCATCGCCGACGCAGTCGCCGCGATGCCGAACGGCCTCGCGCCCGCCGATCCCAAGGCGGTGAGCTGGCGCCGGCCGAAGACGCTTGCCGCCCAGCTCGAACAGCTCGGCCTCAAGCCCGGTGACGTCAAGATGATGGCCGTCTCGCACACCCATCCCGACCACACCGGCAATGTCGAGCTGTTCCCGCAGGCCATGCTCTACGTGCAGAAGGCCGAGTATGACTGGCCCGGCGCCAACAACGAGCCGCGATTCAAGCCGTCACATCCGGTCGAGCTGCTTGCGGGCGACAAGGACGTGTTCGGCGACGGCAGCGTGACCATCCTGTCGACGCCCGGCCATACGCCGGGACACCAATCGCTGCTGGTGAAGCTGCCGAAGACCGGCGCGGTCGTGCTGTCGGGCGATGCAGTGCACTTCAAGGATAATTGGGACAACCGCCGCGTGCCCAGCATGAACGCCAACAAGGACCAGAGCACGGCCTCGATGCAGAAGATCGCCGACACGCTCGGCAAGGAGAAGGCGCAGCTCTGGATCAACCACGACAAGTCCCAGCGCGACAGCCAGAAGATGTCGCCGGAGTTTTACGACTAGCTTCCCGCAACACCCCTGTTGCCACTATGGTGGCAACAGGGACGTGCTAGCGCCCTCGACAAGCTCCGCAACGGGAGACGATTGTGGGTGAGTGGGCCGGGGTTGCGATCGCACTGGCGTCGAGCAGCCTTGGCGGCACTGCCGCGGCGATCACCCGCTATCTGGTCGGCGGCGCCGATCCGATCCTGCTCGCGATCCTGCGCTGGGGGATCGGCTCTCTCTGCCTCCTGCCGTGTGCCCTGATGCTCGGCGTGCGCTGGCCGCAGCGGTCCGACTGGCCGGCCGTGGCGCTGCTCGGCATCTGCTTTTTCGGCCTATTCTTCATCCTCTACAACATCGCGGTGTCCTACACGACCGCCGCGCGCGCCAGTCTCGCGCTTGCGACGCTGCCGCTCCACACCATGGTGGTCGGCGCCATCCTCGGCGTCGAGCGGCTGACGTCGCGCAAGGTCATTGGCGTCGGCATCGCGGTGCTCGGCGTGGCGGCGGCGCTGGCCGCGGGCCTGGCGCAAAGCCCGCCCGGCGCCTGGCGCGGCGAGCTGATCATGACCGGTGCCGTGTTCTGCATGGCGTTCTACAACGTGCTGTCGCGGCCGCTGATGCAGCGCTCCAGCCCGCTCGGCTTTCTCACGGTCGGCATGGGTGCGGGCGCCGCCGTGCTGGTGCTCGCGGGTCTGGTGAAAGGCAGTTTCGCAGCGCTCGGGCAGTTCACGACGGCGCATTGGATTGCCGGATTTATCTGGGCATCGGCGGCGGTGCGCTCGCCTTCATCCTCTGGGTCATGGCGCTGGCGCGCGCGACGCCGACCCGGGTCGCCAATACGATGACGGTCAACCCGATCGCCGCGACCTTGCTCGCCGCGCTGCTGATCGGCGAGCCGATCACGCCAAATCTCCTGATCGGGCTGGTCGCCGTGTTCGCCGGCATCTGGATCGCTACCAGCGAGACGAAGCCGGCTTAGCTGCGCGGCGCCGTGACCGGCGGCGGGCTCGCGTCCGGCATCTTCTTCGGCTTCAGCGAGCCGGCGTAGAAGGAGATCAGCCAGACCAGGATGATGGCGAGGAGATAGACGCCCCAGGCCTGCGGCGGCGTGGTCGCCCAGCGCAGGAGGCCTTTGAATGTGCGGGGCGGGCGCGTGTCTTCGGTCATGCTCCGCTTGTGCGCGAAAGCTCCCGCCCGGTCAATCCGGCCGCGGTTGCGTGCGGATCATGAACAGCGCGGCCAGCGCCGAGAGGCTGAGCGCGGAGGAGACGATCAGCACCTTGGCCCCCATGACGTCGATGAGCAGGCCAAAGGCCAGCGGCGCCACGGCCTGCGCCATCCGTGCCGGCGCGCCGATGATGCCGAGGCGATAGCCGAAATCCTTGGGGCCGAAGATCGAGAGCGGCAGCGTGCCGCGCGCGATGGTCAAAATGCCGTTGCCGGAGCCATGGAACAGCGCAAACGCACTGGCCGCGGCGCCGCCCAAGATGGCCACGACCACGGCGCCGATGGGGTGGGTGAGGCAGGCGAGCCGCGTCGACCATAGCGGATGAAAGCGACTGAGGAAGCCTGCTTCCAGAACCCGCGCGGCGACTTGCGCGGGGCCGATCAGCGCTCCGGCCGCGATCGCCTCGACCGGCGTCGCGCCTGTGGTCTCCAGGATGCGCGGAAAATGCGCGGCCATCGCGCCAGTGACAGTCCAGACCGCTGCGAAGACGAACGCGAGCAGGATCATGGTGCGGTCGAGCGGCAGATGCGGCTTCTCTGCTGTCGCCGCGGCCTGCCTGGCGCCCTTGATGGTCGGCAGCAAGAAGAAGTTGAGCGGCAGGCCGATCAGGATATTGGCGGCGGCCCAGGCGAAGCAGGTCTCGCGCCAGCCGATATGGGCAAGGCCCCAGGCGGTGAGCGGCCAGCCGACGGTCGATGCAAAGCCCGCCATCAGCGTGATGCCGGTGATCGGCCTGCGCGCCTCGGTGCCGTAGATGCGGCCGAGCGCGGCGAAGGCAGCGTCGTAAAGCCCCATCGCCATGCCGATGCCGAGCACCAGCCAGGCAATCGCCATCACCGCCACCGATTGCGAGAGGCCGAGCAGAACGAGGCCGGCGGCGATCGTCAGGTTCGACACCGAGAGGACCTGCCGGCCGCCGACGAGATCGATCTGTCGCCCGATGCGCGGGCCGAGCAGCGCCGAGATCACCAGCGAAGCCGAGAACGCGCCAAACACCCAGTTGGAGGAAATGCCGAGATCGCGCGCCATGGGATCGGCGAGCAGGGCCGGCAGATAGTAGCTCGAGGCCCAGGCCAGGGTCTGCGTGGTACCGAGCGCCAGAATGATCGGAAGCTGGCGCTGGCTCATATCCCCGTATTTCTGATCGGCAGTGTCATCATTCGCATTTGCCGCCCGAGGCGGGAGCGCGTCAACAGCGTCCGCGACATATGCGACCTGCCGCGGGTGGGAGCCTTGGCCGCTGGCGGGAGCCTTGGCCGCGAGCTCCGCGCCCCGCCTTTCGCTCGTCACGAATGCACGGCATAATGGCGCATGCAATTGACCTCGCGACTTGCGCTGATGAACTGGTTGGCCGGCCAGGGGCTCACCGGCCTGCCCGAACCCGAACTGCTGCGCGGCTTCTGCGAGCGCTGCCGCGCCGAGGGGCTGGAACTGTCGCGTGGGCTTGTCGTGATCGATACGCTGCACCCGATCTACGAGGGTCGCGCCTTCCGCTGGAGCGATACGCCGACCAACGAGAGCGACGTGGTCGAATACGGCTCGACGGCCGAGGGCGACGCGGCCAACAATTGGCGCCGGTCGGTGTTCTATCATTTGCTCGAGCATGGTCACGACGAGATGGTGATCGACCTCGCCGACGCGCCCTCGCTCGATTTCTCGCAGATCGGCGAGCTCGCCGAAACGGGTCATCGCCATTTCCTGGCCTTTGTGCATCGCTTCGGGGAGACCGGAGCGCTCGGGCAGATGGACTGCCTCTACTCCTCCTGGACGACGCGACGCGACAGCGGCTTCGCCGACGCCGAGCTCGCAGCGCTGCGCGACCTCGTGCCGGTGCTGGGGCTCGCGATCAAGTCGGCGCAGCAGGTCGACATCGCGCGCACGCTCGGTCGCGTCTATCTCGGCCGCGACGCGTCAGAGCAGGTCTTGAGCGGACGTATCTCGCGCGGCGTCACCGAGCGCATCAACGCCGTGCTCTGGTATTCGGATCTGCGCGGCTCGACCGGAATCAGCGAGAGCATCGGCCCGGACGAGATCATCCCGTTCCTCAACGACTATGCGCAGGCCGTGATCGATGCGATCCACGACGCCGGCGGCGACGTGCTGAAGCTGATCGGCGACGGCGTGCTCGCGATGTTCACCGGTGAAGACATGGCGCATGCTCGGCGCGCGGCGCTGCGCGCCGAGCATCTATTCCGCAAGAACGTTGCAGCGCTCAATCTGCGGCGGGGCGCCGAGGGCCGTCCCACCACGTCCGCCTATATCGGCCTGCATGTCGGCGAAGTCTTCTACGGCAATATCGGCAGCGAGGACCGGCTTGATTTCACTGTGGTCGGTCCGACCGTGAACGAGGTCAGTCGCATTGCCTCGATGAGCCGTTCGGTCGATCGCGAGCTGCTGGCCTCGGCGGAATTCTACAAGGGCCTCGATGCCGCCGGCCGCCGCTATCTCGTCTCCACCGGCCGCTACGCGCTGCGCGGCATCGGCCGCGCACAGGATCTCTACACGCTCGATCCGGAGGTGGACGCGAGCGAGCCGGTGACGGGGAGCTACGAGCGGTATCTGGCGAGTTAAGTGCCGCTGCTCCCTCAATGTCGTCCTGGCGAAAGCCAGGACCCATAACCACCGACTGTAGTTTTGCGAAGACTCGTAGTTGGCGATTTTTGCCAAACTGCTCCCTGGGGTGATGGGTCCTGGCTTTCGCCAGGACGACGCCACCTAACACCGCGCCGCCGCCTCATCGCCCACCATGTCGGGCTGCCGGTCCAGCGCCACCGCGGGCGAGAGCCAAATGACCAGCGCCTGCACGCCGAACACGGCAGCGGCGAGATAGAGGCACGCTTCCGCGCTCCAGAGGCCGCCGACGATCGCACCCAGTGCCGAGCCGACCGGGCGGGCGCCGTAGCTCATGATGTTGATGGCGGAGACGCGGCCGAGCAGGCGAGGCGGCGTCACTGACTGGCGCAGCGTCGTGGTCGAGATCACCCACAGGATCGGCCCGACGCCGAGCAGGAAGAAGCTCAAGGCCGCAAGCAAGGGCGAGGGGACCAGCACCGTCAGCGCCATCACCATTGCGGCGACGAAGCCGGTGACGGGGCCGAGGCCCACGACCGTGCCGAACGCGATGCGCTTCATCACCCGCGTGGCGAACAGCGCGCCGATCACCATGCCGACGCCGTACATGGTCAGCACAGTGCCGACGCCGACCGCGTTCAGGCCGAGGTGACGCACGGCGTAGGGCACGAACACCGCGATCTGCAGGAACCATCCGGTGTTGAAGATGAACTGGGTGATGAAGACCGGCCGCAGCAGCGGATGGTGAAACACGAAGGCCGCGCCCTCGCGGATGTCCTGAAGCGGATGCCGCCGTGGTGCCGACGTGCGGGCGGGCTCGTAGATACCGGAGAGCAGCACGACGGCGATCGCGGAGAGCGCAGCCGCAAAGCCGAAGGCCGGGCTCGCGCCCCACCACCCGACCAGCGCGCCGCCGAGCGCAGGGCCGCTGGCGAAGGCGATGGTGCGTGCGAGCTCGATCCGCGCATTGGCCGCCGGCAACAGGTCCGAACTCACCAGCGAGGGCACCAGCGCCGGCGCGGCCACGCTGTAGACGACGGTGCCGCACACGGCGGCAAAGCCGAGCAGCGCCAGCAGCGGCAGATTGAGCGCGCCGAGCGCGAGCAGCAGCACGATCGCCGCAAGGGCCGCGGCCCGCAGCGCCTCGGCGCCCGCCATCAGCGAACGGCGGGAGATGCGGTCGGCCAGCAAACCGGCCGGGATGGCGAAGAGGACGAAGGGCAGGGTCAGCGCGGTCTGGAGCAGGCCGGTCTGGCCCTCGGCAACGCCGAGCGTCAGCACCGCGACGATGGGGGCCGCGGCCAGCGCGATCTGTTCGGCCGACTGTGCCGCCAGGTTGGACCAGGCGAGGCGGTTGAATGTCTCGGGGAGGTGCGGGGGAATTGACATGGCTCATTTCCTGCAAAGTCGGGTTGGCGCCACTATCCGCCTCCGATGACCGCCAAACCCACCCGCTTCCCGACAGGGGCCACAAATAGCGACCGCCGAGGGACCGATGCGGCTAGATGCAGTTGCAAATGAGTTGCAATAAGGCTCGACTTCGGTATTCTCGCCGCATGGATGCTCGCTCTCCCGATCTGACCCGAGATGCCGCCGGCTGGCGCAATGACGCGCCTGCCACCAAGAGCCTGGCCGAGGTGAATGCCTCGGTCGCCCTCCCCATCGCGGGGGTGTGGTGGCGGCGCCTGCTCGCCTTCGTCGGCCCGGGCTATCTGGTCTCGGTGGGGTACATGGACCCCGGCAATTGGGCGACCGATCTCGCCGGAGGGTCCAAGTTCGGCTACACGCTGCTCTCCGTCATCCTGCTCTCGAATTTGATGGCGATCCTGCTGCAATCGCTGGCGGCACGGCTCGGCATCGTCACCGACCGCGACCTCGCACAAGCCTGCCGCGCGACCTATTCGCCGGCCGTGAACTTCATGCTGTGGCTCGCCTGCGAGGCGGCGATCATCGCCTGCGATCTCGCCGAGGTCATCGGCACGGCGATCGCCCTGAAGCTGCTGTTCGGCATTCCCCTGATCGGCGGCGCGCTGATCGCTGCGTTGGATGCCTTTTTGCTCCTCATCCTGATGAACCGCGGCTTCCGTTTCCTCGAATCCTTCGTCATCGCATTGCTCGTCGTGATCGCTGTCTGCTTCACGGTCCAGCTTGCCGCGGCAGCACCGCCGGTGGCCGAGATGCTGAGGGGATTTGTGCCGAAGACCGAGATCTTCACCAACCCCGAGATGCTCTACATCGCGATCGGCATCATCGGCGCAACCGTGATGCCGCATAATCTCTATCTGCATTCCTCGATCGTGCAGACGCGCGCTTATGAGCGCAACGACACCGGCCGGCGCGAGGCGATCAAATGGGCGACGACGGACTCGACCATCGCTCTGATGCTGGCGCTGTTCATCAACGCGGCGATCCTCGTCGTGGCTGCCGCAACCTTCCACAAGAGCGGCCATTCCGACGTCGCCGAGATCGGCCAGGCCTTCGAGCTGCTGTCTCCGCTGCTCGGCCTCGGCATCGCCTCGACGCTGTTCGCGGTGGCGCTGCTCGCCTCGGGCCTGAATTCAACGGTGACGGCGACGCTCGCCGGACAGATCGTGATGGAAGGCTTTCTCGACCTGCGCCTGCCGAGCTGGGCGCGCCGGTTGCTGACGCGCGGCATCGCGATCGTTCCCGTGATCGTCGTCACCGCGATCTATGGCGAGCGGGGCACGGCCGATCTGCTGGTGTTCAGCCAGGTGGTGCTGTCGATGCAGCTGCCCTTCGCGGTCATCCCGCTGGTCCGCTTCGTCTCCGACCGCCGCAAGATGGGCAAGTTCGTCATACCGGTGTGGGTCGCGGCGATCGCGTGGATCGTCGCGGGCATCATTGTGATTTTGAACTTGAAGCTGCTCGCAGATACGCTGTTCGGGTGAACACGGCTGTCGTCGTCCGGCTCGACCGGACGACCCAGTATTCCAGAGACAGTTGTGAATGACCCGAGGCGTCGCGGCGTACTGGATGCCCCGCTTTCGCCTGGCATGACGGAGAGCTAATCCTGCGGCTCGGACGCGGCATCGCCTTGCGCGTCGATGCGCAGCCAGCCTGAGGGCGCGAGGCGCTGCTGCGGCAGGAAGCGGGCCTTGTAGTCCATCTTCTTCGAGCCTTCGATCCAATAGCCGAGATAGACGTAGGGCAATCCCTGCCGGCGGGCGCGGGCAATGTGGTCGAGGATCATGAAGGTGCCCATCGAGCGGCTGACTTCGCCGGGCTCGAAGAACGAATAAACCATCGACAGGCCGTCGCTGAGCACGTCGGTCAGCGCGACCGCGATCAGCTGCTCGCCACGACCGGTGATGCCACTGTCGGGACCACGCTTGCGGTACTCGATGATGCGGGTTTCGACATGGCTGTCCTCGACCATCATGGCGTAGTCGAGCACGGTCATGTCGGCCATGCCGCCATGGCGGTGACGGGAATCGAGATAGGCGCGGAACACCGAATATTGCTCGGAGGTCGGCACCGCGCTGCGCTGCTCGCCGATGATGTCGGCGTTGCGCGAAATCACCTTGCGGAAGTTGCGGGACGGACGGAACTCGTTGGCGATCACCCGGACCGAGACGCAGGCGCGACACTGGTCGCAGGCGGGACGGTAGGCGATCGATTGGCTGCGACGGAAGCCGCCATGGGTCAGGAGGTCGTTGAGATCACCGGCGCGCTCACCTACGAGGTGCGTAAACACCTTGCGCTCGTGCCGGCCCGGCAGATAGGGGCAGGGGGACGGCGCCGTGAGGTAAAATTGTGGGGTGTCGCGCGAGTGCTGGGTCAAGGGACGTCGTGGGCCTCCAAAATGTGCATCAGCATCGCGCTACGAAAGCCCCCGGTCAATCGGTCTACTCGGCAGGTCAGATCGGACAGCATAGCGGGTTCAGGTTGATAGGTCCTTGATCCGGGTTCGTTGATCAGTAGGTCGTTGATCAATAGGTCCTGGCGCCCTGAGGCACCGGCGCGCGAACGGAATTGTTGATCACGACCGTTCCCAGCACGAAATCCTGCAGCAAGCGCCTGCGGCCGTTGAACAGCCCGACCAGCACCACGAAGGGCGACAGGAACGAGACGGTGACCCAGAACAGCACGGCGTGGGTGGCCCCGAGCACGAAATAGCCGGGCGCGCCGTACCAGGTGCGCAACTCAAGATCCATCACGCGCATGCCGATCGTCGCGGACGACGGACCGCCGATGCAGGCGCCGTAATAGACGATGGCCCAGATCACGGAGGCCGGCCAGGCCAGCCAGAACAGCGCCCAGCCGATGCCGAGCGTAACCACGCCGAACACCGCGATGAAGAGGTAGCCGAGGATCACCGGCACCGAGATCACGACCATGTCGATCAGGAAGGCGAACACCCGCCGCGTCGCAACACCGCGGAACAGTTCCGGGTGCAGATAGGGATCGTAAGCATGCGGCTGCGCCCCACCGTCATTGCGCCAGGCATTGCCCGAGTCCGAATACGACATGACCGTTCTCCCGAGGGAAACTCCCGTGGCAGGACTCCCGTGGAAGGACATGGGAACAGGCCGTCCGCGTGCCAAGGGCGCCGGCATTAACAAGCCGAAATATTCCGGCGATTCGGGGGCGGGGGAGGTGGAAGGAACGGTGTCGGCGTGCCAAACCCTCCGTGTCGTCCTGGCGAAAGCCAGGACCCATCACCCCAAGGAGAAATTTGGCGAACACTGGGAGTTGATCCCTTCGCCGGTATCGATACCGCGTGCTCTCGATAGATCACGCGGTATGGGTCCTGGCTTTCGCCAGGACGACGGTGGGGAAGCAGGGTGCCAACCTTCGCCGGGACGATATTCGGTGGTAGCGTACCTTACCCCTGAGCGCGCAGCTTCTCCGCTGCCTTCGGTGCGAAATAGCTCAGCACACCGTCGGCGCCGGCGCGCTTGAACGCCAGCAGGCTCTCCATCATGGCGCGGTCGCCGTCGAGCCAGCCATTGTTGGCGGCGGCCGCGATCATCGCGTATTCGCCGGAGACCTGGTAGGCGAAGGTCGGCATGGCGAACGTGTCCTTCACGCGGCGGACGACGTCGAGATAGGGCATGCCGGGTTTGACCATCACCATGTCGGCGCCCTCGGAAATGTCGAGCTCGACCTCGCGGAGCGCCTCGTCGGTGTTGGCGCTGTCCATCTGGTAGGTGCGCTTGTCGCCGGTGAGCGTCTTGGCCGAGCCGATGGCGTCGCGGAACGGGCCGTAGAAGGCGGAGGCGTATTTTGCGGCATAGGCCATGATCTGCACGTCGAGCAGGCCGGTGCGATCCAGGCCCTCGCGGATCGCGGCGACGCGGCCGTCCATCATGTCGGACGGCGCGATGATGTCGCAGCCGGCTTCGGCCTGCACCAGGGCCTGACGCACCAGCACGGCGACGGTTTCGTCGTTCAGGATCTTGCCGTCGGAGATCAGGCCGTCATGGCCGTGGCTGGTGAAGGGATCGAGCGCGACGTCGCAGAGAATGCCGATCTCCGGAAACTCCTTCTTGATCGCGCGCACCGCCTGGCAGACCAGATTGTTCGGGTTGGTGGCTTCCGAGCCCTCCTCGTCGCGCAGGGACGGGTCGGTGTAGGGAAACAGCGCGAGGCAGGGGATGGTGAGCTTCATCGCGCGCTCGGCGTCGCGCACGGCCTGGTCGACGCTGAGACGCTCAACGCCCGGCATCGAGGCGATCTGCTCGCGCTTGTTGTTGCCATCGATCAGGAACAGCGGCCAGATCAGATCGTCCGTCGTGAGCACGTTCTCGCGCACCATGCGCCGGGCCCATTCGGCCTTGCGGTTGCGGCGCGGGCGGACGGTCAGATCGAGGGCAGGGGAGGCCCCAGTGCCATCCCGGCGCGAGACCTCGCGCAATTCGATCGGACGTCCGTATTTGATCGCCATCACTCTTCCTCCGGCTGGAATTATTCTTATACCAGCTCGCATGGTTCCCGTCACCGCGGCTTGACGTGCCGCAAAAGATGGCAGCCGATTGATTTTGCGGGGCAAAGCAGCCAGAAGGGGGCATGTCCGAGATTTCCACCCGCGATGCGGCCCGCGACAGCACCAGGGACGCCGTCCGAGACAATGCCCGAGACAGTGCAATGTCGGTGGCGGCGATCTCGTCGGAGCGAGCCGAGTCCGACGACAATGTCTGGACGCGCCGGCTCGTGCTGTTCCTGCGAGTCATGGCGCTGCTCTCGATCCTCAAGGGCCTTTATCATTGGGCTCAGGTCACCGGTTTCGTCGGCGGCGAGGACGAGGCCTTCGAGAACCAGTCGATGGCCTGGCAGGCCTCGACCATCTACTTCGCCGTGATCGAACTCGTTGCCGCGGTTGGGCTGTGGCTGGCCACGCCTTGGGGCGCCGTGGTGTGGCTGACGACCGTAGTGTCGATGGCGGTGATCGAGCTGATGTTCCCGGGCATCTACGGCGGCAGCCTGGTCGTGGTCGGGGTCGAAGCCTTCATGCTGGCCGCCTATCTCGCACTCGCCTGGATGGCCGCACGCGAACGGCCGCCATAGGCGAAGTCATTTCAACGTTCTCTCTCTCTCTCTTGCCCCGGACGCTGCGCAGCACGCAGTGATGCGCTGCTGAGCCGGGGCCCATCTCTCCACAAGCGCGTTTGTGGCCCCTCGTGTCCCGGATCTTCGCTGCGCTCGTCCGGGACACGAGGGCGCAGTTGTGCCCGCTTGGTTGACGGTTGGTTGCGTAAAATTCGACGTAAGTTTTCGCTAACCAGCGTGTTCCGCCACAGCTCTTACGCGGCCGTTTCGAAACGGGGCGGGGCTGTTCTGGAATGCGACAATCGGGGCGGACGGAGGGTGAACAGGACCTTGCGAGAGTCAACAGAGAGTTGCGAAAAGTGCTTGTGGCACAGGCTTAATCCGCAATTCACTGTCTTAAATTCATGATCTCTTTATTCTCTTATTTAAGCCGATCTTCAAACGAGCCCCCTTAAGTTGCACCTATCAGACGGGACACAAGTTTCGTCGAATGAGTGTCGATAAAAACGACAACAGGGGAAGTGTCATGATGAAAGCCGTCGCAACTGCGGCAGATACCGCAGAGCGCGTCTCCGGCCAGCAGGGTTCGGTGCAGACGCTCTATCTGGAAGCTTTGACTCTGGTGGAGCGGCTGCATCGCCGGCTGCTCGACGTCATCAAGGACGAGTTCGATCGCCGCGGCCGTGCGGACATCAACTCGGTGCAGGCGCTGCTGCTCTACAACATCGGCGACAAGGAGCTGACCGCGGGCGAACTGCGCACGCGCGGTTATTACCTCGGCTCCAACGTCTCCTACAATCTGAAGAAGCTCGTCGAACTGGGCTTCCTCGATCATCAGCGCTCGCGCGTCGATCGCCGCTCGGTGCGCATCCGCCTGACGCCGCAGGGCCAGGAAGTCCGCCGCATCGTCGACTCGCTCTACCAGAAGCACGTCAAGACGGTCGAGCAGGTCGGTGGCATCTCGGGCGAGGAGTTCTCGACCCTGAACAAGTCGCTGCACCGCCTCGAGCGGTTCTGGACCGACCAGATCCTGTATCGTCTCTGAGTTCTTTTCGACGGGACAAGGCCAAGCCGGCCCACAACAAGACCGGCAAGCCTCCCGAACGTGCCTGAGCTTCCCCAAGCGCGCCGGCCCGGCTCTGCCCGGACCGGTGCGTTTTTCCATTTCGCGGTTGCGAAAAAAATCCCCAACCGCAGGGAACGAGTTCCCGGTTCGGCGCTTATCCTCTTCGATCGGAGGGCGGACGATGCTGGTCGAGCGTGGCGTGGGGGTGATGAACGTGGAACTCGTGAGCGAGGCCTACGCCATCGCCGCGAACTATCTTCGCCGCTCCGGCGCGATCCGGGACACCCTCGTCACCGACGAACGCCTGCTCGAAATCGTCATCAAGCTGCTCCAGCGCGGCGAACTCAACAAGATCAGGCTGGCCAACAAGGCCATCGTCAGGTTCGAGGCGCAGTCCGAGGCCAAAGCGGTTGCCTGATCTCAACTCCCAAACGCGGCAAGAACCAGAGGGTGCCATGGAAGCTGCCATCGACCGGATCATGCATACCTACGATTTGCTCGCCAACCGCACGTCTGCGGCGAGCGCGGAGGCGCGGGAAAAGGTGACGAACTACCTCAACACCTTGATGGAAGCCGGCGAGAAGGACACCCACAGGTTGACGGTTTGCGGCCTCACCTATCTGCGGCAGCTCGACGGCAGTGTGGATCCCGTGAAGGCGGGGTATACCGGGCTTTAGAGGCCGGCCGGACGTCAGCCGGTCGCACCGCGGCGTTTCGAGCGCAAAGCGGACCCTCCCGGGCATGGACGACTGGATGCCGGCCGGTCGTCCAATTTTCCAATCCCACCATATCTTGCATAAATCACAGGTCCGACCCGCAAACCCTTGGCCTGTTGCGGGCGATGTGGTAGATCGCGCTCGCCGCTTCCGATCGCCACACCAGACCCGCCCGTAGCCCACCAAACGGCTGCGGCGGTGGAGATATTCGCAAGATGACCTTCGCCAAAACCGCCTCCGCGCCCGATTCGTTTTTCACCGCCTCGCTCGAGCAGGCTGACCCGGAAATCGCAGCCGCCATCAAGGGCGAGCTCGGCCGCCAGCGTCACGAGGTCGAGCTGATCGCCTCCGAGAACATCGTCAGCCGTGCCGTGCTGGAAGCGCAGGGTTCGGTGATGACCAACAAATATGCGGAAGGCTATCCGGGCGCGCGCTACTACGGCGGTTGTGAGTGGGTCGACGTCGCCGAGAACCTCGCGATCGATCGCGCCAAGAAGCTGTTCGGCGCCAACTTCGCCAATGTGCAGCCGAACTCCGGCAGCCAGATGAACCAGGCAGTGTTTCTGGCGCTGCTTCAGCCCGGCGACACCTTCATGGGCCTCGATCTTGCGGCCGGCGGCCATCTCACCCACGGCTCCCCCGTCAACATGAGCGGCAAGTGGTTCAAGGCCGCGCACTACACCGTGCGCCGCGAGGACCAGATCATCGACATGGACGCCGTCGCCAAGCAGGCCGCGGAGGTCAAGCCGAAGCTGATCGTGGCCGGCGGCTCGGCCTATTCGCGCGCCTGGGACTTCAAGCGCTTCCGCGAGATCGCGGACAGCGTCGGCGCGTACCTGCTGGTCGACATGGCGCACTTCGCCGGTCTCGTCGCCGGCGGCGTGCATGCCTCGCCCGTGCCGTATGCGCACATCACCACCACGACGACGCACAAGTCGCTGCGCGGACCCCGCGGCGGCCTGATGCTATGGAATGACGAGGCGCTGACCAAGAAATTCAACTCGGCGATCTTCCCGGGATTGCAGGGCGGACCCTTGATGCATGTGATCGCGGCGAAGGCGGTCGCCTTTGCCGAGGCGCTGCGGCCGGACTTCAAGGTCTATGCCAAGAACGTCGTCGAGAACGCCAAGGCGCTGGCCGAGGCGATGAAGGGCCACGGCTTCGACATTGTCTCCGGCGGCACCGATAATCATCTGATGCTGGTTGACCTCCGGCCGAAGGGCCTGAAGGGCAACGCCTCGGAGAAGGCGCTGGTTCGCGCCGCCATCACCTGCAACAAGAACGGCATTCCGTTCGACCCCGAGTCACCGTTTGTCACCTCCGGTATTCGTCTGGGCACGCCGGCGGCGACCACCCGCGGGTTCGGCGTTGCCGAATTCCAGCAGGTCGGCGGCATGATCGCCGAAGTCCTCAACGCGATCGCACAATCTTCCGACGGCAAGGCGCCGCTGGTCGAAGCCGCGATCAAGGAACGGGTCAAGGCGCTCACCGACCGTTTCCCGATCTATCAGTAAGGCTCAAGACAACCGGTCAAGGTCAACGGATGCGCTGCCCGAACTGCAACAGTCTCGATACGCAGGTGAAGGACTCGCGTCCGACCGAAGACTCTTCCGTGATCCGCAGGCGGCGCGTGTGCGTCGCCTGCAATTTCCGCTTCACCACCTTCGAGCGGGTGCAGCTGCGCGAGCTCACCGTGATCAAGCGCAACGGCCGCCGCGTGCCGTTCGACCGCGACAAGCTGATGCGCTCGGTGTCGATCAGCTTGCGCAAGCGGCAGGTCGAGCCTGAAAGGGTGGAGAAGATGGTCTCCACCATCGTGCGCGAGCTCGAGACCGGGGGCGAGGCCGAAATCTCCTCGGAGGTGATCGGCGAGACCGTGATGGAGCATCTGCGCACGCTCGACGACGTCGCCTATGTCCGCTTCGCCTCGGTCTACCGCAATTTCCGCGAGGCCAAGGATTTCGCCGACGTGCTTGGCGAGCTCTCCGGTGAGGAGGAAGCGCGGCTCGCCGCGATCCGCAAATGATCTTCCGCATCCTGGAAGATCAATTCGCGCAAAAGGCGCGCGAGTCCAGGGATGCCGACCGGCGCTTCATGGAGCTTGCGCTGGCGCTCGGCAGGCGCGGGCAGGGACGTACCTGGCCCAATCCCGCCGTCGGCGCCGTCATCGTCAAGGACGGCGTGATCGTCGGCCGCGGCTGGACCCAACCAGGCGGACGGCCGCATGGCGAGCCTGAAGCGCTACGGCGTGCGGGCGAGGCCGCGCGCGGCGCCACGCTCTACGTCACGCTGGAGCCGTGCTCGCATGTCGGCAAGTCGCCGCCGTGCGCCGACGCCGTGATCGCCGCCGGCATCACGCGGGTGGTGGCCGCGATCGAGGATCCCAATCCGGAAGTCGCGGGTCAGGGCCATGCGCGCCTGCGCGCCGCCGGAATCACGGTGGATGTGGGTCTGTGCGCGCGCGAAGCCGCCTTTGATCATGCCGGGCATTTCCGTCGCATCAGGGATCACCGCCCGCATGTGATCCTGAAGCTCGCGGTCTCGCCCGACGGCAAGATCGGCGCAGCCGGCGGCAAGCCGGTCGCGATCACCGGCGAGGCGGCGCGCGACCGGGTGCATCTTCTGCGCGCCTCGAGCGACGCCATCCTGGTCGGCATCGGCACGGTGCTGGCGGACGATCCGCAGCTCGACTGCCGCCTGCCGGGCATGGCGGCGCGCTCACCGGTGCGCGTGGTGCTCGATCAGAGCCTGCGCATTCCCGGCGCGAGCAAGCTCGTTGGCTCCGCGCGCGAGATTCCGCTGTGGGTGGTGGGTTCTGAACTCGCGGAGGCCGCGGCCGCCACGCGGCTCGGTGCCGCCGGCGCGCAGGTGATCCGGGTGCCGCCCGGCAACGCCTCGGGTCTCGATCTTGCGGCCGTGCTGCATGCCTTGGCCGGGAAGGGCATCACGCGGCTGATGGTCGAGGGCGGCAGCCGCGTCGCGGCGTCCTTCATCGCCGCCGACCTCGTTGACGAGATCTGGCTGTTCCGCGGCGCGGAGGCGGTGGGCGCCGACGGGGTGGATGCGCTCGCTGCATTGCCGCTGTCGAAAATCACGCAGTCGCAGGCCTACAAGGTTCATGCTAGCGAGACCTTCGATCAGGATACTCTCACCATCTACGAGCGCGCGTAATGTTCACCGGCATTGTCACCGATATCGGCGAGATCGTCGGCTTCACACCGAGGGCGCAGGGCCAGTTGCATCGGCTGCGCATCGCCTGCCGCTACGACCAGACCAGCATTGCCGACGGCGCCTCGATCGCCTGCAATGGCGTCTGCCTGACGGTGGTTGCTTCCGGTGTCGAAGGCGGCAAGGACTCTGCTCAAAGGACCTGGTTCGACGTCGATGCCGCGGCCGAGACGCTGGCGCTGACGACGGCCAAGCACTGGAGGGTCGGCACCAGGCTCAATCTCGAGCGTGCGCTCAAGATCGGCGACGAGCTTGGCGGGCATATCGTCGCCGGCCATGCCGATGGCATCGCGACCCTCGTCAGCCGCGAGGATCTGCCCGACATGGCGCGGTTCGAGCTCTCCACGACGCGGGAGCTGGCGCGGTTCATCGCGACCAAGGGCTCGATCACGCTCGATGGCGTGTCGCTGACGGTTAATACGGTGAAGGACGTGACCTTTTCGGTGCTGATCATCCCGCACACCCTCACGGTCACGACGATCGGCGGCTGGAAGGCGGGGGATGACGTCAATATCGAGGTCGATCTGATGGCCCGCTATGCGGCGCGGCTGACGGAAATGAAGTGACGGCGTCTTTAAACTTGGCTTACCCGCTGGTGGCGACTACATAGCGCCAACCCCTGTGGAACGGATTTGACGATGGCAGACGCGCGGCGCGCACCCCTGAAGGACCAGACCGACATCTCCGGCGCACGCGCGCTGATTGTCGAGGCGCGGTTCTATGACGATCTCCAGGACGCGATGCTCGAAGGCGCGGTGGCAGAGCTGAAGGCGGCCGGTCTGACCCACGATGTCATCACGGTTCCCGGCGCACTGGAGATTCCTGCGGCGATCGCCATCGCGGTTGATGCCGCGGCCGCCAATGGCAAGCCCTATGACGCCGCGATTGCGCTCGGCTGCGTGATCCGTGGCGACACCATCCATTTCGAGATCGTCTCGCAGGAATCCTCGCGCGCGCTGATGGACCTGGCGGTGGCGCGCAAGCTGCCGCTCGGCAACGGCATTCTCACTGTCAACACCGAGGCGCAGGCCTGGGCGCGGGCGCGCGCCAGCGAGCTGAACAAGGGCGGCGATGCCGCGCGGGCCGCGATTGCGATGCTGCGCATAAAGCGCCGGCTGGCGCGGGCTTGATCATGGCCGATAACAACAAGAAGCCGCCGGCTGGCACGGAGAAGAAAGCGAACCGGCGCGGTGCGGCGCGGCTCGCGGCCGTGCAGGCGCTGTATCAGATGGATATCGGCGGCGCCGGCATCAACGACATTTTTGCAGAGTTCGAAAGCCACTGGCTCGGCAACGAGGTCGAGGGCGACACATATCTCCCGGCGGAAGCGGCGTTCTTCCGCGACGTCGTCTCCGGCGTCGTGCGCGACCAGAAGAAGCTCGATCCGCTGATCGACGAGGCGCTGTCGAAGGGCTGGCCGTTGAAGCGCATCGAAGCGATCCTGCGCGCGGTGCTGCGGGCAGGGGCGTACGAATTGGAACACCGCAAGGACGTGCCGGGCCGCGTCGTCGTATCCGAATATGTCGACGTCGCCAATGCCTTCGTCGACCGCGAGGAGACCGGCATGGTCAACGCGGTGCTCGACCAGATTGGCCGCCAGTTTCGCGGTGACGAGTTCGGGCGGGGGTAGACGGCGCGAGGGCGGTGATTTGATGCGATGCGGCTGCCCCATATTCTGCTGTCATCACCCGCGAAGGCGGGTGATCCAGTACGCCGCGGCCTATCGATGTCACACGATCGTCTCTGGAATACTGGATCGCCCGGTCAAGCCGGGCGATGACAGCGATGTGTGTGGCTGACGCTAATGACCAGCCCGCACAACCCCTCCGCCGAAGACTCCCTCATCGCGCGCTATTTCAAGCCGCTGGCGACTGATCCCGGCGCGCTGGGGCTGGTGGACGATGCCGCCATCCTGCAGGCGCTCGGCAGCGACATCGTCGTCACCACCGACGCGGTGGTCGAGGGCGTGCATTATCTTGCCGCCGATCCGCCCGATACCATCGCGCGCAAGGCGCTGCGGGTGAACCTGTCCGATCTCGCCGCCAAGGGGGCCGCGCCGGCCGGCTTCGTGCTGACACTGGCGCTGCGTAGCAAGGAAGACGCCTGGCTCAGGCCGTTCGCGGACGCGCTCGGCGAGGATGCGAAAACCTTCGCCTGTCCGCTGCTCGGCGGCGACACGGTGTCGACGCCGGGGCCGCAGATGATCTCGATTACCGCCTTTGGCCGCGTGCCGCAGGGGCGGATGGTCGGCCGCACCGGCGCGAAGCCGGGCGACCGTATCCTGGTGACGGGAACGATCGGCGACGCCGCGCTTGGCCTCGACGTGCTCAAGGGCGGTGCGGTCGCGAATGCGCTGGCCTCCGATCCGCACGCGCGCGAGACGCTGATCTCGCGCTATCGCGTGCCGCAGCCGCGCAACGCTCTCGCGCAGGCCGTGCGCGACCATGCGACGGCTGCGATGGATGTCTCCGACGGGCTTGCCGGAGATCTGACCAAGCTCTGTGCGGCGTCAGGCGTCTCGGCCACGATCGAGGTGACGAGCGTGCCGCTCTCGACCGCTGCGGCCGGCCTGATCGCGGGCAAGGTCGTTTCCGTCGAGACGCTGCTTGCCGGGGGTGACGATTACGAGGTGCTGTGCACCGTTCCGCCGGCGCAAAGCGACACCCTGATTGCCTTGGGGCGGGCGGCAGGCCTTGCCGTCACGGCCATCGGCACGATCGTCGCGGGCCATGAGCGGCCGCGCTTCCTGGACGGGCAGGGCCAGGAGCTGGTCTTGAAGCGGCTGTCCTACAGCCACTTCTAGGAATTGCTCCAAACCCGCGTCCGGGCTCCCAAGACCGGCTAAATACCTGCCGAGATCGGCTTTTCGGCCTTATCTGGCGTTGCACCCTCAATTTGATTTTGGCAAGGTCGTGACCGACTAGGGCCGCGCCTTCGGGCAAGGGGCGGCCCTTTTCAAATCAAGGCGCCGCACCGCACGACGGAAAAACAAAAGGCGCCGGGGGTACGTTCATCAAGGATCTGAGGCAAAAAATCACATGACAGCATTATGGTTGATTGTGCTCTGCGGAGTGCTTTCCGTCGTCTACGCGATCTGGGCGACGTCTTCGGTTTTGAGCGCGGATGCGGGGTCTCCGCGAATGCAGGAAATCGCGGCAGCGGTGCGCGAAGGCGCACAGGCCTACCTGCGGCGTCAATACACCACGATCGGCATGGTCGGCATCGTCATCTTCGTGCTGCTCGCCTATTTCCTGGGGCTCTATGTCGCGATCGGTTTTGCCATCGGCGCGATCCTGTCGGGGGCGGCCGGCTTCATCGGCATGAACGTCTCGGTCCGCGCCAATGTGCGCACCGCGCAGGCGGCGACGACGTCGCTCGCGGGTGGTCTCGAGCTTGCCTTCAAGGCGGGCGCCATCACCGGCATGCTGGTGGCGGGCCTCGCGCTGCTCGGCGTGACCCTCTATTTCGGCTTCCTGGTCCATTCGCTGAAGCTTGCGCCTGACAGCCGCGTCGTCATCGACGCCATGGTGGCGCTCGGCTTCGGCGCCTCGCTGATCTCGATCTTCGCCCGTCTCGGCGGCGGCATCTTCACGAAGGGTGCGGACGTCGGCGGCGACCTCGTCGGCAAGGTCGAGGCCGGCATTCCCGAGGACGATCCGCGCAACCCGGCCACCATCGCCGACAATGTCGGCGACAATGTCGGCGACTGCGCCGGCATGGCCGCCGACCTGTTCGAGACCTATGCGGTGACCGCGGTTGCCACCATGGTCCTGGCGGCGATCTTCTTCGCCAAGACGCCGATCCTGGCCGACATGATGACGTTGCCGCTCGCCATCGGCGGCATCTGCATCATCACCTCGATCATCGGCACCTTCTTCGTGAAGCTCGGGCCGAGCCAGTCGATCATGGGCGCCCTGTACAAGGGTCTGATCGCAACCGGCGTCCTGTCGCTGGTCGGCATCGCCGGCGTGATCTATTACCTGATCGGCTTCGGCAAGCTCGCCGGCGTCGATTACACCGGCATGGCGCTGTTCGAATGCGGCGTGGTCGGCCTCGCCGTCACCGCGCTGATCATCTGGATCACCGAATACTACACCGGCACCGACTATCGTCCCGTCAAGTCGATCGCCCAGGCCTCGGTGACCGGCCACGGCACCAACGTGATCCAGGGCCTCGCCATCTCGATGGAGTCGACTGCGCTGCCCGCGATCGTCATCATCGCCGGCATCCTGGTCACCCACAGCCTCGCCGGCCTGTTCGGCATCGCGATCGCGACCGCCACGATGCTGGCGCTCGCCGGGATGGTCGTCGCGCTCGACGCGTTCGGTCCGGTGACCGACAACGCCGGCGGCATTGCCGAGATGGCCGGCCTGCCGAAGGAGGTTCGCAAGTCGACCGACGCGCTCGATGCGGTCGGCAACACCACCAAGGCGGTGACCAAGGGCTACGCGATCGGCTCCGCCGGTCTCGGCGCCCTGGTGCTGTTCGCGGCCTACAACGAGGATCTCAAGTTCTTCATTGCGGACTCCGCGCACCACGCCTACTTCGCCGGCGTCAAACCGGACTTCTCGCTCAACAACCCCTACGTCGTGGTGGGCCTGTTGTTCGGCGGTCTCTTGCCCTACCTGTTCGGCGCGATGGGCATGACCGCCGTGGGCCGCGCGGCGAGCGCGATCGTCGAGGAGGTCCGCCGACAATTCCGCGAGAAGCCGGGCATCATGCAAGGCACCGACAAGCCGGATTACGGTAAGGCAGTCGATCTTTTGACGAAGGCGGCGATCAAGGAAATGATCATCCCCTCGCTGCTTCCGGTGCTGTCACCGATCTTCGTCTACTTCGTGATCTATGCAATCGCGGGGGGCGGGGCGGCCGGCAAGTCGGCGGCGTTCTCGGCCGTCGGCGCGATGCTGCTCGGCGTAATCGTGACGGGCCTGTTCGTCGCGATCTCCATGACCTCGGGCGGCGGCGCCTGGGACAACGCCAAGAAGTACATCGAAGACGGTCATTTCGGCGGCAAGGGCAGTGACGCGCACAAGGCGGCCGTCACCGGTGACACCGTCGGCGATCCTTACAAGGACACGGCCGGCCCGGCGGTGAACCCGATGATCAAGATCACCAATATCGTTGCCTTGCTGCTGCTTGCGATCCTGGCGCACTGAGGTAGACGTTGCTGAACGAAGACCCCGCGGCGCAGGCCTGCGGGGTCTTTCTTTGCGTGCGTGGTGCCAGGGGGGCGGCGCATCATCTGAACATGAAACCCGCCCGGCGGGACGTGAAACTGCAACAATCCGATCATCAGAGCGATCCATCGATGCCGAGGGCGTAAGCGGCGCGGAAATGTGCATCCTAGGCGTGCGCGCATTTAGGGTTGCTTAACCGGCCGAGCTCTAGAAATACGCGAGATTGTCGGCGGCGTTTTAGCGAGTTCCGCAGCACGCGTCGGGATGTTCCGCGCGAGGCGCGCTCTCGATATGTTCAGGGGTTCGCTGCTTGCCGCCCGCACGAGGGAGGTTTCCGTTGCCTGCACGGCCTGTGAACGAGATTGAGCGGGCATTGATGGCGCATCCGGGCGTGGCGGATGCTTTCTTCAGCGCCGAGCCTGGCCACGGTGGTCAGTCCGAGGTCGCTTTCGTCGCAATTGCCCCCGATCGTCTGAGCGCCGGCAAGGCGAAGCGTCTCCAGGCCGAGACGGATCGCAGAGTTGCGCAATGGCGTCGGGCTTTCGATCAAGCGTATCGCCGTGACGCCGACGGTGTTGTGCCGTCATTCGTCGGTTGGACCAGCAACTTCACCAACAGGCCCATTCCCGAACCCGACATGGTCGATTGGCTGGATCATACGGTCCTGCAAATTCGTGCTCTTGGTGCAAGGCGGGTATTGGAGATCGGATGCGGCGTCGGCTTGCTTGTCGAAAAGCTCGCGCCTGGCTGCGAGGTATATTGCGGGACCGACCTCTCGCCGGTAGCCGTTCAGCGGCTGCGTGCGTTCGCGCAGTCGGAGCCCGAGCTTCGGCATGTCGAATTTCTAGAGCGGGAAGCCGCCGATTTGAGCGGCTTGCCGCTGAATTCGTTCGATGCAGTGGTGCTCAATTCGGTCGTGCAATACTTTCCCGGCATCGAATACCTGCACACAGTCTTGGAGCATGCCGCATGCCTGGTAGCTCCTGGGGGGCACATCTTCGTCGGCGACGTTCGTAACCTCGAGCTCCTGCCGGTCTTCCATCGCGAAGTTCAATCCGCGAAAGTTTCGGGAGCCACGGATGCCGGGCTCGCGCGAAAGATCTTCTTGTCGATCGCCCAGGAGCGCGAGTTGGTGATCGACCCCCGCTATTTTCACGGCATTTCCGGATCCATCCCGCGGATATCGGGTGCGGAAATCCTGCTCAAGCGCGGATCAAGCTACGAGCTGACCCGCTATCGCTATGACGTGGTGCTGCGTGTCGATCCCGAAGCTGCTTCAGCTGGCAGCGAGAACAGCAGCCTCGTGCCGGACATGAAGCACGGGGCAAGTGAGGGCAGGCCGCTGGCGACCGATCCGATGGCCGCCGCGTTCCTTCAGCATCTCGGCATGGAGCTCGGGGACATGTTGCAGGCCCAGGTTCCGGAGGCGAAATTGCCCGCGGCCGTGATCGCGCTCAACCAGCGAGATTTTGCCGAGATCGTGCAGGCCTCGTCGAGCGCGCCGGGCGATCCCGGCGACAATGAAATGATCGAGGCGTCGGTATGACCGCCCATAATCTGGCGCTGCGTTTCGAAGAGGCCGTTGCGTCCTCGCCGGACGCTGTCGCTCTGTTCTGCGAAGGCGACAGGTTTGCCTTTTCGGAGCTCAACCGGTTGGCAAACCGGTTGGCGCGCTGGTTGACATCGCGGGGCGTCAACAAGGGCGCCGTGGTGTGCCTCGAATTGCCGAAAATCGTCGAGGCCTATGCGCTCGCGATCGCCTGCATCAAGATCGGAGCACCCTATGCGTTCCTCGATCCTGCGGCTCCCGACGAACGTGCCTGGCTGATGCTGGAGCGATGCCGGCCCGCGCTGATCGTCAGCGTGCGCGATGGATCTGGACCGCGGACATTGATCGGCGATGCGAGTGCCCGAGCTGCCTTGCATCATGCCGCGTCGCAGTTTGAAGATGACAATCTACAGCTGACATCCCTGATCACCGGGGCCGATCCGGCCTATGTCATGTTCACCTCGGGATCGACTGGCGAACCGAAGGGGGTGGTCATCCCCCATCAAGGGGTGCTTCACCTGATCGCCTGGGCGAAGAACGATCTTGGAATTGGACCCGGTGACCGGCTGACGAATGTCAACCCGATCTATTTCGACAATTCGGTCTTTGACATCTATGCCGGCTTGCTGAACGGAGCGGCGGTTGTCGCGCTGGACGCGCTGAAGGGGCGGCCTCCCGCAGAGCTGGTGTCGGAGATCACCAAGCATCAGTGCACATTCTTCTTCGCCGTGCCGACCCTCTTCATGTTCCTGGACTCCATGCATCTTCTGAGCCCGGATTGGCTGCCGAGCATCAGCCGGTTCATGTTCGGCGGTGAGGGGTTTCCGCTGGCCCGGCTTCGCCGCTTCCACGACGCGTTTGCTGGCAAGGCGAAGCTGATCAATTGCTACGGTCCGACCGAGACGAGCTGCATTTGTAGCGGTTTCGAGATCGTCGAATCCGTTTTTGAGACCAAGGACGGATTGGCCCCCCTGGGGCGGCTCAACCCCAATTTTAGCTACCGGATCCTGGATGAAGAGATGAAGCCGGTGCCCGCGGGCACCGCCGGCGAGTTGTGGCTGGGAGGTCCTGGGGTAGGGCTCGGCTACATCAACAACCCGCAAGAGACGGCCCGCCGTTTCTGTCAGGATCCTCTGATCGACGGCTATCGGTCGATCCTCTATCGGAGCGGCGACCTCGTGGAGGCCGACCTTGAAACTGGCGTCCTGCGTTTTCGCGGTCGCGCGGATAATCAGGTCAAGCTTCGGGGGTATCGGGTCGAGCTGGAGGAGATCGACCACGCACTGATGGCGTGCAGGGGAATAACCCGTGCGCTTGCCGTGGTGCAGCACGACGCCAGTGGTGCCAGTCGGCTGCTGGCCGCGTATTCGGGTGCGAGAATGGCAGAGACCGATCTGCGCCTGCACTGCGCGGCGCACCTTCCCGCCTACATGGTGCCGGGCCGGTTCATCTGGATGGAAGACATTCCCATCAATCCCAATGGCAAGGCGGACCGCCGCTCGGTGGCGTCGCTGCTTGGCGAAGCTGTTGCAAGGGCCTCGTAGATGCAACAGCTCGTCGTGATCGCGCGCGTTGTCCGATGAGTGTTGAAAGCCAGTCCTACGGCTACGCGCCATCGGGTCCTCTTGAGAAGCCGTCGTGGCGGTTGATCCCCAGGATCGATCAGGACCCGAGGCTCGTGGCGGGGGTCCAGGACATCGGTGGCCGCGTGCTGCTCTGCTGCGCGGTCGGATTGCTCGCAGTTCTGTTTCGGCAGATAGGTATCGATTTTACAGCGGCGGGACTCGCGCTGATATGCGCCTATGCCGGCCGGTACCGGCGCGTCCTGATCCTGCTCGCAACCTTGCTGCTGCTCTATCGCAGCGGGTTCCTGATCGACCGCGGTTTTCTCGAACGGCTGGCGGTCGACGAAGGCGTCGGCGACCGGATCCATCAGCCGCTGCTGGAAGCGGTCATGCTGGTCGTCGTGGTTGCGCTGTTCGCGGGACTGCTGATCATGCAAGGAGCAGGGACGATCGTTTTCCGGCGCCCGACGCTCAGCCTGTTGCTGGCGTTCCTGGCACTCGTCGCGCTGACGCAGGCCACGGCGATGGCCGGCCTGCCGCGCGTCTTACTGTGGTCGTTCCTGATGACGGTCCAACCCTATTTGTGGTTCCTTGCCTATGGTCTGGCCGATGCGGGCAGGAAGCGATCTCCGGTGTGGCGGCATCTGAGCGTTTTCCACCCCTTCTGGGGATCGTCGCTGACGCCGTTCGGGAAGGGGCTGTCTTATCTCGACCGCTTCGAGGCCAAGACACCCGAGGAGCTTGCTGAAACGCAGCTCAAGGGCGTCAAGCTTGCGGTCTGGATCCTTGTGCTCGCCATCGTCAGGATCTGTCTCGTCGAGTTGGTCCACGCGCGTTTGCAGCTTCCAATGTTCGACGACAACTTGCTGCAATATCTCGCGGGCCATCCCTGGTCGCGTTTCGTCGGATGGGCGAGCCTCGTCAGCTTCTTCGCCGAGGACCTGCTGAGCATGACGGTTTTCGGCGGCGTCATCATTGCCACGGCGCGGCTTGCCGGCTTTCGCCTGCTGCGCAACACCTACCGGCCTCTGGAGTCAACGACGCTCGCGGAATTCTGGAACCGCTACTACTTCTATTACAAGGAACTGCTCGCCGATCATTTCTTCTACCCGACCTTTGTTCGCTGCCTCCGCGGCCATCGCCGCCTTCGCATGTTCTTCGCCACCTTTGCCGCGGCTTGTGTCGGCAACCTGCTGTTTCACTTCATCCGCGATATTCATTTCGTCGGCGAAATGGGCCTTTGGCGGGCCGTGGTCGGTCAGCAATCGCACGCGTTCTACACGTTTGTCCTTGCCATCAGCGTCGGGCTCTCGCAGATGCGCCGCGCCCCACGGGCGCCGCAAGGATGGCTGCGTGGCCGCTTGCTGCCTTGCCTGTGGGTGTCGAGCTTCTTTTGTCTCATTCACGTCTTCGATGCGCCGCTCGACCGCGAGCATTCGCTCGGGCAACGCGCCGAATTCCTGTTCTATCTCCTGGGAGTCTCGACATGACCACGAAAGCCGGCCCTGAAGTCAGATCGCAGATGCGACGCTACATCGTGCAGCGGCTGCTGATGAAGGGCGACAGCGCGCCGCTTGGTGACGATGATCTGTTGTTCACCAGCGGCCGCCTCGATTCGCTCGACGCGGTCGAGCTGATTATGAGCATTGAGACCGACCACGGGATCAATTTCTCCGACATCGGCTTCGATTTGACGCGCCTGGACTCGATTTCGGCGATTGCTGCTTTGGTAGGACAGCCGTCGGCCGAGCTTGCATAGCAACCGATGTGTCGCCACGCGCTCAACCCGAAAGCGCGTCGCGGCGATGCATGTTGGGCCGCCTCCGCGGATGCGAAGGCTACTGCACGTCCATCTGCAGCCCTTCCTTCTGGATGATGCCGGCGAACTTCTTCGTCTCGGCGTCCACGAAGGCGGCAAACTGGTCGGGCGTGCCGTAGTCGGCGCGGGCGCCCATGGCGGTGATGTTCTTCTTGATGTCGTCGCGCTCGAGCATCGCCTTGACCTGGAGATTGAGCGCGTTGAGCACCTCGGGTGAGACGCCTTTCGGCAGGAACACGGAAAACCAGGATGACACGTCGAAAGCCGCAAGCTCCGGCGCGCTCTCACGCATGGTCGGCAGGTTCGGCGCCAGGTCGCTGCGCTCCGTCGTGGTGACGCAGAGGCCGGTGAGGGTGCCGTTCTGCACCTGGGGAAGGCTCGGATAGAGATTGTCGAACAGGATCTGGATGTCGCCGGCGAGCGCCGCCTGGAGCGCGGGACCGGCGCCGCGGAACGGGATGTGCGTCATCTTCAGGCCGGTGAGCTGCAGGAACCAGGCGCCGGTGAGGTGAGGGCTCTGGCCGACGCCGGAGGAGGCGTAGCTGAGCTTGTCCGGATTGGCCTTGAGATAGGCGACCAGCTCGGCGATCGACTTGATGCCGGTCTTGGGATGCGCCGAGACGATGTTCGGGATCCGGATCATGTTGGAGACCGGCTGGAGCTGGTCCGGCTTGTAGGTGAGGTTCTTGAAAATGCTGTAGGCGATCGCGTTCGGACCGGGATTGCCGATCAGGATGGTGTGGCCGTCCGGCTTGGCGCGGACCACCTCGGCCGTGCCGATCGTGCCGCCGCCGCCGGAGCGGTTTTCCACCACGGCCGATTGGCCCCAGGCGGTCTGCAGATGCGCGGCCAGAAGCCGACCCATCACGTCGGTCGAACCGCCGGCGGCCGCCGGCACGACGAGGCGGACGTTTTCGGTGGGCTTCCAGTCCGCCAGACTCGATCGCGGCAGGATCGCTGCGGCCGAGATAGCGGCAGCACCGGTGAGCACGCGACGGCGGGACAGCAATTTATTGGGCACGAATCCACTCCCTGCATCTTGTTTTGCGGAGAGCGTATGGAACAGGACGCGCAACGGCAAGCCGCACGAAGCCGCAGGCTGAAGGCTCAGTTAAAGCTGAGCAGCTTGAAGATCGGCGCGAGGTAGCTCATCTCCTGGCCCGACGTCGGCGTGGTCCGGCTGATGAAGTCGAAGATCTTGCCGTCCTGCAGGCCGTAATTCGCAAGGCGGCGCACGCGCCGGTTCTTGTCGAAATAGACCGCGATGACGCGCTGATCGACCACCTTCTGGTTCATGAAGGCGACCATGCGCTCGGAGCGCTGCGAGATGTAATAGAACACTTCGCCGTCCAGGGTTGCGACGGTGGAGGGGGTGCCCATCACGATCAGCACCTGGTCCTGGCTCGCGCCGATCGGAATCTGCTCCAGCGCGCCGGGCGGCAGGATATAGCCCTTCTGGAACTGCTCGCCGGTACAGCCCGCAAGCGCAGCGCCAACCAGGGCCGCGGCCGCGAACAGGCGCAAACCGCGCCAACGTGCGTGAAGGCCGCGCCGCTTGTCTGCACGCAGGCTGGTCTGGTTCGTTATCGTCATAGCGGAACTGATTCCGTCCCCTTGCGTCGCGCGAGGCGCTGAAGTACCGGGCGGAGGCTCTGAATGCAACACGCGCGCGCCCGCTTGCGGAAACCACAATGCTTTGGCCGTTCAATCACTTCAGGAAACCCCGCCTAGCCTCGCCGGGCACCATTGAAGCCATCTATGGCATGATCGTGACGCAGGCGCGAGAACCCATATTTTACCGCGACTTGGGCGTGCCGGATACCGTTAACGGGCGTTTCGATCTGTTGCTGCTGCACCTCTGGCTGCTGCTGCGCCGCCTGCGCACGGTCCAGAGCGCCACCGAGCTGTCGCAGGCGCTGTTCGACCGCTTCTGCGAGGACATGGACGACAATCTGCGCGAGATGGGGATAGGGGACCAGACCGTGCCGAAGCGGATGCGGGCCTTCGGCGAGGCCTTTTACGGGCGGGTCCAAGCCTACGATCAGGGTATGGACGGCAGCGGCGAGGCGCTGGCATCGGCGATCTGCAAGAATATCTTGAACGGGGCCGGCATGGACCAGGCGCAGCGCCTCGCGGCCTATGCCAGGGCCGCCGAGGCCGACCTCGCCCGGACCGGCGAGGCCGCATTGTTGGCCGCGTCCTTCAAGTTTCCTCCAGCGCTTCCTGAGGATGTCACGCCATGACCCGACCGATACCAGCATCCGGGCCCGATCCCTGGCGGGTGCCCGTCATCGTTGCACAGATCCCGGATACCGGCCTGCATCGCAAACTCGAGGCCTCGGCCGCCGAGCGGCAGGCCATGGCTGAGACGGCAGGCTTGCGCGAGGTTGTCTCGGTCCAGGCCGATTTCGATGTCGTGCCGAAAAGCGGCAACCGGATCCAGGTCACGGGGCACGTCCGCGCCCGGATCGGCCAGACCTGTGTGGTCACGCTTGACCCGATGGAGAGCGACATCGACGAGGAGGTGGACCTGATATTTGCCCCCGAGGCCGAGGTCCGCCGCCTGGCCGAGCTGATGGAGGAGGGGCACGACGATCAGGAGCAGGTCGCCGACCCGCCGGAGGCGATCGTCAATGGCATTATCGACCTCGGCCGGCTCGCCACCGACGCCCTGTTCCTGGCGGTCGACCCCTATCCGCGGAAGCCGGGGGTCGTGTTTGAGCCCGAGGTCACCGCCCCCGATCCGGAGGACCATCCCTTTGCGGTCCTGAAGGCACTCCAGGACAAGAAGAAAGACCAATAGCTGCCGTCCTACCCGGAGGACCGCTTTGCTACGGGGCGCGAGGTGTTTGCGGTGGTGGTTTGAAAGTTCGAATTATCTGTTTGATTTTGATGTGTTTCTCGTGAATTAGTCCGTCCGCGGCCCGATGCTCCCGAATGCAAAAGGCTGGGGGCAAGAGGTTGTTTCGGGATAACAAAACGCTATTGTCGCGCCCCGGTCCGGGTGCGGCGTGGCGCTTGACCGACCGCCATGTTCGTGGCGAACCCATTTGCGGCCCCGCTCGTTCAAGACCGCACCAGACCAGGTTTCCAGGACTTTTATGCCAAGCAAGGTTCGCATCGCGCTTGACGCCATGGGGGGCGACGCCGGCGCCGCCGTGGTCATTCCAGGCGCCGCCATCTCGCTCGCTAGGCATCGCGAGATCGAATTCCTGCTGATCGGGGACCGCGCCAAGATCGAGCCCGAGCTCGACCGCCACCCCGCGCTGAAGGCCGCCTCGAAGATCATTCATACCGATGTCGCGGTCAGCGGCGAGGACAAGCCGAGCCAGGCGCTGCGGCGCGGCCGCAGGACCTCCTCCATGTGGCTTGCCATCGATGCGGTGAAAAAGGGCGAGGCGGATGTTGCGGTCTCTGCCGGGAATACCGGCGCGCTGATGGCGATGTCGCGCTTCCACCTGCGCACGCTGCCGGGCGTCGACCGTCCGGCCATTGCCGGCATGTGGCCGACCAGGCGCGGCGATTCCGTCGTCCTCGACCTCGGCGCCAGCATCGGCGGCGATACGCATCATCTGGTGTCGCTCGCCATCATGGGCGCGGCGATGGCCAGTGTGTTGTTCAACAAGAAGCGTCCCACGGTCGGCCTGCTCAATATCGGGGTCGAGGAGATCAAGGGGCACGAGGAGATTCGCGAGGCCGGCGAAATCCTGCGCGCCAGGAACCTGCCCGAGCTCGACTATCTCGGCTTCGTCGAGGGCGACGGCATCGGCAAGGGGGTGGCGGACGTCATCGTCACCGAGGGCTACAGCGGCAACATCGCGCTGAAGGCCGCGGAGGGAACCGCACGGCAGATGGCGGAATTGCTCCGGGACGAGATGAAGCGGAGCTGGCTGTCAAAGCTCGGCTATCTCTTTGCGCGCAACGCCTTCCAGGCCCTGCGCAACAAGATGGATCCGAACAAATCCAACGGCGGCGTGTTGCTGGGGTTGAACGGGATCGTGGTCAAGAGCCATGGCGGAATCGCTGCCGAAGGCTTTGCCTATGCGATCGATGTTGGCTATGAGATGGTCAAATTCGATCTCCTCAACAAGATCAATCAGATGCTCAATCGCGAAGGTGGTGCACTCAGTTCCGTGCAGGCCGCGCAGGAGGCTGTTTCGTGACTCAAATTCGTTCGGTCGTGCTGGGCTGCGGCTCTTATTTGCCGGAGCAGGTGGTGACCAACGCCCAACTGGCGGCGCGCATTGACACGTCCGACGAGTGGATCGTGCAACGCACCGGCATTCGCGAGCGGCACATCGCGGCCGAGGGCGAGTTCACCTCGCATCTGGCGCTCAAGGCGGCGCAGGCTGCGCTCGCCGATGCCGGCGTGGACGCGCAGTCGATCGACCTGATCGTGCTCGCGACCTCGACCCCTGACAACACCTTCCCCGCGAGCGCGGTCGCCGTGCAGCACGGGCTCGGCATCAACCATGGCGCCGCCTTCGACCTTCAGGCGGTGTGCTCGGGCTTCGTGTTCGGGCTCGCCACCGCCGATAATTTCCTGCGCACGGGCGCCTTCAAGCGCGCGCTGGTGATCGGGGCGGAAACCTTCTCGCGCATCCTCGACTGGACCGATCGCGGCACCTGCGTGCTGTTCGGCGACGGCGCCGGCGCCGTGGTGCTGGAGGCGCAGGAGCAACCGGGCAATGCCGCGACCGACCGCGGGATCGTGACCACGCATCTGCGCTCGGACGGCCGCCACAAGGCGAAGCTGTTCGTCGACGGCGGTCCGTCCTCGACCCAGACCGTCGGCCATCTGCGCATGGAGGGCCGCGAGGTCTTCAAGCACGCGGTCGGCATGATCACCGACGTGATCGTCGACGCCTTCAAGGCGACCGGGCTCGATGCCGACAGCATCGACTGGTTCGTGCCGCACCAGGCCAACAAGCGAATCATCGACGCGTCCGCGCACAAGCTCCATATCGCGCCGGAGAAGGTGGTGCTGACGGTGGACCGTCACGGCAACACCTCGGCGGCCTCGATCCCGCTGGCGCTGTCGGTGGCGCGCAAGGACGGCCGCATCAAGCGCGGCGACCTGGTTCTGCTCGAAGCCATGGGCGGCGGCTTCACCTGGGGCTCCGCGCTGGTGCGCTGGTAAGCCACAGTCGATAAAATTTTGCCCGAATCAGATCGGATTATCGATGCGCCTGCATTGATGAGCGCTGTTGACCGCCGTATCGTAAGCTCATAATTTCAGACAACAATTGTTCGCCGTGATGTGGGGCAGGGCGATGACCGATCAAAGTAAAACCGTAACGCGTGTCGATCTGTGCGAGGCCGTCTACCAGAAGGTGGGGCTATCGCGCACGGAATCGTCTGCCTTCGTGGAACTCGTGCTGAAGGAGATCACCGATTGCCTTGAGAAAGGCGAGACGGTGAAACTGTCCTCGTTCGGCTCCTTCATGGTCCGCAAGAAGGGTCAGCGCATCGGTCGCAATCCCAAGACCGGCACCGAGGTGCCGATCTCGCCGCGCCGGGTCATGGTGTTCAAGCCGTCCGCGATCCTGAAGCAGCGGATCAACGGCCAGCACCGCACCAATGGCGACGCCAGCAAGGCGCAACCCGAGGCGTAATCCGCCCTCCGGATAAGGATTTGGCATTTGGACAAGGCGCCGGATGCGTTCCGAACCATCAGCGAAGTAGCGCAGGAACTCGACATTCCGCAGCACGTGCTGCGGTTCTGGGAGACCCGATTCTCCCAGATCAAGCCGATGAAGCGCAGCGGCGGCCGCCGCTATTACCGCCCCGACGACGTCGACCTGCTCAAGGGCATCCGCCGTCTGCTCTACGGGGAAGGCTACACCATCCGCGGGGTGCAGCGGATCCTGAAAGAACACGGCGTCAAATCAGTGCAGGGCCTCGCCGACAGCGCGGCCGCGGTCTCGTTCGGCGCCATCGAGGACGCCGTCGGCGCCAGCCTGATGGAGCCCGAGGAGGAGACCGGCGTCCGCGGCGCCCGCGACAGCGACGATGACGACTACCAGGGCGAGGAGGAGGAGGGCATCGACTTCCGCTTCTCCGAGACCGACGACGAGGAAATCCTCACCACCTTCCGCAAGGGCGGCACCCCCGCCGCACCCGCCGGCCCCAGCGCCATCGACCGGGAGCGCCTCGGACGGGTGCTCGCCGAGCTGATCGCCTGCCGCGAGATGCTGGATCAGGCGCTCAAGGACGCCTGACGCCGGATCTCCCGCTTTGGGGCAGTTCCGGTGCCTTTCGGCGGAGGCAGCAAAATGGTGTGACCTCGCCTTGCGCAAACCAGCGATCCTAGCTAATGGAACGACGTTCGGAGCGTGGCGCAGCCCGGTTAGCGCACTAGTCTGGGAGACTAGGGGTCGGAGGTTCAAATCCTCTCGCTCCGACCATTCTTACCAAAGCATCTGTCGGATGAATCGAGGGGCGGCGCGGAGCCTGCTGCCGCCGGTGACGCATGCGCGGCGGTTGGTTGCGGTGGTTGCTTCGGTGGTCGGCAAACTAAAATGCCGAAAACAACCCCATGCACAGTAGCGATGTCATTGACCGGATGACGTTGTTCCGAAGCGATTTGACGCGCTGGGCAAGGGGTATGGTGCATCATGCCGGACTTCTGGATGCGGATCTGCGTCGCGGTGAAGCGTGACATCCGCGAGGGTAGTCTGCCCCCCGCACTACGCGTTCCGCTCGCTTGGGCCGAGGGAATGCGCGATCTGCTGCATGACAGCGTCGATCTCGCCGAGCGGGCGAGGGCAGACGGTGGGCTCTGCTCGGTGGCTGGCCGCACAATTATTCGTTGATGCCGACGCCGGAAGGCGCTGGCCATGCGCGAGGTCGCCCACTGTATCTCATTGAAAAGGTGAAACATTATGCATCATCAAATAAGTCATCATTTCTAAGCTATTGAGATAGTTGACAAAAGTGAATACGTTCTCTATATGTTCTAACAAGTAGCTGCGCTTTCTTCGCAATCGATACACTGAAGCTCGCGTCGTCCCATCGCATCATTTGCGTTAACATTCTCGCCTCTAATCAGGCCGCCTGTTTACAACTTGAGATTCGCTGTGTTGAGTCACGTCGGCCGAAATCGCGCTCAGATGCCGTGCGGAAGCAACCTCCACACGTCTGAAACTTGCGGAAGATCAATGCTAATCTATCGGCGCACGAGCCTCCTCGAATCGACAGCACAGACGCTCGTCAATACCGTCAACTGCGTCGGGATAATGGGGAAGGGCATTGCGCTCGAATTCAAGAAGCGCGAGCCCGAAATGTTCGCTGCTTATAAGCGGATTTGTGACCAAAAATTGCTAGCCCCTGGCAAGCTTTGGCTTTGGCGAGGAGAGGATCATCTTACTCTCAATTTCCCCACGAAGTTGCATTGGCGCAATCCATCGAAATTGGAATGGATAGAGGCGGGGCTCCGCAAGTTCGTCGAGAATTACAAGGCACTCGGCATTGGAGAGGTCTCCTTCCCTAGGCTCGGTTGCGGGAACGGAGGACTGGATTGGGATGACGTTCGTCCCTTGATGGAGCGATATTTGTCACCGCTTCCGATTCAAGTCTATATCCACGATTTCACGGTCGATATTGGTTTGCCGGAGCATATGGAGGCGGTCGCAAATAAGCTGCGTGGCGAGCGGGCCTCAGACTCGAATTTTGAGTCTTTTATGCAGTCGCTATATCGTGCGACCGATTTGGTGCGCGGTAATTTGCTCGATATCTCGAGTAAATCGCCGATCGACGCTTTCATTATCGACGGCCATTTGAAACTTAGGTTCGAGGAACGAGAGTGGACGTTTGATCGGGAGGATTTACGCGGGGTCTGGGTTGGACTTCAGAAGGGGTTGTTGACTAAGGAAAAGGCTGGGTGGACGAGTATGGAAGGAGGAGGCCCGTTGCTATCGCTCATTAGCCTCTTGCCTCACGTGCGGCCGATCCAGATTCAAAAGGCGGAATGCCAGGCTGAGTTGGCTGTTGAATTGCTTCCAACCTTAGGCGCCGATGAAGCTATCCCTGAATCGAAGAAGCAGATCGAAATGGCATGGCGCTAAGTGCGACCTTCATCGAAGATCATATTGGCAGGTGGGAAGCCGAACTCAATAAGCCATGGTACTCGTACAGACGCAATTGGCCCAGCCGCCTATTCCATCATGCTCCCATCGA
Source organism: Bradyrhizobium sp. WSM471 (assembly GCF_000244915.1). Taxonomy (NCBI): domain Bacteria; kingdom Pseudomonadati; phylum Pseudomonadota; class Alphaproteobacteria; order Hyphomicrobiales; family Nitrobacteraceae; genus Bradyrhizobium; species Bradyrhizobium sp. WSM471. The sequence continues at coordinate 4,833,196 of NZ_CM001442.1, read as the reverse complement.
GAACGCGGTCGAGTTGCTCAGAGATGGGAATTTGCGTTCTCGAAACGATCCCAACAATAAGAGGACGCGGGACGTCGCTGCCATCGCTGTAATAAACACACGCGAGTACGCTCACAATTTTGCGCGTCTCTATTTCCGGCCGACGACGCCTACGCAGTGGCACATAGAAGGAATTCGGAAACAGGGCGAATGCTCGTTTGGCGAGAGCTCTCACGCTCCAGTCTTGATTATGTTCGTATTCGACGCCCGTAAGGTTCTTTTGAGCGAGGGTGTAAAGTTCTCCGATCGCAATATGCAGACCGCCACTGCAGAGCCCCAAGATTCAGAAATTTATTTTGCGACGATACCATTCGAAAAAGTGTTTCACGTCGGAGCGACGGGAGGTGACAAATCGATCACCGAACATCGTTGCGCCGAGGTTCTAGCGGCTTCTCCGCTGCCGCTCTCTACTGCCTTGCAATGGATATACTGTCGAACGGTTGCCGAGCGTGAAACCCTCTGTGACATGCTGGGAGACTGTGCAAAGTCTTGGTCCAACAAGATTATCGTGTCCAATGATTTGTTGGTATTTGAAGGAAGTATGTCTTCGTTGAGTATGTCGGAATTGTTGAAAATGGGCTTGTATTCGAGCTAAATCCGCGAACGGACCAAAAGCCGATTTCCGTCAAAGTAGTTGCAGCCGACTCGACGGGCAAAGAGGTAATACACTTCGTCAATAGGGAGATGGCAGCCCACCCTGAAGCGTCGATACGGCGCTGGCGAATTGCAGCTTCTCTGCCTCATGGCACGTACCGTGTTCGTATCGAGCTCGAAGGCCATCTGGCGTTCTGCGCAAACGTCAAGCATGGCGACGAGTTGGTCTGACGGTCTTCAGCACCCCCGCACGGAAAGCCAGTCGGCCTCCGGGGCGTTTCCTCGTTTTTAGTCTTGGTCCGTCGTCTTGGTATCAGTAGTTTTGCGGGGCCTTAGGCGTGGCCCTTGATCTCGTAGTGACCCGGGACGCATTTGTAGCGATCGAGCCGCCAGTTGGCGTGGTAGATCGGATGCTCGCCCATCCATTTCGCCAATGGGGCCTGTGCGCCGATCGCACACTGCATCATCGACATCTCGGGCGTCATGTTGCTGTCGGTCACGATTTCCTCGATGCAACTGCCTGAGCTGGCTGCACTCAGCCGGCAGAGCACGGCAACGACGGTCACGAACATTCCAGTCACCTCATCGGTAGTTTCTGACCACGAAGAGGATGCAAGCGGAGTGCCAGAGCCTGTGACACAAACAACACGCTGACCTGGCCGACTCGACCCAGCGTCCGGAGTCCATTGAAGATTCGGATTGTAAAAAAATTGCCCTTAAACCGAAGCCGGGCAAATACGGGAACCGGCAGGGGTGAGTAAGGGGGTGAGTCGCAGGGATGATCGTTTGTGGGGGCAGCGCCGCGCCGGGGGCGCTTCACAGGCCGCTTGCAGCCGGTAGGCTCGGAAGGACCGTGGGCACCCGCCAAAAGAGCGGGACCGCCACAAGGGATATGGAAACGCGAGGGCAGACCATGAAGGCACGACCGACCGGCGTGATTCCGCCGATGACGACGCCGTTCCGCAAGGATGGCGAGATCGACTACACGCTCGTGGCGCCCCAGGTCGACTGGATGATCGGGGCCGGCGCGCATGGTGTCGCGGCCGGCGGCTCGACCGGCGAGGGGCACACGCTCGATCACGAGGAATATCGCGACCTGATGGAAGCGACGGTCGCGGCGGTGAAGGGGCGCATTCCCGTGATCGCCGGCATCATCGTCGATTCCACGCGCGATGCGATCCGCCGCGGCAAGCTCGTGCGCGACATGAATGTCGCCGCCCTCCAGGTCACGCCGGTGCATTACCTGTTCAAGCCGGACGACGAGGCGATGGTGGCGCATTTCCGCGCCATGGCTGATGAGACCGGCATGCCCATCATCATCTACAACGTGGTGCCGTGGTCGTATCTGTCGCCGGCGCTGCTGACGCGGATCATGACCGAGGTGCCGCTGGTGGTCGGCGTCAAGCAGAGCGCGGGCGACCTGAAGCTGTTCGCGGACCTCATGATGATGGCGCCGGACAAGCTGATCTACAGCGCGGTCGATGCCCTGATGTATCCGTCCTACACATTGGGGGCCCATGGCTCGATCGCCGCGATCCTGACCGCGGCGCCGCATGCCTCGGTCGCGCTGTGGGATGCGGTGAAGGCGGGCGACCATCCGCGCGCGCTCGACCTGCACAAGAAGCTGCTGACGCTGTGGAACGCCGTCATCGCCGACAATCTGCCGGCCTGCACGCGCTATGCGCAGACGCTGCAGGGCCTGCCCAGGACTTATCCGCGCGCGCCGATGCCGGAGGCATCGCCCGTGCAGCAGGCGGCGATCCGCAAGGCGCTGGACGGGCTCGGCGCGTTGAACGGGCGGCGCGTCGAGGCGGCCGAATAGTCCACGCCCCGAAATAACTGATGAACATGGCAGCGCCGATCCGCTTTTGCCTGCGGATGCGGCGCTGCTACATTTGCGCGCGCTGCGATGCGTGCGGCGCTGGCTGTGAAGAAACATACCGACAAGGGAGGGGCCGAAAGTCCCATGAAGGATTTTGCAGGAAAGATCGCCGTCATCACCGGCGGCGGCACGGGAATGGGACGTGAGCTCGCGCGGCAGCTCGTCGCCGAGGGCTGCAATGTCGCGATGTGCGACGTCTCGGAAGCCGCGATGGCCGAGACCAGGCGGCTGTGCGAGGTCGAGAAGCTGCCGCAGGGCCTGCGCGTCACGACCCATGTCGCCGACGTCTCGATCGAGGATCATCTGAAGCGATTCCGCGACGAGCTCGCCGAGCAGCAGAAGACCGACCGGATCCATCTTCTGTTCAACAACGCCGGCATCGGCGGCGGCGGCAGCCTGTTCTCCAATACGCGCGAGCAGTGGGAGCGCACCTTCAACATCTGCTGGGGTGGCGTCTATCTCGGCGTCCGGACCTTCCTGCCGATGCTGGTCGCAGCCGACGAGGCCCACATCGTCAACACCGCGAGCGTCAACGGCTTCTGGGCCTCGATCGGTATGAACCAGTCCCACACCGCCTATAGCTCGGCGAAGTTCGCCGTGAAGGGATTTACCGAAGCGCTGATCAACGACCTCCGCCTGCACGCGCCGCACGTCAAATGCTCGGTGGTGATGCCCGGCCATATCGGCACCTCGATCGTCTCCAATTCGCGCAAGGTGCAGAGCGCCGACGGTTCGGAGCGGCTCAATGCCGACGAGGTCGCGCTGACCCGCAAGCGCATGGTGGCGGCCGGCGTGCCGGATGCCGACAAGATGTCGGACGAGGACATCCAGGCGGCGTTCACCGAGCGCGCCCGCAGCTTCCTCGAGGACGCGCCGACGACGGCGGCGCAGGCCGCCAGGATCATCCTCGACGGGGTCAAGGCGGAGCAATGGCGCATTCTCGTGGGCGAGGACGCAAAGCGCCTCGACGAGCGCGTGCGCGCCACGCCGGAGCAGGCCTACGACCGCGCCTTCTACGAAAGTTTCACGCAGGAGGTCGGCTGGCGGCTCGGCTGAGGCGGCCGCCGAGCGCGCGCCGATATAGGTATGATGCTCATCATGGCAAGAGGTGCGCAGGCAATTTCGCGTGCCACCTCTTGCCAGTTCGCGGTCGGCGTTTCTCGCCTGAGTTGGCCACTCATGACGAATTGGAGTGTCACGCATGCGACACATTCGTTCAAGCGATGGTGATCTCGAACGGCTCTCATTTGGCGCACGGCTGCTTGGTCAGGGAACCAAAATAGTTTAGTCAGTCATGTGTAAGGTGATGACCAGAGCGTAGCTCCCGATGATACCCGCATGCCTCTCCGACGACTGGACCCTTTGCCCGGAGCGAGAGGACATCTCCGCTGAGTTCACGCGGCTCCTGACCGCGGCCCAGGAGGGCGGCGCCACGATCGCGGAATGCCTGATGATCGCGCGGCAGCTGAAGCGGGGCGACGACCAGTCCTGGCATCGCGAGTGGAAGAATCTGGCGCAGGCCAATCGGCTTCGTGCCGAGGCCGCGTTCGCGGAAGGTCACAGGGCGACCGCGCAGCGCAACTGGCTCCGCGCCATGAATTACTACAGCGCGGCAGCGATGCCGCTCGATCAGGCGGACGAGCGCCGCTGGGTCGCAGTCCTCGCGATGCAGGATTGCGCCCGCCGCTTCCTCGCCGCGCGCGATCCGGCCGGCGAAATCATGACGATACCCTGGCTCGACGGCCATTCATTGCAGGGCTATTTCCTGCCGGCGCCGTCGGGACGCGTGCGAGCGCCGACCGTGATCTGCATCGGCGAGCCCGGCCACCGCAAGGAAGAGTTTCTGTTCAAGCTTGCGCCGCATGCGCGCGAGCGTGGCTTCTCGCTGCTGGCGCTGGACCTGTTCGGCGACCAGCGCGACGATTATCTCGACGCGCTGTTGCGGCGCCGGGACCTCGAGAGTGCGATTCCGTGCGTCATGGACTATCTGGAGACGTGCAGCGAGGTCGATTTCGAGCGCGTCGCGATCGTCGCCGATGGCTGGGGATCGTCCTTCGTGGCGCGGGCGGTGCTGCAGGAGCCGCGGCTCGCCGCCGCCGTCTGTGATGGCGGCCTGTGGGACCTGCACGAGCGAGCCTTCTTTGCGAGCCGATTCGCGATGAGCGACGTCTCCATCGTTCCGGTGCCGCATGCTCCGCTGATGGCCTCGAGCGCCGACTGTCCGGTGCTTATCACGCTCGGTGAGGACGGCTGGCTCAAGGCCGATCGGGCGCGTCAGATCGTGCAGACGTCCCGGCTCGGCAGTTCGGATGTGATGTTGAAGGTATTCACCGCGGCCGAAACCGGCGCGGCGGAGGGTCATGCGGACAATCCGAGCCTTGCCAATGAATACATCTTCGATTGGCTCGAATCCCGGCTAGGCGCCGCGCGGCGCATTTAAGGACGTCGCCTCAGAAGTCGAGGGTCAGGCGGACGCAGGCCTTTTCGAGACGGGTTTTCAGCATCGCGAGCTTGGTGGTGAATTCCGTCAGCTCTTTCTCGTCGAACTCCTGGAAGACGAATTCCTTGATCGTCTTGTACTGCTCGTTGAGGCTCGCCAGGTGCTTCTGCGTCTTCTCGGTCAGGGACAGCCGCACCACCCGTGCGTCGGTCGGCGAGGGACGACGGCGCAACAGGCCCTTCTTCTCGAGCAGCTTGGACTGGGTGGTGACGAACGACGGGTCGACGTGGAGCAGTTTTGAGACGACGTTCACCGGAATGCCGTCGTCCTTGTCGAGGTCGGAGATCGCCATCAGGATCAGCCATTGCGGACCGCTGATGCCGAGCGTTCTCGCCCAGAACTGACGCAGCTCCTCCAGATACATGTTGATCGACGATATCTCCCAGGTGAAGCGCCTGATGATATCCAGATTGCCGATGGTGCGGAGGCGCGCCCCTTCTTTCCTCGTCGCTGACACAGCGTCACTCCCGTGATCTGATTTGTATGCGGCCGGTGTCGTGCAAGCCATAGTCCACGCAAGCCTGCTCTGACGCAAGTGCAGAGCAGGGTAATTTTGTCACTAAAACTACAAAGATGATCAGCTCACGGAATCGCTTTGCCGGGGTGTTGCGCACGGGGCACAGGTTTAGCGAAACCACAAAGCTTATCAAATAAGGTATTTTGATTAGTGAACGGCGCAGGCATATTGCGTCGTGACGGTGGGGGGTACTCGATCGTCCCGTTGCAGCTGGTTCGCCCACGTCCCTCGCATCGAAAGCGGGTGTGTGCGCAAAGCGGCCGAGCGGATTTGAAAGACGGGGATCTGGGGGGCCTGACGGTCCGGTCTTCGTAACATGAGCAACTTGGAGGTTTTAATATGAAAGTGGTGAAGAGCCTTTTGCTCGGCACTGCGGCGGGTTTGATCGCCGTCAGTGGAGCCCAGGCGGCCGATCTTCCGGTCAAGGCCAAGGCGGTCGAGTACGTCAAGATCTGCTCCCTGTATGGAGCTGGATTCTACTACATGCCGGGCACCGATACCTGCATCAAGCTGGGCGGCTATCTGCGCGCTGACGCGATCCTCGGCGGTGCAGGCGACTATAACTTCCAGCAAGGCGCGAACGCGGGCTCGAACAACCGTCTGACCAACTACTATACCGGCCGCGCTCGTTTCGACTTCAACGTCGACACCCGCACAGCGACCGAATATGGCGTGGTGCGAACCTACGCCGACGCGGTCTTCACCTACGATTCCGCGACGGTCACCGGCAGCAATCCCTCGACGTTCGCGACTGGCGGCGCCGCCTCGCTCGGCCTCTACCATGCGTTCATCCAGTTCGCTGGCTTCACGTTCGGCCGCACGGTCTCGATCTTCGACGCCCCGTGGCAGAGCTATCCGGCTGGCGGTCCCGACACCATTCCGGGCGGCAGCAACCATACCAACGGTGTGAACCAGGTTGCCTACACGGCCGACTTCGGCCAGGGCATCACCGCTTCGGTCGCATTGCAGGATGAGACGTCCGCGAACAACGGTCAGTCGAACCTCTGGAACGTGTCCTCGGGTACGGCCGCTCAGTTCGTGACGGGCGTCTACGGTGCCAACTCCTGGGGTGGCACGCGTTCTCCTGACATCATCGGTCAGGTCCGCGTCGACCAGGCCTGGGGTCTGGCCCAGCTCTCGGTTGCCGCGCATGATCTCCATGCCGGCTACTACGGCGCCACGGAAGTTACCGGTCATCCCTCCGACAAGTGGGGTTGGGCTGTGCAGGGCGCTTTGTCGATCAAGAACATCCCGACCGGCGCGGGCGACAACATCAACCTGCAGGCCGTCTACACCGACGGTGCGACCCGTTACAACTTCCAGAGCCTGTTTCCGCAGAGCTTCTTCATGTTCAGCGGTAGCGACACCGCGTATCAGAGCACCGGTTTCGCCGGTCTTTCCGACGGCGTCTTCGGTGCCGGTACCGGTATCGATACCGTTAAGACCTGGGGCTTGCGTGGTGGCTATACCCACAACTGGAGCCCGAACTGGGCGAGCGCCGTCTACGGTGGCTATGCCCAGCTGAAGTACGGCACTGCCGGCAAGGGCCTGATCTGCGGCAACTTCGCTGCAATCGCGCTCGCGGGTGCGACCTGTAATCCGGACTTCAACTTCGCGGTCGTCGGTGTCAACACCGTGTGGACTCCGGTCAAGAACCTGGCGTTCACTGCCGACCTGAGCTGGTCGCGTCTGGACCAGAAGTACTCCGGCTCCATTGCGAGCCCGGGCATTGCCACCGCTGCGAAGCCGGCGGCCGTGTACGAGCTGAAGGACCAGAACTCGGTCAGCATGCTGCTGCGCGCCCAGCGCAACTTCTAACATCGGTCTCGCGGATCGATCAGAGAACCCCGGCGGGAAACCGCCGGGGCTTTTTTACAAGAGGGGCGTTCGGAAAATCCGGCAGCCCGTGCGGGCAGCGAAGACGAGCCATGCGATCCGATCTGGCTCAAACTTATTTACTTACCTGAGTTACTAAGCTATATAACTCCCCAGCCGATGACGAAAGTTGCGGCTCTGACTTGATGCTAAACCTCCAGAAACCTCCGGCAATGCCCTGCCGGAGGTTTTTCGTTTTGGGACATGGCTCTAGGACATGGCTCCAGGCTATCACTCTAGCCGCGCATGACGCGCGCGCGCGAGTTCGGCCGGTAGGCGAGGCGGCTGTGGCCGGCGCAATAGGACTGGCCGTCGGGTGCGGAGTTGCCGCAGAAGCAGAAATCGTCCGCGCCAGGCGTCGAGATCGGCCAGCGGCAGCGGTTCTCGGCAAGCTCCAGCAGCGAGCAGCGATTGGCGTCGTCGATCGGACCGGCGACCATCGGCGCACCGGTCTCGCCATAGATCGTGGCGAGCATCTCGTATTGCAGCCGCGGCACCGTCCGTGACGTGCGCGAAGGCGCGGAGCCCCTGTCCTGAACCTTGCGGTCGTCGATGGTCCGGCCGCGCGTCAGATTGAGGCGGGACAGCTTGCCGATCACGGCATTGCGGCTGACGCCGATGTCGGCGGCGATCTCGCGGCAGGAGAGGCCGGCCTCGAAGTGCTGCCTCAGCAGTTCGATGCGTTCGTCGGTCCAGGTGGGTGAGAGAACAGGCATGTGTAACGGTCCCAGGTTGCAGATGTCGGCCATCCGCCTCTCGAGATCCGTCCGCCTCACGTTCGGCGCGCGCTCACGTCCTGCCATTGTCGCGAATCGACAAAAGCCCGTCCTTGATGGCGAGACGGATACCTTCCTCGATCAAGGTACGTGCGACGCCGGGAACGCTGGTGCCGTGGGTGCCCTGTCTCACCAGTTTCTCCAGATAGGTGATGGTCGAGAGCGCCAAGGTTACGGGAATGCGGTCAGTCTCGGCTTTTTCGGTGGCCATGCCTAAACGCTAGCCTCATACGCGGGTACATAAAAGTTACGATTAAGACTCTATTTAGGTTTGGAGGCGGAAGTCAAATGCAGGCTGCGGCGCTCGGTCAGCTCGTTGGAATCGCGAGGGAAATTAGGCATGACTGGGCAAGCCGCGCGGCAGGCAGGCGGCGGCGTGGCTTCGACCGGTCAGGCGTGGGCAGGTCGCCTCAGCCGTGCACGATCGCCTTTTCGATCATGCAATGGATGCCCTTGGAGCCGTTCACGGTCTGGGTCACCCGCAGATCGGCCGCCAGGCTGCACAGCGTATAGGCGTCCTCGCGCGACAAATTGCGCCTCTCGCCGAGCAGCACGATCATGTCGCGCAGCGCCCGCACCACGCACTGGTCGAGATCGGGGTCCATCGCCATGGTCATGTAGTGCGTCGCCGTCTCGCCGCGGGGATAGTCGAGCCTGAGGTCCTTGCGCAGCGTCAGGCGAAAGCGGCCCTGGAGCGCGGTCTCGATCGCGGTGACGCAGACCTCGCCGTCGCCCTGCACGCCATGGCCGTCGCCGCAGGAGAACAGCGCGCCCGGGACGAACACCGGCAGGTACAGCGTCCCACCCGCGCCAAGCTCCTTGTTGTCGAGATTGCCGCCCATGGCGCGCGGGACCAGCGAGGAGATGCGGCCCCAGGCGGGAGGCGGCGAAACTCCCATCACGCCGAAGAACGGCTTGAGCGGCAGGTCGAGCCCCCACGGCATGCGGGCGACCATCCGCGACCGGTCGAGCGGGATGTTCAGGATGCGCGTCTCGTGGAAATCGTCGGGCAGGGTGCCGGACAGCGGCTTGATCATGTTCCAGCCCCAATCCTGCCGGAGCTGGACGTCCAAGATCTCGACCGCGAGCACGTCGCCGGGCTCGGCCCCCTCGACCGCAATCGGGCCGGTGAGGATATGGCCCGGCAGCATGCGCTCGTTCCTGGCGTGAACCTCGTGCATCTCGGGCGGGATGTGAAACTTGCTGGGGTCGGGCAGCATGTCCGGACCGCCGCTGATGGTGTCGATCGTGACCTCGTCACCGCTCGCGATCGTGAGAACGGGCTTGAGCGCAGCCTCGAAGAAGCCCCAATGACAGGTCTCGGGGCTGGAATGCAGGTGGTGATGGGTCATTGGCCGCCTCTGGTCGGTTGTTTCTGAGCTTCCCATGAGCGACGGCCGGGCTTGACCAGGCAATCGATCCTCTTCCAAGAAGCTTTCTGAAGATCGACGGGCGGGTCAAGCCCGCGCGCACCAGGCACGATCATTCCAGCGAGGCTCCCCTGCTTTTTGTCCTGTCCAAGACCCTCGGCGCCGCGGTGCTGCCGATCAACTTGATGATCGAGCTCGGGATCGTCTCGGTTGTCCTGATGGCGACGCGCTTTGCCGCATTCGGTCGCAAGCTCGCCGCGGCCACGCTGATCATGCTGGCACTCGCCGCGTTCTCGCCGCTCGGCAACCTTTTGCTTTATCCGCTGGAGTCGCGTTTTCCGCCGTGGGATCCGTCGCGCGGGGCGCCCGATGGCATCATCGTGCTCGGCGGCTCGATCGACACCGATCTGTCGGCGGCGCACCGCACGCCGATCGTCGCGCACGCGGCCGATCGCCTGTTTGCGCCGGCCGAGCTCGCGCGCCGCTATCCGAACACGCGGGTTGTTTTCACCGGGGGCACCGCGAACCTGGTTTCGACGGACTCCCGCGAGGCCGACTACTCCGCGCCGATCCTGGAGAATCTGGGCATCGCGAAGCAGCGCCTGACCCTCGAGCGGGACTCCCGCAACACCTACGAGAATGCCATCTTCACCAGGCAATTGGTGGCACCCAAACCGGGCGAACGCTGGCTTCTGGTCACCTCGGCCTTTCACATGCCGCGTTCGATGGGGATCTTTCGCAAGGCGGGATTTGAGGTCGAAGCCTATCCGGTGGACTGGCGAATGGGCGGCCGTGACGATCTTTTCTCTTTCACCAATGTCGGCGCGGACGGGCTCGGTCGAACCGAGGTCGCCGTGCGCGAATGGATCGGGCTCGTCGCCTACCGCCTGATGGGCCGGACTGGCGAGTTGCTCCCGGGACCGGCCAAGGACTAGAACCGTTCAAGAAGCAATAACAGCGCCGGCGCGCGACTGCCGGCCGGGAGGACGCCATGCAACAGCAGAGTGCAGACAGCATCGATCTTGCCGGGCTCGTCGCCGATCTCAATAGCCTGCTGCGGCTGAAGACCACGGTGATCGGCATGAAGCTGTTCGCGCGCACCGCGGACATGGAGGCAATCCCGAAAATCCGGCGGCCGAACGCGGTCCACACCACCGACCAGATCGTCAGCATGGCGGCGCGTCTGGGCTGGACCGTCGGCATCACCGCCGACGATCTCGTCGGCGCGCAATGCCGCGCGGTGATCGGCCTTGCACCGCAGGACGAGAAATGGCTCGCCGGCGAAAACTATGTCGGGGTCTGGCACGGCACGGCAGAGGACGCACGCAAGCGCCAGGAGGCGCTGGACGTGGTTCCGTTCGGGCAATATCAGGCGCTCGCGGTCAGTCCGCTGTCGAGCGGCCGGCTCGATCCGCCGGACATCTGTCTCGTCTACGCGACCCCGGGGCAGATGATCATCCTGATCAACGGGCTGCAATACACCGGCTACAAGAAGTTCGAATGGGGCGTGGTCGGCGAGACCGCTTGCGCCGATTCCTGGGGCAGGGCGCTCAAGAGCGGTGAGCCCAGCCTGTCCTTGCCATGCTATGCCGAACGGCGCTATGGCGGCGTGCCGGACGAGGAGATGCTGATGGCCTTGAAGCCGGAACATCTCGCCAAGGCGGTTCTGGGCATGAAGGCGCTGGCGAAGAACGGCCTGCGCTATCCGATCCCGCCCTATGGGATTCAAAGCGACGTCCGTGCCGGCATGGGCGTGAGCTACGCGAAGAAGTAAAGCAAAGGCCGACCATGAGCTCTGCGAAATTCGACATCGTCGTCTATGGCGCGACCGGTTTTACCGGCCAGCTCGTCGCCGAATACCTGACCCAGCATTACAAGAGCGACCATTCGCTCAAATGGGCGATGGCAGGCCGCAGCCTCGGCAAGCTGAAATCGGTGCGCGATGCGATCGGCGCGCCCGGGAATACGGCGCTGATTGTCGCGGATGCGTCGGATGCGGCTTCGCTGAAGGCGATGGCGGAGCAGACGATGTCCGTGATCACCACCGTCGGACCGTACCAGCTCTACGGCGAGGAATTGCTCGCGGCCTGCGTGGCCACGGGCACGGACTATTTCGATCTCTGCGGCGAGCCGATCTGGATGCGCCAGATGATCGACAAGTACGAGGCGGCCGCAAAAGAGAGCGGCGCGCGGATCGTGTTTTCGTGCGGCTATGATTCCGTGCCGTTCGAGCTCGGTACGTTCTTCGTCCAGGAAGAGGCCAAAAATGTCTTCGGCGCGCCGGCCCCGCGCGTGAAGGGCCGCGTGCGCGACATGCGCGGCACGCTCTCGGGCGGCACCGCCGCGAGCGCGAAGGCGACCTTCGATGCCGTGGCGAAGGATCTCAGCCTTGTCGCCATTCTCAACGATCATTTTGCGCTGACGCCCGGCTTCAGCGGCCCGAAGCAGCCGAAAGGCAACAGGGCCGCCTTCGAGGAGGACCTGCAATCCTGGGCGGCGCCGTTCATGATGGCGCTGATCAACACGCGCAACGTTCACCGCTCCAACATGCTGATGGGATTTCCCTACGGCCAGGACTTCGTCTACGACGAGATGGTCCTGACCGGTCCCGGCGAGAAGGGGGAGGCCAACGCCAAGCTCGTGATGGCTGCCAATGCGGGCAAGACCGGCCCCGACGCACCGAAGCCGGGCGAGGGGCCGTCGAAGGAAGAGCGCGAGAACGGTCTGTTCGATCTGCTCTATATCGCGATCGCACCTGATGGCCGCATGGTTCGCGCCGGCGTCACCGGCGACCGCGATCCCGGCTACGGCTCGACCTCGAAGATGATCTCCGAATGCGCCATCTGCATGCTGCGTGACACGACCGACGTCGCAGCCGGCTTCTGGACGCCGGGCGCGGCGATGCGGCACAAGCTGATCAAGCGGCTGGTCGAGAACGCGGGGCTGACGTTCGCTGTGGAGGAGTAGCTGTCACCTTCGCCTCTCCCGGGCGGCGAAACCGACCTTTCATCCTCAAGCCGTCTCGCGTGTTGAGCACGAGCAAGGTGATGTTCACAGCTCCTGCGGCAAGCTCGACAGCCTGCACTGCATAGAAGACTGCATCGAGCTCGGCGGCGCTCGCCTTGTGTGCGAGGAACAGTGCGGCCGGGACCAGGACCAGGATGCCATTGCCGGCGATCAGTGGCATTCGCTTGATCTTCGCGCCGACCAGCCCGGCTCGCCGACCCCGTGCCAGTGTAAAGCCCGTGCCGCCCGCCGCCGCCAGCGCCGGGACCAGCAAAAGAAAGCCCCACGGTATGGCCGTCTTGACGGCGGTGATGACGGCTTGGGATGCGAAAAGCTCGCTGAGCGCGGTCGACAGCCAAAACGTCGAGATGGTCAGAAGCGCGATGGCGCCAGCAATGGGATGAATCACCTTGATCATAATTGGGTTTCCTTGACCGAGAACGGCTAGCTTGTTCAATATGACATGATGATGTCGATATTGATGATGCAAAGAACCATATTGACATGATGGTGTCAATAAATTCATGGTGACAATATGCGCGTTACGAAGCGATCTCCGGCCGGTGATGCCTTGACTGACCTCATTCTCGATCTGTTCAGGGTCAACAACCTGACCGTGACGTGGGGCGACCGGCTGGTCGCTCCGCTCGGTCTGACCAGCGCCCGCTGGCAAATTCTGGGGGCGATCGTAGCCGCGGACCGCGCCCAGCCGGTCGCCTGGCTCGCCCGCGACCTTGGAGCGAACCGCCAGAACGTTCAGCGCATCGTCAATGACCTGGCGCAGGAGGGGCTCGTTACGTTTGAGCCCAATCCACATCACCGTCGCGCCCACCTTGTGGTGCTGACGGACAAGGGACGGAAGACTTACGATGCTGCCATCCGCCTGTATGACCCCAGGATCAACTCTCTCGTGCAAGGTCTGCCGATGGAAGACCTCAGGGCCGCCGGTCGCCTCATGAAGGTGCTGCGCAAGAGGCTTGAAGACCAAGAGAGTGCTACAGAGGCTTGATCAATCGTCGTGCCGACATCGACTATGTGGTGACGCTCTGCGTCCTTCTGGCGCCGCCCGTGCCGAGGCCGAGTACGATTCGACCTGATGCGCTTACACCGCCCGCGCATCGTACGCGTACATGAAATCCATGCCCTTTGCGCCGAGCGGCAGCAGCCATTTCATCATCTGATTGCGGATCCACGCGCCGGTGGCGCTGAACTCGCGCTTGCTGTTGCCGTTGCGGCGGGCCATGGCGACGATCTTTTCCGCGCGCGGGCGCCGCTCGGCCTCGAAGGCCTGGAAAGTGGCGCCGAGTTCCTGGCCTTTCTGCATCAACCGGGCGAGGCGCATCGCATCCTCCAGCGCGAGCGAGGCGCCCTGACCGGCATGGGGGCTGGTCGCATGGGCGGCATCGCCGATCAGCAGCGAGCGCTTGCGCGACCAGGTCGGCAGGGTGTCGACGTCGAGCGTGTCGGTGACCACGATGTTCTCGGCTGCCTCGATGATGCCAGGGATCGGATCGTGCCAGCCGCGGTGGAAGCCGCGCAGATGCTGCTTCAGCGTCGCGTGGTCGAGCGCGCGAAACATCGCCGCGTCCATGCCGTGCGCCGGCTGCGTGCTCCACCACATCACGCCGTCGTCCGGATCGGGGCTGCAATAGCCGTAGCCGAAGAAGCCGCTCTGCCCGAACGTGGTCTCGACGTTCCGGCCGATGGGCCGGCCGTCGAGGACGGCGTGCGGCACGAAGCCGCCGAAGCCGATCAATCCGGTGTCGAACGGCTGCGGCCCGTCCGGCACCACCTGGCGGCGCGCGACCGAGTGTACGCCGTCGGCGCCGATCAGGAAGTCGCCTTCGGCCGTGGTGCCGTCGGCGAAGTAGGCGATGATCGGCTGGTCGCCGCGATCCTCGATCTTGATCAGGCGCTTCTCGAAATAAAGCGAAACGCATGCGCACCAGGCCTTGTCGATCAGCATCTCGTTCAGCGTGGCGCGGCAGACATTGACCGCGGGCTGGCCGAAGCGCCGCGCCATGTCGCGGTTGATCGAGCCGAGCCTCTCTCCGGCTTGCGAATAGAAGTCGAACGATTCCGCGATCGAGCCGCGGCTGATCAGCTCGTTCGAAAGGCCGATCTCGTCCATGACCTGCATGCCGTTCGGCGCGATCTGAAGGCCGCCGCCGATGCCTTTCGAATAGGGCCAGGCCTCGTAGATCGCGGACTCGATGCCGGCGCGGCGCAGCAGGATCGCCGCGACGGGGCCGGCGATGCCGGCGCCGATGATCAGGGCCTTGCGGGGACGATAGGACATCGCTTGCTCCCGACGTTTCCGTGGTGCCAGGAGAATTATGGTCGCTAAATATCTTAGTGACTAAGATATATATCGACTAAGAGATGAGGTCGGCCTTGTCAAGGACGAAGGCGCGCGCTGCGCTGCTGCAGGAGCTCGAGGAGGCGATGCGCAGGTCGTCCGCGCAGGGCGTGCTCTATGGCCAGACCGTTGCGAACGTTGCCGGAATTGCCAATTCCGACCTCGAATGCATGGACATCCTGTATCTCGAAGGCCGCGTCACCGCCGGCCGGCTCGCCGAAGTGACGGGGCTCACGACCGGCGCCATCACCGGGGTGATCGACCGACTCGAAAAGGCAGGCCTGGTGCGTCGTGAGCGCGACGATGCCGATCGTCGCAAGGTTTTCATTGCCGTCGTGCCGGAGGCGATAGAAAGGCTGGGCCAGTTCTACGTGCCGATGCAGCGGGCGATGGAGAAGGTTCTTGGCGGCTATTCCGACCAGGAATTGCGTCTGCTGCTGCGCTTCGCCAATGAGGGCTACAAGGGTGTGCTTGCGGCAACCGCGGCGCTGAAGGGCCTGCTCGACACGCCGCCGGAGAAACGCCCCGATCTCAAGCTGAAGAAGCTTCGTCGCCAGCCCTAGACTTGTAGATCTGCGCGGCCGCGATCATGCCCCACATCGCGCCCAGCATCATCCAGAAGTGCCGCCAGTGGTCGGTATCGATCACGAAGCTTTCGCCGACGGTGCCGACGAAGGCGGAGAACACCGCGAGATAGGCGCGCTGCCAGGGCACAGGCACGAAGATGTGCCTGACACCCATGATGACGGTCGTGAAGACCAGCGCGGGATAGCAGATGCCGGACAGCCAGCCGCCCGACATGAAGGCGTTGAGATAGGAGTTGTGGGTGTCCTCGGGAAAGAAGCGGTGGAATTGCAGAGGGCCGATGCCGAACGGCAGGTCGAGTGCCATCTCCGCTCCCAGGATGTGCCGGCCGAACCGGCCGAACCTGCCTTCGTCATAGCTCTGGTCGAAGCTCGCGCGCTGCTTGAACATCTCGGCGGTGGAATCGAACGACATCAACACTGCGATCAGCGCGAGGCCCAGCACCGCCGCCAGGATCGCCATGACGATGATGCGCGAGCGCTGCGCGTTGGTCCGGCTGGTCAGCACCATCAGCGCCAGCATGAAGGCGGATGTCAGCACCAGCCCGCCCCAGGCGGCGCGGGAGAACGCGAGCAGGATCGCCAGCGACATGATGCCGAAGGCGATGACGTTGCGGAACGCCTTGCCGAACTTGTCGGAGACGACGCTCTGCAGCGAGAACAGCGCCGGCAGGATCAGGAAGGCGCCGAGCACGTTCGGATCCTTGAAGGTGCCGCGCGCGCGTCCGTACAGTGTAAGGAGGTCGTCGCCGCCGGGAATCAGGTGGAAGTAGCCGGCGACCGCCAATAGCGAGGCGACCATCGCGCCGACAACGAGCCCGCGGCGGAGCATGTCGAGCCGGGCCGCGGTGTCCTCCGACGTGACCATGGCGAAGAACACGACTGTCACCGCCATGTACCAGGAGGTCGCAATCCAGCTCACGACCTCGGACTGCTCGAACAGCGGGATTGCACTGATGGTGTAGCCGATGTTGAGCAGGACCAGCATCAGCACCAGTGGCATCAAAGCGAGCCGCAGACGCAGGCCGGTGGCGAAGAAGGTGACGGTGGCCAGCAGCGTCACGATCTCGTAGGGGCTCGGCTCGATGAAGACGATCGCGCCAGAGGCGCCGACCAGCCATACCAGCGCGCGCTGGAGGGCCAGCACGCCGGGCGCAGCGCGAACCGCTGCATTCATCTCCCCGGCTGTTGCCGCATACGCCATCACACGCTCATTCGTTTACGCAACTGCTACGCGCACAAATACTTCTGTCATCGCCCGGCTTGACCGGGCGATCCAGTATTCCGCGGCAGCGCGGCTGAATCTCAGCGCCGCGGCGTACTGGATGCCCCGCCCCAGTGCGCAACTGCGCACAAGGCGAGGCATGACCACAACTCAATACGCGTTCTCGTTCTTAGTCAGCAGCGAGATCGGCGTCTTCAGCAGAATGACGAGATCGAACAGCACCGACCAGTTCTCGATGTAATAGAGGTCGAACTCGACGCGCTTCTGGATCTTCTCTTCATTGTCGATCTCGCCGCGCCAGCCGTTGATCTGGGCCCAGCCGGTGATGCCGGGCTTGACCCGGTGGCGGGCGAAATAGCCGTCGACGGCTTCGTCGAACAGGCGGCTTTGCAGCTTGCCCTGCACCGCATGTGGACGCGGGCCGACCAAAGAGAGATCGCCGGAGAAGACGACGTTGAAGAGCTGCGGCAGCTCGTCGAGGCTGGTCTTGCGGATGAAGCGGCCGACGCGGGTGACGCGCGAGTCGTTCTTGGTCACGACCTTCGAGGCCGTCGGATCGGCTTGATGATGGTACATCGAGCGGAACTTGTAGACGTCGATGCGCTCGTTGTTGAAGCCGAAGCGCTTTTGGCGGAACAGCACGGGGCCGGGGCTGTCGAGCTTCACGGCCAGCGCCACCAATCCCATCACCGGCAAGGCCACGAGCAGCGCGATGGTGCCGACGACGCGGTCGAACAGCCATTTCATCACCAGGTCCCAGTCGGTGATCGGCGCCTCGAACACATCCAGCGTCGGCACCTCGCCGATATAGGAATAGGAGCGGGGGCGGAAGCGCAGCTTGTTGGTGTGTGCGGAGAGGCGGATGTCCACCGGCAGCACCCAGAGTTTCTTCAGCATCTCCAGGATGCGCGTCTCGGCGGAGATCGGCAGAGCGAACAGCACGAGATCGACGCGGGTGCGGCGGGCGAACTCGACGATGTCGTCGACCTTGCCGAGCTTGCGCGCGCCGGCACAGGTGTCGAGCGCGCGGCTGTTGTTGCGGTCGTCGAATACGCCGAGCACGTGGATGTCGGAATCCTCCTGCTCCTTCAGCGCCTCGACCAATTGTTCGCCGTTGCGGTCGGAGCCGACGATGATGGTGCGGCGGTCGAGCCGGCCCTCGCGCCCCCAGGCGCGCACCAGCGAGCGCAGCACCAGACGCTCGCAGAGGAGCGCGGCGAGCCCGAGGACGTAAAAGGCGGCAAGCCACAGCCGCGATATTTCGCTGCCGAATTTGGCGAAGAAGGAGATGCCGATGAACAGCAGGAAGACGAACGACCAGGACGAGATCATCCGCGTCATCTGCCGGAGCTGACCGCGGAACAGCTGCACCTGATAGATGTCGGCGGCCTGGAAGCAGACCACGGCGCAAACCGCGACGGCGATGATCTGCGCGGGATAGATCCAGCTGAAAGAGCCGGCGTGCGGCATCACGTAGCCGAGATAGAGTACGATGCCGACGAGGCTCAGCAGTGCGAAATCGGCGAGGCGTACGAAGCCGGTGATCACGATCGGTGAATAGGCGCGGGCGACCTTCTGGTTGACGACGTCGAGCGCGGCGGGCGAGAGCCGCTGGCGGCGCTCCACAAAGGGCCGGTCAGCCGGCTTCGCCGCGGCGCTGGTCGCGGCATCGAGCATCGAGCGTGCGTTGAGCGGTTCCACGGGCGTCCACGTCCATTCCAAAAACCCGCGGGCCGCGTCCTTGCTGCCCGGGCGAGCATCCCCTGGCCCTCGGATTATCGGACAAATCGGAAGATTCTCTAAAGCGGGTCTTAAGAATGGTTAGTGATTGGTAAATGCGTCGCGATAGCCCGCGAGCACGCCCTCGACCATCGCCTGCTGGGAGAAATGCGCGGAGATGCGCTCGCGAAGGGACGAGGCGCGTTGCGCTGTTCCCAGCGGATTGTCGAGCGCAGCGGCAATCGCCTCGGCCATGGCTTCCGCGTTGCTCGGCGCGAACAGCGCCGGGTTCTCCGCGCCGAAAATCTCGGGAATGCCGCCGATCTTGGACGCAATCATCGGAATACCGGCGGCGCCGGCCTCGATCACGACATAGGGCATGGAATCGCCACGCGAGGGAACGACCAGTAGCCGCCCCTTGGAGAAGCCGTAGCGTGCCTTGACGTGACCGATGAAGCGGATGGCGCCGGAGAGGCCGAGCCTCTCGACTTGCGCTTTCAGCGCCGCGGTCTCCTCGCCGTCGCCGCCGAGCGTCAGCGTGACCTTCTTGCCGCCCTCGTGCAGGCGCGCCACCGCTTCGACCAGCAGATCGGCGCCCTTGATGTGCCTGAACTCACCGACATAAGCGAGGTCGGTGGCGTCGTCGGCCATGACGACAGGTTCGAATTCCTCCGGCGTCACGCCGTTGAAGACGCAATGCACCACGCCCTTCGGCTTGCCGACGATGCGCTGATAGGTGTCGCGGGCAAACGCGCTTTCGAACAGGAACAGGTCGGTCGCGTCCATCAGCGCACGCTCGAGCCGCGCGTAAAACTCGCCCTTGAGGGTGTTGAGGGGATAATGCAGCGAGCCGCCATGCGGGGTGTAGATGCGGATGGTGTCGTCGGATCGCCGCCGCATGCGGATGAAGGCGCCGGCCTTGGCGCCGTGGCCATGCATGACGTCGGGCTTGAGCGTGGCGATCAGGCGCCGCAAGCGGAACCAGACCAGAACATCGTCAGGCGACGGTTCGCGGCGGATCGCCATCCGGTGCACGCCAAGCTTCAGCCGCGGTGCGAGCTCGGCAAGGGCCTTGTCGGCGCGCTCACCGCCGGTGAGACTGTCGGCGAGGATGCCGACATGATGGCCACGATCGACCTGGCCGTTGGCGACGTCGAGGATGTGGCGGAAAATGCCGCCGACCGGAGCGCGCACGGCGTGTAGGATACGAAGCGGCTGGTCGGGAGAGGGGGGCATGATCAAAACCAGCGCTCGACGGCGAATGCTCGAACAAACTCACGAAATATCGAGACGGATTAAGAGCCCTCGTGGTTAACAAACGGTGACGGGCGTGCCCGCGCGAGCTGCGGCACGCCACGATTAACCCAGCGGCAACCTTAATGGAGTGTAATCGCCCTGGTTGAGGTAGGTTCGTGGCGTTGCGCCTGCGGGAGTGTTCGATGCGTTTAGCGTTCTGGCGTGCCGGCAAGGACAAGGCGGTGGTCGAGCGGGCTGTCTCGAAGGCCGCAGCCAAGCGGGCCGAACTCGAGCCCCGGGTTGAAGCGAAGCCTGCACCCATTGCTCCGAGGCCGGCGCCAGTCGAATCCGGCGACATCGACCTGCACGCACTCGGCGCGGCATTGGCGCGCAAGCGCGGCTGGATCATCGTGCCGACGGTGCTGGCGCTCGTCGCATCCGTCGCGATCGTCAATCTGATCACGCCGCGCTACAAGTCTGAATCCCGCATCCTGATCGACGGCCGCGAGAACGTGTTTCTGCGCCCGAACAGCGATCGCGCCGAGGAACGGCAGGCGCTCGACGCCGAAGCCGTTACCAGCCAGGTGCAGCTCGTGCTGTCGCGTGATCTCGCGCGCGAGATCATCAAGAAGAACAAGCTTGCGGAACGGCCCGAGTTTGATCCTGTGCTGCAAGGCATTTCGCCGCTGAAGTCGCTTGCGGCGCTGGTCGGCATCGGCCGCGATCCGTTCTCGATGACGCCGGAAGAGCGGGTGCTGGACGCCTATTACGAGCGCCTCCAGGCCTACGCCGTCGACAAGTCGCGCGTCATCGTAATCGAATTCCAGTCTGCCGATCCCGATCTCGCCGTGCGCGTCGCCAATTCGATCGCCGACGGCTATCTCGTGCTCCAGCAGGATGCGCGCCAGGATCAGGCCCGAAACGCCAGCCAGTGGTATGCCGGCAGGATCGACGAGCTGCGACGGAATGTCTCCGAGGCCGAAGCGAAGGCCGAGGATTTCCGCTCCAAGTCGAGCCTGTTCGTCGGCACCAACAACACGACGTTGTCGAACCAGCAGATGGGCGAGGTCAACACCCAGCTCAACAACGCACGCGCGCTCAAGGCCGATGCCGAGTCCAAGGCGCGCCTGATCCGCGAGATGATCCAGAGCGGCAAGCCGATCGAATCATCGGAAGTGCTGAACTCGGAATCGATGCGCACGCCCTCCCAGCAGCGCGTGGCGTTGCGGGCGCAGCTGGCCGAGCAATCCTCGACGCTGCTCGGCAACCATCCGCGCATCAAGGAATTGAAGGCGCAGCTCGCCGACCTCGACACCCAGATCCGCGACGAGGCCGCCAAGCTCGCCCGCACGCTCGAAAACGATGCGCGTGCCGCCAGTGGGCGTGTCCAGGAATTGTCGGCGAGCCTCGAGCAGCTCAAGAAGCAGGCGACGGCCACCAACGGCCAGGACGTACAGCTCCGCGCCCTCGAGCGTGAGGCCAAGGCCCAGCGCGACCTGCTCGAAACCTATCTCGCGAAGTACCGCGAAGCCAACACCCGCGAGACCATCGACACCGCGCCGACGGATGGCCGCATCATCTCGCGCGCCGTGGTCTCGAACACGCCGGCCTATCCGAAGAAGCTGCCGATCGTGCTGATCGCGACGATCGCGACACTGCTGCTCTCGTCCGGCGTCGTCGTCACCGGAGAGTTGTTGCGCCAGACTGCGCCCCGTGCGGTAGCGGCGTTCACGCCAGCGCTGACGCGGGCGTCGGCTCGCCGGGAACAGATCGTCGAACCGGTGGTCGAGCCCTTCGCCGAGCCGATCGTCGGTCCGGTGATGGCAGAGCCTGCGCCGCTGCAGCCGGAGATGACGGCCGATGCCGACGTCACCGAATTCGCGGAGATCGAGCGTCTGGCCGACAGCCTGCGCGCCGCCGGAGCCATGGCGAAGAAAGTCACGGTACTGGGCACCGCGAGCGGCGAAGCCATCACGCTATCGACGCTGACATTGGCCCGGCATCTGGCGCGCGATGCGCGGGTCGTCGTGGTCGATCTCGCCGCGTCCTCGCCGACCATCGCCGCCGTGTCCGTCGATGCCTCGGCCCCGGGCCTTGCCGAACTGATGCAGGGCGAGGCGTCGTTCGCGCAGATCATCACCCGGGACAAGCTCTCGCGGCTGCATCTGGTCATGGCCGGCCGTGCCGGCTTCGATCGCAGCCTGTTGCAGTCGCCCCGCGTGACGCTCGCGATCGACGCGCTGCTGCGCGCCTACGACCACGTGCTGCTCGATGCCGGCAGTGCTTCCGACCTTCCCGCCGAGCTCCTGACGGCGAATGCCCGCGCCGTCGTGGTGCCCGACGCGTCGATGGCGCCGGATGCACGCGCGCTGATGTGCGAACAGCTCAGCGCCGTCGGCTTCAGCGAAGTGACGATGCTGCGCAGGTCCGTGCAGCCGTCGGATGCGAGGGACGCACCGCGGGTCGTGGCGGCGTAATGTCCTTGCCCTCTCTGCGGGGCCCGAGCGAGCGCCTCGTCCTTCGAGACGACCGCTTCGCGGTCTCCTCAGGATGAGGCTTGGCTAAATCGGAATCCGTTGAAGGTGCTGCCGCGAATTCTCCCCTCATCCTGAGGGCCCGCCAGAGGCGGGCGTCTCGAAGGATGCGCCGCAAGGGAGCGTTTCCCAACCGGGAAATTCTTACCCGAACGCTCGCCGCAGCCGCTGCGCGAGGTCGAACAGCATCTGGTTCTGTTTCACCAGCCGCTTGCCGTGGCTCAGCGAGGACATCGCCATTGCCGCGAATTTCCCGCGTGACGTTAGCGGAACAAAACTGTCGAAGATGTCCTGGTCGTCCTTGCAGAACATCCGCTTGTACTCGTCCGAGCCGATGCCGAGGTCGAGCGAGCGGTAGCCGCGCTCGGCGCAGCGGTCGATGATGTAGCGCATCAGGATCAGCCCGGGGCTGTAGCGGGCGTGCTCGGACATCGTGTAGGTGTTGAACATCATCGAGAAGCGCTGGCCGTCGGCGACGCCGGCGAAGATCGCGATCACCTCGTCGTCGCATTCGAGCGCGTGGATGCCGATGACGCGGCCGTCACCACGTGGCGCAAGGCAGGCGCTGCGGACGAATGGCTCGACGCCGGGCTCGGCGAAGACGTTGGGAAGCTTCTGTTCGGCCATCCGCGCCGGCTTGACGCGGAAGAACCAGTCGAGCAGGCGGGTGATGTCGGCGTCGGTCGTCGCCAGATGATAGCGATAGCCGGCGAGCGCCTGGAGCTTCTTCTCCTTGCTCTTGAGGCGGCGGCGGAAGGAGTTGCTGATCCGCGATGCCGGCGGCCCGCCCGGTTCCATCGTGAGCAGCGGGCAGCCGTTGATCGCGCTCTGGCGTGGCAGGTGCGCGAACGGGTTTTGCTGGTCGTTCCAGTGCAGCGGCTGCTGCGTCAGTGCGAGCACGTCGGCATGTTCGCTAAGCGGTGCAAACAGCGCGTCGAGATCGGCGCTGGCGACCTGCGCCGCAAACCCAGCGTTCCACAAGCCCATGTTGAAGGTCGTATGCTTGCCGCCCATGAAGCAGGCGGTGCGCACGCCATGGTTCTGACGCAGCGAGAGCGGCAGCAGCAGCAGCGGCTGATGCTCGGCGTCGCGGCCAACGACGATGAAAGGGCGGGCGCGTTCGTGCTCGCCGACCAGACGCTGCCAGGGACTGAGCAGATCAAATCGCTGATAGGGCGTGAAGAGGTGACCGGGCTGCTCGAAGCCACGCCAGACGGCCTCGGCCGCGCCGAGATCTGTGACGATATCGACATGCGCGATGCGGCCCGCTTTCGACCCCGCTGGCGATTCTGCCGTCCGGCTTTGCATCGCCGCAGCCATGGTCATTCGCGAACCTGTCGAGAAATCAAAGTATGCGTAATTCGGCCTGTGGCCGACCTTTGCAAAGAAATGTCAACAAAGGGTAATGACTATAGGAGGGGGGACGGCCGCCGACGGGCGCGAGGTGGGATAGTGGCATCCGACGACAGATGGCTGGAACGGCTGCGCCTTGAGCTGACCTGGTTCACAGGCCAGGCCGCGCTGCGCAGTCGTGGTGCCGGCGCGATCCTGCGCTTTGCGCATGTGCGGCCGCGGCGCGGCGGGTTTCAGCCGCTGCGCGAAAACGAGATCACGCCGCATTTCCTCGATCGCGCCATTCGCGCGCTGAAGCGGTGGAAGTATGATTTTCTCGGCATGGACGAGGTCTGCCGGCGCGCGGTGACGCTGTCCGAACACCGGCGCTTCGTGGCCCTCACCTTCGACGGTGCCGGCAAGGATCTGATCGACTTTGCCTATCCGGTGCTGGCGCGCCACGCCGTGCCCTTCACGATCTACGTGCCCACGGCGTTTCCCGATGGCGTCGGTGAGGCCTGGTGGCTCGGACTCGAACAGGTGATCGCGCGCGAGAGCCGTGTCAGCCTGATGATGGGCGACAAGGAGCAGCGCTTCACGGTTACTGATAACGCCGAGAAGCAGGCGCTGTTTTCGTTCCTCGAGGCCTGGCTGCGCTCGCTGCCGCCGGCGGATGTGTCGGCTGCGATCGCAGACCTCTGCACGCGCTACCGGGTCGACCTTGCCGCGCTCTCGCGCGAGGCATCGATGAAGTGGGAGGATCTGGCGAGGCTTGCGGCCGATCCGCTGGTGACGATCGGCAGTGCGACCGTGAACTATCCCGTTCTCGCCAACATGAAGGATGCGGCGGCGCTGCGCGAGATGACGATGGGCAAGGCGGTGGCGGAAGCGGCCTTCGATCGCGATATCCGGCATCTCGCCTTTCCGTTCGGCGATCGCGCCTCGTTCCGGCGCAGCCATGTCATCATGGCGGAGGAGGCCGGCTTTGCCAGCGCGGTGACGACGATCCCGGGCGTCGTGGATGCGGAAGGGCGCACCAATCTGCGCGCGCTGCCGCGCATTTCCTGGGATGGCCGGGTGCGCTCGCTGCGCATCATGCGGGTGCTGGTGTCGGGGGTTGCTTTTGCGCCGGTGAAACCGACGGGCGGAACTACGAACTAGTTTTCGCCCGGTCCGGCCGCTGCATCCAGCTCACGATCGGCATCGCCGGCAGCACCCAGCCCATGCCGACCACCACGTAATAGATCGCCTGCCGCCAGCCGGATTCGGCGATCCACGGCATCTGCGCCAGCGCCATGCCGAGCAGGGCCCAGACGGTGGCAAGCACCAGGAGCAGGATGGTGCCGAGGAACTTGCGGGTGCGGATCGTCATGACGGAATATCGCGGCTTTCGCGTAACTTGCGCTGCGGGAGCGGGGGACTATAAGGGGCACGCAGTCCGGTTCAAGCTCTGGTTTTGCCTCGAATGACGACGATTTCCGCCCCGTCCGAACCGCATCGCGCCGTGCGCTGGTGGCTGATCTCAGTGGCTGCGCTGATCGCTCTGATGGTGCTGGTCGGCGGCGCGACGCGGCTGACGGAATCCGGGCTCTCGATCGTCGAATGGAAGCCGGTCACGGGCAGCGTGCCGCCACTCTCGGAAGCGCAGTGGACGGCGGCCTTCGAGGCCTACAAGACGATCCCGCAATATCGCGAACTCAACGCCGGCATGAGTCTGTCCGAGTTCAAGGAGATCTTCTGGTGGGAATGGAGCCATCGGCTGCTCGGCCGTTTCATCGGCGTCGCCTATCTGCTGCCGTTCCTGTTCTTCCTCTGGCGCGGCGGCCTGTCCGGTGAGTTGAAGCGGCGGCTATGGCTGTTGTTCGGGCTCGGCGGGCTCCAGGGCGCGGTGGGCTGGTGGATGGTGGCCTCAGGCCTGTCGGGACGCGTCGAGGTCTCGCAATATCGGCTGGCGACGCATCTTGTGCTCGCGCTGTTGATCTTCGCCGGGATCGTCTGGACGGTGCGGCGGCTCGCCGAACGGCCGCAGATCGCAGCATCGTCGCGGCTGCGCTTCACCAGCGCCTTGCTCCTCGTCATGACCTTTATCCAGATCTATTTCGGTGCGCTGGTTGCGGGCCTGCGCGCCGGCCGCGCCTACAACACCTGGCCGCAGATCGACGGCGCGTTCATTCCCTCAATGGAGCGGCTGTGGTTCGAAACGCCGTGGTGGCGCAACATGTTCGACAATGTGCTGACGGTGCAGTTCGAGCACCGCATGACGGCCTATGCGCTGTTCGCGCTGGCGGCGTTGCACGCGTTGGATGCGGCCCGTTCGCGCGCGGAGGCCGCGGCAAGCGGGGCGCTTTTGCTGTTGGGCGGGGTGAGCCTGCAAGCATTGCTCGGCATCCTCACGCTGCTCAACCAGGTGCCGATCGATCTGGCGCTCGCGCATCAGGCGGTTGCCATCGTGGTGCTGACGCTTGCTGTGATGCAGACAGAGCGGCTCGCTCCACGGCATTCGACCGAAGTGCAGCCACGCGCGGTTCCCGTCGGTCAGCCCGGCTGATCGGATCAGCTCTTCAGCAATAACCGTAGATGCCGCACGAGTAGGGCAGGCGCCAGAAATAATCGACCTGCGCCCCGCCGTAATACGCGCCCTGATAATCATAGTCCCATGGGCGGCCATAATAGCCCGGCAGCGTGTGGGAGCCGGGCAGCAGCGGCGTACCTGGCAAGTTGCTGACGTAGCTGCCGATGCCGTAGGCCGGCGAGATCAACGCATCCGGATCCTTCTCGACATAGACATGCGGCGGAGCGGCGGCCTGCCGCTTCGGCCTGGCCGGCAAATCGGCGGCCATCGCCGCCGAGACCATCAGCATTGCCGCAAGGGCAGGCACTATCCAGCGCAGCATCCTCGGCTCCGAATCAAAGAGGGCGATCCAGTGACGATGTATGCGGCAGATATGGTTAATGACTGTTAACTGGAGCCGCACTTCGGGGCACACCAAAGCGCCCCGGAATGACGGTGATGCTACGCGCCCAGCGCCTGTTCCAGATCGGCGATCAAATCTTCCTTGTCCTCGATGCCGATCGAGAGCCGCACCACGTCGGGGCCGGCGCCGGACTTGATCTTGGCGGCGTCGTCGAGCTGGCTGTGCGTGGTCGAGGCCGGATGGATGACCAGCGAGCGGGTGTCGCCGACATTGGCCAGATGCGAGAACAGCTGCAACTTCGACACCAGGCTGACGCCGGCATCGTAGCCGCCCTTCAGGCTGAAGGTGAACACGGCGCCGGCACCCTTCGGCGCGTATTTGCGTGCGAGCTGGTTGTACTTGTCGCTTGCAAGGCCCGCATAATTCACCGCGGCCACCGCCGGATGGCCGGCGAGGAATTCGGCGACCGCCTTCGCATTGTCGCAGTGCTTCTGCATGCGCAGCGGCAATGTCTCGATGCCGGTGAGGATCATGAAGGCGTTGAACGGCGACAGCGCCGGTCCGAGGTCGCGCAGGCCGAGCACGCGGCAGGCGATCGCGAAGGCGAAATTGCCAAACGTCTCCTGGAGCCGGATGCCGTGATATTCGGGCCGCGGCTCGGAGAGCATCGGATATTTGCCGCCGGTCGACCAGTCGAAGGTGCCGGCATCGACGATGATGCCGCCGATCGAATTGCCGTGGCCGCCGAGAAACTTCGTCAGCGAGTGCACGACGATGTCGGCGCCGTGGTCGATGGGACGGATCAGATACGGCGAGGCCAGCGTGTTGTCGACGATCAGCGGGACGCCCGCCTTGCGCGCCACCGTCGAGATCGCCTCGATGTCGGTGATGCTGCCGGCGGGATTGGCGATGGACTCGATGAAGATCGCTTTCGTGCGCGGCGTCACCGCGCGCTCGAAGCTCGCAATGTCATCGGGATCGGCCCACACCACGTTCCAGCCAAAGCTCTTGAACGCGTGGGTGAACTGGTTGATCGAGCCGCCATAGAGCTTTCGCGCGGCAATGAACTCGTCGCCGGGCTGGAGCAATTGCTGCAGCACCACGACCTGCGCGGCATGGCCCGAAGCCACCGCAAGCGCGGCCGTACCGCCTTCGAGGGCTGCGACGCGCTCTTCCAGCACCGCGTTGGTGGGATTGCCGATGCGGGTATAGATGTTGCCGAACGCCTGCAGGCCGAACAGAGAGGCGGCGTGGTCGGCATCGTTGAAGACGAACGACGTCGTTTGATAGATCGGAGTCGCGCGCGCACCGGTGGTGGGATCGGGCTGTGCGCCGGCATGCACGGCGAGGGTCGAAAATCCCGGAAGGCGATCGCTCATGGAGGGCGTCCTGTTCTCGTGGCCTGAAATCGCGCGGCATGCTGATTGGCGCCGCGGCTGCCGTCAAGGCGCGGCTTCACATCGGAACGATCGTGCTACGCATTGTCGCGTTCGCGAAATGAAACCTTCGCAACTGCGTCAGCTTTGCTCGCTCTTGTTCTTGGCGGCGCGGTCCGATGCCGCGGTGTCGCCGCCGCCGACACTCATCCGATTGAGGGATAAGCGCATGCCCTGCGTCGGCACCGGGGCGCGTTTGGAGCTCAGCGTGCGTGAATTGACGCCCATCCAGGAGATCTCCGACGACAGGCGGCCATATTCGATCTTGGGGCAGCGGTTCATCACCACCTTGATACCGACCGATTCCGCCTTCAGCGCCGCCGCATCGTCGCGCGCCCCCAGCTGCATCCAGATCACCATCGGCAGCGGATCGAGCGTGAGGGCTTCCTCGACCACCGGCATGATGTGACTGGAGTTGCGGAAAATGTCGATCATGTCGACGGGACGGCCGATGTCGGACAGCGAGGCGACGAAGGGGTTTCCGAGCAGCTCCTTGCCGACATGACCGGGATTGACCGGAATCATGTCGTAGCCGCGCTGGGCCAGATATTTGAACGCGAAATAGCTCGGCCGCACGTTGGCCGGCGAGGCGCCGACCATGGCGATCGATTTCACGTTGTTGAGGATGCCCCGGATGTAATTGTCGGGATAGGCGTCGTGGTTCATTTTTTTCTTTCGTTCGTCATTCCGGGGCGATGCGCAGCATCGAACCCGGAATCTCGAGATTCCGGGTTCGGCTCTGCGAGCCGCCCCGGAATGACGGTGTAACAAATACAGTCACTCGTCCCGCCATGTCGGCGTGCGTTTCTCGATGAAAGCGCCGATGCCTTCCTCGGCGTCTCGCGCCATCATGTTCTCGGTCATCACCTCTGCCGCATAGCGATAGGCGTCTGCAAGGCTCATCTCGGCCTGGCGATAGAACGCCTCCTTGCCGAGCTTGACGGTATAGGCGGATTTCAGCGCGACCTGTTCGGCCAGCGCAATGGCGGCAGCGCGCTCGGTGCCGGCGGCGACGACACGATTGACGAGCCCGATCTCGCGGGCGCGTGCGGCCGGGATCGGCTCGCCCGTCAGCAGCATCTCCATCGCCTGCTTGCGCGGGACGTTGCGCGACAGCGCCACCATCGGCGTCGAGCAGAACAAGCCGATGTCGACGCCGGGAGTGGCGAAGTGTGCTGCTTCCGAGGCGATCGCGAGATCGCAGCTTGCCACGAGCTGGCAGCCCGCGGCGGTGGCGATGCCCTGGACGGATGCGACCACGGGCTTGGGCAGGCGAACGATCGCCTGCATCATCGCGCTGCAGGCGGTCATCATCTCGGCGAAAAAGGCGCGGCCGCGATCCGGGTCGGTGCGGCGCGCGGTCAGCTCCTTCATGTCGTGGCCGGCGGAGAAGGCGGGGCCGTTGGCCGCGATCACGACACCGCGGACGGACTTGTCGTCGCGGATCTCGTTGAGCTCGGCATGCAGGCTTGCGATCATCGTCTCCGACAGGCTGTTGCGGGCGGCCGGGCGGTTGAGGGTGAGGACCGCGATGGGGCCCACGGTCTCGCGCAGCAGGATCGGCGGTTGCGGGGAGGGGGCGGGGGCGGCCTGGACGGACATCAAAGCGTTTCCGGTTGGATTATTGCGATTGGATGACGCAGATAACTTAATGTAACAGGGGACGTGAAGCGAGGGTGAGGGGCAGCATGGCGTTAGCGAAAATGAGCGTGGCGGAGCTCGAGCAGTTCCTTCGCAACGAGTTTCCCCAGGCCTTCAGCGGCGACGACATCACCATCGAGAGCGCGGACGGTCAGGCCTGCCTTTTGCGTCAACGCTACAGCGAAAGGATGCTGCGGCCGGGCGGAACCGTGTCTGGCCCGACCCTGATGGCGCTCGCCGATTTCGCGATGTACGTGGTGCTGTTGTCCGCGATCGGGCCGATCGGGCTCGCCGTGACCACCAATCTCAACATCAACTTCCTGCGCAAGGGGCAACCCGGGCAGGACGTGCTGGCGGAGGCGCGGCTGCTCAAGCTCGGAAAGCGCCTCGCCGTCGGCGAGGTGAAGCTATTGTCCGGTACCTCCCCCGATCCGATTGCGCATGTCACCTCGACCTATTCCATTCCAAACGTTTGATCTTTTTGCAGGTATCTTGATACCATAATTCTAAGCCATTGATCTTGAACGTGTAAATTCCGCCTTTGGGCATTGACCGCAGCGCCGCTGTTCTCTAGAAAACCGCCCAGTCCGGTGCGGTGTTCGCGCCGATGCTCCCCGTCCACGGAAACTCTGACATGAAAACCTTTTCGGCAAAGCCGGCTGAGGTGACGAAGAAGTGGGTACTGATCGACGCCAAGGGTCTGGTCGTCGGCCGTCTCGCCACCATCGTTGCCATGCGCCTGCGCGGCAAGCACCTCCCAACCTACACCCCGCACGTTGATTGCGGCGACAACATCATCATCATCAACGCGCAGTATGCGGTTCTCACCGGCCGCAAGCGCGAGCAGAAGACCTATTACAAGCACACCGGTTACGTCGGCCACGTCAAGGAGCGCACCGCGCGCCAGATCCTCGAGGGCAAGCATCCCGAGCGCGTGCTCGAGAAGGCCGTCGAGCGCATGATCCCGCGTGGCCCGCTCGGTCGCGTCCAGATGGGCAACCTCCGCGTCTATGGCGGCGCCGATCATCCGCACGAGGCTCAGACGCCCGAGAAGATCGACATCGCCAAGTTGAACCGCAAGAACACGAGGGCCGCATAACATGGCCGAATCCATCCAGTCGCTCGACCAGCTCTCGCAGCTCAAGACGGCGGCCGCGCCCGACGCGCCCAAGCACGAGAAGAAGGTCGACAAGTTCAACCGCGCCTACGCCACCGGCAAGCGCAAGGACGCGGTCGCCCGCGTCTGGATCAAGCCCGGCGCCGGCAAGGTCACGGTCAACTCGCGCGAGGTCGAGGTCTATTTCGCCCGTCCCGTGCTGCGCATGATGATCGAGCAGCCGTTCTCCGTGGCCGCGCGGTCCGGCCAGTATGACGTGATCTGCACCGTCGCCGGCGGCGGTCTGTCCGGCCAGGCCGGTGCCGTCCGTCACGGCATCTCCAAGGCGCTGACCTATTTCGAGCCGGAGCTGCGCACCGTGCTCAAGAAGGGCGGCTTCCTCACCCGCGACTCCCGTGTGGTCGAGCGCAAGAAGTACGGCAAGGCCAAGGCCCGCCGGTCCTTCCAGTTCTCGAAGCGTTAATCGCTTCGGTCGCATTCGCCGCGAAAGCGGCTTCAATGAGATGCAAAAGGGCGCTGATTTCAGCGCCCTTTTTGCTGTTCGTTTGTATGCAAATTGATGGCGTGTTTCCCGAAAACTTGGGCCCGCATGAAAACCTGAATGGAACCCGCTGGACATAGCGTCGCATTTGGAAGGGCGCGCAAATCGGTTGAGCCGGTCGCGTAACTGCTATGTCTAGAAGGGGGCCGACATGATGTCGCTCGATAGCATCACGCTCTATTTGGTCGCCACCATGGTCGCCGCATTGCTCGGCGCCATGATGGTGTTTTTCGGAAGGCAGGAGAACAGCGCTGCGCTGAAATGGTGGGGCACCGCCTATCTGCTCGGCGCCGCATCGGTCGCGCTCTGGACGGCGGCCGGCGACAGGCTGGGGCCGCATCTTTACCTTGCGCTGAACGCGGTCGGCTTCGTCGCCTGCGGCATGGTGTGGAATGCGGCGCGCGTCTTCCACGGCCGCAAGCCGAATTGGCCGGGTCTCCTGGTCGGCGCGCTCGCCTGGGCCGCTGCCGCCACGCTGCTCGATCCCACCGCGTCCATGCTGCGCATGATCGTCGGCGCCGGCATCGTCTCGGTCTATGCGGCGCTGACCGCGAGCGAGCTCTGGGTCGAGCGGCGCAAGAGCCTGCAACGGCGCTGGCCGGCCTTCGTGGTCCCGGTGATGCACGGCTGCGCCTTGATGCTGCCGATCCTGCTCGGCAGCTTCCTGCGCCCGAACGATGCCGGCTTCTCCACCAGCATCTGGGTCACCGTGTTCGCGGTCGAACTCGTGCTTTATGCCGTCGGCACGGTGTTCGTGATCTTCATGCTGGTGTCCGAGCGCACCGTCACCGCGCACCGGACCGCCGCGTCCACCGATCCCCTGACCGGCATGCTCAACCGCCGCGGCTTCTCGGAAGCCTGCGGACGCGTGATCGAGCGCGAGGCCAAGGCCGGCCGTCCCGTGACCGCGATGATCTTCGACATCGATCATTTCAAGTCGATCAACGATCGCTTCGGCCATCCCGCCGGCGACGAGATGCTGAAACTGTTCGCGACCGTCGTCGTCAGCAATCTGCGCATCAGCGACATGTCGGGTCGCATCGGCGGCGAGGAGTTCGCCGCCCTCCTGCCGTGTTCGCTCGAGGAGGGCGTGCTGGTCGCCGAGCGCGTGCGCGAAGCCTTCGAGACCTCCGGCGTCGTTGTCGATGACGGCCCGGTCGACACCACCGTCAGCATCGGCGTCGCCGGCGGTCCGGCCGGCACCGAGCTTGAAGTGCTGCTGGCCTCGGCCGACACCGCGCTCTACCAGGCCAAGCGCGGCGGCCGTAACCGCGTCGAGGCGGCGGAGGAGCTGCCATTGTCGCTGGAGAACTGGCGCCGCCAGAGCGCCGCGCGGATCGGTGGGCCCAACACGCAGTCCAAGGCGCAGACGGCGACCGCCTAGGCAAAGGAGGCCTTGCGGTAATCCCCTGTTTACCATTCGATCCCTACCATTGCGGTCATGGAATCGATCCGTCGACAGAACCCGCAGGCCGCCCTGATGTCGCTCGAAGCCGCTGCGGCCTCGGCACGCGGCGGCTTCGCCTGCCTGTTCTCGACCGCGGACGAATACGAGAGCGCGCTGATCACCGAGCGCCGGGCCCAGGGGCGTTACACGCAAGGCCGCAATTACTGGCCGCTCGCGCTGTTCGCCGGTTGTGCGCTGATGGTGGCGGGCACCGTTGTCCTGCTTGCCTGAGTGATCTGCATTTCTGGACCGGGCAGGGCGCCGTTTCGGCGCCTTTTTCTTTGTCGCGGTCTGCGGTAGACATGCCCATCGAACAAAAATGGGTGGAAACAGATGATCACCGAGATCGCGCAAATCGACGTCAAGCCGGGCAGCGAGAAGGATTTTGAGGCCGCCGTCGCCAAGGCCAAGGCCGCTTTCGGCCGCGCCAAGGGTTTTCACGGTTTCGAGCTTCAAAAGTCGATCGAGAAGCCGCAGCGCTATCGTCTGATGGTGAAGTGGGAAACGCTCGAGAACCACACCGTCGATTTCCGCGGCTCCGAGAATTTCAC